>ONNQ01000009.1 GCA_900319245.1 uncultured Lachnospiraceae bacterium | reverse complement strand
GTCAAACGGGACAGCGGGCATGTGTCTGCCCTGTGACCGCGTAAGCGGCACGAAGCCCCCGCCTCTAAGCGATTATGCGTAGGCGGTGGGTAGTTCACGCTGCGATGGAGTGATGGCGGGCGAAAAGTGTCGGATTGCCCTTCTCTTGTGACTACAGTACAGTAGGCCGCCGGATCCGCCGTGACGTCAAGAATCCGAAGGGGCTCCGCTTCTCATTGACAAGTCTTGCGGAAACGGACGCATTTCCGGTTCCGGCGACGGGCGTCACGCTGAAGACGACTTCGCGGTCTATGACGTCCAGAATTTCCTGCGCGCTCTGCTGGCGCTCGGCGGGATCCAGCAAGAGCCCTTTCATAAGGATGTCTGTGACGAAGGGCGGCAGGTCGCTGACGTGGATGCTCGGTGGAACGAGCGACTCGCCCCGCAGGCGCTCCACGCATTGTCTGGGCGGTTCGCCGCAGATCGCGTCGTAGATGGTGGCGCACAGACAATAGAGATCTGTGGCGGGGGTGAGCTGGCGGCCGCTGATCTGCTGCTCCGGCGCCGCATAGCGCACGTTGACGGCCTGACGGACGACGTGGTCCTCCATACTGCCGTGCAAGTCTGCCGCGTTGCCCCAGTCGATCAGATAGACGCCGCCATCCCGGCACAGAAAGCTGTTGATGGGACTGACGTCGCAGTGGATATAGCCTCGGGCGTGGGTCCCTTTGAGAATTTCCAGCGTGCCTTTCATGATATAGAGGGCCAGCGTGAAGGGAAGACGGCCGCGGAAGCGGTCCATATATTCGCGACAGGTCATGCCCTCCAGGTATTCTTTGACCAGGTAGAAGGTGTTATTCTCCTGAAAGGTCTCAATGTGTCCGGGAACGCCGTGCACATCCTTTAAGAAATCCAGCATCTGCGCTTCCCGGCGGATCTGCATGAGCCCGCGGGAGAGCTTTTCCTCTCCGGATATAGAAGAGGGATCGGGCACCGGCTGCGGCTCCGATTGGCTGGCGATGTCATAGGCGTTGTTGCGGAGCACCGTGGCCAGGCCATCCATGTGCTCGGCGGTGAATTCTTTGACAGAAACCTCTTTGCCGGTGGTTTCGTCGATGGCCAGATAGATGGTGCTGAATCCGCCGGTTCCAAGGACAGTGCGTAAGCGGTATCGATTCTGCAGTAAGTCTTTAGGTGTACTCATGGTGGTATTGGTCCCTCCGAATGATTATTCGATGAAAAACGTTGGGCTGCTAATCCATTAATCGGCGAACACGTTGCGCTGCTTTTCTGTTATTCGATAAAAAACTATGTGCTGTCTCTTTATTATATCATTTTTGCCAAGACGGAGGCGCAAGACATGCTCTGTAAAGCAAAATAGACTTTTGCCGG
Source organism: uncultured Lachnospiraceae bacterium (assembly GCA_900319245.1). GTDB lineage: Bacteria > Bacillota > Clostridia > Lachnospirales > Lachnospiraceae > CAG-791. Next base: position 89,252 of record ONNQ01000009.1, on the reverse strand, counting down.
AAAGTTTACTGTGCTACTATTAACAACAGATGTTTACGAAATCAAGCTGAAAGGAAATTACAATGAAAATCGCAACAACATACGAAAACGGCAATATCTTCCAGCACTTTGGAAGAACAGAATATTTCAAGGTATATGAGGTAGAGGACGGCGCCATCGTATCCAGTGAAGTCATTGGATCGGATGGAATCGGCCACGGCGCACTGGCAGGACTTCTGGCAAACCATGATATCCAGGTTCTGATCTGCGGCGGTCTTGGCGGCGGCGCCCTGAACGCGCTCACCAATGCGGGCATCGAGGTCTGCGCCGGCGCTTCCGGCAACGCGGACGAGGCAGTAGCTGCATATCTGCGCGGTGAGCTTGTGGACACAGGCGCAAACTGCGATCATCACCACCACGGCGAAGGCCATGAGTGCGGTCACCACCACGGTGAGGGCGAAGATCACGAGTGCTGTGGCGGTCACGGCCACGAGGAAGGCGAAGAGCATGAGTGCTGTGGCGGCAATGGCGGCGGATGCTGCGGAGGCGGCAGAAGACTTACCGTAGAAGGCAAGAATGCTGGCAAAAACGTGAAGGTCCACTACAGAGGAACCTTTGACGATGGCACTCAGTTTGATTCTTCCTATGACCGCGGCGAGCCTCTGGCATTTGTCTGCGGCGCAGGCATGATGATTAAGGGTTTTGACAAGGCTGTAGCAGACATGGAAGTCGGCCAGATTATTGATGTGCACCTGATGCCCGAGGAGGCCTATGGACCGACCGATCCCGAGGCGATCATCACCATCGAGATCGCACAGCTCCCCGGTTCCGAGAACCTGAACGTGGGTGAGAGAGTCTACCTGAGAAACATGATGGGTCAGCCCTTCCCTGTAACTGTCACAGCTAAGGACGACGTGAATATTACGCTCGACGCAAACCACGAGATGGCAGGCAAAGAACTGAACTTCCGAATTGAGCTCCTGGAAGTAACAGAGTAAGTAAAGATAGAGGCTCCCGCCGCACTAGCGGGGGCCCTCTGTTTAGAATAAAGTATAGAGATTTTGACGGGTCAATAGCCGGAAGACTGACTAGGAGAGGAATGCTATGCAATACAGAAACGACAAATATGGAAATCCACTGTCGATCCTGGGGTATGGCTGCATGCGCTTTACGAGAAAAGGAAACAGTATCGATATTGATAAGGCGGAGAAGGAACTGATGACCGCGTATAGGGCGGGCGTTAACTATTTTGACACCGCGTACATTTATCCTGGAAGCGAGGAGGCTTTGGGGCAGATCCTGGAGCGCAATCACATCCGGGATCAGGTCCACATTGCGACCAAGCTGCCGCAATTTCTGATCCGCAATATTGAGGCTGTGGACAAGCACTTTGACGAGGAACTGACGAGGCTTAGGACCTCTTATATCGATTATTATCTGATGCACCATGTGACCGATGTGGCCATGTGGGAGAAGCTTAAGCAGGTCGGTATTTTGGACTGGATTCGGGAGAAGAAGGCCTCGGGTGCAATCCGCAATATCGGGTTCTCCTATCACGGAAATACGGAGAATTTTCTAAAAATCCTGGTCGATTATGACTGGGATTTCTGCCAGATTCAGTACAATTACCTCGACGAGGTGTCGCAGGCGGGTGTCAAGGGCCTCAAGGCGGCTGCCGCAAAGGGCATTCCGGTGGTGATCATGGAACCCCTCCGCGGGGGCAAGCTGGTCAACATGCTGCCGCAGGGCGCGCGGGACGCCATGAAGAAGAGCGGACGTGACTGGTCTGCCGCCGAGTGGGGACTCCGCTGGCTCTATAACCAGAAAGAGGTGACCGTCGTTCTGTCCGGCATGAATTCCGTGGAGATGGTCGAGGAGAACTGCAGGATTGCCTCGGAGGCGGAGGCAGGCAGCATGACGGAGGCGGATTTTCGGACCTTGGAGGAAATCAAGGCGCGGATCCGCGAGAAGGAGAAGGTCGGCTGCACAGGCTGCCGCTATTGCATGCCCTGTCCCAAGGGCGTGGACATCCCCGGCATTTTCCGCTGCTACAATGCTATGTATACTGAGTCAAAATCCGGTGGCCGCTTCCAGTTTGCGCAGACGGTGGCGCTCTCCAAGGAGCCGCCCTTTGCCACGCAGTGTGTCCAGTGCGGCAAGTGCGAGCAGCACTGCCCCCAGAACATTCCGATCAGGGAGAAGCTCAAGGAAGCCGATAAGGCGCTGCGCCCGCTTCCCTACAAGATTGGAATTGATATTGCAAGGAAGATCATGTTCCGAGGCGGCAAGCGTTGAGTGATACAAAGCGATTCCATACGGAGGAAAGCATGAAGAACACCTTTGGAAACAGCATTTCTATAACGCTTTTCGGAGAGAGCCACGGCGAAGAGATCGGCGTGGTTCTCGATGGATTTGCGCCCGGAATCGAGGTGGACGAGGCATACATCGCCCAGAAGCTGGCCCTGCGCCGGCCCATCGGCAAGATTTCGACGGGTCGTGTGGAGCCGGACCACTTTCGGATCGTGAGCGGTGTCTTCGAGGGGCACACGACGGGTACGCCGATCTGTGTTTTGATCCCTAATGAGAATGTCCGCAGCAGAGATTATGAGTCTACGAGGTTTCTGGCGCGCCCCGGGCATGCGGATTATGCGGCGTTCTGCAAGTACGGAGGGTACGAGGATTACCGCGGCGGCGGGCATTTCAGCGGCCGTCTGACGGCGCCTCTCGTGACAGCCGGCGCGATCGCCCAGTTGGCGCTGGAGAAGAAGGGCATCCGGATCGGAACCCATATCGCAAGGTGCGCTGGAATCGCGGACCGCGGGTTTGAGAACATGGAGCGCGATATTGAGGCGCTCGCTGGGCGCGCTTTTGCGGTCTTGGATGAATCCATCGGCGTCAAAATACAGTCCGCCATCGAACAGGCCGCCGCAGAAGGCGACAGCGTCGGAGGCGTACTGGAGACGGCCGTGACAGGACTTCCGGCAGGCGTCGGAGAGCCCTGGTTCGATTCCCTCGAAGGCGTTCTGTCCCACGCGTTGTTCAGTATTCCTGCCATCAAGGGCGTAGAATTCGGCGGCGGATTTGCAATGGCGGACATGCGGGGGAGTGAAGCTAATGACAGCTTTGCCGTACAGAACGGCGCCATTGTGACCGGAACCAACCACAACGGCGGGATCAACGGCGGAATCAGTAATGGTATGCCGATCCTGTTCCGATGTGCCGTGAAGCCGACGCCCTCCATCTACAAGGAACAGGATACTGTGGACTTCCTGCGCAGGCAGGAGGAGAAGCTGCAGATTAGCGGAAGGCATGATCCGGCGATCGTGCACAGAGCCAGAGTCGTTGTGGACAGTGTGACGGCGATTGTACTCTGCGATATGCTGGCGCTTCGCTATGGAACGGATTACCTCAGAGAGGTGTGAAAGCGCTATGAGGCATGAAGCACGGTAAAGAGGTACGAAAGCGTTGCAAGAGAGGGGATACAGACTTGTTAGTTAGGATACAGCCTTCTACCGCGCGAGGCAGGATTACGGCGCCGCCCTCCAAGAGCATGGCGCACAGAATGCTGATCTGCGCCGCACTGGCGGAAGGAACCAGCACGATTCATGGAATTGATCTCTCACAGGACATTCTGGCCACGATCGACGGACTGCGGACGCTCGGAGCGGACATCACTTGCCAGGACGGAAACGCGATTGTGCGGGGGACGGATATCGCATGTCGGGGCGGAAGTGAACCCGCCACATCCATCCTCCCCTGCCGGGAGAGCGGCAGCACACTGCGATTTCTGATTCCCTTGTGCCTCATGGATGGCACAAACCATGTGCTGACGGGGAGGGAGAGGCTCTTCGAGAGGCCGCTGAAGGTCTATGAGAGGATCTGTAAAGAGCAGGGCCTGATGTTCCTCAAAGAGAAGAACAGCCTGCAGGTGGCAGGGACCCTTGCGGCAGGCCAATATGAAATACCTGGCAACGTGAGCAGTCAGTTTATCAGCGGACTGCTTTTTGTGCTACCGCTTTTATCAGATGACAGCAGGATTCGGCTGATCGGACCGGTGGAGAGCAGACCCTATATCGATATGACCATACAGGCACTGCGGAAGTTTGGCGTTCACACCGCATGGAAGGATGAGCGCACTATTGACATTCCCGGCAGGCAGCAATATTGCCCGCAGGACGCGCAGATCGAGGGCGATTACTCAAACGCAGCCTTTTTCGAGGCCTTTAACTTGATCGGCGGAGATGTGACTGTGGAGGGGCTGTCCCAGGAGAGTGTGCAGGGAGATCGTGTGTATGGGCGGTGTTTTGACCAGATTGAGGGGGGATTCGCGGAGATCGACCTCACGGACTGCCCGGATCTGGGACCTGTTCTGATGGTTCTTGCAGCAATGCGGCACGGCGCCAGATTCACTGGAACGGCGCGGCTCCGATTCAAGGAGAGCAGCCGAGGGGCGGCCATGAAAGAGGAGCTGGAGAAGGCGGGCGCCAAAATAGAGCTGGCAGACAATGAAATCCGTGTGGCAGCGGGCGTTGGGACGCCGTCGGAGACGTTGCGGGGGCATGGCGATCACAGAATCGTGATGGCACTGGCAGTGCTGCTTTCCAAGGTGGGGGGATCGATCAGCGGCGCGGAAGCGGTTGCAAAGAGCCTGCCGGATTTCTGGGAGAGGCTGAAGAGTCTGGGAATTCTGGTTAGACTGGAAAATGGAAAGGAATAGACAGGATGAGAGCACTAATCGCAATGAGCGGCGGCGTGGACAGCAGCGTGGCTGCACAGATGATGGCAAGCCGCGGGTATGAGTGTGTGGGCTGCACCATGCGGCTCTATGAAAATGACGTGGTGGGCATGGACCTGATGGACACCTGCTGCTCATTGGAGAACACGCAGGACGCGCGCGGCGTGACCGAGAAGATAGGCATTCCTTATCATATCGTGCACTATGAGAATCTGTTCCGCCAGGAAGTGATCGAGCCCTTTATCGACGAGTACCTGCACGGGCGCACGCCCAATCCCTGCATCGAGTGCAATCGGAAGCTCAAATTCCAGCACCTGTATGAGAAGATGAAGGAGCTTGGCTGCGATCTGTTGGTGACCGGGCACTATGCGAGGGTTCGTTTTGATGAGGAGAGCGGACGATATCAGCTGCTGAAGGCATTGGATTTGGCCAAAGACCAGAGTTATGTGCTCTATGTTTTGACACAGGAGCAGTTGGCCCATGTGCAGTTTCCGCTGGGGGAGCAGGACAAGCACACGACTAGGGAGATTGCTTCGGAGAGCGGATTTGGCAATGCGCAGAAGCATGATAGTCAGGATATTTGCTTTGTCCCGGATGGTGATTATGCCGGCTTTATCGAGCGCTACAGCGAGAAGGAGTGCCCGGCGGGGGATTTTGTGGACACGGCGGGCAACGTGCTAGGGCGCCACAAGGGCATCATCCATTACACGCTGGGGCAGCGCAGGGGACTGGGGCTTCCGGCGGCGAACCGCTTATATGTCACCGGGATCGATCCGGAGAGCAATACGGTCACCATTGGGAGCAACGACGACTTGATGAAGACGACGCTGTACGCTAGAAAAGTCAATCTGATTGCCATGGACCGCATTGAGACTCCGCTTCGATGCAGCGCCAAGATCCGCTACCGCCACAAGGAGCAGCCCTGCACGGTCACACAGCCGGAGGAGGATCTTCTGAAGGTGGTCTTTGACGAGCCGCAGCGGGCCATTACGCCCGGCCAGTCCGTCGTCCTCTATGACGGCGACGTGGTGCTTGGGGGCGGCGTGATTGTTGGCGACATGATTGCGGAGTGAAAACCTGCAGATGAGAGAATACGCAAAAGTGTTGGGAAACACGTGTAAAACGGTGCTAGACGCTGAGAGAATACGTGTTAAATGGTATGAAACCCTGAGAAAAAGAGGGCAATAAAATGGCAATTAATTATGAGAAACAGGTGACGATGGATCCGTCGGCCTTTGTACTTCTGGCGGATTATGTTCCGGCTATCGTGCAGGAAATCCGCTACTATTCCACCTATAATTTTATCGGCGAGAGGATTGACGGATATGAGGAACCCTGCGCGATCATTACCAAGCAGGCGGCGCGCGCTCTCAAATCGGTGAGCAATGAGATGAATGTGCAGGGATATCGCCTGAAGGTTTTCGATGCCTATAGGCCTGCCAGCGCGGTGAAACACTTTGTGCTGTGGGGGATCGAAGACACGGATATTCGTATGAAGCCTTACTTTTACCCGGATCTGCAGAAGCAGGAGCTTTTCATGAAGGGCTACATTGCCAGCAAGTCCAGTCACAGCAGGGGAAGCACGGTCGACTTGACGCTTCTGGACATGAAGACCGGCAAGGAAGTGGATATGGGAAGCCCTTTCGATATGTTCAGCGAGGTATCGCATCCGGATTACAAGGGCATCACAGAGGAGCAGTATGAGAACCGCATGCAGCTTCGGAATGTCATGATCCGCAATGGATTTGAGCCCATCGATTGCGAGTGGTGGCACTTCACACTGCGGGATGAGCCTTTCCCGGACACTTATTTTGAATTTCCGGTTTCGGCGGAGTATCTGAGACATAAGTGAAGGAGTGGAATATGCCTGACTATATCACAACCTATATAGGAATTCGTTTCTATCCGGCGCAGCCGGATGCGGAGGGAATCTGCATCGAGGACATTGCTCACGCGCTTTCTTTCCTCTGCCGGGGAAACGGACACGTGTCAAAATTCTGGTCCGTCGCAGAGCACTGCATTTTCTGCGCGCGGGAAGCAGCTGCCAGAGAATGGCCGGCCCGACTTGTGCTGGCTTGCCTTCTTCATGACGCCAGCGAGTGCTATCTATCGGATGTTCCGCGCCCCTTCAAGAAGGAACTACCTGGATACAGGGTCCATGAGGGTCGCCTGCTGACGCTGATCTACGAGCGCTATCTGGGGACAACACTGACAGAGGAAGAGGAGCGCCTTGTCAAAAAAATCGACGATGGAGCCCTTTTCTATGACCTCAAGGAACTGCTCCATAACGAGCAGAGCGAGGAAGACCCGCAATTCCATATCGTTCCTGACTATGAGTACAGGCCTTTCCAGGAAGTGGAGCAGGAATACCTGCAGCTCTTCTATCACTACTACGCGAAGATGAAGGCGGAGGAGCGGATTGGAAATAGGGAAGCCGAAGAGGGGATGGCGGTGTCAGATAATGGAGTGTTGGTCAAGGCAGTGGATACAGGAGATGTGCCGCTGATCACACGTGCTCCCGAGCGCCCCGCGCCGGACTACGAGCTCTTGGCGGCGCAGCTTAGAGAATTTGCTCTGACGGATCCGGCACCCATGCCGCTTTTGTCCAACGCCTCTGCGCTGCTCAAGGATGCAATGGGGGATGTGAACTGGGCAGGCTTCTACTTGCGAAGAGAGAAGACGGAGAGTGCAGATGGAGCGGAGCTGGGGCTGGGAAGTGGTGTGCAGGAAAGTGGGACACAGGAGAGTGGAGCAAAGAAAAGTGGCAAAGAAGCTCCGGAACTTGTTCTTGGTCCCTTCCAGGGAAAGACAGCTTGTATTCGCATTCCCTGGGGACGCGGCGTCTGCGGAACGGCGGCCTTTGAAGACCGTACGCAGCTGGTCCCGGACGTGCACGCTTTTCCGGGACATATCGCCTGTGACAGCGCATCCAATGCGGAGATCGTCGTGCCGATCCATGATAGACAGGGTAAGGTCACGGCAGTCCTTGATATCGACAGCCCTTTAAAGGGGCGTTTTACAGAAGAAGACAGAGAAGGCCTGGAAGCATTCGTCAGCGTGCTGGAGAAATATGGGGCGTGGAACGAGTGATCAGGATTGGAGGGGGAAAACATGGAAAACGAATTCAATTTAAATGCAGATGAAACAATCGTAGACAGAATCAGTAAAATCGGATACGGCGGATTCTGGTCTGGCAACAACGAACTGATCCTGACAAATCAGAACATTATTCTGGTGAAGAAGGGATTTTTTGGCAATACAGAAGAAGTGGTCAAATATCCGCTCAGCGATCTGCGGGTCGTGAACGGTCAAGTGCAGGCTAAGATCGGCAGGCCTGACAATGTGACCTATGCGCTGGACCTGTATTTTAACAAGGGGACAGAGAGCTTTCGATTTGAGTGGGAGAGCGATGTCCAGAAGTGGATCGACGAGATTACAGAAATCATCACGGGCGTAAAGGTAGAAAGGGATGAGTTTGCCTGGGTTGGCGAGACTCTTGCAATGGCGGAGTCCGTCAATAGCACGATCAAGAGCTTTAAGAAAACGTTGGGGATCAAGTCAACCGAGCAGGTTTCCATCAAGTGCCCTTCCTGCGGCGCGACGCTGACAGGTACCGAGGGCGAAACGGTCAAGTGCCCCTACTGCGGGACATTTACGACGCTGTAAATGCTGTAATAGAATTCGGAGAGCGAGTCTTGCTTGCAAGGCTCGCTTTGTGCATTAAAAGCAAATAAAAAAAGGCAATAAAAAAGGGATATCCGACTTTCTCGTCATCGGATATCCCTATTCGGAAAATACCTGCAATTTCATTTACGTGACCTCCTTTACTTTATTGGCTGATTTTTATTCTGATTATACGGTTCAGGCTATTCAGCCGCTTTAGCAATCCCTTTTCTTTTGTTGATTTTATTATAGCAAAGTTCTGATAATAATCAAGCGTTAGTTTAAATTATCTGAAAACACAGACTATTACAAACAATTATCTGCAAATCGCCTGTCGTTCATCACAGGATATTCGTTACATCAAGTATACCATGAAGGACTTGGGGAACACTTCCAATTTGACAGGAGTGGGGAGTGTTTTTTTATTGCATGAGTGTGATATCATGGGTAATACGAAAGGAGCAACAACTATGAATGACCGATTATTAAAGAGAGATGAGGTCGCCACAGAACTGACATGGCGCCTGGAAGATATTTATGAGAATGAAGAGCTGTGGGAGAAGGAACTGCAGGAGGCCAAGGAACTGGCAGCAAAGATCGCCGGTTTTGAAGGGCACCTGGCCGAAAGCGCACAGGGATTTTATGACGCACTGCGCTTATATGATGACTGCTCACTGAAGCTGGACCGCGTCAGCGGCTATTCCTTTATGCGCCAGGACCAGGACACAGGAGACTCCCATTATCAGTCACTGGAACTTAAGGTGCAGAGCGCTGCAGTTAGGATCAGTGAGGAACTCGCTTTTATGGAACCCGAGATCCTCGATATTCCGGAGGATGTACTGGCGCGCTTTTACGAGGAAGTGCCGGCCATTGCGGACTACGACGTCACGATCCGGGAGATCCGCCGCAGAAAAGACCATACACTGAGCAAGGAGATGGAACAGCTTCTGGCGTCGGCCGGCGAAATGGCGCAGACGGCGTCCAACGGATTTGGAATGCTTGCCGACGCAGATCTCAAGTTCCCGTCTGTCACAGACAGAGACGGCAATGAGATCACCATCTCCAACGGACGTTTCGTTCCCCTGCAGATGTCTCCGGACAGAGAGCTGAGAAAAGAGGTCTTCGAGAAGTTCTATACCCGCTACGGCGAATTCAAGAACACCTGGGCGGCCCTGTATGACGGACAAGTCAAGCAGCAGATCTTCTATGCCCGCGCAAGAAAATACGGGTCGACCTTCGAAGCGGCGGTGGATGAGAACAACGTGGATCCGGCCGTCTGCGACCGACTGATTGACAGCGTTCACCGCGGCCTTGGTTACATGCATCGCTATGTGGCGCTTCGCAAGCAGATGCTTGGTCTGGATGAGCTGCACATGTACGATGTATATATGCCCATGGTGGCAGATTTTGACCGTAAATTCACCTATGAAGAGGCCAAGGAGATCTCTCTGAAAGCGCTGGCCCCTCTGGGAGAAGAGTATCTGTCGATCGTAAAGAAGGCTTATGAGGAGCGCTGGATCGACGTCTACGAGAATGAAGGAAAGCGTTCCGGTGCCTATTCCTCCGGCGTCTACGGCGTACACCCCTATATGCTGCTCAACTACACGGACACGCTCAACGACGTGTTCACGCTGGTCCATGAGATGGGTCACTCCATGCACACATGGTATTCCGAGCATGCCCAGTCTCACTTAAATTCCAAGTACAAGATCTTTGTCGCGGAGGTCGCCTCTACGACCAACGAGATCCTGCTTCTGGAATATATGCTCTCACGGGCCACCGATCCCCGAGAGAGAGCCTATCTTCTCAACCACTATCTGGAGAGCTTCAAGGGAACCGTATACCGCCAGACCATGTTCGAGGAGTTTGAGAGAAAGACCAACAAGATGGCGGAGGACGGCATTCCGCTCACAGCCGACACGCTGTGCGAGACGTATCTGGACCTGAACAAGCAGTATTTTGGCCCGGAGATGGTGTCGGATCCCCTGATCGCGAACGAGTGGAGCAGGATCCCGCACTTCTATTACAACTTCTACGTCTACCAGTATGCGACCAGCTTCGCGGCGTCTGTCGCGATCGCGCACCGCATTCTGGAGCAGGGCGAAGCGGCCGTGAAGCCCTATCTGGAATTCCTTTCGGGCGGCTGCACGAAGGATCCGGTCAGCCTGCTCAAGATCGCAGGGGTCGATCTCTCCACCTCAGAGCCGATCGATGAGGCGCTGGACGTATTCGCAAAGGCAATCGAGGAGATGGAAGCGCTGCACCAGGAAATGACGGGAGACAAAGCATGATCAGAGAGTACTGGGAAAAATATAAGGATGTGATATTATATCTTGTTTTCGGCGTGTTCACGACAGTCGTCAACATTGTCACCTATTGGGTCTGCGTCCACCTACTGGGGACCAACGTCATGGTCGGCACGATCCTGGCCTGGGCCCTGGCGGTTTTCTTTGCCTACGTGACCAACCGCAGTATGGTCTTTCACAGCGCGGCGACCGGCACACAGGAAATCGTGAAGGAGATCATATCCTTCTTCGCCTGCAGGATCGGCACCGGCGTCGTGGACTGGGCCATCATGCTCATTTTCGTGACCATCCTGCACTTCAACGACATGATTGTCAAAATACTGGCCAACTTCATCGTCATTGTCTTGAACTATGTTTTGAGTAAATTCGTGATTTTTAAAAAGTAACGATCAAAGGAGTTATTTTGACGAGAAGCAGACTGATCACCGATATGGTGCGCGAAATCCTGCATACGAAAAAGCGCTTTCTGTCTCTTTTTGTGATGAGTTTTTTGGCCGTCGGCTTTCTGGCTGGCCTGCGCATGACCGCGCCGGACATGCAGACGACCATGGACCACTATTATGACAGACAACGATTTATGGACGTACGGCTGATCTCCATGCTCGGCCTCACGGAAGAGGATCTTGCGGCAGCGGCAGCGCTGCCCGGTGTGAGTGCGGCGGAGGGCAGCCGTTCTTTTGACGCGCTTTTGGAGGAGGACAGCGTCACTGTCTTCTCGATTCCGCAGACCTTGAACCTGCTGGATCTTGTGGAGGGGCGGATGCCGGAGACGCCTTCCGAATGCATCACCGAGGTCACAATTCTGGAGGCCATGCACAAGGAGATCGGCGATACGATCACCATCGACACCAAGGAATCGTTTAACAGTGTGATGCAGGACGACCCGCTGGCGCAGTGTGCGGACGGCACATCCGGCGGAGGCGGAGAGACGGGCAAGGCGGCAGGCGGAACTTCCTCTACAAGGCACACATATACCATCGTCGGAATTGCCAGAAGTCCGCTCTACATCTCCCGCACCAGGGAGGAATCCAGCGTGGGCAGCGGCGATACCACGGGATTTGTGGCGCTGCCGGCAGAGTGCTTTACGCAGGACTATTATTCGCAGATCTTTCTGGAACTGGAGGGCCTCGCTGCCTATAACTGCTACAGAGACGACGCCTATGAGGAACATGTGGACGCCTTTATCGAGGAGATCAAGCCCTTTGCCAAGGAGCGGGCGCGCATCCGCAGTTCGCAGGTGAGCGAGGATCTCAGCTTTGCAGATCTGGCCGCACTGATCATCTCCGGGATTGCGGAGTCCGGCAGCTCCGGTGCGAGCGCTATGGAGGGACTGACGGGATCGAACGGGGACTGGTATATATTGGGACGCGATACCATTCGCAGTTATGTGGAATTTTCGGAGGACTCCTCGCGCATGAGCGATCTGGCCAACGTCTTTCCGCTGATCTTCTTCATGGTCGCCGCCCTGAGTTCCCTCACGTCGATGACCAGAATGGTAGAGGACCACCGCGCGGAGATCGGAACACTCAAGTCTCTTGGTTTCTCGACTATGTCTATCTCCATCAAATACATCGGGTATGCGCTGGCAGCCAGCCTGCTGGGCGGCGGGATCGGACTGATTTTTGGCGGAATCGCGCTTCCCTCCCTGATCTATTGGGAGTGGGGCATCATGTATATGCTGCCGAAGCTCGAGGTCACGATTTCGCCCATTGTGGCGCTCTATTCGGTCGGTGCGGCCGTCCTTGCAACAGCGGGCACCGCCTACGCCGCCTGCTATGCAACACTCTTGTCCAAGCCGGCGGAGCTTCTGCGCCCCCGCGCGCCCAAGCCCGGCAAGCGGATCTTTTTGGAGTACATCCCTTTCATCTGGAAGAGGCTGTCCTTTATCCGCAAAGTCAGTGCGCGCAACCTCTTTCGCTACAAGAAGCGCTTCTGGATGACCATCGTTGGAATCGCCGGCTGCACAGCGCTTCTGGCGACCGGATATGGACTTAGAGATTCCATCTTCGACGTCCTCACCTGGCAGTTTGACGACCTGATGCCGTATAATGCGGCGATTTCCATCAGCAGCGATCTGACGCCGTCGGACCGCGCGGAGCTCCTTGCGGCACTGCGCAATGAGCCCGGCATCGCCGATTTTACGGGATGTTACGAGCAAACGGTCGACGTGCGCACGGGAGAGGGAACGGTCGGGAACGTGGTTTTGCACGCCTCCGCCGATTGGAAATACGTCCGGGACAAGGCCGGGCTGACAGAGGCAGGCGACCCCACTGGACAGAGCACGCAGAATTCGCAGAAGTACACCTTTGACGACTACATCAATCTCTATCCGCGCGGCGACGGCCTCCGGCGCTATGGCTCGGTAGGAGACCTTCCCAAATTGACGCCCACAGATGAGGCGATCGTGATCGACGAAAAGCTCAGCACGCTTCTGGGCATCAAGGAGGGGGATACCGTCACGCTCATTGACAATGACGAAGCGGAATATAAGGCGGTCGTGGGCGGCATTTGCGAGAACTATGTCAACCACCATATTTACATGACCCACGCCTACTATAAGACGGTGTTCGGAGAGCGGCCCACCAACAACCTGCTGCTGGTCAAAACCGCGAATGCGGAAGGTGCAGCAGAGGGGCGCGAACTGGATCCCAAAGAGGTGGCCGGGAGAGTCTCGGACCTCAAAGGCGTCATCACCTACAGCCGCCTGGATGAGACAAGGGAGCATTTTCATGAGAGCCTGCAGAGCCTTGATATTGTGGTGTGGATCATTATTTTGGCCGCCGCGATGCTGGCCTTCCTGGTCCTGTTCAACCTCACCAACATCAATGTGACGGAGTGGGTCCGCGAGCTGGCGACGCTGAAGGTATTGGGCTTTTACGACAACGAGACAGCCTCCTATGTATACCGGGAGAACCTCATTCTGACCGCGCTGGGCGCCTTTCTGGGGACCTTTGCCGGGTACTGGCTGCACAGATGGCTGATCGATACGATCTCCATGGATTACATGATCTTCGGGCGGGGCCTGCACATGAAGAGCTATGTGTACGCTGTGATTTTGACGATCGTATTCTCTTTGTCCGTCAATTTCTTCTCTTTCTTCTCCATTCGCAAGATCAACATGGTGGAATCGCTCAAGTCAGTGGAGTAGAAGGATCGGGCCGCCCGGCAGGGAAAAAGGGATCGCCTGTCAGACAAGTCAACAAGGTAATGCGCTAAATTCTATCCCCCTGGGGGGCTTGTGAGAGGGGAGTTCGCCATTATAAACTTTACGTAGGGACAGGATGCGAAGTCCTGCAGAGGGATTTCCACGGATCTGGTCTTATGGAACTTGAATCAGATACAACTCGTAAAGGAGCAGATTTCAATTATGCATATGGCAGACGCTTTATTGGCTCCCGCGGTTGCTGCGACCATGTATGCGGCGTCCGGAACGGCAGCCGGCTTATCGGTCAAAACATTGACCCAGGATGAAAATACGCAGAAACTCCCCACTATGGCAGTGGCCTCCGCGCTTGTCTTCGCGGGGCAGATGATCAACTACACGATCCCGGGCACGGGGTCCTCCGGCCACTTGTGCGGCGGCATGCTTCTTTCCGCACTGCTGGGGCCGCAGGCCGGCTTTTTGTCCATGATCGTGGTGTTAACGATCCAATGTCTGTTTTTTGCCGACGGCGGGCTGATGGCGCTCGGCGCCAACATATGGAACATGGCCTTCTATGGGTGCTTTATCGGCTATTACCTGATCTGGCGGCCGATTATGAAGAGCAGCCTGTTTGGCAAGATGGAACCCCGCAAGGCGCAGAGAGCCAGGATCATTGCGGCGTCCCTCATCGGATGCATCGTGACACTGCAGATGGGCGCCTTCTCGGTCGTGCTGGAGACTACGCTTTCCGGTATTACAGCGCTTCCTTTCGGCGCGTTCTGCGCGCTCATGCAGCCCATCCATCTGGCGATCGGCCTGGTTGAAGGCCTGATCACAGCGGCAGTACTGACCTATGTCTATGAGACCAGACCGGAACTGATCCGTGACGTGGATCTGATTGCACAGAGCAGTGCGGGAAGAAGCTCCAAACCGCTCGGCGTTGTCATTTTCACACTGGCTGCGCTGGCTATTCTGACAGGCGGCGTCTTCTCCCACTTCGCAAGCGGCAATCCGGATGGTCTGGAGTGGGCGCTCTTTGGAAACGAGGAGGCCGGCTACAGCGCGAATATGGGACTGGATGAAGACAACTTCGGCGTGCGCAGTCAGGCGGCGGAAGCGGCGGCTTCTCTGCAGGAGAAAACCTCCGTTCTTCCCGATTACGCGTTTGCGAACAGCGAAAGCCCGATGGGGACAACTGTATCGGGGATCGCCGGAAGCGCGATGGTCGCGGCTGCAGCGCTGGCAATTTGCCTGGTAGGAAGGTTCTTTAGAAAGAGAAAAGAAGTAACAGAAGCATTATGAGCCGGACAATCGATCAGTCGATCCACGACCTGAGAGAAATGGACGAATTGGCAGCAAAAGCTTCGCCGATCCACGCAGTAAGCGCGGCGGCGAAGCTTCTTGTGACAGTGGTCTACATTCTGATCGTGGTATCTTTTGACAAATACAATATGAGCGGGCTGCTCTTTATGGTCTTTTACCCGGCGGTACTGTTCGCGGTGAGCGAAGTGCCGGTCATGACCTGCCTGTACAAGCTGCGCTTTGTGCTGCCCCTGGTGTGCGCGGTAGGCGTTCTGAACCCCTTCCTGGACCGAACGCCGGCCTTCCCGATTGGCAGTTTCGTCGTGACCACGGGGATGATCTCCATGGTGACGCTCATGGTGAAAGGCGTCTTCTGTCTCGCCGCGTCGTTCCTTCTCATGGCGACGACCAGGATCGAGGCAGTCTGCGGCGTGCTCAGAAAGATCCACGTGCCGCAGATCCTCGTGACGCTGCTCCTTCTGACCTACCGCTATGCGGCCGTGCTGGCCGAGGAGGTTTCGGTCATGACCAAGGCCTACAGCCTGCGCGCGCCCGGGCAAAAGGGCATCCACTACACGGCGTGGGGCTCCTTCCTGGGCCAGCTCCTTCTGCGCAGTATGGACCGGGCGGAGGAGCTCTATTCCTCGATGCTGCTGCGGGGCTACCGGGGGGAATTCTATTACTCGGAAGAACGGGCCGGGTCGGCGAGAGACGCCGCCTATGCGGCTGTTTGGATCCTTTTCTTTATCGCCGCGCGGAACGTCAACCTGACGCAGCTTCTGGGCATGCTTGTGACGCGTTAACGCAGGGGGATGCGTGTAGAACGCCGGCCGGACGCCAAAGACAATGACACGGCGCTGGAGAATCGGAGAATCGGAGAGTATGATACGATTTGAGAATGTGACATTTGCATATGAGAAGGGAAAGCCGGTGGTCCAATCGGTTTCTTTTCATGTGCAAAGAGGAGAGACGGTAGGCCTCATCGGCGCCAACGGCGCCGGAAAATCCACGGTGATGAAATTGCTTCTGGGTCTTGCGGGGCCCGGCGCAGGTGTGTCAAAACAGTTCTTTGACGGAACGATCCTGGTGGACGGGTTGGAGGTCCTCCCTGCCCATATTGCCGGCATCCGCGAGAAGCTCGGTTTCGTTCTGCAGAACTCCGACAACCAGATGTTCATGCCCACAGTGCTGGAGGACATGATGTTTGGCCTTCTGAACAGTGGAATGACGCGCCAAGAGGCTGAGGAGAGAGTGGACAGTACTCTGGAGAGCCTGGGCCTTATGGACCTTAAATATCTCTACAACCACAAGATTTCCGGCGGAGAAAAGCGCATGGCGGCGGTTGCGACTGTGCTCGCCATGGAGCCGGAGGTCCTTCTGATGGACGAGCCGACCTCTGCGCTGGACCCTTATAACCGCCGCGTTGTGATCCGCGCGATCAATAGCCTGCCGCAGACCAAGATCATCACGTCCCACGATCTGGACATGATTTACGACACCTGCAGCCGCGTGATCCTGCTTGCGGGCGGCAAAGTCGCGGCGGACGGACCGGCCCGGGAGATCCTGCGGGATGAGAAACTCCTTACTGCTAACCGGATGGAGCTGCCGCTCCGCTTTCAGGGGGCGTGAAGCCCTAACAAACTTGCCCCTCGAATATGAATCCTCTATAATGAAAAGCATAAGTTTGAAATTGATGAGGTTTATGATGTCTGCGACTGAAAATCATCAGGATTTGAAGAAAGAAAAGCCATATCAGCTTGTGATCGATCTGATCAAAGGGGAGATCCTTAAGGGGAGACTCAAGCCCGGCGACAGGCTGCAGGGAGAGCGGGAACTTGCCGAGCAGCTGGGAATCAGCCGGGGTTCGGTCAGAGAGGGCCTGCGAATTCTGGAGAACATGGGCGTAACTGCCTCCCGGCACGGAGCGGGACACTATGTCTCTCTGAATTTTGACGTGCCGATGACGGAGATGCTGTCACTGATCTATACCATGAAGGAGATGGGCCGGGACGATCTGAACCAGTTCCGCTACTGCCTGGAGAGGGAGGCCATGCATCTTGCGGTGGTCAATGCCTCCGAGCG
This sequence comes from uncultured Lachnospiraceae bacterium, assembly GCA_900319245.1. Lineage (GTDB taxonomy): Bacteria > Bacillota > Clostridia > Lachnospirales > Lachnospiraceae > CAG-791. The sequence goes on along the minus strand of ONNQ01000009.1, from coordinate 72,043 downwards.
GCAGAAGATACAGATCAAGGCGCATCTGGACGCCCTCCTGTCTGCGGAGACGGAGAAGGACCGCTATGAGCACGACATGGCGTTGCATCGGACGCTGATCGAGGCCTCTCGCAACGACTATCTGATCACTACGTACAGCGCGCTGACCAACGTGATCGAGGACTACATCCCCGTTCTGCGCGGCAAGATCATCGAGGGAATGCGGAGCAACGACATGCTCGAGTCCGCACACCGCCTTCTTGTCATGGGCGTTGTGGACAGCGATCTCAAGATGGGCCTGGACGGCCTGAACCGCCACTTCGAATATATCAGACAATTTAAGGGATAGCTGGCAATAATTACAAATATTGTTGCCAAAATATAGTGAAAACATAGAAATCACCCTCTGCCGGCAGAGTTTCATTGACAGTGACTGTTGGTAGAGGGTATTATAATTATGCAAAGTGGTAGAACCAATGTATACAAATTGGTTGACCAAAGGGGACTATTTAGGCGCAACTGTTAGTCGGATTTAAGCTGGTACAGACGGCTTGAATCAACGCACAGGATTTATGAAAGGAGCAGACAACATGTATAACAAAGTAACTCCTGAAATCATTGCCCAGATCGAGAAGATCGTACCCGGTAAGGTACATACAGGCAAGGATATCAATGAAGATTTTTTCCGCGATGAGATGCCGATCTACGGCTCAAATCCCCCTGAAGTAGTTGTAGACGCAACCAACACAGAAGATATTGCGGCAATCGTCAAGATCTGCTATGAGAACAATATCCCTGTAATCCCTCGCGGTGCCGGTACCGGCCTGACAGGAGCGTCTGTCGCCATCTACGGCGGCGTCATGATCGACATGCAGAAGATGAACAAGATCCTTGAGTACGATGAGGACAATTTCGTTGTCCGCGTAGAGCCCGGTGTTCTTCTTCACGATCTGGCAGAGGACGCTCTTGGCAGAGGCCTTCTGTATCCCCCGGATCCGGGCGAGAAGTTCGCAACCCTCGGCGGCAACGTTTCCACCAACGCCGGCGGTATGCGCGCTGTCAAATATGGATGCACAAGAGATTACGTGCGCGCGATGACCGTTGTTCTCCCGACAGGCGAGATCATCAAGCTCGGCGCTACGGTTTCCAAGACCAGCACAGGATATTCCCTGCTCAACCTGATGATCGGTTCCGAGGGAACACTCGGCATCATCACAGAGCTGACCCTGAAGGTCATCCCTGCTCCTAAGGAGACAGTCTCCCTGATCATTCCTTTCGCAGGCCTCGACGAGTGTATCGCTACAGTTCCCAAGTTCATGAAGCACGGCCTCAATCCGCAGGCTGTTGAGTTCATGGAGAGAGAGATCGTCCTTTCCTCCGAGAGATTCATCGGAAGAAGCACGTTCCCCAAGCAGATCGAGGGCTTCGACGTAGGCGCATACCTGCTCGTCACATTCGACGGCGACAACATGGACCAGCTCAATGACGTCGTAGAGAGAGCCGCGGAGATGGTTCTTGAAGAAGGCGCGATCGACGTTCTGGTCGCAGATACGCCCGCCAAGAAGCGCGACGCATGGGCAGCCCGTTCTTCCTTCCTCGAGGCTATCGAGGCGGAGACCACATGGCTGGATGAGTGCGACGTCGTTGTCCCTGTAACCAAGATCGCCGAGTACCTGACCTATGTAAAATCCACAGAGGACAGATACTGCTTCAAGATCAAGAGCTTTGGCCACGCCGGCGACGGAAACCTTCACATCTACGCATGCGGCGATGATACAGTCGACAAAGAGACCTTCCAGAAAGACGTCGAAGTCTTCATGAAGGACATTTATCATAAAGCAGCAGATTTCGGCGGCCTGATCTCCGGTGAGCACGGAATCGGCCACGGCAAGATGGACTATCTGGCAGACTTCTCCGGTCCTGCACAGATGAGACTGATGGAAGGCATCAAGAGAGTATTCGATCCCAAGATGATTCTCAACCCCGGCAAGATCTGCTACAAGGTTTGCTGATTCGTCTTCTGACGAAGTTATGTATGATTGTCACGCCTTTAAGGCGCGCACATATAGAAAAAGCGGTGCATCTGCGCGTGCACCGCTTTCTTTTTTTTGGTGTGTGGCAGGGATTGGTGCTATACTAGGAACTGGAAAGGAAGGAAAGACAGTATGAAGGAGCACGACACATCCGCAAGTGAGAATAGGAATCATGACGCTTCCAGACAGTCGCTGGCGCGCAGCTTTGCAAACGCCTGGCAGGGGATTGTGGTCTGTGTGGTCGAGGAGAGAAATATCAAGATTCACTGTTTTGCCGCCGTGATGGTTGTGATATTCGGATTCCTCCTCCATATTTCCGTGACGGAATGGTGTATCTGCTTCACACTGTTCGGCCTGATCATGGGACTGGAACTTGTCAACACAGCCGTGGAGTCTGTGGTGGACCTCGTGACAGAGGACTGGCAGCCGCTCGCCAAGAGAGCCAAGGACTGCGCGGCCGGCGCAGTGCTGATCGCGGCAATCTGGACGGCGGTCACGGGCGGCATTATTTTCTTTCCCAAACTGTGGGCGTTCATTGTGAATCTTGCCGGCTAAGGGCCAGGCACAATGATCATTTGTCAAAATATATTGTAACAGAAGGCTTAGCCTTGGAAAGGTAGGGTAATGATGGATAAGATGATCGGCGATGGAATCAAGAAGTTTCTGCTTATGGGAATTGGCGCAGCAGCCATGACAGTAGAGAAATCCCAGCAGGTTGTAGATGACCTGGTAAAGAAGGGTGAGCTGACCGTCGAGCAGGGCAAGGAGCTCAACCAGGAACTCAAGAGAAACGTCAAGAAGAGCATGGACGAAGCTGCAAAGGCTTCTGAAGAAGTAGCTGCGGAGGAGAAGGATCTTACCCTGGAACAGAAGATCGCCAGCATGTCCGCAGAGGAACTCGAGAAACTCAAAGCGTTCATCGCGAAGGCTGAGGAGTCTGGCAAGACCGGAGAATAAGGAACGTTGAGCGAAGAGAACAGGAACGAGGAGCAGCAAACGGCTGCGACAGATAATAAAATGGCTGGGGCGCCGGATCCGGGATCGGGCGCCCCTTCGGAGAATGCCGCGGAGCCGGGCCAGGCGGAAAACGACGCGGGAACAGATCGGTCCGCGTATGACACGGAGCCGGATCGGGCGGCGCAGTCCGACAAGGCCAAGATTGACAACAGGGCAAGGCTTCGGGAGATCACCGCGGTCCTTGGCAAACACCAGATCACAAGAGGTCTGACGCCGGAGAAACTGCGCGCGATCTTAGAGGAGCTGGGGCCCACCTATGTGAAGCTGGGGCAGATCATGTCGCTTCATTCCGACGTGCTGCCGCAGCGCTATTGTGATGAGCTGATGAAGCTGACGAGCGAGGTCACGCCCATGCCCTTCTCGGAAGTCGAGGAAGTCATCAACCGGTCCTACAGAGAGGACTGGCGCAATATTTTCGCATCGATCGAGCACGAAACGCTTGGATCGGCCTCCATTGCCCAGGTCCACAGGGCCAAGCTCCTGGACGGCAGAGACGTCATTGTCAAAGTAGAGCGCAAGGGCATCTATGACATCATGGCCAGGGATATCGGCCTTTTAAAGAGAGCGGTCGGCATCCTGCCGCCGGTCGGAGGTTTTAAGAACGTTGTAGATTTTGACATGGTTCTGGACGAGTTGTGGGCCACGGCGCAGGAGGAGATGGACTTCCTCAAGGAAGCCGCCAATATGGAGGAGTTCACCCGCAACAATCAGGGAATCCAATATATCCGCTGCCCCAAGCTCTACCATGAATACACGACATCCCGTGTGTTGGTCATGGAGTACATAGGCGGATGCCCAGTGGATGACAAGAAGAGCCTTCTGGCTGAGGGGTACGATCTGGGGGAGATCGGCCGCAAGCTGGTCAACAATTATGTCAAGCAGGTCATGGAAGACGGCTTCTTCCACGCGGACCCGCATCCCGGCAATGTAAAGGTTATGGACGGCAAGATCGTCTGGATTGACATGGGCATGATGGGACGCTTGTCCAATCGCGACAGAAACCTGATGGCGAGAGCAGTGCGTGCCATCGCTGTGGGCGACATCGCCGTGCTGGAATCAACCATTCTGGAGCTTGGTGACGTGCAGGGCAAGATCGACTCCGGCAAGCTCTACGGCGAGCTGCGCGATCTGATGGACCGCTATGGAAATGCTTCCATGGGTAGCATCGACGCGGTGGAGTTCTTCAAGGACGTGATGGAGATCATGAAAGGCAATGGGATCAAGCTTCCTCACGGCATGACTATGCTGGTGCGGGGTCTGACCCAGATGCAGGGCGTGCTCCTCAACATCAGCCCTGATATCAACATGGCGGAAATCGCGGCGAGCCGGCTCAAAGAAGAGATGCTGCAGAATTTTGACTGGAAGGAAGAAGCGGGGAAGGCAGGACGGCGCATCTACAAGGCGGCCGGGCGAACGCTGGATATCCCGCCCCTCGTCAAAATCGCGCTGGAGGAGTATCTCAAAGGCCAGTCCCGGATCAACATGGAACTGGATGCGACCAGAAAATTCTCCCACCTGATGAGACAGCTGGTCCGAAACGTAGTCATGGGCCTGTGGGTCATGGCGCTTCTCATCAGCTCCTCGATCATCTGCACGACAGACATGCAGCCGCAGCTGTTGGGCATCCCGGCGCTGGGGTTCTTTGGATATATACTGGCGTTTGTGATCTGCCTATATGTATTCATACGGCATTTGCTAACGCGCAACAAGTAGCGATGCCAAAACATTGATAAAGGCAGGTAATTATGACAGGTAGTTTTACATTCCCCGGGATCGGGACCGTGGTCAACGTGCTGGCGATCATCGCCGGCGGCCTTCTGGGCAGCTTCTTCGGCCGCTTTCTCGGGGACAGACAGCAGGATGCGCTGGCCAAGGCCAGCGGCGTATGCGTACTCTTTCTGGGCATCAGCGGCGCGCTGGAGGAAATGGTGCGCGTGGAGGGAGACAGGATTGCAGGCGGTCACTCGATGCTCCTCATTCTCTCTTTGGTACTCGGCACGCTGATCGGAGAGTTTCTCGATATTGAGCGGCATTTGGAAGAGTTTGGAGAGTGGCTCAAGATCAAGAGCGGAAACGCCAAGGACAATCTCTTCATCGAGGGATTTCTCACAGCGTCCCTGACGGTATGCGTCGGCGCCATGGCCATCGTCGGATCGATCCAGGATGGCATTCTGGGAGACCCTTCCACACTGATTGCCAAAGCAGTGCTGGACTTTATCATCATCATCGCCATGACGGGCTCCCTTGGCAAAGGGTGCGCTTTCTCCGCCGTGCCGGTGGCAATCCTCCAGGGCAGCGTGACACTGCTGTCGAGACTGATCAGTCCGCTGATGACGGACCAGGCACTGGCCAACCTTTCTATGGTCGGATCGGTCATGATCTTCTGCGTGGGCGTGAACCTGGTCTGGGGCAGGAAAATCCGTGTTGCCAATATGCTGCCGGGGCTTGTGATCGCGGCGGCGTTCGCATTTACGCCTTGGGCGCTGTGAAAGGAAATAGATTATGAAACTTGGAATCATTGGTACAGGAATGATCGTGAAGGAATTTCTTCCGGAACTTGTCAAAATGGAGGGACTGGAAGTTCTTTCGATCATGGGAAGCCCCAGTGGGTTTGCCAAGGCGGAGGCGCTCAGTCAGCAGTATGGAATCCCGCAGGCCGTGTCAAATCTCGAGGAACTGTGTGAGACAGGCATTGATACTGTCTATGTGGCCGTTCCCAATAACCTGCATTTTGGCTATTGCAAAAAGGCACTCGAAATGGGAATGAACGTCATTGTGGAGAAGCCGATGACGGATGACGCGGGGGAGGCGGAGAGCCTCGCGGCGCTGGCCCGCAAGAAGAACCTCTTCCTGTTTGAAGCGATCACGACGGTCTATATGGAAGGCTACCGCAAGATCCGCGAATGGCTTCCTCTTCTGGGAGATATTAAGATCGTGCAGTGCAGATTCTGCCAGTACTCCAGTCGCTATGATAATTTCAAGAAGGGCATTATTGCGCCTGCCTTTGATCCCAAGAAGTCTGGCGGCGCGCTGATGGATCTCAACCTCTACAATATTCATTATGTGATGCAGTATTTTGGCAGGCCGGACAGCATTTCCTACTTCCCCAACATGGAGAGGAACATCGACACGAGCGGCGTGCTCATGATGCTGTATCCCAAGTTCACAGCGGTCTGTGTCGCGGCCAAGGACTGCAACGGTGACAGCAGTGCGATCATCCAGGGCACCAACGGATTCATTAAGAGCGACATGACGCCCAACAAGGTGGGCAACGTGACGCTGCAGCTGCGGGACGGCACTTGCGAGGTCGCCGAGGAGCACTACGCGGAGCGGAGAATGATCCCGGAATTCAAGCAGTTCATCCGCGCTATTAAGGAGCAGGATTATGAATTCTGCTACAAACAGCTCGAACACAGCCTCGCAGTCAATGAGGTGCTGAACAGGGCCAGGATCCAGGCGGGGATTAAGGCGAAGTGAGGCGGTAGCGGGGGAGTACGATCACGGAAAATATTCTTCTATGCCCAAAACAGCATCAGATCCAAAGAGACAGCTCTCCGCACAAAAGAGCTGGCGTACGAAGAATTTACTTCATACGCCAGCTCTTTTATTTCAGGTTGTGATTGGATTTGCAATTCGTCCTGCAACTAGATTTGCAGTTAATCTTGCAACTGCATTATGCGAAGATGCTAGTCATGACGGAGAGCAGTCTTGTGAAGAAGCTGCCGCGCTTGTCATCGGTTACGCTTCCAAAGAAGTCTTCGCAGTACTCATAGCGCTCTGCGCGAACCCACTCAGGCATTTTGTGTGTATCTGTCAGCTTATCGAAATAAACGTTGTCACTCATGATCCTCATATCTATGACCTCCCCTTATGATGAATAAAATGTATCGGAATGGATTGCCGTTGTTGCAATCCCCTTTTGTTTTCTAAGACCATAATACCAGATGCAATATACATTTCTACGGTACACGAGCGCAAATCTCAATGCATAAATTGTGCTGTGAGCACAATGATGATGGTATAATAAATCCAAGGATATGGGTCCTGAAGGGCGACTTTCAGCTTTTAAGCGCGGAGTCCCTGAAGGACCCATATCCGAGGATTTTGATTTGACGGAAGATGTGGATTCCTGAAGGGCGACTTTCAGCTTTTAAGCGCGGAGCCCCTGAAGGACCCATATCCGAGGATCTATATTGCGGAGGGATTACGTATGGGATTCACAATTGAAGATATGCTTGTTGTAGCGCAGAATCGCTACAAGATGAAAATGGTCGCCGGGAACGGCGGATGGTCCAATTCGATCAGCTGGCTTATGATGCTGGAGGATATGACCATCATCCACAATTTCTCAGGCAAGGAGCTGGCCGTCACGACGGGACTCGGGTTTCAGAAGGAAACAGATATGCTGAAACTGGTGGAGGAACTGAACAGCCACAATTCATCGGGGTTGATCGTGAACACGGGCTATTATGTCAAGGAGATCCCGCAGTCGGTGAAGCAATATTGCGACGCCAATGGGTTTCCGCTATTGACGGTGCCATGGGAAATCTTTTTGGCGGATATGATCAAAGACCTGACCTTCCGGATCTTTGTGCAGTCGACGACGGATGAGCAGATTTCCGGGGCCCTGATCCACGCCATTGAGAATCCGGAGGCGAGGGATCTCTATAACCGGGAGCTTCTTCCGTATTTTGACCTGGATGGGACGTTTCAGGTGGCACTGGTCACGACGGGGGATCTGGACAAGATGGATACGGTGGAGCGCAAGAGGATTGCCTACCGCCTGCAGCTGTACCTGACCAATCTGACCCACAACGGGCATTTCTTTTATTACGATTCCTACTTTGTGATCATTATGAACGCGATGCGGGAGGAGGAGTGCGCGCAGATTCTGGATTCCTTCTTCGACCGGACGCAGCGCAAGATTCCCGATCGCAGGGTCTATATCGGCGTGAGCGATCAGGTGAAGGACATCGAAAACCTGCACTTTGCCTTCAAGAGGGCGCGCGCCGCAGCGGAGATGGCGTTAAAGAGAAAAGAGGGGCTTCTGTATTTTGACACGATGGGACTGTATCAGATGTTGTATCTGGTGGAGGACAGGAAGCTCCTCACGGACCTGTCCGGCAAGCTCCTCGCGCCGATCCTCGAGTACGACCGGGAGCACAACGGGGACTATCTTGTGACACTGGAGTCGTACCTTAGAAACGGCGGCAGCATCAAGGCCATGTCCGAGGAGCTGTACATACACAGGAACACCATTCTGTACCGGATGGCCAACATCCGCAAACTCCTGGGGTGCAGCCTGGAGACGCCCAAGGAGCGCGTGGAGTACACCGTCGCCTGCATGATCCAGAAGATGTAGGGACTTCGGGCGGATTAACATGCGATCATTGATGCCTAGGCCCATCACACAAAGGAGGCAAGGTCCTCCTTGTTGAGCGCAAAGAAGGTGAAGAGACCGACGCACAGGGTCTGTCCGCTGTCATTGGTGATCTCCACGGAGCTCACGATTGTCTTGCGGCCGAAGTGGATGACGTCCCCTTTGGCGATGAGCTTCTTGTCCTTGTGCGTGGCCGCGCGGATATGATTGATCTTGCCCTCGATCGTAGTGGGAATCTGGCCTCTGGTCCTTGCGGCGCAGCCGCCAACCGTGTCGGCGAGCGTATAATAAATGCCGCCGTGGATGGAACCAATGGGATTAAAGAGAGAGGGCGTGATCGCAATCTCTCCCTCCGCGTGCCCGTCCTCCATGGCGGTGAGCCGGAGCCCGATGGAGTTGGCAAAGGGGCTGTGATTGTGGTAGTTACGGATGAATTCTTCGTAGTTCATGTGTATTTCCTATGGCCTGTTGCGGGATGAAGGGTTGATACTGCTTGCCTTACCCATCCTAATCGCTGGATGATGGTTTGCTGTTGTTTACCTTACTCATCCTAATTGCATTTGGTGAAAATGTAAATATGATCCCTGCGAGATTGTCTGCGCAGGCAGGTCATCGGGCGTATAGCCGCCAAATGCATAAACAATCCCATAGTCACCAATTGCATAAACAATTCCATGTACGGAAATTTAAGAATATTGTAAAATAGAAGCAGTACGGGACAGGCAGTGACGAACGGCAGATGGGGGCTTACAAGTCATTGCCTTTTTAAATCATGGAGGAGATATAGCAATGAGAGAATGGACGCGGGAAGAGAAATATCGCTATCTGAAGGATCCGCAGGAGCTCAAGGACCTGTATGACAGGATCAGCAAATCCGCTTACAGGCAGACCTTTCACAACCAGGCAGTCACCGGTCTGATGAACGATCCCAACGGATTTGTCTGGCATGATAATCGCTGGCACCTTTTCTATCAGTGGTGCCCCTGGGGCGCGGTGCACGGCCTCAAGCACTGGTACCACATTATTTCCAAGGATCTGGTGACTTGGAAGAATCTCGGCGTCTGCCTCCTGCCGGATCAGGAGGACGGCTACGACAATAAGGGCGTCTATTCGGGCTCGGCCATGCCCATCGATGACAAAATATACCTCTATTACACGGGCAATCACAGGGACGCAGACTGGACGCGCCACGCCTACACATGCCTGGCAAGACTCGGCAACGACGGCTGGCCGGAGAAGTATCCGCTGCCCTTATTCGGGGCCAATCCCGACTACACGGAGCACCAGAGAGATCCCAAGATCATCCGCATTCCCGGAAGTGACACCTACTATATGATCATCGGCGCCCAGACCAAGGACAAGAGGGGCTGCGCACTGGTGTATTCGTCGGAGGATCTGCAGCACGGATGGACCTTCCTCGGAGAGATGAAAGTGCCGGGATTCGAATCGTTTGGCGACATGTGGGAGTGCCCTTCTGTAGAGCATATCGGCGGCAGAGACGTGCTGCTTTTGTGCCCGCAGCACCTGACCATTCCCGGAAGGGGACAGAGCCAGAACCACAACGGCTATATCATCGGAAATATGGACTGGGAGACATTGACCTTTACGCCGGACGGACAGTTCCACGTGCTGGATTTTGGCTTCGATTCCTATGCGGCGGCCTGTGCCAACAACCTGCAGGACGCGGACAAGGCAATCCTGATCGCCTGGATGGGCGTGCCGGACGTAAGCTATCCGACGGACGAAGAGGACTGGGCCGGGTGCCTGACGCTTCCCAGAGAGCTGACGGTCAGGGGCAGACGTCTGATCCAGCAGCCCCTGCCGGAACTCAAGAAACTCAGAGATGAGAAACTCCCCTTTACGGCCAACGAAGCGGGTTGCTATGCGCTGCCGCGCGCCGCAGAAGTGGAACTGGACTGCCGCAAAGGAGATGTCAGCCTCTATCTGTTTACGGATGAAGCCGGAAAAGGCGGCCTGTCGATCCTCTACAGCGAGGACCGAAAAGAGATCACGGTGGACAGAAGCGGCATGAGGACAAGATTTAACGAGTCGGAAGGCGAGAGCCGCACAAGACCGCTGGAGAACGGCCTGTCTCACCTTAGAATCTTTGTGGACAGCAGTTCCATCGAGATTTTCGTAAACGACGGCGACGCGGTCTTCACCTCCAGGATCTTCCCCACCAAGGAAGAACACTTCTTCCGTATCGAGGGGGATACATTCAACAGGATGTGGACCCTCAAACCGGCGGTGAAAGAGCAGTTTCTCATCTGACCGCCACGGATGAAAAGAGCGGTCCTTCATCTGACCATCACCGGTGAAAAAAGAGTGGTTCTGAACTTACACACCACAAAGTACAAATAAGTAAAGAGCTGCGACAGACTACCAGGCCTGCCGCAGCTCTTTGTATTATCCACACAAATATTTGCTCATTTCATAGAAGCACAAATCTTATGCCGTGTACTTCCTCAGTGTCGCTCGGATGGCGCCGGTCATTTCGTTCACCTCATTTCCACTCCGCGGAAATCTACTGCACTAATCTATTTCACTTTTTTGGCAAATCCCCGTACTAATTCATTTCCAAATCGGTGCAATCCACCGCACTAATTCCTTTCCATCCGTGCGAAATTGAACGCATTAAAGTTTCTTATTTCCTCCCATACAATGGCATCAGAACAAAGGAAACGGAAACAGCAGATAAGAAAGAGCAAGGCAGGAAGATCTGCTGTTCCAACATACAAATCAAACAAAGGAGGAAATGAAATGAGTCAGAATTGGTTAGGAATTGACGGCAGAGTCGTGATCGTCACAGGCGGTGCTTCCGGAATCGGATTCCACGTAGTCACCACACTGAAGAACGCCGGAGCGGTTCCGGTCATCGCAGATGTCAGCGTTGAGACAGGCGATGAGAAGGAAGGCATCTACTGCGTAAAGTGTGACGTCACAAGTCAGGAAAGCGTACAGGCGATGGTCGACGCAGTCGTGGCAAAATACGGAAAGCTCGACGCGATCGTCAACAACGCAGGTGTAAACCTCCCCAGACTCCTGGTCGACGTCAAGGGCGAGAGACCGGAATACGAGCTGAACGAGAAATCCTTCAACATCATGTTCAACATCAACGTCAAGGGTCTTATGTACTGCGCACAGGCAGCTGCAAAGCAGATGCTCAAGCAGGGCGGCGGCGTCATCATCAACATGTCCTCCGAGTCCGGTAAGGAAGGCTCCCAGGGTCAGTCAGCTTACTCCGCAACCAAGGGCGCTTGCGACAGCTTCACCCGCAGCTGGGCGAAGGAACTTGGCAAGTACAACATCCGCGTCGTCGCAGTCGCTCCCGGCATCATGGAAGCTACCGGCCTTCGCACACCCGCTTACAACGAGGCACTTGCTTACACCCGCGGCGTAAAGCCCGAAGAGCTCTCCACTGATTACACCAAGGTCATCCCCATGGGCCGTGACGGAAAGCTCGACGAAGTCGGCGAACTGGTCGCGTACCTGGTATCCGACAGATCCAGCTACATCTCAGGAACCACGATCAACATCTCCGGCGGTAAGTCCAGAGGCTGATCGGACCAGAGAAAAAACAGAGCTGATCACAGCACTGAAACAATAAAAGCACTGAAATAAACAGCAGCCAAAACACAGAAACGGAGGTCGGAACATGCTGGCAGTGATCATCGTCGCGGGAATCGCATTCGCGCTGCAGGGATTCTTCAGTTTTATGCAGATGAAGCATCTCAACAATGAATTCATAAAGCTTCGCCGGAAGGGCAAAGTTGCTTTTGGAAGAAAATCAGGCGGATTTCACGCAGGCGCCATCGTGATGTTTCGGATCGACGAGGACGGGATCATCCAGGAGGGCAAAAAGCTCGAAGGCGTCACCGCATTTACAAGGTTTAAGGACCTGAACGGTTTTGAAGGACGCTTTATCGGAGATCTCACCGAAGAGGACGGTCCCCAAAATCACCGAAACCTGCGCAAGGCGATCGCCGATGCGGCGCTCACCTACAGAAAATACCAGGCCGGCGAACTGGTCCCCGAAACAGCAGCTCCGACTCCGCTTGAAAAAAGAATTTCACAAACAAGGATTTTAAGAAAGGCGGTATAATATGGATTTTTTGGTTAAATTCGCTTCGGCATTCATGGGTGTTTTCCAGCTCGGCGGTGAGCAGTTCATGGGTTGGGTAACCGGTATCATCCCCACCATCCTGATGCTCCTCATCATGATGAACGCAGTCATCGCTCTGATCGGTGACGAGAGAATCGAAGTTGTCGCTAAGGTCTGCACAAGCAATCCGATCCTCCGCTACGCAGTTCTTCCCTGGATCAGCGCATTCATGCTCGGTAACCCGATGGCACTCTCCATGGGCAAGTTCATGCCTGAGTTCTACAAGCCCAGCTACTACGCAGCAGCAAGTTACCACTGCCACACCAACAGCGGTATTTTCCCTCACATCAACCCTTCCGAGATCCTGATCTACCTCGGAATCGCACAGGGTGTTACAGCACTCGGACTTGACTCCACACCCCTTGCACTTCGCTACATGCTGGTCGGTTTCGTAGCAAACTTCATCTCCGGATGGGCAACCGACTTCACAACCGCATTCGTACAGAAACAGCAGGGCATCGAGCTTAGCAAAGAGCTCAAGACACACTGATCAGGCTATAGAAGCCATCACAGACTGACGCACTAAGATCCATAACATTTGTATTTACCGGCTCACCGAACAGGGGCGAGCATCGATACCATACCATAGCAGTTATCGGCTCACCGAACTGGGGCGAGCATCGAGAGATAGAAAGAGAGGAAAATAAAATGGCAGAATATAGAGCAATTCGTGTAGAAAAAGGTTCAGGCGGATTTGGCGGCCCCCTTACCATCCAGGGCACAGAGCAGAAGAACAAAGTTATGTACATCACAGGCGGCGGCGTCGCTCCCGAGATCCTCGACAAGATCGTTGAGCTGTCCGGCCTTGAGCCCGTAAACGGCTTCAAGACAAGCTGCCCTGAAGATCAGCTTGCACTCGTGATCATCGACTGCGGCGGCACACTTCGCTGCGGCCTCTATCCCAAGAAGAGAATCCCTACCATCAACATCAACCCCGTTGGTAAGGCAGGCCCGCTGGCACAGTACATCAAAGAAGATATCTATGTATCCGGCGTTACCAATGCCAACATCGCACTGGCAGACGGCTCCGCAGCTCCCGTAGAGGCAGCTCCTGTAGAAGAGGCAGCTCCCGCTCCCGAGAAGAAGGGCGGCATCGACACCAGCAAGAAGCTCTCCGAGCAGATGGCTGAGAACGGAAAAGGCAACGCACTGGCTAAGATCGGTCTTGGCGCAGGTAAGGTTGTCGCAACATTCAACCAGGCAGCTCGTGACGCCGTTCAGACCTGCATCACCACACTGCTTCCTTTCATGGGCTTCGTATCCCTGCTGATCGGTATCATCAACGGCACAGGCTTTGGTAACTTCTTCTCCACACTGCTTCAGCCCCTGCTGGGCAACTTCGTAGGACTTCTGATCCTCGGTATCGTCTGCTCGATCCCCGGTCTGTCCGCAATCCTTGGACCCGGCGCTGTTATCTCCCAGATCCTCGGCGGTATCATGGGCGCTGAGATCGCAGCCGGCAGAATTTCTCCTACACTTGCACTGGTCGGTCTGTTCGCACTGAACTGCCACGCAGCCTGCGACTTCATCCCTGTAGGCCTTGGCCTTGCAGAAGCTGAGACAGAGACCGTTGAGGTCGGTGTTGTATCCGTCATGTACTCCCGCTTCATCACAAGCTGGGTTCGCGTACTCATCGCTTTCGTAGCAAGCATCGGACTCTACGCAGCAGCATAATCCGATCGCACACAAATCCATAAGTTCCTATCAGGAAGTCACAATCATCCTTTCCGGCAGCAGCCTTTCCCCTTTCAAACAGGCTGCTGCCTTTTTTATGCTTGCGCGCGGTTTCCGGCTGGAGTGATCAGTAAGGATAGGGGTCCTGAAGGGCGACTTTCAGCTCTTGAGCGCGGAGCCCCTGAAGGACCCATATCCGAACTGTTCTAAATCTTACTGGTTCGGTGCCCCCTTGCCGTGTATAATGTGTGGAAAGGAGAGCGTTTATGAATGTTATTTTTGATATGGACGGCGTAATTTCAGATTCGGAAGCCGTGTATCTGGCGGGCTATCTGCACGCGGCGGAGCTCTATGGCCTTCCCGAGGACGATATGAGAAGGGCAGTGGATCTCGCCACAGGCGTCACGGACGACCAGGAGCGCAGGATCATGACGGAGACTTTCGGGTATCTGCCGCAGTTTGATATGGACAGGACCTACAAGGCCTGCAGGGACTACTTTGCCAATGTGGTCGAGACCGGGCAGATGCAGCTGAAACCGGGAGCAAAGGAGATCCTGCAATATCTCAAAGGGCAGGAGATTCCCGTGGGACTGGCTTCCTCTTCACCGAGACGGATGATCGACAAGGTACTGCAGAGGCACGACGTGCTGCGATATTTTGACGTGATCGTGAGCGGGGACATGGTAGAGCATGGAAAGCCGGATCCGGAGATCTTCCTGACATGCGCGGCGCAGATGGGCATTTCGTCGGAAGGATTCAAAGAGACATACGTCATCGAGGACTCCCACAACGGCATCAGGGCGGCTTTCGACGCAGGCATGCAGCCTGTCATGGTGCCCGACCGGCTCGCACCCAATGAGGAGATGCAGCAGAAAGCGGCGGTGATCCTGCCTTCATTGAACGACCTGATCGCATGGCTGCATGACAGAGGTTAGCAGCCGATCATCAAAAGGCAGCCGGACAGTAAGAAGGCAGCAACCGGTCAAAACAGAAGGCGGAAGCCGGCACAAAAGAAGTTAACAACCGAAAAGGAGGAAATATATCAATGAAAGTGATCAGCACAAACAACGCACCCGGAGCTATCGGCCCTTATTCTCAGGGATTTATCGTAAACGGAATGGTCTACACATCCGGCCAGATTCCGATCATCCCTGCGACGGGCCAGATGCCGGAAGGGATTGCGGCACAGACCGAGCAGAGCTGCAAGAACGTCCTCGCGATTCTCGAGGCGGCAGGCTCTTCCGCGGATAAGGTTGTCAAGACGACTTGCTTCCTTGCGGAGATTGCGGATTTTGCTGCCTTTAACGAAGTGTACGCCAAGTATTTTACATCCAAACCGGCCAGAAGCTGCGTCGCAGTCAAGGACCTTCCCAAGGGCGCACTCTGTGAGATCGAGTGCATTGCGGAGGCGTGAACAAGCAGGAGGTTGAAATGGAAATTCGATCAGTAGCCCTCATCGGCGCAGGCGCAGTGGGCTCTTTTATTGCATACGCGCTGGCAGGAAAAGACGGCGTTGATTTCTGTGTCGTCGCGGACGGCGCGCGTAAAGAGCGCCTGGAACGGGAAGGCATCGCAGTCAACAACAAGAAAGAGATTGTGACCTTGCGGCCCAGGGTTTGTACGCCGGAAGAGGCCAAGGGGGCAGACCTTCTGCTGGTCGCAGTCAAGTATACGGCCTTGGACAGCGTGTTGGAGGACATCCGCACGATCTGCAGTCCGGATACGGTGGTTCTGTCTCTTCTCAACGGTATTGATTCGGAGGAGAAGATCGCGGAGGTCATTGATCCCGCGCAGATTGTCTACTCCCTGATGCGGGTCAGTTCCGAGCGCAGAAAGAACGAAGAAGGTCGCGACGTCGTGACTTTTGACCCGACGATCAAGTGGGGCGTGTACCTCGGGGAGAAAGGGTCTCCGGTCAAAAGCGCGCGCATCGAGGCCATCGAGGACCTTTTTGCCGGCACGACCTGCAGTGTCTACTTTATGGAGAATATTCTGCAGGATCAGTGGGCCAAATATGCGTCCAACATCTGCTACAATCTTCCGCAGGCTGTTCTGGGCGTGCCTTTTAAGGCGTATTTTGACTCCGCGCATGTGCAGTTTCTGCGCGACAGGCTGCTCAAGGAAGTGACCAGAGTTGGGGCCGCCATGGGCATAGAGGTGCCGGGCCCGTCGCTCTCCTGGGACAGCTGCCTTCCGACGGCGCGCTTTTCCACGCTGCAGGATCTGGACGCAGGGCGGCACACGGAGATCGAGATGTTCGCGGGCGTCCTCATGCGCAAGGCGGCCGAAGTGGGCGTCGAAGTGCCCTATGCGACCTTCGCGTATCATGCCATCAAGGCGCTGGAGGAGAAGAACGACGGAAAGTTCGACTGATCACGCCGCCTGGAACGAAGAAGCACGAGCGAAAAGGAACAAAGACGCACGAGCGAAAAGTGCGGCGGTGGCGAATCGAACGTCGAATCAGATTGCAGAGAGGCATTGGGCGATATGGTCTATAACGAGCAGGAAATTCGGGAGCACTATCACCGACTGACAAGGCTCCTGATCGAGAAACAATACACGATCACAACCATGGAGAGCGCCACGTCCGGTCAGATCGCGTCGCTGATCACCGACACAGAGGGCTCTTCGGCAGTCCTCAAGGGCGCCTTTATCACCTACAGCAACGAGGCCAAAATACTGCAGGGCGTCCCGGCAGAGACTATAGAAAAGTATACCGTCTACTCCAGAGAGACAGCGGAAGCGATGGCGGCTGCCTGCATGAAGGCTTACGGCGCGCAGATCGGAATCGGCGTCACGGGGACCATGGGAAATGTGGACCCTGCTAATCCGGAGGCGTCGGTGCCGGGCCAGGTGTATTTTGCCATAGGGATGGACCTTGGAGCCGCCTGTAAAGACGGAACGCAGTCAGCGAAGCCGGTTATAGAATCCTTCCACCTGGAACTTGCGCCGCAGCCCTCAAGGCTCATGTACAAGCTGGCGGTGGCAGAAGAGGTCTTCAAAGTTCTGATCGCGAAGCTTGCGTGAGAGCACCGCAATACGAATCACATAACGGAACGATAGCGGAACGAAAAAAGACGCCCGGTGGTCCAGAAAGACCATCGGGCGTTTGTTGTTGGAGTTACTTCTGCGGCAGCAGACAGATCAGCTGGTCGGGGAGACCTTGGAATCGATGTGCATGCCCATTCCTGCGGTGTGCGCAGAGACGTCGGAGGAGAGATAGAGGACCGCATTGGCGATCTCCTCGGGCTTAGCGTATCTCTTGTCCATTGCGTATGTGCCTGCCAGCATAGCCATAGCTTCTTCGTGGGTCATGGTGTCGCCAAAGAAATCCTTCTCGATGCGGAGCATCATAGGCGTGTCTACGGGGCCGGGACAGACATAGTTGACCTGGATGCCGACCGGGCCGAGCTCCATAGCGATGCACTTTGTAAGGCCTGCTACGGCATACTTGGAAGATACATAGGCGCTGTTGCCTGCTGTGGGCTCATAGGCGGCCGCAGATGCGATCACGACGACGGCGCCGGACTTCTTCTCAATGAGAATGGGGGCCGTGTACTTCATCATGAGCATGACAGCGAATACGTTGAGCATGTAGGTCTCTTCAAAGAGATCCAGCGTCATATCCTGTACGGGATGAGCCTTTCCTTCATAGCCCGCGTTGGGAACTACGATGTCGATGGTGCCGAAGTGATTCTTGACGTTTTCAACCAGGTTCTTGATATCCTCTTCTTTGGTCATATCAGCGACAAATCCCGCGACCTGGCCTTCCGCTGCTTCCAGAGTGGGAAGAAGGGCGTCGATCTTGGTCTGTCTTGTGGAAGAGAAAGCAACCTTTGCGCCTTCTTTGAGGAAGCCCTTTACGATTGCTGTGCCGATTCCGCCAGTGCCGCCGGTGACTAATACAACTTTGTCTTTCAGATGCAGATCCATAAGATGTCTCCTTTCAAGTATATATTATTGATAGTTCTATACTATCACGAAATCTATAAATCTTTTTGCAAAATATTGCTTATCAGAAATCAAGACGCAACAAAAACGGGGAGATTGGGATGGAGAAAACGCCCCTACATGATACAATATTCTTTGAATTCATAACTGCTTCACCGGATCGGAAAGAGGAAAGGGAGACGCCTGTCTCACCGGTCCCAGGCAGGCGAAGGGAATGCGCATATGTATTATCAGATTAAAAACAAATTGACGACTTGCAGTGCAGAGGAAATCGTGAACGCAAAGCCCGGCGATCCGCCGCGCGAAGCGGTGCGGAATGGAGAATAGAATGCAGACAGAACTTAGAAAACACCAGCACACGCTCATCGTATACGGGACCGGCACAATTCTGTTCGGTCTGTGGAGTATGGCCAAATCCGCAGTGCTGCTCATCCTCGATGACTCGGAGAACAGCATTGCCAATATAATTGCAGAGAGCCCGTCCGAACTGGGCAGAGGAACGACCATTGCGATTGTCGTCGCAGTCGTTGCGATCATCTACATAGTCGATCTGATCTTTCGATGGCTTGTCGGAAACAGCGCACGGAAGATCGGGATGGGCAAGAAGAAGCTCAGCCCGGGATTTATCATTGCAGCCATGTATATTTATCTCGTGGACGGGCTGGAATTTGTATCGGGGGTAGTGGAGATCATACGGGGAGGATTTGATAGCATAGACAATCTGCTCACCCTGTTGGTCGATATCACATCCTTTGTAACAGTTGGGGAGATGGTCTTTGCCGCAATTATGGTGGGAAAACTAACGAACGAGATTTCACAAAGAGGAAAGGCCCCTGCGGAAGTTGGGAAGTAAGAGGCGGAAGATGCAGATTGATTTTCATTACTATGCGACCTATTGCGCCGCCATTCTTGCGGGCTACTCTCATGAAGAGAGTCTCACGGTCTGTTACAGCGCCCAGTTCGTGGATTGCTGCACCAGGACCCTGTTAAGTTCGATCGGCGGTCCGGGGCATGCGGCAACAACCCAGCTGCAGCTGGAGATGATGGACGCCAAGACGGACCTTCTGGGCCTGCAGGATATCACAAGGACCTGGGCTTCGTTCCACTTCCTTCCCCGCGACTTGTATGCGGACGTCAAGGGCTCCGCAATCTATAAAGCCAAGTACCGCCTGCTCTGCGGTCCCAATGGAGACCTCCTTGTCAAAACAGTGCATCTTGCAAAGGACAAGAGCCTGCAGGCTGTAGGGCTTGCTATGCATATCCTCGCGGATACCTGGGCCCATCGGTATTTTGCCGGCACGCCATCGCTGGTCATCAACAACACCGACTACTGGTTCTACGAACTGCTGCCGGGGGATGACGGCGTGTTCAAGGAGAGGCCGGTCAACTTCCGCCATAATCCGGGCGGCAAGGACAATCTCGAGACGGGAAGCTATATCGGCACGCCCTTCCAGCCCAGTGAGCGATCCGTCATGTGTCTGGGGCATGGGAGAGCGGGACACCTGCCGGACTACAGCTTCATGCGCTACAAATATCTGCCCGCATGGGGCAATTACGAGGTGATCCTCAAGGAAAACCCCAATGATTATTACAGGGCATTCACCCAGATGATCTATGCGATGAAGTTTCTGAGGGGGCAGAGCGAGCACTTTGAGAAGGACCACTATGATATGGAGGCGGCGGATCCCTATGAGATTGAGATCTGGCGGATTCTGGAGAAGCGGCAGCTGGATGCATCCACAGACTGGAAAGCATTTGGAGAAGCACTGTCGGGACAGGAAATCCCTGCCTTTGACGAGAGCCGGTATCAGGAGGAGTACTACAATGCAGCCGGGACGGACAAGGACGATACCTTCCTCGGCAGGTTTATCCTGGCGGCCCTTGCGCAGAAGAGCATGGTCACCAATGCGATCTTTAAATCCGGCAATCTTTTGGCAGGGTATTCCATCGAGTATAAGGGCGGCCCGTTCGAAGGAATCCGGGACTTCATGCTTTTGCTAAGAAAGGCCAGTGAGAAAGGAGGCGACCATGAATAATCTGCAGCGAGTCGGTGCGGTAGTCACCGGCATTCTCATGCTGATCACCGGCTCGATCCTTTTCTGGTTCCCAGAGGAAGGCACGTATATCGTCGCGTTCATTCTGGCAGCCGCGCTCTTTTTGATGGGCGCACAGCTCCTCATCTACTATTTTACGATGGCAAGGCGCATGGTCGGCGGCAAATCGGTATTGCTCCTGGGCATCTTTCTATTGGATTTTTGCGCCTTCACGGTGACCATCCTCGACGAGCCGGGCGTCATGATCATGATGTACCTGGTGGGGTGGCACGCGTTCTCGGGCCTGGTGGATCTTCTGCGGGCCCGCGAGGCCAGGACCCACAGGGGCGCCTGGAAGCTCAAGGCCCTCACCGGCGTTGTCAAAATATGTATCGCGGCCGCCTGTACCATCCACTGGAGCAATATGCCCGTCCTCACCCTGATTTACAGTATCGGTCTTTGTTACGCCGCCATCGCGAGGATCATTTCTGCCTTCCGAAAGACCGAAGTCGTGTATATTCAGTAGCGCGCGCGTATTTAATTATGCAGGCTCTGCCACGAAGGTCCTACCATGCAGGTTTTACCGTGCAGGCTTTACCACGCAGGTTTTACATGGGAAAGAACAGCTGATAAACGTAAATAATAAATGGCATCGTCACAACACACAAGAGCGTGGACATGACGTTGTAGATGCCGGCTTTGGCGGCGTCGCGTCCTGTCAGGACCGAGAGCTGAATAACGGAGCTGGCGGCTGGCGCAGCCGCAGCGATCATGACCACCATCAGGACAGGTCTGTACTGGGGATAGCGGTTGAGAAAGCCTGTGGCGAACAGCAGCAGGATCGTGAGGAGCGGGATGACGATGAGCCGTCCCGCGGAAATCAAGTAGGCCCTCTTGTTGGCAAAGACCTCTTTGAGATTGCAGCCGGCGATGACGACGCCGACCAGCATCATAGAAGCGCCGGCGACCATATTTTGAAGGCCTTCCATGGCCGTATCGATCACAGCTGGCACCTTGAGACCGGTCACAAGGAAGAACAGCCCTGCAAAAAGCGCGATCAGGTTGGGATTGAGCACGATCTTGCGGACCGGAATATCGCTGCGGCCGCTCATGAGAATATAGCCGTAGACCCATACGAACAGGTTGAAGGGAAGCTGGAAACCCGCACAGTAGAAGGTCATTTCGTCGCCGAGCATCATAGCGATCACCGGGAGCACGAGATTTCCCACGTTGGCGAACATGAGCGTGCACATATCCACGGGATCGAGGCGCAAGGGCTTTCGCAGCAGGTTTGCGGCAATCGCGGCAGTGAACATGCAGCTGAAAGCGAATACCACAGCGGCAGCGTATCCCATGGCCCGCTCCGGCGTCAGGTCAATCTGCATACTCCGAAAGATCAGGCAGGGCTGCAGCGCATAGACCAGGAGCGTTGTCAGGATTTTGCTGTCGGATTCCTTGATCAGGCGGAGTTTAACAAGCGCATAACCCACTGCGGCCATGATCATCATTGACGACAATTTGCTTAATAGTGTGAGACTGTATTCCATTGTGTATGATCCATTTCTGTTGGGTGCATTGGTTATCGGTCAATCATATATAATATACCAATTTCATGATGATGAATATGCACAAGATGGCGATTCATAGCGTATAAAATCGATCAAAATACGTTACAGTGCCCGAATGCAAATGGAATTGTGATACGATAGTACAAATTGGGTTGGGTCAAAAAATAGGACAATCCTTTGTAATAAAGACAGTATGAGAAGGAAATACACCATATGAGCGGACAACAGATTTTTGAACTTGTGACCGGCATGTTGAGCGGACTTGCGCTCTTCATGTTTGGTATGAATGTAATGAGTGATACCCTGACGCAGCTGGCCGGCGGCCGGCTGAGCACCCTG
The DNA here is from genome assembly GCA_900319245.1 of uncultured Lachnospiraceae bacterium. GTDB lineage: Bacteria > Bacillota > Clostridia > Lachnospirales > Lachnospiraceae > CAG-791. The sequence continues at coordinate 49,907 of ONNQ01000009.1, read as the reverse complement.
ATCGAGAGGTTGACAGAGAAGAGAGTGGCAGCGTGGTCTTTTGGCACAGCGCTGTCCATCTTTGTGCAGTCCTCCGTGACGACGGTTATGACAGTGGGCCTTGTCAATTCCGGCATTATGAAAGTATCCCAGTCGCTGGGTGTTATGATCGGCGCAAACCTGGGAACAACGGCGACGGCATGGCTGCTCAGCTTGAACTCGCTGGGCGGCTCTTTCTGGCTGCAGCTGCTAAAGCCGTCTTCCTTTACGCCCTTTCTGGCCATCGGCAGCGTTGTTTTTTTGATGTTTGCCAATGATGACAAGAAGAAATCCATCGGCACGATCGTCATCGGCTTTTCTGTCATGATGATTGGTATGGACATGATGAGCAACTCGGTGGCGCCCCTGCAGGATGTGCCTGCCTTTAATAAGATGATGCTGAGCGTATCCAATCCCTTGATCGGCGTTCTGGTAGGCGTCGCGTGTACGCTGATGATCCAGAGTTCGGCGGCGGCAATCGGTATTCTGCAGGCCCTAGCTATGTCCCTCGGCGTCACATTTGGAATGGCGATCCCAATCGTGTGCGGCGCGCAGCTGGGCACCTGCCTGACAGCCATCCTGGCGTCCCTGCAGTCTAACAACAAAGGTAAGAGAGCGGCACTGATCCACCTTTTCTATAATTTAATTCGAAATAGTGTGTTTCTGGTGGCGTTTTATCTGATCAATATGATCGTTCACTTTCCGTTTCTGCAGGCGGAGACCGGCGCTGTCGGCATAGCAGCCTTCCACACCGCCATCAACCTGCTGGGAAGTGCGATCTTCCTGCCCTTTGGCGGATTTTTGATTCCTCTTGTTCACATAGTGCTTCCCTACAACAAGGCGGAGCAGCAGGAGGAGGCAGATACACTCACGATTCTCAACCCGATCTTCCTTTCCAACCCTGCGTTTGCGATTGATCAGGTGAGAACCGCTTCGACGATGCTGGCTGACGCGGTGCAGGAGTATTTTGACGCCTATATCGTTTCAATCGGGGACAATTCCGAGGAACAGCTGACAAAGACAAGGCTTCTCGGCGACAAGGCAAGTCGCTACGCGGCGCAGCTTCGCAAGTACTGCATCAGCATTTCCGAACAGAAGATGCATGACGCAGACGCCCGCAACCTCGTCTTCCTCAACAATGCAGTCAATGATTACGCTGAGATGACCGAGAAGATCACCAACATGCTGCACAGCATCACAGGCTTCCGCGCCAGCGGACGTAGCTTCTCGGAAGAGGCGGAGCAGGATCTGCGCGTTTTTGGCAGTGCGGCCCAGGAGATTCTGGAGGCCACCGTACATGATTACACGACGCAGAATGCGCGCCTTGCAGAGACTGTGCAGATTTACAGAGAGATCATCACCGACATGCATGGAAAGATCAGCAAGCGCAATGTGCGAAGGCTGCACAGCGGCGAGTGCGCGCAGGAGAACAACTTTGTCTTTTCGGATCTGTGCGCGGGCTACGAGCGGATCATCGACCGCTGCGACAGTATCGCAAGCCATATTTTGATGGCGTCTGACGCAGAAGCCAAGGCGCCCACGAAGGAACAGTATGATGCGATCCGGGAACTCTTTGCCGATAAGTTTGAGGCGCTGAATTCTTGATATAAAACCGTGAAAAGCGCGTGTGGATATTGATGCGTGACGAGATGCGGACATGTGCTGGATGTGAACATCTGAAGGGATGCAGGCGCATCCCCGGGCATGCGCAAATGGAAGAAAGAATCGATGTTACTGGTCTGGATTCCGGTCAGTGTTCTGGCCATGTATTTTGTCCTGAATATGGTGTATGAAAAGTTCTGGAAAGCGGGGCTGCGGGTGCAGCTCCGCTTTGAGGAGCGAGACGTGGAGGAAGGCGACGGCGCGACGTTGGTGGAAACTGTGACCAATGACAAAATTCTGCCCCTTCCCGTTCTCACACTGACCTTTAAGGTGGACCGCTCGATCGTGATCGATGAGGACCGGAACGCAATTGTGTCGGACAAAACGAATGTGGCGGAATATTTTGGCCTTGGAGCGCACGAGGAGATCACTCGCAGACAGCCGGTAAAGGCGGCCAAGAGAGGCTACTACCTGATTGAAGAGGCGGGCGTCACGCTGCCGGATTTCTTCTCCGATAGCGTCCGCTACATGACCACGAAGCAGGCGGCGGCCCTTCTGGTCTGTCCACGGATGCTGGAGGATGCGGAAGTCGTCGACCTGTCCCGGCAGATCATAGGCGAGGTTATTGCCCGAAGACGCCTGTATCAGGATGCGTTTTCCTTCCGGGGGATCAGGGAGTACACGCCGGCGGACCCGCTCGGTGCGGTCAACTGGAAGGCCTCCGCGAGGACCGGAGATCTCCTGGTCAACATAAGGGACTACACGTGCGGACAGCATGTGCGCTTTCTCTTGGACCTGGAGCCTCCCTCCATCCGCTACAGGGAGGAGCTCTTGGAAGAGGGAATCCGGTTGGCCTATACACTGGCAGGCCGGTGCGTGCGGGAAAGCATTCCGGTCAGCATGGCCTCCAACGGAAGAGACATAGTGACCGGCCGTGAGGTGGAGATTCCTTCCGGCAGCTCGGAGCGCCACATAGGCGCAATCGGAGAGGCGCTGGCCAGAGTCAGCCTTCCCCTGAGCCCGCAGCCGTTCTGTGAACTGCTCAAACGTGAGAGGATGGGAATGGATGCCCGGTCTATGGAAGACATCTCATTCTGCATGATCTCTTCGGGACAGTCCGACGCGCTTCTTGCGGAAGCGGAGGCGCTGTCCAGACAATGCGGAGGGCTGTTCTGGATCTGTATTCCGAATCCGGAGGTGGAACGAAAGCCGGTTCCGAAGGGAATTCATTTTGTGATGATGTAGTGGGTGCTATGTACGGCGCAATGCTGCTGTGCATGAGTGGGGAGCAAGGCGGATTGCGAATGCTCGCTTTGCCCGCAGTATAGTAGGGAACTTTTATGGAAGATCATCGTAACGTCGGAGAGCGCACAGGTCTGCGCGTTGTCCGAATCGGGACCAATATGCTGACGCTGACAGGATCGGCAGCGGCGCTGGGGATCGTCTCCGGTGCGCCGCAGGCCGGGACGGTCGGCGTTTGCCTTTTGATGGCGGCTCTTGCACTGGTGGCTGATTGGATCCAGCACAAGATCCGCTCTTTTCGTGTCTATACGATACTTTGCTTCACGATGGTCGTGCTCACAGCGGCGCTAGGCCGGCTTGTGATGCCCCTGGTATGGATTCCGGTGGGCGTCCTGGGGCTCATCGAGGTCTGGAGCATGTACGAGAGCCGGATTTCGGAGAGGCCGGCCTTCGTGCCGCACCCGATGGGACTGACGGTGCCGATCCTCATCTGGATGGTGGGGACCTTCGGCGAAATCGCCGCACTGCGTGCCTTGGCCTTCGTCATGGAAACCGGTCTTGTCCTTTTGTTTCTTGCGTGGCACAATCAAAAAAGTCTGGAGAGAACCTATGTGGCGGCCTCCGAAAGGACGCGGGTCCCCTACGGGAAGATCCGGCGCCTGAATACAGGCCTTCTGATCCTGTACCTGGCTGCCGCGCTGGTGCTCTGCCTCGTCCTTACGGCGGTCTGCTCGGAACAGGAGGTAGTGTTCCTGATTCCGTACGCCCTTCTGACAGCGGTCGGATTTGTGATCGGACTATTCCTCTGGCTCATCGCACTGCTGGTCGGCTGGATGACCGGCAACACGGCAGGCACCGCGGCAGCTCCACCGCAACCCTTTAACATGGAGTCGGCGGAAGCGCTTTTCCCCTGGCTGCACACGTTCTGGATCGTGTTGGAAACCGTGTTCGTCATCGTGGGCACGGCGATGGTGCTCTATCTGATTTATTGGAGCATCTATAATCTTTACTACAGTTTTCTGGCAGTGGATCCGGAAACCGGCGATACCCGTAAGCGCCAAAACACCAAAGAAACGCGGCGCTCCAAGCGCCCGGCGGCGAGTCGGTTTCCCATTCTGGCGGGGCTGGGGCCGGCAGCGGGGATCCGGCGGGCCTATATCTCCCTGATCCGCTTGCATCCGGGGGCTAAGGAGCTTTCGGAGGCATACACGCCCACTCAGATCGAGTACGCGGTGGCAGGTGAGGCCTCTCGGGAGGAAGAGTGGCGGGAGATCCACCAGCTCTATGAGAAGGCGAGGTTTGCGCCGGAGCTGGTCAAGCGGCAGGATCTGGCCCGGATGCGGGAGCTGGTGCGGCGCAGAAGTGAAGAGGAGCGGCGCCGGCAGGAGATGGAGAAGCGGAAGCTGTTGTAAATGGCGGGAACGCGGTTCATGAGCTGGCAGTGAAGCGGATTGCGAATGACCGCTTTAACGGAAGGTTCGCGGAGCGGTACAGTTGTCGATACACTCGACGGTGGAAGGAACAGGGATGGAAAACGTAAATAACGGCACTTCTGTGCGAAATCAGGTGTTGGAAATCGAAAAAAATATTGCAAAAGTCATGGTCGGGTGTGAAAATGTGACGAGGCTGCTCATGACGGCACTGATCACCGGCGGACATGTGCTGCTGGAAGATCTGCCGGGTACGGGCAAGACGACGCTGGCCAGGACGCTCGCCAAATCATTGGACGTCCGTTACCAGCGAATTCAGTTCACACCGGACCTTCTGCCCACGGACATGACGGGACTTTCGGTCTATAATCAGGCCAGTGGAGAATTTACCTTCAAGCCCGGGCCGATCTTCACCAATATTCTCCTGGCGGACGAGATTAACCGTGCGACGCCCAGGACCCAGGCGGGTCTTCTGGAGTGCATGGAGGAAAAGCAGGTAACCACGGATGGTGTGACAAGGCAGCTGCCGGCGCCATTTTTTGTCATCGCGACTCAGAATCCCATCGAGACCGGTGGAACCTTTCCTTTGCCCGAGGCGCAGATGGACCGCTTTCTTATGAAGCTGTCGATTGGGCTGCCGGATGAAGAGAATGAGTGCCGCATCATGGAGAGGTCGCTGAAGAGGATAGTTTCTGGCGGATGGGAGAACGACATTTCTGCAGTTGCAGACGCGCAGACCATTGCGCTGGCGCGCAGGGAGGCCAGCCAGGTGCAGGTGTCAGAGGATTTGATCCGCTATATCGCAGACCTGGTCAAAACCACCAGAGAGAGGCCGGACGTAGAAGCTGGGGTCAGCCCACGCGGTACGCTGGCGCTTCTTCACGCCTCACAGAGTCTGGCCTTCCTGGAGGGACGCTCCTACGTCGTGCCGGAAGACATCACGCGCCTGGCGGTTCCGGTCTGCGCGCACCGCCTGGTGCTCACGCGGCACATCGGACGCACGGCAGGACAGCGCGTCGTGATGGAAGACATCGTACGAACCGTGGCGGTGCCGACAGAACAGTTCTCGTGATCAAAGGGCGACCCTATGATTCATTTAGAACATAACCAAGGATATGGGTCCTGAAGGGCGACTACAACAACTGCACTCACAACGAAGAGTGCAGTTGTGAGAGTCCCTGAAGGATCCCATATCCGAGGTTTTTCATAAATACGATTGGGATGATACTATGAAAAAGGATTACACACGTTCCAAACTGGCGATATTCGCCTCTTACATCAAACCCCACAAGAAAGCCTTCGCCATAGATATGGCACTTTCTGTGGGGATCGCCCTGGTGGACCTGATTTTTCCATATGTGTCAAGATGGTCCATGAGGAGTCTTCTGCCGGATGGCCTTTACAGGGCCTTTTTTACTGTCATGGCGATCATGTTCGTGGCCTATATACTCCGCGCGGTGTGTCAGTATTTTGTCACCGTAATTGGACACAGGATGGGAACGCTGGTCGAGGCGGATATGCGAAGAGATGTGTTCATGCACATGCAGGAGCTGTCCTACAGTTTTTTTGACCGCAATAGGACGGGCGTGCTGCTGGCGCGCGTGACCAACGACCTGTTTGAGATCGTGGAGCTGGCACATCATGGGCCGGAGAATATTTTGACATGCTCGTTGACGATTGTTGGTGCAATTGTGATCCTGTTTACGATCAATCCTGTGCTGACGCTCGTGCTCATGATCATGCTGCCGATCTGCGTCGTGTTCGGCATGCGGCAGCGGGCCAACATGCAGGCGGCCAACCGCGAGGTGAAGAAGCGCACCGGTGAGATCAACGCCGCGATCGAGAGCGGCATTTCCGGCATCCGGACGTCCAAGGCGTTTGCCAACGAGGAGGCGGAGGACGAGAAGTTTGACGTCGCCAACGAGGCTTTCAAGGCCAGTAAGGTGTCCTTTTACCGCGCGATGGGCCTATTCAATGCGGGCGTCGAAGGCACCGTTGGCCTCATGCAGGTCGTCGTCATTTCCGTGGGCGGCTTCCTGATCATGCGCGAAAAGATGAATTATATTGACCTCGTCACGTTCACACTTTACGTTTCCACGTTCACGGCGCCCATCCGCAAGCTGATGCAGTTCATGGAGATCTATACGCAGGGTATGTCCGGATTTGATCGGTTTGTGGAGCTGATGCGGACCGAGCCGGAGATCAAGGATGCGCCGGATGCCAGGATTTTGACAGATGTGCGAGGCGACATTGCCTTTGAGGACGTCTCGTTTTCTTATGGTGATGGAACGGAAGTGCTCGATCATGTGAGTCTGCACATTGCGCCGGGTGAGACGGTCGCGTTGGTCGGCGAATCGGGCGGCGGAAAGACCACGATGTGCCACCTGATACCCCGCTTTTACGATGTGAGCGGCGGGCGTGTGACGGTGGACGGCAACGATGTGCGCGACCTCACGCAGGAGAGCCTGCGCAAGAATATCGGCATCATCCAGCAGGATGTCTTCCTGTTTGCGGGCACGGTCATGGAGAACATTCGCTACGGGCGCCCGGACGCAAGCGACCGCGAAGTGGTGGAGGCGGCTGTCCGCGCCAGAATCCACGACGACATCATGCAGATGCCCGACGGCTACGAGACCTTTGTCGGTGAGCGCGGCGTCGTGCTCTCCGGCGGGCAGAAGCAGCGCATCTCCATTGCGCGGGTCTTCCTCAAGAATCCGCCCATCCTGATCCTGGACGAGGCGACTTCTGCCCTCGATAGCGTCACAGAGAAGCAGATCCAGGACAGCCTGGACGTGCTGAGCGCCGGCAAAACATGCCTCGTCATCGCACATCGCCTCTCCACGGTGCGAGGCGCGGACCGGATTGCGGTTGTGGATGGCATGCATATTGTGGAGCAGGGATCGCGCGATGAGCTGATGGCGCTGAACGGGGCATATGCGAAGCTTGAGAAGGCGCAGGAGTTGAGGAACTGAGGAAGCTGTCGCCGAGTATGAAAAGCGCGGCATCATCACGGCAGCAGGTGAAGAGAACAAATCTGAAGCGAAGCTGGCAGAGATCAAGGCATTTGCCAAAGCACTGTAATACTGGGTGTTGGAAGAGGGCACCGGCGACATTGGTTCGTCGGTGTCCTTTTTCTTGTGCGATAAGTCGGCAAAAGTGAATACATTGACTTTACCGTATATACTATATATATTGGATATTAGATAAAGGAGGTGTATGCTGTGGCGACAAAAGCGATGAACATTAAGATGGATGAGGAGCGATTAGCGGATATTAAGAGTGTTGCAACGGTGTTCCATATGTCGATGACGGATGTCGTGATGGATGCTTTGGATGAATATCTAGCTAAAATGAAGAATGATCCATTTTACCGCCTTACCGTGAATGTGGAAGACGCATCGGAAGAGGAAACACGGGAGATCTTGGGAGAGCTGGATACGCTGTCAGATGATGACCTGCAGATTGCTTCCGTAAAACACTTTAATGTTTAGGTGGAGGCGGAGATGGGAGTGATCGAAAACTTTTCTTATGATATTCAGTACACAAAGGCAGCAGAAAAGTTTTTCCGGCAGCATGAGGACGTCAGGACAGATTACGAGGATGCGATTCAGGAATTACTGATTGGTGAGCATCCGGAGACAGTTGATGTCAAGCGAATAAAGGGGAAACATAGCACCTATTATCGGATCAGAATTGGCAGTTACAGGGTCATTTACACTTTGATCAACGGCAGAATTGTCGTTGTCACGACGCTCCTTGCAGGTCCAAGAGGCGATGTGTACAAGAAAATGGGCGGACTTAAATAGAATTATGAGAAATATAGCAGGAATTGTGAAGGAAGCCATGGGCAAATTGGGGCCGGATGGCGCGGCGTGGCTGATCAATTCTTTGATGTATGTATCAATGCAAGGCTGCCATTCATTCTCTGCTTTCAAAAGCCTGCGGGCTGATATCTGCCCCCGGCCCATGGATCAGGTTTTCTTCCGTGAGCTGGTCGCAGCCGCTGAAAGCCCAAGCATAGATTTTCTCAAGACCTGCACCGCAGACGACGCGGCGCAGGTTTTTGCAATCTTTGAAGGCGAAGGGCGGGATGATCCGGAGGTGGTCGGGAAGCACGATTTCCTCGATGCCGCTCCGCACAAACGTATAGCCCCACAGCGTGCGCAGCTCTGCGGGCAGCTGCAGACTACGCAGATTCGCGCAGCCGTCGAAAAGAAACTCGCCCATATCTGTTACGGAGTTCGGGATTTTGACGGATCTGATCTCACTGTGGCCGCGAAAGACTTTGTCATTCAGAATTGTAAACACCTTGTCATCGGGAATGATGACGTCGGGCTCGTTACCTTCATATCCTGTCAGGCAGAAAGTGCCGTCTTCTACACGTCTATAGTAAAATTCCTGCATGGAAAGACCTCCTAAAATCATCTTCTCAATTAGAATACCATAGAATTCTGTTGATGCGCACATAGGGCGGCCTTGTGGTTCAACAAGCTTGTGGTTCACAATCTGTTGCCTGCGAGAGAGCTTTAGGCACAGGCGATGATTTTATAAGAATTATTCCCCATGGATTTTCCGTCCTATAGTGAGTTTAGGTACAGGCGGGCCATTTTAAAGATTTGTCCTCCATAGCTGGCTGCTGTTTTAGGTACAGCAACGATGAATATGAAAAAAGTTCCAAATCTTCTCAGAAAAGATGGAGAACATTTCCTCGAAATCAGTCGTCTGTACCCAATCCCGGTCCGCAGCCATCAAAACCGTGGAGAACAAATTCAGAAATCAGCCCGCCTGTACCTAAAACTAATAAGCAGCCATCAAACCCGTGGAGAACAAATTCAGAAATCAGCCCGCCTGTACCTAAGACTAATAAGCAGCCACTAAACCCGTGGAGAACAAATTCAGAAATCAGCTTCTCTGTACCTAAACCCAATCAGCAGCCAACAAAAACCTTGGAAAACTTCACTTCGCCGAAGACATCGATGCCTCACTCCGTCCCAGACTCCGCCGCAGCCGCGTGCGCCTTGCGCAGGTCTTCGTTGGCCTTTTCGACGTTGAGGCGTGTCAGGATCAGCGTGATCAGCAAGTTGAAGCACATGGGCATCCACAAGTACATGATGTGAAGCATGGTCATGCAGGACGCCGACTGCTCGGCTGCGCCGCCCACGTAGCCACTGAAGGCGTGGAGCCAGCCGGCCAGGGCAGTACCGATGCCGCCGCCGAGTTTGGTTCCGAGGGACGTGCAGGAGTACATGGTGCCATCCACTCGCTTGCCACTTGTCAGGTAGGTGTATTCCGAGCAAGTCGCGATCAGCGCGTTCATATCACCCTGCAGCGGGCTCATACCGATGGCCGCGATCGCTGTGCAGACCAGCATCAGCGGAATGGAGCCGAGGTAGCCTGCGATCACAACGCCGAGACGTCCCAGCGTACCAATCGTGTAGCCGGTGAGATTGAGCTTGTACATGCCGCCCCATTTGGCCACCAGAGTGGGGGTGAAGAGCAGACCGATGATCATGGGAATGTTGATGGCCCAGGAGAAGACGCCCAGTAGGTTGGCGTTTTTGAGCACATAGGTCATGTAGTAGATACCCATGTTCAGCGTCGCAGAATAGATCTGCATCAAAATATAGGATGCACAGATCATCAGATAATACTTGTTGCGGATGAGGAGCGAGAAGGCGTCGATCAGGGAGTATTTTTCCTCCTGGGCGGAGCCGGCAGTCTTGGCGGCATCGACTTCCTCGCCTTCAGCAAGCTCTTCGGGGGTCAGTTCACGGACTGAGAAAACCGAGAGAGTATTGGTGATCACGCCGACGATGGCATAAATGATTGCCACAGTCCGCCATGCGGCTGCGCCGCCGCCAAAGTGAGCGACCAGGCCAACCGTGATGGTTTGGATCAGCATGCTGGTGCCGAAGGCAAACATGAAGCGGATGGAGCCCATCTGCACGCGCTCGTGGTTGTTTTTGGTAACAAGTGCGGTCAGCGCCGAGTAGGCAATATTGTTGGCCGTGTAGAAGCCTGCATTGAGCAGTGTGTAGGCGATGAAGAACCAGGCATACTGCGCTGTGGGGCTCAGATCCGCAGGGATGCAGAAGATGGCCACCAAGCACACCGCACAGCCAAAATACCCATAGAACATCCACGGTCTTGCTTTGCCCATCTTGGTGTTGGTCTTGTCGATCAGCGAACCGAAGAAAATATCCGATACGCCGTCAAAGAGCTTGGATATAGCGATCAGTGTGCCGACGATGCCGGCGTTCATTCCGACGGTGTCCGTCAGGAAGATCATGACGAAGGCTGACAGCAGGGCATAAACCACGTTGCCGGCGATATCACCGGAGCCGTAACCGACCTTGTTATACCATTTCAAATATGTCTTTTCTTTAGTATGCATTTAAAAAACCCCTTTTTAGATGATGAATCAACATGTACCGAATTAGCCCTGCCATTGCAGCCGTTTGGACGATTCTATACAACAGGAGTACCAATGGCTGGACGGCTGCAAGGGCGGGCTATGCAAGGATAACGAAGGCGAAACTTACGTAATCGCAGGCTTAAGCATGAAAGCGAACCTCGCGTAAGCACAGGCTTAAGCTCGATGACGCATCTCACGTGCGCTCGGGTTTGAGCACGAAGGAGAAGCGGAAGGTGTCGTCACTTACTCTGTACTCCGGAGAAAGGTCCGGGCCGCAGCTCTTGGATCCGATGCCGGCCATCTTGTGGTCCAGGCACAGGACTGTGCTGCCGCAGGGCACGAGCTCATAGTTGTGTTTTTTGCGCTCCAGTTCCTCTTGTGCGTAGATCGACGCGTTGAAGGAGAAGGTCTGGTCGGGATCGCCGGAGACGGCGGTCAGCGCGATGCCTGCTCCTTTGACGGTGACGTAGTCGCAGTCGTAGTGGCTGCCGTTTTCCTGCGGCTTGATGTAGTCTTCATGCAGGTCGGCGACCGAGGAGCGGAAGACGCTGTGGTAGCCGGCGTGGTGCTTGTCGATGTAGGTCTCGCAGGGACCCATGCCATAGTAGGTGACCTGACGCATGGATTCCGGGAGGAAGAGCCGAAGGCCGATTCTGGGAAGGGTCGCAATCTCGGGATCCTTGCGGGCGTCCACATCCAGACGGATACGTCCGTCCGCATATACGGTGACTGTGTGATCCATGCGGAGGACCGGCTGGACGGACATGGCACCGACCGATTGCTTGATCGCAATTTCAATGCTGCCGCTGTGCCTCTTGCAAGTTACTTCGTACGCTCTGGTCACGGTGTGATCCAGGCGCTCCCATTTCCACAAATCGGCCGGGGCGGCGTCGTTGTCCGTGGGGGCCCGCCAGAGGTTGAAGTCCATGGGGAGATCCAACAGCTCCTTTCCGCCAAATTTCATGGATGTAAAGAGTCCCGACAGGGTATCCAGGCGGTAGACGAAGTTGTCGCCCTCCACAATGAGGAAGCGACCCTCCTCAAAATGACTCAGAATGGGATGCTTCATTGATTCGCCCACTTCCACAAAGTGCGTCAGAGGGTCCACTGACTCACCAACTGGTGTATTGGCGATGGCGGCCGCCTTGCGTGCCTGGCTTTCCACGGTGGGGATGAAAATCTCATCGAAGCCCAGAACATGGCCAGCGGGCAGGCCGGCTGTCTCTTCTTTGAGCACGTAGGTGATCTTCAGGTAGCAACGCCCCTGCTCGGGCACATAGAAGGACAGCGGAACCTCCGCATTGCTGTGAGGCGCAATGGAAGGCAGTTCCAACGCGCCCTTCGCAATCAGCGTCCCATCCAGTGTCAGAGCCCAGGAGGCGCTGACCAGAGACACGGGATCCACGAAATCTAGATGATTTTCCAGCGTCAGAACCTGACGCTGCAAGTCATAGGACGCCCTGAGAGGTCTGTGGACATTCTTGTATTCCAGGAGCCCTGTGTGGGGCCGGCGGTCGGGATAGACCAGACCATCCAGACAGAAATTGGCGTCATGCTGCAGCTCGCCGTGGTCGCCGCCGTACCAGTACATGTCTTTGCCGGCCGGAGTCCGCCCCTTGTAGACGGCGTGGTCACACCACTCCCAGACGAATCCGCCGCAGAGTGCGGGATACTTTTCCGTCAGATCCAGATATTCCTTAAAATCGCCGGGGCTGTTGCCCATGGAGTGGCAATATTCCACCAAGAGAAGCGGCTTGTCGGGAGCATTGTCCAGATAGTCTGTCACCTCGGAAAAGGCGGGATACATGCGCCCGAACAGGTCGATGTCGGAGACGTCAAATTGCCGATCCCGGCTCAGATAGAAGGCGCTCTCATAGTGCGTCAGCCTCGTGGGGTCTGTCTCCTTGGTCCACCGCAGGGATTTCTCAAAGGTGACGCCATAGCCGCACTCGTTGCCCATGGACCAGACCAGAATGCTGGGACGGTTCCGGTTCCGCAGGACCATGGAGCGCACCCTGTCGAGCGTGGGCTCCACAAAGTCCGGATTGTCTGCAATTCGTACGTGGGCCAGCCGCATCCGCTCCGAATAGTCATCTTCGCCAAAATACAGCGGCGCCGTCCCATGGCTCTCATTGTCCGCCTCATCGATCACATAGAGTCCCATGCAGTCGCAGAGCTGATAGAACCACGGAACATCGGGATAGTGGCTGGCTCGAACCGCGTTGAAGTTGTGGGCCTTGATCATGCGAAGGTCCAGCAAGGTCTGGTCCATAGAACAGACCGATCCGGTGACCGGATCTGACTCGTGGCGGTTGACGCCGCGGAAAGTGATGGGCTTCCCGTTGAGGGTCACAACACAATCTCGTACCTCTACTTTGCGGATGCCTACTTTCTCGGTGATGACTTCCCGGCCGGTATCCATGACCAAGGTGTAGAGGTTGGGTTCCTCCGCGTTCCACAGAATAGGATCCTCTACAGGGATGCGGACTGTGTATGCAGCAGCTTTCTGATCGGAGCTGCTGACCTTTGCAATCTGATCGGAGTTGTCTGCCTTTGCGGAGGTAAGCTTCTCTGCTGCGATTTTTTGACTAAAAATGATGCTTTCCCCATCCGGACCGAGTAAGGTCAGCGAAACCGGGATGGGCTTGCGCGAGAAGTCAAACGTGATGTTGATCTCGGCAGACTTGTGGTCGTCGGCCAGATCCGTCGTGATCACGTAGTCGCGGATGCGGTCGACGGGCCGTTTCAAAATATAGACGTCTCGGAAGATGCCCGAGAAGCGGAACTTGTCCTGATCCTCCAGATAGGAGCCGTCGCACCACTTGAGAACCAGAACGGCAAGCAGATTCGTGCCTTCCTGGAGAAGGTCCGTCACATCGAACTCCGTCGTGTGATGGGAGACCTGGCTGTAGCCCACGTAGGCCCCGTTGAGCCAGACGTAGAAGCAGGAATCTACGCCTTCAAAATTCAGGAACGCGCGGGGTGCATCCGGGTCCCTGTGCCAGGAAAAGCTGTGCAGGTAGGCGCCGCAGGGATTGTCCTGGGGGACGTAGGGCGGATCGAAGGGAAAAGGGTAGCGGATGTTGGTGTACTGGGGGCTGTCGTAGCCTCGCAGCTGCCAGCAGAAGGGCACTGTTTCCTGCTTCCACCATTGTCCCTGCACATACTCCGGCATATAAAAAGGATCCTGCAGATCGTGGATGCTGGGATAATAGGCGAATCGCCACGCGCACCCGCTTAGCATCTGCAGGCGGTCAGAGCTTTCTCTGTTCCATATCACCATATCGTTGCGGACTGAGGACGGGATGTAATAGGCCCGATCCGGTTCGGTGTTTTGGTGAAGGACAGAGAGATCTTCATAAAATCTTGGAACGATCAATATTAGAACCCCCTTTCATACATTATGGGCCGAATCGGTCATGGAACCCCATTCATGACGACTCGATTTTTTGGTCTATACTCCTATTCAAAGCATAGCGAAAAAGGGCTCTCAGCCATATGAACGAAACGATACAAAACTTGCACTAAGGGGCTTGGATGGGAAAGGATGTGGAAAAAGGGAGGCGAAATCTACTACAATAATGGAAAGAAGAGCGGGTGTATGCGCAGTACGAGACTGTGATAAGGAGATCGATGTGAGTGACTCGTGCACAGTGTGGGACTGCGATGCGAGAGATTGATGAGGTAGTCAGACATGGCAGAAAACGTGAGACAGAATGGAATTGCAGAAAAGGATCTGTATGTCAATTCCGGCTATCTGTTTAATTCCAGGGTGCCCTTTAGGAAGAAGAAGCTGCCCCTGCGCATTTTGAGCGCCGGGACTTATAAGCTGTACAGCGTGCCCAAGCTTCCGACCTTGCGGCCGCGGGGCAGGGTGGACTGGCAGATCATTTATATAGCGGCCGGGAAGGGGCACTTTATATTGGATGGGAAAGAAGTCATTGTGCCGGCGGGGAGCATGGTTTTGTTTCAGCCCAAGCAGGTGCAGGATTATTTCTATTTTGGCAAAGATAAGACGCAGGTGTGGTTTGTCCACTTTACGGGGCGGGAGGTCCGCAATATTCTCAGGCATTATGAGATCCCGACGGATGGGTACATCCTCCACACCGGCATTTCGAGGGAGTACGAGGATCTCTTCCGCAGGATGCGGGACGAGCTGGTGCGCTGTTCGTGGGGCTATGAGGAGATGCTCACCTATCTGTTCAGGGAGCTTTTGATGACCATGCACCGCCGCATGACGGAGAATGCGCCGCGGGTCTCGGGCTTTATTCAGGATGAGATTGATCGGGCGAGGGCGTTTTTTGACGAGCATTATAATGAGGAGATCAGCATTGAGCAGTACGCGGTCTCCCGCAACATGTCCACGAGCTGGTTCAACCGGAGCTTTCGCAGCGCGGTGGGGACGTCGCCCATGCAGTACATCCTGGACGTGCGGATCCGCAACGCGCAGACGCTGCTGGAGACGACGGACTACAGCGTCACTTCTATTGCGGCGCTCGTTGGATACGAAAACCCCATGTACTTCAGCCGGCTCTTTCGCAAGGCCAAGGGCCTGTCGCCTTCCAAGTACCGCAAGACTTTCCGGGAGAAGTTTATGGAGGAAATCAAAGGGTGACCCTGTGATCGCATCAAGTACAAAAAGAGCGGAGACATCCAAGATAGGTGTCTCCGCTATATTTGATTTGTGAGTTATTTTACTAGCGATGGGCCTGCGGCGCCTGGGAGCCTACTGGTCCATCAGCCCGTCCTCGCAGATGCCGCGCATGTTGGCTGCGATGAGGTCGAGGCAGTGATACATATTCTCGCGCATCTCATCCGTGATGCCCTGGCCGGCCAGGTCGAGGGCCTTCGCGGCGCGCTCCCGAATCTGCGCGGCCAGTTCGTGCCCGCGCGGGGTCAGCTTGGGCGTAACTCTATACCTGGGGCCGTCATAGGGCTCCAGGATTCCTTTTTTCTGGAAATCGGCGATCGCCCGGGAGACGTCTGCCTTGTCGCGCTGGCATAGATCCGCCAGCCGCGCCGCCGTCATCTCCCCCTCGTACCCGTCGAGGATCATCAGATACAGGGCGTGCGCGCCGCGGAGCCCATATTTCTTCATCTCATCTGTGGCAATTTTATTCCAATACTTGGAGATATTAAAAATATCCAGCGTAAAGTGCTCAAACCGGTTTTCCATTGCGGTGTCCTCTCGGTGTTATGGCAAATGCGGGTCAAAAACCTGCATCAGCAGCAAGTAATCGTGTGCCTGATAACACAGTTATTTTACCGCACCGGATTTGAAATACGCAACAGCAACGGCGCCGGGACCCGCGTGCGTGCCGATGACGCTGCTGAGCTGCACGCAGTCGAGGGTGGCGACATGGCCTTTCCAGAGGCACTGGCTGTCCTCGATGTACTGGCGCAGCATCTCGTCGGAGAGACCGGTGTAGCCGAGCTGCAGCGGCATGGAGAAATCGACGCCGTCGTGGCGGATCTGCTCAATGAGGAGGTTGTTGGCCTTCTTGGATCCGCGGGCCTTGCCCAAAACGGCGAGCTCACCGTCTCGGCACGTGACAACCGGCTTGATGTTGAGGACGCCGCCCGCGAGCGCAGCGGCACCGGAGATGCGGCCGCCCTTGCGCAGGTACTCGAGCGTGTCGACCATGGCGACCAGGCCGATTTCATCACGTTTTTGGCACAGGTGGAGAGCCAGCTCGTCGAGACCCATGCCGTTTGCGGCGCAACGCAGTGCGTATTCTGCAAGAATGCCGGATGCAATTGAAACGTTCATACTGTCCACGACGCGGATGTTGGGGAAGTCCTCGGCGGCAATGCAGGCGCTCTGGTAGGTGCCGGACAGGCGGGAGGAGACGGTGATCACCACGGCTTCCTCGCCCTTTTGCTGAAGGTCCTCGAATACCTTTATGAACGCATCCGGCGTCGCCTGGCTGGTCTTGGGCAGCTCCTTGCTGGCGACAAGCTTCTGATAAAAGGTCTGTTTGTCTATGGTGACGCCGTCGATATAATCCGTCTCGCCGAACGAAACGGTGAGCGGCACGATGGTCACCTTTTTGCTGTACTTCTCACTCATATCGACTGTGGAATCAATAATAATTTTTACGGACATTTGATTGTTACTCCTTAATTTGAACAATGCATTTTAGAGAAATGTTGATTTGTCAACGTTTGAAAGAATAGCATGGAGTTGTTGATTTGTCAACAAGAACTGTGGGGTGAATTTTGTGAGCTCTTTACAAGAAAGGATTTGCAGGCCTTGATCACGAATCCTGCGGTCACATTGCATCTGCCTTTATCGCCTGTTTTCGTGTACAATAAAATGAGATTTTATCACCGATATGGAGAGCGTTATGAAGGTATTACAATTCATTTTTCTGACTATATGTGCCATTTTAGAAACTGGTCTTTTCATCTTCAGCCTGCTGGGAGTCTTCGCACGTTTAAGTGACCCGACTATGGATGTGCCTATTGTGATGATCCTGGCCTTTTTGGCCTGCGCCATCGCTATGCTTGTTATTACGGTCAGGAGCTTCAATAAGCTGGCTAGAGATAGAGAGAATCCCGTCCTGCAAGGTTTTCTCTTCAAATTTCCGCTCCTCATTTTCACACTGGGAATCAGTTGGTTTGCTCTGGACATTCCGGAGGCCGGCTGCATTGCTGTGGTTATGGCAATTATGCTTGGGGCGCTGGTGATCTTCTTGCCCAAGATTTCTGAGAAAAATAAGAATACAAAGAGGGCCACAAAGCTAACCACTACTGAATTCCAATTCATCAAAGACAAAGCGGAATGGGCCTGGGAAGACGCAGCGGAAGAATATCGGCGCGTATATGGGAAGACGGCTGTGAAAGCATCTGACGTAGAAAAGCTTCCTTCCGGTGGCACGGAGATAGGGACGACCGGCTCTCCGAAGCAGGCAGAAGCAGAACAAGAATATACAGACGAAGAGACTATGAAGATTTTTGATTACGCGGCTATGCCGATCGCCTATTTTGTCGGCTGGCTGGTTCGGAAAAACCTTGTCAGTGACGAGTTCCGTCAGACGCATGGCGGAGAGGTTATCCGGGATCTAAAGGATGAAAAGCTGACGCCGGTCGATTTTTTGGCAGGGGATATGGATTATGTGTTCACGCGGGATGATGTCGCGCCTGAAGCACAGCGCTTTGTGGACATATATTATCGTGATGAGCTGGCTCCAATACCGTTCAGCCACAGATCGAGGCGGTATTTCTTTGACTATTATAAAGTGATCTGCAGCGAGTATGATTCGCCGCGGTATTACTGTGTGGATTTCACATGGGAAAAGTTCCACCGTCTGGCGGAGGTGCTCGATCTGCGGTATCGCGATTTTATGAGCGAGGAGCCCGATTGGGACGGGGCGGAAGCAAAGGCGGTTCTGAAGGGGCAGTATTGGGGCACGCCGGCGGAGCTCTTCGTGGAGCCCGGCACAATGCCGTCCTACGCCCAGAAATGCGCCGATGCGTTCGAGCACATGACGGAAGGCCTGCAGCAGGAGATCGCTGACTGCCTGATCGAGTACTATACGGGGACCGAGCCGACGGAGCCGTCGGTGGAGTGGATTCTGGGACATATGTCACCGAGCCGGGTGGAGGTCGTGAAGCCGGATCCCGGTGTCTGCGGGTGCAAAGCATTGTATGGATCGCACGCGGCGGATGAGCCGTTTGGAGTGTTGGCAGGCGGAGCAGCGACTTCAGCTGCAGCTAAGAAAAACGCAGTGCCGGCCTATGTGGTGCGCGGCGAGAGCGAATGGGACCCGGAGCACGGGATTTCATTCACTGTGATCGGTGACCATGTGGTGGATTTTGGCGGATATGCCGATGCTATGTCGCCCTGCAGCGAAGATCTGCAATGGCGGTATCGAATTCTGGAGGATGCGTCGCGAGGCAATTATTGTGCAGCGGAGGTGATCCCGGCGAGGTTTGGCGGGCGAACAGGTTCGGCAGACAATCAAGTTGTGGTTCCCAAAGCGGCAGCGGCGCTCAAGGAGCACTACGAGGACCTCGTCGAGGCACTGTACATCATGAAACGGGTCGAGCACTACGACTGTAAGATCACCTATGAGAACGGAAGACCCAACTATCTGTTTCTGGAGGCGACGGCGGGCGACCGCAGAACCTTCCGGGATTCGATTTCGCTGGGAAACTTCCAATGACTCGCATCGTAAGGAGTGGCACCGAATGGCAAGACGGAATAATACGATTAGCAAAGACGAGATGTTTGCGAACGCGCCGGTTCTGGAGGCGCTCGCAGTGATGGCTGTGCCGACGATCATCAGCCAGCTCATCAATCTGATTTACAACATGGTAGATGCCTTTTTCATTGGCAGGACGGGAAATTCGTACATGATGGCGGCGACGACGATCACGCTGACCATGGTCATGCTCAACGTCGCCTTTTCCAACCTGTTCGGCGTCGGCGGGGGAAGCCTGGTCGCCCGGCTGATGGGCCGAAGGGAGCCAGGGTATGCGAGGCAGGTCAGCGCATTCAGCGTATACGGCGCGATTACGCTGGCGGTGACCTATTCGGTGCTGGTCGGCGTGTTCCTGGATCCGGTGCTGCGCCTCCTCGGCGCGTCGGATGCCACGATTGGGTTTGCGCGCCAATACGCCCTGATTGTCATCGTACTCGGCAGTTTGCCCAGTATTTTGTCACTGACGCTTGCGCACCTTCTTCGAAACGCCGGATATTCGGGCCAAGCCAGTTTGGGCCTTAGCATGGGCGGCGTTCTCAACATGGCACTGGATCCGCTGTTCATGTTTGTCCTTCTCCCCAGGGGGCAGGAGGTCGTCGGCGCCGCGATTGCGACAACGCTCTCCAATGTGATCGCCTGCCTGTATCTTCTGATCGCGGTCAAAAAAGCGACAGCCGAAGCGCCCCTGAGCATGCGCCTGCGGGATGCAATCGGCCTGGAGAAGCGCTTTGTGCGTGATATTTTTTCCGTCGGCGTGCCGTCCGCGATGCTGACGGGCATGTTTGATCTGGCCAATATATGTCTCAATGTCATTTCTGCCGCGCACAGCGATCTCGTGCTGGCGGCGATGGGCATCGTTATGAAAGTGGAGAGACTGCCCAACGCAATCAATGTGGGGCTCTCCCAGGGCATGATGCCGATCGTGGCTTATAACTATGCGTCCGGGAATGAGGAGAGGATGAACGAAGTCATTCGCAAAACACGGTATATTGGCCTGGCGTTCGCGGGAGCCAGTGTTGTGCTCTTCGAGATTTTTGCAGGACCGGTTTCCAGAGCTTTCCTCAGCACGTCGGGGAGCGATGCGGAGATTGCTATGCAAACGGTGGCCTTTGCGGCGACGTTCCTGCGGCTGCGATGCCTCGCTTCGCCGGTGCAGTTCATCAACTACAATACGTCCTTCTGCATGCAGGGCATGGGAAAGGGCAAGGAGACCTTGCTGCACGCGACGGTGCGCCAGCTGGGATTCTACATCCCGATCATGTTCCTTATGGATCGACTGTGGGGCACCACAGGCCTTGCGTCCGCGCTGGTCATCAGTGAGGCCTTGAGCGCTGTGTTTGCGCTGTGGCTGCTGCGCAGATCAAAGTGAGTCAGCGGACCTGTCCGCTGACTCAATCCGGCGACGCGATGGGGGCGTACCCCATCGCGCACCGTAGGGGCAGCTCCTACTTTACAAATTTCCCAGCAGGAAGTCCTTGGACAGGCCAAAGAACTCCCGCAGCATATTGTTGGGCAGGAACAAGGGCGTCGACGGCGCCGCAATGGCGTAAGCTTCGGTCAGCCCCTGCTTGCGCGCCAGCGCGAGCCCGCGCGTGACGTGGAAATTGCTGGTGACGATGGCGACAGAGGCGTTCGGGGAGGCCATGAGAGCCTTGCTGTTGGCAATGTTTTGAACCGTGTTGAGAGCGCGGTCCTCGACAACGATGCGCGCGGCGGGAATTCCGACCCGCACGAGGTAGTCCCGCATCCCCTGCCCCTCGGGAAACGGCTCGGCAGCGCCCTTGCCGCCGGTCACGATGCAGATCGTGCCCTCATTTTCCGGCCTGCGCAGGTAGTCCGCCGCCGCGTCGAGGCGATATTTGAGCACAGCGCTAGGCCCGTCCTCGCGCACTTGTGCGCCCAGGACGATCAGATAGTCGAGCCCCGCCGGCGCCTGCTTGCTAAAACCTTGCACGACAAAACTCTCACACACAGCGAGCATGATCACGCCTGCACAGACGGCGATGAGTAGGAGCGTGCGCAGGACTCTCGGCACCCTTGCAAGGAAATGGTTCCGGAGCAGAAACCCGAGGAGCAGAAAGAGCGCGCCGAGTGCAAACCACACGACAAAGAAGGTCGTGCCGCTGCGGATCATGAAAACCATGACGCCATATAGGATGCACAGAGCGCCGATGATAAAGAGTAGAATGACTGGTAATGACATTGTATATTCCTCTGGGGGCAGACCCCATATTAATCAAGTGTTTAAAAACTTTCCTGGTACTTGTATAATGAGCCTTAACAAGGCCGAATGTCAATGAGGAGGCCCAGGACGGAAACGAGGTCCGCGGCCCATCAAGACGCAGGACGGAAATGAGGCCACGGCCTCACCAAATCACAGCAGTAAAGAAAGGCGGAATTCAGAATGAAGAAAAATCTCGGAGTTGTACAGGCGGTTTACCCGATGCCGGTGCTGATGGTTGCGGCATATGACGAGAACGACAGCTTTTACTGCATCGTTGGCAAAAGAACCAGTTGCGCACTTTCAAGGAGCTTGGCATTAGCCGGCTCCTTTTTGTATTAGGAGAACGGCGCCAGCCGGCGTCTTTCTGCGTCAGGGGAAGGCACCAGCCCCTAGCCGCTTTGGGGGTACAACGCCCCCATTTTTGTCTGAAAATAGTGTAAAATAAAAACTGGAAATCGGTCCTGAAAAGAGGAAAAGGATAAGATGAAAGAAACACAAATCAGTGCGAAACCCGCCGATCCGACGAGGGAAGCAGCCCAACAGGCGAGCAAACCCGCCGCTGGCCAGCAAGAAATCAGCGCGCGAGCCAAGCGCCTTGCCAAACGCACGGCCAAAGACTGGGGCGACCGCGATGTCACGACCTACGCGTCCAGCATTGCGTTTTACTTTTTTATGTCCATGATCCCGCTGCTTATCATTATTTTGCAAACGATCACGCGCATCGGCTTGTCGCAACGGGAACTGCTCGACTTCATAAGCCGCCTGATCCCGGAAACCGCATACGAATTCGCGGCCCGGGTCGTGGCTGAGACGTACACAAACGCAAAGGGAACGCTTTCCGTCTCGGCGCTAATCCTCTTGTGGTCCGCGTCCAGAGGCACAATGGCGCTCCGGTGCGGCCTCAACAAAGTCTATGACGAAGAAGAGCGAAGGTCGTACCCAGTGCTTTGCCTGATCTCCATCGGGTACACGATCGTGATGATCATGATGTTTGTCGTCATGCTCTTTCTCGTATTTGCGGGCCCCGTCAGCCACTTCCTATTCGAACGGATGCCGGACGTCATCAGCAAAACCATCACGATCGAGCTGTGGCAGCGAAACCTTGTGGCGGTGCTCATTATTTTCATCCTCGCGCTGGTCTACACATTCGTCCCGGCGGGCAGGCGAAACCTCGTCAGGCAGCTCCCCGGTGCTCTCCTCGTAACGCCGCTGTGGAACGCCTTTTCGTGGGGCTTTTCCATCTACGTAAGAGGCTACAACGCCTACACGATGTTCTACGGGAGCCTCGGAACGATTGCAATCTTCCTCTTCTGGCTGTATTGCTGCTTCTATATCCTGCTGATTGGCGGCTACTTCAACCGATTCTGCGGAGAGCGCTGGGACCGGGTCAAAAAAATGATCCTTGACCGCAGGCGCGGCGGTGGGTGACAGCGCAGCGGTGGGGTCTGACCCCACCGGAGCGTGGAGGGGTCCAGATTCAGAAAAGACTCAAACCCGCAAACCGGTCAGACCCCTACAGTGCGTAGAGGGGTACTTGATTATCGACAAGAGTAGAAGAAAGTATGTGTATGTTTTGGGTAGAAGACCTGAGTTCATGGGTGGAGGATGACTTCAATAGGGAGATCCTTCTCCTTAAGACGAAGTTACGATAGTTACGATTTCAGCACTTACAGACAGAAGTCAATAATAATTTATCGAAAAACGATAAATTATTATTGACTTATTTTATTGCGGGTGTTATTGTCATGCTATAGAAAGGGGCAGCAGGAAGAGGAAGAGCGCCCGCCAAGGCGCGCAGCGCACGCAGCAACTGCCAGCCCCAGTAATACACTGTAAAACTCCGGAAAGGACGTCCATTTATGAAACAGAATGCACTGGCCAAATGGCTCAAGTTTATCATTGTTGGAGTAGGCATCTGCGGCCTGCTCACCTATACCGTCATCATGCCCCGGTTCGCGGCCTATCTCGTCCGCCAGAATTCAATGCTGGAAAAGAACGTGCTGCCCTGGTTGATCCTCATCTGGATCAGCGCGATCCCTTGCTATATCGTCCTCATTCTGGGGTGGAAGATTGCGGACAACATCCGATTGGACAGATCCTTCTCCTACGAGAATGCCAACTACCTGAAGTGGGTGTCTTATCTTTCCATGGCAGATGCCGTTTTTGTCTTTGTGGCGAACATTATTTTCCTGCTGCTTGACATGTCAGCCGCTGCCGTGATGCTGGTCATCTGCATCATTGTCTTCGCTGGAATCGCCATATCCATCTGCGCTGCAGCCCTTTCCCACCTGGTGGTCAAGGCGGCGGAGATCCAGGAGGAAAACGACCTGACTGTGTGAACGGCCAGCCACCAACCATCAATTGGAACAATGTGAGGAGACAACCATGGGCCATCTGGTTTTTAACATAGATGTCATGCTGGCAAAGCGCAAAATGAGCGTGACAGAACTTGCCAACCGAGTGGGTATTACACTCGCCAACATGTCGATCCTGAAGAACGGCAAAGCCAAAGCGATCAAAGTGTCGACGATCGAGGCACTTTGCGAGATTCTTGACTGCCAGCCCGGGGATCTGTTTGAGTATGTGAAGGATTCTGAGGAGGAGTGATCCAATGAATAACGAAACTGGAAAGCTGTCTTTTGACAAGCTGCTATTGCTGAGCAGTGTATTCGCACTGTTCTACACGTTCTGTCTCTATAGGAACAAGATGGGGCTCACATTCCCCCTTTTCGCACTGGGAACGGCGGCGCTTTTCCTGTACTACCTGCGCCTCAGTGGCCGCGCGCTGAAGAGGGGGTCCGCCCTCTACCTGGCCGGAATTGCCCTTCTGGGCCTGAACGTCTGCCTCACAAGCAACGAAATTGTCATCCTTTTTGACAAGGGTTTTATTTTTTTGCTCTTTTTTATGCTTTTTCTGCATAATTTGTACGATGTCGCCACCTGGGACCTGTCAAAATACGCCCTCTCCTTGAGCGCCATGATCCTCTCCACGGTACAATTTCTGCCTAGACCGGTCAAAGACCTCGGCGCTTACCTCAACATCAGAACCGGCGAGCGGTCAAAAAACAGAGCCCCCGCCGAAACCGCCGGCGGGCAGATGAAATCGGTTGTCTTTTATGTGATGGTCGGACTCGGGATTTCTGTGCCGCTGCTTGCGGTGATTCTGCCGCTGCTTTTGTCATCGGATGTGATCTTTATGGAATTCTTTGAGGGGGTGTTTGATTTTGACATAGGGGACGATCTGGGCGCAATTCTCTTTATGGTCGTTTCTGTGTTTGTCGCTTCGTATGGGATGCTCTGCCGATTCGGACAGCCCATGAAATATGCGGCGACGCCGGTCACGGACAAGCGCACGCATAGTCCGGTCATTGCGATCACCGTCAACTTGGTGCTGTTGGTTGTGTATTTGGCGTACTGCGGGATTCAGGTGGTTTACCTGTTCCTGCGCCGGGGCACGCTGCCGGAAGGATATACGTATAGCAGTTATGCGCACGAAGGATTTTTCCAGCTGGTATTTGTATGCATGATCAATATTTTGATAGTGCTGATTTGTAGGAAGTATTCCGCGGATAGTGCTGCGCTGAAGTCAGTGCTTTGCCTGATCAGCGCTTGTACCTACGTACTGATTGCATCTGCGGCATATCGAATGTTTCTGTACATCGGCGCGTACAAGCTGACCTTCCTGCGGCTCTATGTGCTGTGGGCGCTGGCCGTCATGGCGGTCGTTATGGCGGGGGGCATCGTGTACCTTTTCCGGCCCGGGATGCAGTTCGCGAGATTCGCCGCCGGTGTGCTGGTGGGGCTCTGGATCGTCTTCGCCTACGCTAAGCCGGACTATTTGATCGCAGCGTACAACATTCAGAATCATGACGATGATTCCTATATATTGCAGCTGTCGTATGATGCGGTGCCTGCCATCGAGAAATACGATGCGAGCGGGAAGCTACTGGCTGACTACTTTGAGTTCGGTTCGTATTCGATTTTTGATGAGAATCTCGAGGGGGATGCGCCGCGCGGCAGGAAGGCGTCCCTGCGGACGTGGAATTATTCGCAGCAAAGAACGTACAGGATTTACGATGGGTATAGGGAGAGGCAGCGGAGTAGCTTTTAGGCGGCGCTGAGTGTCTCTACTAAGAAGCCTTGTATGTATGCTCTTAGAAATAGTCAGGAAAGTTATCTAAATCATCCAGAAAAAGCACCAGGTTCCCTCAACCAACCTAAGGGAACCGGGTGCTTCATTTTAGTCACTGAATCTGAAATTCCTCATACAATTTCTTACGATATATCGGATCCGCAGAAGCCTTTTTTACGTCCTCGATCCGTCCGGCGGAGAGAAGCTTCCCAGTTAGATCAGCGAACTTGCTCTCGCCTTTCTCCATGCCTTTTTCCATGCCTTTCTCTTCACGCTCGTCCCCGTAGCTTTCCCGGTCCATGCGGTCAAACATCTCCTGAGTCAGCATAATCTGCACCTCCTTGTCTTGAGACATGTTGTGGATTTCGGACAGGATCCCGGACAAGGTTTCATCCTCGGCGGCGGTTCGGGCAACCCGGGCGTCGTTCACATCTGCAATCGCGGCAAGCCACCTCTGCAGCCGGTCGGGCTTCCCGTCCTCCGCTTCCGCGTTGATCCCCCTCTTGAACTGGTCAAAACACTTATCAAGCTGGACATAGATCGTCTTAGCCCGGGCTGGGTAGGAGAGACCGGTGTCGGAGCGCAGTGAGGTGAAACGGTGGATGTAGCGGTCACTTTTTTGGTCGTAGTCCTTGAATGCCTTGGGGCTCTTCACCATCAGAACGACAAGGAGCACCTCATTTACGTTTCTGTAAGAGACGCTGCTTTTTGCTCTGCCGCGGGACGCGGAATATTGCAGGAGCAGCATGCTCGATGCGTAAAGCTCCACGCGCGTGAAGATGAAGTTCTGCGCCGCGTTCTGGATCTCGAGATCTGTCAGACGCCCGTCCCTGAGCCAGGAGGGAATGTCTGAGACCATGCCCTTGGAACCTGTTGACTGCCGCAGGGCCTCGTTGGTGGCACTGGACCTGACGTCGATCGTGGCGTCCTTGGCAATGTTTTGCAGCAGGAAGTTGAGCCGGTCCGGGTGAATGTCCGCGCTGAAAACTCGCTTGGCAATCGTGTCCGAGTAAAGCGGCGGCAATTCTATGCCGTCAAAAATCCGCTGCAACGTCTGCTGGTCCTGTGTGGAAAGCTGATCAAAAATATGTGACTGAACCATGTTGGATCCTTTCCGATAAGACTATCTTATCATAGATGTGCTGTACATGTGCTGCCAGAAATGAATCAGAAATGTCTGCAAGGCCTAAAGGTTGGAGGTTTGACGCTTGCGGTACTGGAACGCTGGAAGAACGTGCACGAAGCTTTTTCATGCGCCGATCGTAGCACGGTTCCCGGAGAAAGAAAACAGGTTCAGAGGCCTAAAATACGAAAGCGGGCATTCTTGTGATTTTCGTACAAAGGTTTTCTTGGAGCTGTGGCTGAGCGGTTCCACCAAGATTTCATTTATGCTTGTCTTGTCGGGCTGAGCTACTAAGTTTGACCCGAATCTTACGACAGAGCAGATGATGCATGGCAAATACCACCGCCAGTCCGATGTAAAGCAGTCGACATCCCCCAACAGAATCATCAACTACATCATCAAACACGACGAAGCGAAGAAAATCATTGCTGTTGATTACCGCAACCTTCCGCAAAGCACCAGGAAGGAAAAGAAGTATTACGAAATCGCAAGAAAACGAGACCATCGCCAGAAGAAGCGCCAGCTTTACAACCTGCTTGACTGCATTTCCCGTGGTGAAACCCCGGCCAACAAGTGGATGGCCATTTGCTGAGCAACACCCCCTTTTTTTCTCGATTTCTCTGCCCACTTAAAATAGTTGCATCCTATGCCGGCATTTTGGGATAAATATGATGCATATGCAGCCCCAGCACCCGACAAGTGAGCCCCATGGACAGGCCAACAGAGTCATGCAGCCCCAGCACCCGGCAAGTGAGCCCCATGGACAGGCCCACAGACTCACCACCAACCAACAAAAGCATCCCAACCCGACAAAAAGCAATAATAAGTTGATATAATGTAAAATATAGTTGACATAATGCTATCGAAAGCATATCATATCCTTAAAGATAGTAATCACAGCGATAACAATCGTATCCCCACAAAAGGAGGCAGATATGTATAACGAAGCAAGAATGTTTGGTGTTGCAACAGGCATCGCAGTTGGATTAGTGCTTGCACTGATCATCATAAGGACAATCAATCGTGACAAGAAACTCATGACCGAGTATGATGAGATGCAGAAGCTGGCGCGCGGCCAGGCCTACAAATATGCGTTTTACGCGGTGATGATCTATGAAGCGCTGGTGTGCTGGCTGTCAATGGGCGTGGAGCTGCCGGCAGAGCAGAGTGTGATTCACTTTTTTGGCATATTCATCGGGATCACCGTGCAGGCGTGCTATTGCATCTGGAAGGATGCATACGTCGGCTTGAACACGAACCTGAAACGGTACATCATCCTGATGACGATTGCGTCCGTTCTCAACTTGTTCACGGCGTTTATGGCGTGGAGGAACGGAGAATTGTTCGTTGACGGCAAATTCCAGCTGCAGACGATCAACCTGCTCTGCGGACTGATGTTTGCGGCAATCGGCGCAGTCGGCCTTGTCAAAAAACTGGCAGACAGGGAGGAGGACGCATGAAGAACCTGAAATTAAAAGCGGCCAGGGCCGGCCTTGATATGTCGCAGGCCGACTTGGCAGAGGCCGTCGGCGTCTCCCGCCAGACCATCAGCGCGATCGAGAAGGGCGACTACAATCCGACCATCAACTTGTGCATCAAAATTTGCAAAGTCCTTGGCAAGACACTCGACGAATTATTCTGGATCGAAGAATGAGGCTATCTATGGGGCGGATGTGAACGGTATTTTGACCAAGGCGGAGGCGGCCTTGTCGGATATTGCGTCAAAAAACCGAGAAGAGGAAACGTGATGTCACTGGAAAAAGCAAAGAAATATCTGGAGCAGGGGGAATTTCGTATGAAAAAAGCAGCAATCGTGGCATGCTCCAACGCCAAGGAGTTCCAATACAGGCCTCAAATCGATGACCTCACCGATTACCTGCATTCTGTCGGCATAGAGGCGGAGCTGAGCGACTGCATCTTTTCCGATGACAGCGTTTTCTCCGGAACACCGCGCGAGCGGGCGGCCCAGCTGATGAGGATGTACAAGGACCCGGAGATCGAAGAGATTTACGATATTTCGGGTGGAGATGTGGCCAATCAGATTCTGGATGAGCTGGATTACGGAGTGATCGCGGCCAGCAAAGCGACTTTCTGGGGCTACAGCGACCTGTCCACGGTGCTCAACGCGATCTACACCATGACCGGCAAGGAGGGCGTCCTCTACCAGATCCGAAATGTGGTGCGCGGAGACAGCGCCGCCATCCAGCGCGCCCGCTTCCAGAACCGGGCCGACCTCTTCAACCCCGCCTTCACCTTTGTGCAGAAGACCGCCATGAAAGGCGTGGTCGTCGGCGGCAACATCCGATGCTTCTTAAAGCTTGCCGGCACTCGCTATTTTCCCAACCTGGATGCCAAAATACTGCTCCTCGAATCCCTCGGCGGCGAAGTCCCGCAGATGGCGACCTATCTGGCGCAGCTCAAGCAGATCGGCGCCTTCCAAAAGGTGAATGGCGTCCTGCTCGGGACCTTTACCGCCATGGAACGCGGCCACTGCACCCCCGACATCGTCACGCTCGTCAAGGAAGTCTGCGGCCCTGACATGCCCATCGCCAAAACTGCCGAAATCGGCCACGGCCACGACTCCAAGGCCATCATAATCGGCCGGGAGCTCCAGCTGGGGTCAGATCCCTACAGTGCGTAGAGGGGTCATTGTCCCCGGCTGGGGTCAACTAAAGAGAAAAGCGACCTCTGGGGTAGTTTGTCCCCCAACACAAAACAAGACCACAGGGCTGCCCCTGTGGTCTTATAACTACTCACTCATTCACTTAACCGCATTCACCATGGTCACGACATCTTCCGCGCTCAGGCCAAAATCATCGTCGCCGCCTGCGCCATATGCAACAACCGCATAATTATAATCGCCGGCCGTCCAGATCGTCTTGGTCGCCTCGCCCTCGCGGTTGCCGAAGCACTTCACTTCCTGGCCGTCCACGTCCTGCGTCCACTCGAACGTGTACGCCGTGGAATCCAGAGAGACATCTCCGTCAACGCCGCAGGGAATCTTGCCCTTGATCACGCTCATATCAACCGCCGCAGCGGGGCAGAAGATCTGCGCCACGCCGTCCATATATCTGTAAGTGATCGCGCCCATCTCGCCGAGCACGCCCAGAGTCGTCTGCGTTCCATTCAGATCTGCCAAAACATCAATGCCCGCACCTTTTGCGGCTTCCTCAGCAGTTGCTGCCTGCGTCCAGTTTGTGTGACCGCCTTCAGCAGCCTCAGCAGCCTCAATACCCGTGCCTTCAGCACTGGCTACTTCGACATCGTCCGGAAGCGCAGCGTCTTCCATGCCAACGATTTCATTAACAGGCTTTACGCTCAGAGTCACGGTACCGGTCGCTTTGTCCAGAACAGTGATCTTCAGGTCATAGTCGCCGGATTCAAATGTGGCACCCTGTGTTGCCGTGCCGGAAATTGTCATCTCAGACGTTGAGTCCATATCGGGAAGCTCATCCATGCTCTGATCCCCATCCGTCGCGATGAATCCGATGAGTACCTTGCCGCCGTCATTGAGCTCGCTGGTGACCTCAATTCCTTCACCTTCTTCAACACGGAGGTATCCGCCCTGTACAAATTCTTCCTCATTGGCATTGCTGAATTCGATGGTGGCCACCTTTTCATCAGACATGTCCATCGTGATCGAACTCTCTTCAACTTTTCCGCAACCTGTTGCAATCATCGACAGAGCCAAAACTGCTGCCGCTGCAAATGCTATTGTCTTCTTAAACATAACTGTTTTCCTCCAAATCTGAGTAATTATGATTGCAGTAATAACTGCATCGTTTTTTAATGTTTGACTAAATCTACGTCGACGCCTGCCGGAATCCACGCAATCTCATAAAAACTTGTTCGCAGCCATTGCGAACACCCCCCTCACCTAACCGGCCGTCGAATCCTGCCAAAATAGAAAAAGCACAGAATGATCTGGAACACCGTGGAACACGGAATTCCCAGCCCGATAAAAAAGAGCCGCCCGGTCATCCGGCACATGAGATACGCGACCGGAATTCGGATCAGAAAAGCCGCGGCAATCCCCTGGAGCATGACAAACCCGGTTCGCCCGAGCCCGTTGTAAAACCCGATAAAGCAGAACAGGAAGCAGGTCAGCAGGCAGTCGATACCGTAAGCCTTCAAATAATCAAAGCCGGCGGCGACGACATCAAGATCAGAGGAGAAGGCCCCACAGAGCAGGTCTCCGTGGAAAAAGGCCAGCCAAAACATAGCAACCCCGAAAGCAGTGGAGAGACCGATCGCTGTTTTCAGGCCCTGCACTGCGCGCTCCGGTTTCCCGGCACCGTGATTCTGCGCAACAAAAGCACTCATAGCCTGCATAAAAGCGGCAGGGATGAGCATGATGAAGGCACAGACCTTCTCGGCCACGCCGACACCCGCCGAGGCGATAAGCCCCAGAGTATTGACGATAGCCAGAACGACGAGAAAAGAGAGTCCAACCAGCAGATCCTGCAGCGCGATCGGTGTTCCGAAACGCAAAATGCGGCTGAGAATAGTAGGATCGACCCGGATATCCCCGCGCGTGAAAGGGAAGGGCAGCGAACGCCGTCGCAAAACGAGGAGCGAAATGAGAACACTGATCGTCTGGGAGGAGACAGTCGCGAGCGCCGCTCCGGCGGCCCCCATATGAAAAACTGCAACCAGCAGAAGATCGCCCGCAATGTTGCAGACACTTGCGATCGCAACGGTCATCAGAGGCGTATTAGAATCGCCGAGGCCGCGCATTATGCTCCCCAGAACGTTATAAGCGACAATCATCAAAGAGCCGGCCCCGCAGATCGCAATATACCGGCTCGTCTGCTCGAAGGCCTCCGAAGGCGCATTCATAAGCGCAGCCAGATTTCCCGAACACAGCGGGATCAAAATAGTAAGCAGGAGACCTGTGCCCAAAAACAGAACAATGCTGGTCCCAATGATCTTTCCGCAGGACTTGGCATTACCTTCCCCGAGCTTCTGCCCGAGCAGAATGGTTGTCCCCATTGCGAGTGAACTGATCAGGCCTGTCACAGTGTGCATGATCTGTGAGCCGATCGCGACGCCTGAGACATCTTGCGCCAAAGCAAATTTACCAACGACCATCAGGTCGACGGCGCCATACAGCGCCTGCAAAAAGAGCGCAAAAAGAATCGGCATCGAAAACTTGAGCAGTGGTCCCACAATGGGACCGTGTGTAAAATCCATGGTGCGTTCCATAACTATTAATACCTCCAAAAAAAGCCGGATAAGCAAATGAGCATTTCAGCCCATTCTCTTATCCGGCTTACCATTTCTGATCGAATGATTTGCCCTCCGAGGACGGAGTAATACTAACAGAAAAAGGAAATAATTGTCAAGCCACCAACAGTTATTCACTCTAGTGCAGGGTTTCTGATCATCACATAATCATCCGCGAACAAGAGCTCAAGGTCCTTAGCTTCCGGAACTACATAAAACGCGACCCAGCCACTGATCGAATCATGCGGTCTAAGCACAATATTTTGAGAACCATCCTTATACAGCGGCGGCTCAAAGATCTTATTGTTTTCTTCGTGATGTCTGAAGAATGGAGTCAACTTGCAGTCCTCCATCTCGACACCGTCGGCGTTCAAGCGGACGTGGTACCCGAACCGAGTGTTTTTGGCAAAAAATTCATCGACTAGAGAAAACGCTTTCTTCTTGGCGCTTCCATTGGTGATGCGGACCTTAAAGGCAATCTGCTGAAGGCCTTCTTTAAAGCAGCCCTCATTGGGCATGCCATTAGAATCATTGATCATCTTATAAGGAACTACTTCTTCGCAATCGAAGATGATAACGTGGGACAGTCCATCCAGACGGGAATGCAATTCGCGACGTGCGGCATTGTCTTTAAGAATGCCCTTGATGCAGACGGCAAGGTAGGCGACGTATGCTAAGACCAATACAGCAAAAATGATCATCCTCGCAGTCAACGGCGTGACAAACTTAAACAGCAGCGCTGA
Source organism: uncultured Lachnospiraceae bacterium (assembly GCA_900319245.1). GTDB lineage: Bacteria > Bacillota > Clostridia > Lachnospirales > Lachnospiraceae > CAG-791. The sequence goes on along the minus strand of ONNQ01000009.1, from coordinate 17,545 downwards.
TAAGATGACTAATGCAATTGATGCGCAGATAAGGCGGACCACTTGTTTTGTTCGGCTCTTGTTGAGAACCATCAGGCGGCTTTTGTTATCCGCTATTTCGGCCTCTCGCGCCGCCGTAAATTTATGGATGGAGCTTTCGGTTTCAGCTCCGCAGTACGGACACTTCGTGTCGCTCCTATTGATTACGTTATTGCAATATATGCATGTAATTCTTGCCATTGCACCTCACCTCTCAGATTCTGATATTCGACGGAAGCACAGATCCTATTCAGATTAAAGTCAAAATAGTCTCTTTCACCCAGTATGCACACAGTCCTTCCGCTTGTAAAGACGAAGATTATCATGTGGAAAAGGGAGGAGAAATATGGTACGTTGGGAGCGGAGACTATGGAACAAAGCTGACCATTTAGAGAGTTGGTCTGAAAGAATATGGAACTCCATAAATGGAAAGGAGAAGAATGACAGTTAATTCTGAAATCTACAGAATCCTGTGGTATTTTGCCGTTTATTCGGTCCTGGGGTGGTGCGTGGAAGTTGTCTACTGTACAGTAAAGAGCGGGAAAGTTGTCAACAGGGGATTTCTGAACGGACCGGTCTGTCCGGTATATGGGTTCGGAATGCTGGCGATCTGCAAGGTGGTAGACCTGTTGCCGATGGAGAGCATGGGGGAGGTCCAATTTGTGCTACTGTTCCTTGCGGGAATGGTGCTGGCATCTCTGGCCGAGCTGATCGCGGGATGGAGTTTATTCCATCTGTTTCACGCGCGCTGGTGGGACTACTCGGACAGGCCGTTTAACATCGGAGGTTATGTATGTTTGCAGATGAGCCTCTTGTGGGGAACGGGAACGATTATCATGATCGACTTCATCCATCCGATCACGCAGAGACTGACAGTGGACATGCTCCCGATGCAGACGGGATGGGTGGTGCTGGCGGTGTTTTATCTGGTTTTTTCTGCAGACCTGATGGTTACAGTATCGATCATGGTCGGACTCAATAAGAGGCTGGCTCGGCTAGATCAGCTGCGCACATCCATGCGGACCGTAAGTGATTCGATGAGCGGGATGCTGGGAGAAAGCGCGCTGCGGACGCAGCAGAAGATGGACGAGAACAAGGTGCAGGCGGCACTTGCCAGAGCGGAACTGCGGGATCTCGCTGAGGGGACAAGGAGAGAGATCCAGGACCGTGCACAAGAGCGGCGGAAAGAACGGGAGGAATACCTAAAGAATCTGGAAGAACGTCTTCACAGGCAACTCACATCCGGGAAGATGTTCGGGCCAAGGCGTCTTCTGCGGGCATTCCCGGAGTCAAAGCATATGCGATACGGCGAGATTTGGAAGCAGCTTTCCGATGAGATTAATGGGGAAAGGGATTCGACAAATGAGCACGACGCATCCTGATCGAAGCAGGAATCTTTGTTCGAAAAAGTGTCATCACTGATGACACTTTTTCTATTTGGGCTGTGTTTTGTATGTTTCCTGAAGAGGAGTCAGATCATGCGTATACCGTCTCGTCCCCATAAGAGCATTGCCATAGATGGAAAAGGAAGAAAACTCGGCTATATTCCTCGGCGTGAAAACTTCGTAATGAGTGCCCTCATGGACCACGGCAAAATATTCTGGGGCATATTTCACGATAACAAACCATACGATTACAGAACAGCAAGCACCCCCCCTAGGGTGCTTTTTTCGCCCCCCTTTACAAGGCATTTCGAACACCTTCGAGCACTTTCGAGCACCTTCCCTCCCTTCGAACACCTATTCAGTACAAACAAATGAACACCCACTCTGCGAAACTAAGACCAAAGACAAGGCCAATAACAAAGGCCAACTACCAACAACACACAATAGCGTGATCACTAAACCAACCAATCACGCGAATTCACAGGGAGGAATCATATGAGAAAAACAGCATTACTAATCGCAACAGCATTATTGACTGCCACTCTTACCGCTTGCTCTGGTAACACAGGAACGACCAGCGACTCCACATCCAAATCCAATCAGCAGGAAGCGGCTGCCACCGACACGACTGCCGAAACCCAGACCGAAGCCCAGACCGCCGCGCAGGCCTCTACCGCCGAAAGTGAAGACGGAATCAACGTTGACAAGGGCCTTCTGAACGTGGAGATCACAATCCCGGCGGATTATGCAGAAACCTACGGATTTACGTTCAAATCCCAGGAGGAAGCAGACGCGTATGCCAAAGAACAGGGCTTCAAGAGTGTCACTCTTGGTGATGACGGCAGCGTTTCCCTCGTGATGAGTAAATCTCAGCACAAGAAAATGATGGATGGACTCAACAAGACAATCGATGAAGCACTTCAGGAAATGGTCGGCTCTGAAGACTATCCGAACATCACCGACGTGGAACACAATGACAACTTTACGGATATCAAGGTCACAACTAAATCCGAAGAACTCAGCCTCAATGAGTCCTTCTCAACCCTTTCATTCTACATTTTTGGTGGAATGTACAACGCCTTTAACGGAACCCCCGTCGACAATATTCACATCGATTTCGTGAACGACGCATCCGGAGAAGTGATCGATAGCTTCGATTCCAAGAACCTTGAAGATGACAGCACATCAACCGATGCCAATGAACCTACAGACGACACAGATTACTCTGCCCAGTTGGAGAAAGAAGAGTACATCTATGACGGCGGCTATGGCAGCGTCCATCATTTCATTGCAATCAAGAACAATTCGGACCAGACCTTATCAATTTCAACAAACAGCATCGCCTATAACGAATCCGGTGACAAAATAGGAGCCGGCTCAGGCAGTCTCGATGCCCTTGGACCGCAGAGAGAACAGATTGTGATTGAATATTTTGAAAACGTCTCTGATGTGGACCACTTTGAGACAACAATCTCGGCATCCAAGAGCAAGTGGTATGAAGATGCGACCGGAAACATCGATGTCGAAGCAGACATCTTCGATGACAAAGCCATCCTCACCTGCACCAACAACGGCGACAAGGCTGCAGAGTTTGTCGAAGGCCGGGTCATTTTCCTCAAGGACGGCGAGTGTGTAGGTTATGACACACATTATTTCAACGATGAAGAAGGCAAATTGAAATCTGGCGAATCGCTCACCAAGCAATTCGATTACTATGACGGCACATTTGATGAGGCAAAATATTATATTATCGGAACGGTACACAAATAACTCGGACTATGAGCCCAATCTTTGCAAGTTATTCAAAGGCACCTTTGGGGGGTGCCTTTTTGTCGCCCATGGGCTCTATGAGAATGATCTCTGGGGTGGTTTGTCCCATCTGCTTGTCTTTTTATGAGCAAAGCTATGTGGAGAAAAATAATCTCAACCAATATACTGGATTAGTCGATTAATATTAGTATAATAATATTGGTTAGGCAGCGAAGCTTCTCAGCATCCCTCTTTTATTACTTGCTTAGTATTACGAAATAGGCAGCACAGTAAGAATTTTAGTTGCGCTTACAGATAATCGTGAATATTGGAAATAATAACTTGAGGTTTAGTCATGAAATGGTTGAAGGCTTATTGCGGGTATCGCACTAAGCCTTTTTTGGTGAAATGTTGTTAATTGGCAACTTTTTTTGTTTAAGCCCAACATCGGTGACAGATACAGAAGCGAACTAATCTAGGAACAGAATGTGTATTTACAAATAAGGAGGAATAAATGATTTATTGCCCGAATTGTGGAAATGCTTGTGATGATAATGCTAATTTTTGCCTAAACTGCGGGTGTAGTCTAAAAAGCGGACAGGCTATGAATACGAGCAGAGATGTTAATTGTCGTCCTGCCATAGATAAGCAGACGTTTGTGCCGAAAGAATTCTCTGCAAAGAAAAGAAATTCAAAGACTGGGTTCATCATTGTTTTGATAGCCCTTATTATTCTGGCTGGTTTTATTGCATTTAGTATGTTCGCCAGAACTCGGAAAGTAATTGATTTGGAGAAATGTGTTGATGTATCATTCACCGGCTATGATGGAGAAGGATTAGCAATTATGACAATCAACACGAGTAGACTGGCTGATGAAATTGAATCAGCAGCAGGAAATAAAGCAGATGACTATGATGCAGATAGCATGGCGGACTACGTTAAACTGAGTGGAACTGTCAAGGAGCATGCAGTAACGAATGATTCTGATAATGTCGAAGAGAATAATGAAGAACTGGATGAAAATGATCTTAATCATTTGAGCCGCGGCGATATTATTACCATTACTATCGATTATGCAGAGTTACAAAAGAACTATAAGGAGTTGGAGTTTTCTGGCAAAAATATGGATGTGGAGGTAACTGAAGGACTTAAGGATTACAAGATAATTGACCCGTTTCTGCATTTGGAACCGAACTTTTCGGGAACAGCACCTTTTGGTGAGGTCTCTATCGAACATGTTTCAGACAAGATTCCGCCTGAGTTGATTGATATCGATTCCATTTATTGGTACGAGTTAAACAAATTTAATAATATAGATATTGGAGATACCCTTGTACTTAAGTTCACAGAAGAAGGAAAGCGCAGCTGGAAAGAGAAGGGGTTGAAGCCTTCCAGAGAGGAAATGACTTATGAAGTTACGGAAAAGGATCTGTCAAAATATGTAACCAGGACGGAAGAAATATCAGAAGATGATATGGCAAAAATGCAGGCTGAGGCAAGAGACAGAGTTATTTCTCATTTGGTGAGCAGATATCAGCAAAGAAATGTGGAATACTACGGCTCGTATTTAATGGTCCCCAAAAAAGAAAACTGGGATAAATACTCGACTAAGAGTTTCCTCTATCTGGTGTTTAAAACACAGGTTACGGACTACTACCAGTCACAAAAGGATATATGGCTGGTGGTTAAGTCATCTGATATCAGAAAACTAAAAGAAAGTGATAAGGCCAGCGACATCTACGACAATTCTGAAAGCAATAAGGTTTTTGAGATAACAGAGTTTAGTGATGTGAGAGAATATGAATCTGAAGAAGAAATGGAAAATAATCTGATTTTGGGAAAGTCAGAGTATGAGAGAGATCCTGAATTTATTGGGGCAGAATAGGGGGGCGAATAACTAAAGATGCTGGGAATCGAGAAGAAGAAAACTGCTTTCCTGTATTGCATTGCGGATGGACAGTTTGGAACTATTAAGATAGATCAAAAGAGACTGGTAATCGGAAACTCTCATAATTCTGATATCAATCTGGATGGAGAGTGGATTGGAAGTAAACTGGCAATTGTTGGACGAAGTAGTGCAAATGGCTTCTATTTCCAATCCGTCTCAGACAAGCACATATGGATCAACGGCGTATATCGGGATGCAAATACTCATCTGGAATTAAGGGATAGAGATTGCATATTGATCATGAACAAAGAATTTAGTAATTGGTTGATTCTTTGGTTTCGGTTGAATATTGAGGAAATTGAAACTAAATGGACAAAAGTCTCATATTCGGAAGCTGCTCGTCTGCTTCCGATGAAATGGCATCAGCATGATAAAAAGTGGTATATTTGCCCTCAGTTCATTGATAATAGAGTGTTTGTTAATAAGCAAATCATTACAGATACAACTGAAATCAGTTTAGGAACAACTGTCAAGACAGAGTCAATTTGCGGCATATTTACGCCGGGGTGCTTTTATTATGAAGCGCTGGCAGCACAAAGTGCTGATGAATTTAACGCGGAGCCTGGACAGGTCACTTCATTTGGTCGTGGAACTCTCTCAATTGACATTAATGAGAGGACGGTGGGATCTTTTTTTAAGAAAAGGACAATTCTTCGGGATATTCATATTGATATTTGCAGTGGACAAATGGTCTTGATTCTTGGCGGATCCGGTGCGGGAAAATCAACGTTCATGAATGCAGTGATCGGTTATGAAAAAGCATCAGGTTCGATTACATATGAAGGAAGACCGCTGGATGATCTCCGAAAAAATGAAAATGCAATTGGATTTGTGCCTCAGGATAACATTGTAAGAGAAGGAGACACGGTTGGAAATGCGATCAGAAATGCAGCACAGATGAAACTGCCTGAAACAATTCAGAGAGATCCTGCGGAATTCAATCGAAGAATACAGCACACATTAGAGATTATGGGTTTAAAAGAAAAAGAAAAGTCAATGATCTCAAAGTTAAGTGGTGGAGAAAAAAAGAGGGTAAATGTAGCTGCAGAGTATATAGGGAATCCATTATTATTCTTTTTGGATGAACCTGATACCGGGGTAGATCCAGCGCAAGATGAGATCATGATGCGATCTCTAAGGTCAATTGCTGATGAAGGAAAGATCGTGATGATGATTACGCATACACCTGATCGAGGAATTGACTATTACGATAAAGTGATCGTAATTGCGAAGAATAGAGAAAAACAGTGTGGCGAGCTTGCTTTTTTTGGAACAAAAGAAAAAGCATGGAGCTTTTTTGAAAGACATAGTTTCGAAGAAATCGTAAAAGTGCTGAATGATGAAAAAGAGGATCATTCAAGCGCATACGTCAGAAAGTATCAAAAACTTAATCCGGGGAGAGAGGGAATACAGTGAACAGAGCATCTTGGATACGCCAACTGGGGATTTACACTTGGAAATCCTTTCGACAATTATTCTATGAAAAGAAATGGACGGTTCTTATTAGTACGCTTGTCATCGACTTATTACTGCTGCTGGTATTGAACAGGGATAAGATGTTTGTAGAGTACATGGATACAAGAACGGGTCTGTTTGCTATCGCCTGTGCATGTATTTGGATTGGACTTTTTAATTCTGTTCAGTCTATCTGCAGAGAGAGAGAAACAGTCAAACATGAACATATGATGTCTAATCTTAGTTTATCGGCATACATATGTGCACGTTTGGTTTACGAAGCAGTTATTTGCTTTTTTGAAGCAATTTTGACAGGATCAGTGATGCTGTTATACTTCAATGAGGCTGTCCATAACAGTATTTTTGCTCCATTTGATTTGTTTATATCCTTATGGATGCTGATTTTTGCGGCTGATTCATGCGGTATTCTAATTTCATCAATATCTAAAACACCGGAAATGGCAATGACTATAATGCCGTTTGTGCTTATAGTACAGCTTATTATGTCAGGTTTTATATTCGAACTGAAGGGGATTACAAAAGCAGTCTCAATGATCACTATAAGCAAGTGGGGCATGCGGACATTATGTGTGTGCTGTAAAATCAATCAATATCCTCCTGAAGAAATCAAGTCATACGAATATGGGATTTATCATCAAAATATTGCTGAGTATAGCACTGGCGGAGCTAGAATATTCTTCTTATGGTTTGTATTGCTCCTCTTTGTGACAATCTTTTCAGCATTGTCTGTACTGGCGCTTCAGTTCGTTGATAAGGACAAGAGGTAATAATATCACGCAAAGAAAAGGTAGAGAGCCGTCTCTACCTTTTTCTATACGTGAAAAAGCGACCTCTGGGGTAATTTGTCCCACATAGTGTACGATGTTGATGTACGCGTCCTCTAATTGATAGTTCCTACTAGCGAAGAGATTATGACATGATGAAAGCCCTGCAATACGGGGCTTTTAGATGGACAGGGAACTTTTATTTTACGGAGAACAAACTGCATTTTGCTACCATAGTTTTACAACAAGACCAGTACATGTGAAACAAGGGAAGCTTACAATATGGTAAAGATGGGAGTGGAACAGAAGATTATGTCCAATTTGCTGGTTCGCAAGTGTTCTTTTATACTATTAGTTAGTTATCTCTTATTCAGTAAGTAGTACTAGATTATAAAGGAGGGTAATATGTTTTGTTATAATTGCGGGAAAGAATTACCGGATGGATCAGTATTTTGTTCTTATTGTGGCACAAAAATCACTACCGGTTCGCTTAACGCAAAAGATGGCTTTAAAAAGAGTGCTGAAGGAATAGGAAAAAGCGCCACTTCTGCCATGAATGCATTTACTAAGAATATTACAGGTGAGGAGACGGGAACTCCTGTAGAAATTCGCTTTCGGGATGTATTCTCAGGCGTGTTCAAAAAGCATACACAGAAAGAAGCCGATGAGCTGTTTATATGCGGAACGTCACTGACAACACCAGATGTAAAGGATATTTCCAAAGAATGGCCTAAACCCTGGCTCTTCTCCAGAATCTTTATATACTTGATGATTGCATCAGTTCTTCTGGCGTTTTTGGTCTTTAATATGGGAAATTATTTGGCAGTCCCTGGTCTGATGTTTGTCTCTTCAATGATTGGACCGGCGACTGTTGCGGTATTCTTCTTTGAAACAAATTCGCCTAGGAATATTAGTGTTTTCTATACTATCAAGGTGTTTATAATAGGAGGCTTGATGTCTTTAATTGTTACCTTGGTAATTGGAAATTATGTTTATCAGAGCTTTAATCTGATTGGTTCGTTTGGGATAGGATTCGCAGAAGAATTGGGAAAGGCGATTGTTGCAGCCCTGTTTATCAACCGAATCAATGTGAATGATAAGAAGAACTATATTCTGAATGGCTTGCTTATCGGATCTGCCGTAGGCGCTGGATTTGCTGTGTTTGAAACAGCTGGGTATGTATTCGCCGCATTTCTTGAAAGCATGCAGATTGATATGGGATGGTTTTCTTACTCTCTTGACCTTGAACAGTCTATGGCTGATATGATGGCTATAATTATACTACGAGGCATAACATCTATAGGCACACATGCAGTATGGGCTGCGATTAGTGGGGCAGCACTTTGTGTGGTATCAACAAAGGAGCCCATCACGATTAGAAGCTTTACATCTACTCCTTTTATTGGGGCATTCATTGTCCCGATTACGCTCCATGCGCTTTGGGACTGGGAGTTTGGTGGAATTATGAAATACTTGATTCTTTGCATTTTACCTTGGTTTGTGGCCTTTCTTTACATCAACAGAGGAATTAAAGAAATCAACACAGAAATGAACCAAGCGACGGAGTAAACTGCTGCAATACCTTTACACAGGACACACATATATTACGAGGAAAAAGGATGAATAATCAGTTTTCAGTATCAGATGATCAAACAGTGGTCAAAGTATTGGATTATTGGTTTATTTTAGAGTTCCTTGAACAGGAGTCATATGACGAATGTACAGATGAAAATAAAATTCGTAACGGACTTAGAGAGTTCAAAAAGAACCGCACTTGTGGTCAAATAAAAAAGAAATCGATTAAAGTATTTGAAACATTAAGACATGATCAGGAAATCTATTTAGTAATTAATGATCAGGCTGAATCATGCGAAATGGGAACGTGGGGGAATCTGACCTTCTATATTGGCAGGATTAAACGCCAGATTTGTATCAATAAACTGGAGAAAAGTCTGGGGAAAGATCTCAATCAGGTTGAAAGGGACGAAGAGTATATACCGATTCTTAGTTTCCAGTGCACATGTGAAGGAGTATATATCAATCACACACTTTCTCTGTCCCCAATTCTATGGGCATTATCGCGGGTTTCGGGAAGCGGCTCCCAAGTCTCTGAGCAGCTCTCGGAAAGTATATATTCTGCAGATGTTAATGAGCTGGAAAAAAAGTTTTTTGGAGCAGAGTCGGATGATGGGCGCCAGTCAGAGGATGCCAATCAAACGGCAAAAGATAGCAAACCAGAATTCAAAGAAAACGCCATCACGACTGAAAAACTAATTGATATTCATAATGAGTTGGTCCAGAGATATGAACGATATGTGGATTGTGGCGCAATCGAAGAAAAAAACGGGCTTCAGTATCAACTGTTCGTCGACTCTACACAAAGAGATAAAAATGAAGACTACTATAGGGCGGTGAACCACGATTTCTATTCATCAGATATAAAGATGGTGAAGACTTTTATTGAGGAGAAGAAACCCGGTTTTGATTCAGAGATGCTGCCAAGCTTGAAGGCGTATATTTGCGCACCATATAACGATCAAATGACAAGAAGCAGGCAGGATTTTATTAATGTTGAACCAAAAGAAGAAGCCGCATTCTATGAAAAAATGTCTGAGATACTGAATATCAGCAATGCTCCACTTGGAAAATGGCCCTGTGGATATATGCCAGCATTGATGCAACAGGTGGCCGTTAACTTATGCACGCCGGTTGGAAAGGAAGAGCGGACTGAGAAAATTTTCTCAGTGAATGGGCCTCCTGGAACCGGGAAGACAACACTTTTAAGGGAAGTGATCGTGAGCAATATAGTTGAGAAGGCTAGATTGCTTAGTAAGTACGAAAACCCGGATGCTGCATTCAAAGGTAACAGCTTCAAAAAAGGAAAACTAAATGGGAAATACACGCAGTATTATCCTAAGTGGTACGAGTTTAAAGACAAGCGAATCGAAGAATACGGTATTTTGGTTGCATCATCTAACAATGCGGCAGTGGAAAATATTACCAAAGAGTTGCCAAAAGGTAAAGATATAAGAAATAACTTGTTTGATGTTGATAAGACTGATTGTAAGATAACTTTCCACAAAAGCAATAAATGCTGTCCGGACATTTACTATACAGACCTTGCAAGAAGTTATTTAGGGAAAGGTCAAGCAGAATCCGACGCATGGGGAATGATCGCTGCTCCATTAGGAAATAGAAAAAATATAAGTGATTATTATTATACATTTCTGTATCCCGTACTAACTGAACTCCTGCAAAAGAACGACTATTTATCTGATAGAGTACCGTATTACCAAAAAACAAGAGAAGAATTTAAGAGCCAATTGGAAATAGTCGAAAGTATGCAGATGAAACTGAGTGAGTACGGCGACATAGTGCTTAGGTCGCATCGTGCGAAGAGAGAATATGAGCTGATTGAAAAACAAAACAAGAAACGTATAGAAGAACTGACAGCATCGCTTACAGAGTTAGATAATCTTTTAATAGCGCAAAGAGCTATTATCAATAAAGCAGAGCAAGAATATAGCGGTTTACAAAATAAAAACAGACAAGTCCTGGATAGCATAGAAAAATGTGAACAAGATGCCAAGAGATTCAGCGCAGAGGAACAACGCTGCTATAAGGAGATAACGGTAAGACAGCCGTTACGTACGGAGAAACTGATCGACTTTATGCTGAGGCTTACTCTTGGAAAGGGGATACTGGAAGATAGGTATAAAGAAATTGATGAATTTCGTGTAAAAGCTGCTGAGTATAGGAAAATAGCTGATGAAGCCGCAATTATTGTTGAAAATAAGAAGTCTGCAAATAAAAGCTTGCTTGGCAAGATTGAGTCGATCATTAAACAGCTTGAGCAGTTAAAATCCAAGGAAAGAGAATACTCGAAAAAAAGAGCTCGTCTAGCTGATGAAATCCAGAAAATAGATTCGGAAATTAAACAGTATAAAGAAGAGGCAGACATTGCATGTCAGGAGCGGGACAGAGCATTAGTTGAGTATGGTAATAAAGGCCAAGTGTTAGATATACCATTTATCAAGAGTGTATTGTCGGAAGACAACGCAGTTTCAACAAAGGCCCATGTGACAAACCCGTGGACAACAATAGAGTATGATCAGGAAAGAGAAAAACTGTTTTTCCTTGCGCTGCAATTGACAAAGGAGTTTGTGCTGAGTTCAAAAGCATGTCGTAATAATTTATATATTATAGGTCAATATTGGGGATATATAACTGATACTGATCAACGCAGGATAGTATTTGATCATGAGGACAGTGAAGCAATGATGGAATCACTGCTCAATACGCTGTTTTTATTAACCCCAGTATTGTCTTCTGCGTTTGCATCTGTAGAAAGATTACTGAAAGATGTAAAGGAACCGGGCGTCATAGGAACTCTTATCATTGATGAAGCCGGTCAGGCAACGCCACAGACGGCAGTCGGGGCTTTATTCCGATCAAAAAAAGCAATTATTGTCGGTGATCCCAAACAGGTTGAACCGATAGTGAAAGATGATTTTAAACTTCTTAAAGATGCTTTCGACGACCCTCTGTATGGAAACTACAAGGATAATTCGCTTTCTGTACAACGGTGTGCAGATTTAATAAACCCTGTCGGCACATATTTTGACAATGGAACTGATTATCCTGAGTGGGTAGGCTGTCCGCTTGTTGTACATAGAAGATGTATATCTCCGATGTACGATATTTCCAACACAATTTCCTACAATGGGATCATGAAGCAGCAGACTGCGCAGCCAAAGCAGGAGGTGGCGAAAGGGTTTATTGGCCATACATCAAAATGGATTGATAGACCTGGCATAGAAAGCGGCAATAAGAACCATTATGTCCCTGAACAGGGCAGAATAGTTTGCGAAATGGTAGAGAAAGCTTTTGAGCAGTCAGGAGGCACCAGCCTGTATATTATCTCGCCATTTACTACTGTTGTTAAGGGTGTTCGTGATGCCATTAGATCATTTGCGGCAGAGAATAGTACATCTGCGCTTGGTAAGCACACGGAACTTAACAAATGGCTTAAAGACAATATTGGTACGGTACACAAATTCCAGGGAAAAGAAGCAAATGAAGTGATTTTTGTATTGGGATGCGATAAATCTATAAAGAAAGGATATGCTGTTACTGGATTTGTGAACAGCAATATTGTTAATGTTGCTGCAACGAGGGCTAAATATAGATTTTATATTATCGGCGACCAGGAAGTGTGGAAGAACAATAAATATGTCAATAAAGCAAGAGAGATAATTGAACAGAAAGCTGGGGGTTGACCCCCGTTACGAGGATATTATGATATGACGAAAGCCCTGCAATGCAGGGCTTTTTTGTTGGGCAGGAACTATCATTTTACAGAGCATAAACCGTATTTTGCTATCATAGTTTTACAACAAGATTGACACATACGAAGCAAGGGAAATGTGCATGTAGAAGTTTGAAGGAGGACTTGAAATGATTTGCTCAAAGTGTGGGAAAAGAATACTAACGAATGCCAAGTACTGTACAAACTGTGGCGCAAAGATAGAAAGTAAACAGACAGTTTCTCAAGGCTCGATACCAATCACTGAGCCGGTTAATAGAGGTAAAGGAATACCACGAAAAGGAGTGATTGCAGGATGCACAGCAGCGGTAGTTGTGGTTTTACTACTTATCAGCTTTGACGGTGCAGGCGGATCGGTAAATACATATGACATAGCAGAAAACGTAACGCAATGGTGCGCCAATAGTGGTTATAGTGTTGACTCTGTTGATGTGGAATTTCGAGGCAGTTTTTCGTATGATGAAAACGATTATACGTTGGAAGTCTACGACATAACAGTTGATGTGTTAGGAGAAGGTAAAGGTAAAATATTGCTTTCTTACCTAGTGGGTGAAAATGCAGCAGAGCTCAATGAGTATTATCCGGCTAGCCTCTTGGCGGAAATATTTACGGGAGGCATAATGCCTGATTTTGAAACCGAATCGTTTTCGGATGAGGATATTGCTGCATTTGCGGACCATGGGGGTTGGTTTGAACCTGACGCTCAGTGATTAAGAATGAAATTGGAAACGGAGTAAATTCCGGCCTGCGAGGAAATTATGATATGATAAAAAGCCCTGCGACGCAGGGCTTTTTATTTGTCAGAGAACGGACGGTGCATCTAATACTGTTGGTCACATTCCAAGAAGCTTATAATCCTCCGAGACCGCTTCCTGCAAGGCCTCTCTTGACTCATGGCCCTCTGGGGCTATGAAGCCCGAGTGGAAGTGCTCTTCAGGATTATTTTCAATCTTTTGATATAGTTCGTACCATTGGTCCTTATCAGCGTCCTCCCCGTTAATCATGAAGTATGAGTTGTCCATATCGGATTTTAAGTTAAGGTATTGGGTAAAACTGCCCTTTTCGAGCGATAGTAAAGTGAAATCGATCTCATATCCGCCGTATCCAACACAAAGACAGTATTTACCATCAAAGTCAATAAATGCGCAATTCGATCCTATATCGCCGTGGCGGACATTTGCACCTTCATAGACTCGAACAGGAACGCCGTCTTTTATGGTCCAGACATCCAGTTTCGGCTCGGGTATATATTGCTCCACATCTTCGCGAGGCGTTGAGTATCCAATGAGCAGTTCATCGGAACCATCCTGATCAAAGTCGATCAGTTTAGCCTCAAATACGCCTATGTAATAATCATAGCCATCGACATTCAGAAATGTCAGCTTCCCATAATTGTTCTCATATTCAAGGACAATATCCGCATAGGGGCTCTGAGATGCCATACCATCGTCTGTATCTGATTCGGTTTCAGCCGGAATATTTTGCTCCGCCGGATTTCCTTCCACAATGAGGTCATCAACCGTAAAATCTGTCACCCTCGTCAATGAACTGGAGCTACTCAGCTGCAGTACACCGTTTTCATCATGCCAATAGCACGAGAGTGCGTCCGGGTAATCATCCAGAAGCCAGTATTCGTTGCCGCTTTTCAGGACTGCTCTATATCCGGAAACATCTTGTGAGATTACTTCTTCAATCGTATAGTCTTCCTTTTGAGCTATTTCATAATGGAGATCGGGAGCCGAAGGGTCATAATTATCATTGATATAACAGGTGACTTCTCCGTTGTCAAAATAGTACAGCGTGCCAATACTGCTGTTTGTTATCCAGAGGCCGTTGAACTTGGAAGCGACAGGATCTGTGACAGGTTCCTGAGATACCGTTGCTTCGGAATTGGCTTCCTCAGGAACGCCAACTTCGGGCTCGGTTTCCTGCGAGGTGGCTTGTTCCTGAACAGCCGTTTTCGTGGATGCTTCGAAGCTTGAACTGGGTTTGGCACTACAGGAGGCAAGACTCAGAACCATTGCAGATGCCAGAAAGAATATCAAGTGTTTGTTCATTTTTAGTTAGCCGAGCGGGCAGACTCGTCTCTCCTTTCTGATTGCCCTGTATTTAGATTGATACTGTTTAATTATAAAGAAAATGCGGCATCAGACCCCTGTACATTATAACGAAATAACTTTGGAAAGTCATTAAACCTAAAAATGAAAGGTAACTTTCATATTACAGAAATGTAGCGTGCTATTGCTATACTCCGTATATGTATGATGAATATACAATTAATACCTCGATGCAACTATTGATCAAAAAGAGTCCAATGACAATAAATGGAGAGCCTTTCTATGCAAGCATTGGAATAACAATGCTATAATACAGAAGATACAACCCGGCGAAGGCATATTAGACATTTATGAACAAAAGAACATCACGGCGGGGAAATGCCATTCCCGCCATTTTTTATTCACTAATGAAGCTGAGTTATGGAAAGGTCTTCTGTGACCACTTAAAAAAGGGGGATCAGTTGAATTACGAAATCCACTATTCATGCTGCAGTCATGTCGGGAAACGAAGAACTGAGAATCAGGACAACTTTCTGTGTGACGGAAAGTATTTGGGCGATATTAAAGATACGGTGGAATTCTCGATGAATGGCTGTACAGACCGTGCTCAGTCATACGTGTTCGGCATTTTTGATGGTATGGGAGGGGAAGAGAATGGAGAACTGGCATCTTTGATTGCCGCCAGATGCGCTGCGGAGATAAAGATCGGGCCATGTCCAATCGAAGACCTCCAGCAATACTGTAATACAGCAAATGAAGAGATATGCAGATACGCAGATGATAATGATATCGGTTCGATGGGAACGACTGCAGTGATTATTGCTTTTGCAGAAAATGAGATAGATCTTTGCAATATTGGGGACAGCAAGGCGTTTCATTTTGATGGAGAGAAGCTGGAACAGATATCTGTTGATCACTACGCAGCAACTATATATGGGAAAAAGCCTCCGCTTTCGCAGAATCTGGGAATTCCGTCTACGGAGATGATGATCGAACCTCATTATGCAAGGGGATACTATCACGATGGTGATATCTATCTGCTTTGCTCGGACGGTTTAACTGATATGGTCTCCATAGAAGAGATTGCTATGATTCTGACGGAAACGGTTGCTGGTGGAATCACAGATGTTAATAAAACCACTGAAAACCTATTGCAGAAAGCACTTGATAACGGTGGCAAAGATAACATCACAATCATTCTGTGCAGGCTAAAAAAAAGAAGACGAGGTCTATTCGATAAGATTTTACATATCCTGCGAGGCTAGATACATGCTTAAAGCCAGGCTGATCCTGTTGCTCTTTGTAGTTCTTTTCGGGCCTTGCAAGGGGCGTTCTGACAACATTGAGAAGGAGAACCCATAAAATGGACGAGAACAGAAGCATGGACTTTACGAACAAAGCATGGGATGTTCTGTATGGCGCAGTGGACAGCAATTATTTTCGTGACAGGGATGCCAATCTGATCTATTCAGCCCTGCGGGAGAGAATGAAATTCATCCCTTTTGGTGAATATCTAAAGCGCTATATATACCGCCAGGCTTGTTTGGAAGAGCCCTTTAAAGAAGTTCCCTTAAAGGAATACCAACAGATTATCAAAGGGGCTTTTTCGGATAATAACACTCCGCAGTCCTTTGATCCGACGACAGCAAAGCTCAGCGCATTGTCAAAAAAGTGGCTCACCCAGCAGACAGTCAGACGTAAAGTGGTTTTTTTGTTGGGATTTGGCCTTGGAATGAGTGTCGATGATGTTAATGGATTTCTAACTAAGGGGCTTCGAGAGCAGGGAATCAATGCAAAGAACCCGTTTGAAGTCATCTGCTGGTACTGCTATAAAAACGGATTCGGTTATCCGACGTTTGAGAAGTTGTGGCGGATTTATAACGAAACCCCTCCAAATTCGCTCGACGTTAAGCTTTTATATTCAGATCTAACAATCGGTGCCAGAAACGCAATGAATTCCATCAATAGTGAAGCTGCTCTTATCACGTTTGTGTCTAAGCTGAAAACGGACAACAACTGTCCGCAACACAGTGTGACTGCAAAAAAGTGCTTCGATGAACTTTATACGCGTGCGCGGGAGATTGTCGCGGGAATTTATAATAATGATGAGACTGAAAAGCACCGCAAGGGGCAGCAAAGAGTCTATACAATCGACGATATTACTGAAAGCGATCTGGAGCACATCATTTCATCGGCAATCCCGGTTGATCGACATGGAAATCTGACTCCCAGCAAAGTGTCTAAGCTGAATGCTCAGTTTGCTGGAAAACGGTTTAGCAGGCAGCACATCAGTGAAGTACTTGCAGGCAATACCGAGGTGACTCGATTTGATCTGATCACACTTAACTTTTTTATCTACTCACAGACGCTCGATGAGTACGCAAATATAAAGGCCAGGTATATTTCTTTCGTAGAGTCGACGAACAAGATCCTTGAGAGTTGCTTCCTGGGAGAACTATATATCAGCAATCCTTATGAGTGCTTTGTACTCATGTGCATCCTGTCAGTGGACCCGCTCGGAACGTATGCGGACGTATGGGAGATGTCTTATGAGGAGTAATATTGACCTTAGTGCCGTTTGGCCGGAATGGAAGATTGTAAGACGCATTAACAGAGGCTCATTTGGTGTTGTGTACGAAGCTGTTCGTACAGATTACAGTGTGGAAAGCCGCGCCGCAATCAAAGTGATTTCCATTCCACAAGATGAGGCTGAGCTGGATTCTATGTGCTCTGTCGGCTTAACTGCTGATGCCACCAAGACATACTTGCGGGAAGTGGTTAACGACTTTGCTAACGAGATCCGGTTGATGGAATCCTTTAAA
>ONNQ01000040.1 GCA_900319245.1 uncultured Lachnospiraceae bacterium | reverse complement strand
CCCTCGGAGAGCCTTCCGTTTTCAATATCTACAGATTTTCAAGGTTCGTTAGAGCCTTTTTCTTTGGCTCTGGTTTTTCATAGGTCACTTGACACTACCAGCTTATTAGATTATAGCAAAAAAACAGCGCTCCTTGTCAGAAGCGCTGTTTTTTTCAATTAAAACGTTCGTCGAAGACTCTCTTGGACTTCTTTTCGCTTCTGGGAAGGAAGCCGAGCTCCACGACGTAGACGATCGGCGTAAATCCGATCTTGCTCTTGACCGCGGCCGCAATCTTTTGCTGCAGTGCTTTGAAATCGTTGCTGCCGCTCGCCTCGACGTAAATACGCATGCTGTCCTTGCCGTCCAGGTGAGAAATACGGATCTGGTACTCGCTGGAGAGCTCGGGGAAGGTCGCCAGGATCTCCTCGATCTGCTTGGGGAATACGTTGACGCCCTTGATCTTCATCATGTCGTCGCTTCGGCCGGTGATCACGTCGATGCGGGGGAACTTGCTGCCGCAAGGGCACTCGCCGGGAATGATCCTCGAGAGGTCGTGCGTGCGGAAACGGATGAGCGGCGCGCCTTCTTTGACCAGCGTTGTGATGACGATCTCACCCCACTCGCCGTCGGGCACGTTTTTGCCGGTCGCGGGATCGATGATCTCCAGATACAGATAGTCGTCCCAGTAATGCATGCCTGTGTCGTACTTGCAGTTGATGCCGATACCGGGTCCATAGATCTCTGTCAGTCCGTAAATATCATACAGTTCAATGCCTAGCTCCGTGGAGATGCGCTTGCGCATCTTCTCGCCCCAGCGCTCAGAGCCGATGACGCCCTTTTTGAGATGGATCTTGTCCGCGATGCCGCGCTTCTCAATCTCCTCCGCCAGAAGGAGCGCATAAGAGGAAGTGGCGCACAGAACCGTGGACTTTAAGTCCATCATCATCTGCAGCTGCTTGTCGGTGTTGCCGGGTCCCATGGGAATCGCCATCGCGCCGAGCTTCTCACAGCCGTTCTGGAAACCGATGCCGGCCGTCCAGAGACCATAACCAGGGGTAATGTGAATGCGGTCCTTTGCGGTCACGCCTGCGAACTCATAGCAGCGCTTGAACATCTCGCCCCAGTCATCTACGTCCTTGGCGGTGTAGGGGATGATCACGGGCATACCGGTTGTGCCAGAGGAAGAGTGGATGCGGACTACTTCCTCCTCTTTGCAGGTCATAAGTCCCAGAGGATATGCTTCGCGAAGGTCCTGCTTCTCGGAAAAAGGAAGATTCAGGAAGTCCTCCACTGTGCTGACGTGGTCGACGCCGGCTTCCTTGAGGCGCTTTCCATAGAAATTGTCAGCGGCGATCAGACGCTGGATCTGATGATTCACTTGTGCCAGCTGCTTTTCATTAATCTGCATTTTTATTTCCTCCTTTTATCTTCTTACTCCTGCTCCCGGCTCCAGGACAGTGCTTTCTGGTTGAGTGCAAAGAATTTCTCCGGTACCTTTTCTTTGATCGCGCCGATCAGGTCCTCTTCGTCAAGCCCCAGTTCTCCGCTTTGAAGCGCCGCGCCAAGAAGCACGACATTCAATGTTTTGGCAGAGCCGAGGTCCTCTGCGGCCTTGTCCGCGTCCACAATCACAAGATTCTCCACATTTGCTTTCAGATACTCGAGCATCTCCGATGCATTGTAGAAGGACTGTCCGATCATCGCGCTGACCGGCATGACCGGCCTGCTGCTGACGACGACAGTTCCGCCCGGTTTCAAAAAAGGAAGCTGCCTGACGGTCTCGCCGGGCTCAAATCCGATGATCAGATCCACCTCTTTTTTGCCGATCAGCGGGGAATTGGTCCCTTCGCCCAGACGCAGGTGGCTGAATACACTGCCGCCGCGCTGCGCCATGCCGATGGTCTCTGCGGTCTTGATCGGAATATCTTTGTTCATCGCGGCGGTCGCAATCAGTCTCGAAGCCAGGATGGTGCCCTGTCCGCCGACGCCGCACAAAATGATGTTCTTATTCATGGCGGCCTCCCTTCTGCGCTGTATCGTTCTTATCGCCGCCCGCGATCGCCTTCACAGGGCAGATCTGCTCGCACAGCGTGCAGCCGGTGCAAAGCGACGGATCGATCTTGGCCTTTTTGCCGTCCGCATCCAGAATGATCGCGGGGCATCCGAGCTCGCGGATACACTTGCGGCAGCCTATGCACTTCGCAGCGTCTACTTCGGAGCGTCCCTTGGGCTTAGAAATAGCGATGCAAGGGGAGCGGAAAATGATGGCCTTGACGCCGGGCTCTGCCGCGACGCGCTTTACAGTCTCAACGGAGAGGGCAAAGTCAAGCGGATCCACCGTCTCCACGACCGTGAGGCCGATTGCCCTGAGCACGCGCTCGATGCTGACCTTCTCCACAACCTGTCCCATCACGGTGCGCCCTGTGCCCGGGTGGGGCTGGTGCCCTGTCATGGCGGTTGTAGAATTATCCAGGACGATCAGCGTCATATCTGCCTGGTTGTAGAAGGCGTTGACCGTTCCTGTGATGCCGGATGCAAAGAAGGTGGAATCGCCCACAAACGCGAAGCATTTGGTATCCGGTTCCATATGTCCAACGCCCTGCGCGATGCCAATGCCCGCGCCCATGCAGAGGCAGGTGTCGCACATATCAAGAGGCATTGCGTTTCCAAGTGTGTAGCAGCCGATGTCGCCGCAGTAAATGGTCTTTTGCCCGCGCATCGCGATCTTGACTGCATAGAAGGAGGCCCTGTGGGGACATCCCGCACACAGGACGGGCGGTCTTACGGGCAGCGCCGGAGGCTGGGGCAGCGCATCCCTTTCGCCCTTTGCCGCTTCCGCCGCTTCACCAAGGAAGGCGGTCAAAGCACTGCCGACGATCTCCATGGAGTTTTCGCCGGACGGCGGAATGTCGCCGGTCAGTTTTCCCCGGATCTTGACGGACAGACCGTACTTGCCGCAAATATAGGTGAGCGCACGCTCGATTACGGGATCGAGCTCCTCTACGCACAATACTTCATCGAGTCCCTCGAGAAACGACAGCGCAAGCTTCTCCGGGAAGGGGAAGGGCGTCGCGACTCGCATGACGCGCGCGTTTCTTCCGTGCAGGGAATCCAGCGTATACATGAAATTCACGCCCTGCGTCGCAATGCCTCTTCGGCAGTTCTCCCCGGGCTCCGCCACGATCTGATTTCTATGATAGGCTGAGAACACATCCTTCAGCGCTGCGTTTCTCTTCTCGATCAGCGCGTGGTTTTTGACAGACAGGCGGGGGAAAATGACCCACCGAGAGGCGTCCTTGATAAAGCCCTCGACCGGATTGACATAGTATTCCTCCTGGTCCTTGACATCCACCGCCTCATAGCCGTGGTCCACACGGGTCGTCGCGCGGAAGAAGACGGGCGTCTTGTACTCTTCTGAATAGGCAAAGGCCTCCTGAATCATCTCATAGGCTTCCGCCACAGAAGAGGGGTCAAAAACCGGCACCTTGGAGAACATTCCAAACGTCCTTGTGTCCTGCTCCGTCTGTGAGGAGATGGGGCCGGGATCGTCTGCCACCAGCACGACCATGCCGCCCTTGACGCCGATATACTCGAGGCTCATGAGCGGGTCCGAAGCCACGTTCAGGCCGACCTGCTTCATCGTGACCAGCGCACGGGCGCCTGTATAGGCCGCGCCGGCCGCCACTTCCATACCGGCCTTCTCATTGATCGACCACTCTACATATACATTGCCGGGATTTCGCTTTGCGATCGTCTCCAGCACCTCCGTCGACGGCGTTCCGGGATAGCCCGAGACCAGATTGACGCCGGCCGCCAACGCACCGAGGGCGATTGCCTCATTTCCCATTAGAAATTCCTTGTGCATAGTCTTTCCACTTCCTTTTTGCTCTCAATCATTTGGATTTCATCCGCATAATATATTACTTTACCACATTGACGTGTGAAGTACAAATGGAGCTATTCATAAATCCTATGCGTGATTCTTCGTAAAGACAAGAAAAGAGGACGCCTCAGCATGATTTCCACGCCTAAACGTCCCCTTTTCCGCTATCAAGGAGTCACATATTATGTATAGACCATCCTTGCAGAGAATCCCCCTCTCCGCATGGCGGCCACATAACCGGTTTCAGAGACAGTGCCGCACATCCTTTTCATGGCAGCTGTCTCGCCCTGTTCTAATATTATAACACATCATGCTTCCTTTTTTTTACCCGATTATTCTCATTTCAAATTGACCGCTTTTGTATATTTTGCCAGTATCGTGCGCAGGTACTCGCTGTAGGCCTCCCTGACCTCCGCCGGAGAGACGATCTCGATCCCCGGTCCGATTCCGGTGACCCAGCCCCAGAACTGCGGGCTCACCGCAACGGTGACATGCACATGGAAATGGTCTCCATCCTCCGGCACGAGCGATACCTCCCTGCCAAAGCGGTCAATGATCACGCCCGCCAGGTGGTTGCTGCAGCGCAGGACCACATCGGCGTCGGGCCCTCCGAACATGCCGAACGTCTTTCTGGCAAAGGCCGCCAGGTCAAAATCTTCAAAGCTGTCCTGCCCGGTTCTCTCCGCCTCCGTAAGATCGATCCCAAGCATCTTATCCACCCTGTAGTGCTTGATGATGCCCGCTGCCTCGTCAAAGGCAATCAGGTAGTAGTTCTCGTCATCCCAGGTAAGCGCCCAGGGGCTGACCCGATACATAGTGCCGCCCTTTTTCTCCACCAGCTCCTTGGCCGCATTCCACTCCCCGTACTTGAAGCAGATCTGCCGGTTCCGGTTCATGGCCTCATGGAGCGTGTCGACGTTGTAATAGACCTTCTCATTGCCGGTCTTCATGCGGTTTCGTATAAAAACCGAGCGGTTGAGCTGCCTGGCCTTCTGCTCGTTGGTCAGTTTCATGAGCTTGCCGATCAGTTCCCGCGACTTCTTCTCGGTAATAAATTTAGAAGACTGCACGGAATCCACAAGGAGCTTGAGCTCCGGCAGTTCAAAGTCCCGCGAGCCGATATAATAGCCCTGCCCATTCTCTTTTTTGATCACATCGAGGCCAAAATCCTGCAGAATCTCCACATTCGAGTAGATCGTCCTTCTGTCCGCCTCGCAGTCATACGCCGCGAGCGCCGCGATCAGATCCGACGCGTTCATGACGTGGTCCTCATCGGTCTTTAAGAGAAGTTCGCGCATCATATATAAGAGCGCCATTTTATGATTATTGGATTTGGCCATCGCTCACCCTTCCTTGCAATCAGGCATTGATATAGGCCTTGAGCTCCTCATAGATCTTCTCCTCATCGGGCGGACATCCCATAATGCAGACGTCGAAATCCTTGGTGCATCTGCCCACGCCAAGGCGTCCCGTCTTCCCCTGCATACCCTGTCCGATCCCGATCGGCTCTTTTAGTTTCTCTAAAAGGCCCTCTTCGCGCAGTCTCCACAGCGCGCCCACGAGGTTTGCATAGCAGGCGCTGCAGGAGTCCACCTCGTCGACGGCGTACGAGACCTCAAGAATCTTCTTCTCTCTGGGGAGGTCCTCCATCATCTCTTTGCCGGCGTAGCCCTTATAGCCGCCCAGGTTGATGATCTGTGCCGCATCAAGGTCCGTCGTTCCGATGCCCAGCTGCTCCGCCATGCGGACATAGGGCACGTCATCCGGCGTATACTGCATCAAGTGGCAGGCGTAGCTGTCCACCAGGACGGGGTCAAGCGCCGCCATGACGCAGTTGCGGACGACGGGATTGCCGCCCTCTTCAAAATCCAGATCGCCGCAAATGTGGTCCACGACGATAAAATCCTGATGAATGCCTGCTTGCAGGTGCGCGATCGGCTTATGAAGACCCATGCGGTGGAAGCGGGATTTCTCCGAGTTGGGGAGAAGCCCCTTGAGGTTCTTGAGCGCACAGGTCATAAGCGTCTGGCAATGGCCCTTGATCACCGGCACATTGATCAGAAAGTCGATGCGGTCCACCGCGTTGATGATGTTCAGCTTCATGCCGGCGCAGTCAACTGCGTGGTATTTTTCTTTCTGTCCATCCACAAAAGGAACGCCATACTTCTGGCACAAGGCTCTATAGCCGCAATACTCATACGCCTCGGATGTGCGGTCCCCGACCCATGATCCCTCGACGATCGTGATATTCTCAAATCCATGCTCCTGCAGGTATTCGACAATGCCCGCCACAACTTCAGGGTGGGTGGTTCCGCCGAATTCCGCAGGGGACGGCACAACCAGATTCGGCTTGATGCCGATCCTGGTCTTTTTGTCGCCGATCAGAGCCGCCAGTTCCGTTTCCTCAAGCAGCTTCTTAGTCATTCCCGTAAAATCAGTTCCATACAACTTCCAAATCTGATTTTTCGTGATCATTCCTGTTCTTAATACCTCTCACTTTTCCGTTTTATAATTCTTCTCCGTTGGTCGCGATCACGTTCTTGTACCAGTCGAAGGATTTCTTGTGATACCTCTCGCCGGAGCCGCTGCCGTCATCATTGAGATCCACATAAATGAATCCATAGCGCTTTGCCAGTTCTCCGGTTGTGAAGGAGACCACGTCGATGCAGCCCCAGGGCGTATATCCCATGAGGTCCACGCCGTCGTACTCAACCGCCTTCTTCATCTGTTCGATGTGCGCGCGCAGGTAGTCGATCCTGTAGCTGTCATCACAGCTCTTGTCAGCTTCCAGTTTGTCATAGGCGCCGAGGCCGTTCTCCACGATGAACATGGGCTTTTCATAGCGCTCGTACAGCGTGTTCAGCGCATAGCGGAGACCGACGGAATCGATCGCCCAGCCCCAGTCGGAAACCTTGACATACGGATTGGGAACAGAATGTGCGTTGCCGCCTACGATCGAAGGGCCGGACTGCTCTACTTTGGCTTTTACCGTGTTGGTCATGTAGTAGCTGAAACCGACGTAATCCGACGTGCCCTGCGCCAGGATCTCCAGATCCCCGTCTTCCATGACGGGAGCGGTGCCTTCCCTCTCCCACTCCTTGTACGCATACGCGCCGTAGTGGCCGCGGCACATGACATCCGAGAAGACATATCTCTCGTGCATAGCCTCTACGCACTGCATGATATCCTCAGGATCACAGGAATAGGGATAGAAGGGCACAAAGCCGAGCATGCATCCGATCTTGAAATCGGGGTTGATCTCATGTCCCTTCTTCACCACAAGGGCTGCCGCCACCATCTCATTGTGTGCTGCCTGATAGAGCGCCTTCTTGGGATTCTCAAGCTGGGAATAACGGATACCGGAATTGGTCCAGCCGAAAATATCGACGGACGTGTTGGACTGGTTGTTGATTTCATTGAAAGTCATCCAGTACTTGACCTTATTCTTGTAGCGCTCCATGACGCAAAGAGCATAGCGTACGAAGAAATCCACCAGTTTGCGGTTGGTCCAGCCGCCGTACTCCTGTGTCAGATAGTAGGGCATCTCGAAGTGGCTGAGTGTGATGACCGGCTCGATGCCGTACTTTAAGAGCTCGTCAAACAGATCGTCATAGAACTGCAGTCCCTTTTCATTGGGCTCTGTCTCGTCGCCCTTGGGGAAAATGCGGCTCCAGGAGATCGAAGTGCGGAAGCACTTAAAGCCCAGCTCCGCGAACAGCTTCACATCCTCCTTATAAGTGTGAAAGAAATCGATGCCCTTATGGTTGGGATAATTCTCCCCGGGCACCACGCCGTCGGTGATACGTCTCGCGACCTTGTTTGAACCGCCCGTCATCACGTCGCTGACGCTCGGGCCTCTTCCGTCGACATCCCACGCTCCCTCGAGCTGGTGTGCCGCGACTGCGCCGCCCCATAAGAAATCCTTAGAAAATGCCATGTGTTTGTCCCCCTTTCGCATGTTCGCAATTTGTGTTCGCATGTATTTCCCTTCAGCAGTTTTGCTGCTCCTATGGTCACCCTTAATCCCTGTTCCGAATCCACAGGTTCAGATCCATATTCCCCTTGATGCCGGGCACATAGCCGGTCTCCGAGTACTGCCACCATGTGAAGTGGCAGGATGTTTGCGGCACTTCTTCATAATCCGCGTACCAGATCTCGAAATCATTGAGCGCATCGAGGTCAAAATACGTATTTTGCCAGAAGAGATTGGTATAGAGCGCCACTTTACAGTGTATGGCATCCTCTGCCGCTTTCTTAAACGCTCTGGCGTTGTCCGACACCTCCTCTCTGGAAAGGTTGTTGGCGCGGCCTTCGCTTCCGCCCGCCAGTTCCGGGTCATACACAAGGGGAAGATCCAGTTTGACGCCCGATCTCTTGATGACGTCTGCCGCGAACTGGGCCTCTTCCGCCGCTTCCTCCTCATTGACTGCCTGTGAGAAAAAGTAGGCGCCAATTTCCAGACCGGCTTCTTCCGCGTCCTTCATATATTCGATTGCCATGGTATCTTCGTTCAGCGTTCCCTCTTCGCCATATCCGCGAAAACCGACGCGTACAAATACAAAGTCGTAGCCGGCGTCGGCCACCTGGTCCCAGTCGATCTCTCCCTGGTGGTCTGAGACATCGATGCCCTGCAGGGACTCATAATTGTCGTCAGCGTACGTGATATTCTCCGTGCCGTCTATATATGTAAATTTGTCCGGGTCATAGGGATTTCTCTTGACGGTCGTCTTTTTCTCCGCTGCCAGCGCCTTGGCGGGTCCGTTTCCGGATGCCGTCTGCTGGTCGCTATCGGTCTCACGCTCCCCTTCGTTCTCACGATTCCCTGTCTGCTGCGCGAGGACCGCGCTTTCGGCCGCATTTACAGTCACGCCGTCTGCTGTCCCTTCGCTCTGCTGCGCCACCTCCTGCTGCGTCATTTCCGGCGCGGGCGCCCGGTGTGCTCCGCAGCCTCGCAGCAGCGCCGCAATGCACAGGATCGGCAGGATCAGAAAGTACGCCGCTTCCACCGAATCTCTGAAATTATTGGAATCCCCTTTATTGTCTTTCAATCGCTGAACTCCTGTCTTTTCTATCGCTTCTTATCTCGACTATCCTGTTTCTACGATCCTGTTCAGAATACAAACCGCTTCTGCACCGCATAGCTCACAAGAAAAAGTATGCCGTCCACCACGACCTTGATCAGCACTTCCTCCGCTGCCGGAAGCAGTATTTTGCCGCCCGACACAAGCGCCGCGCTGAACGTCATCTGAACCGCTGCCAGGATCACATATTTGATCCCGGACGTCCTGACCCGCTCACTGCTCTCAAAGACGACTTTATAATTCATCGCGTAGTTGTAGGACGCGGACAACATACGTGCCAAAACCGTGCTGACCGCAATGTACGCGGGCACTTTTCCATGTAGGAGCCGGCAGAAAACCGCGAACAGAAACAGGTCGATCACACAAGAAGACAAGGACGCCGCGCCAAATTTAATAAATCGTTTCATACGGATCTTATCCCAGCAGTTTCTTTACAAACTGATATGTTAAATCGTATGCCGAATAATACACATAGGGAACAATGGCCTGCTCCATGGCCCTCTTCTGCTTTTCCGTAACAACTGTGTACGGGTAAATGCCATAGATGAAGGGGAAGAAGGAGTATAGAAACGCCTGGCGGTCCTGCGCCGTCATATCCCTGCAGAATTTGGTCAGCAGACGATCGACCGCCTTGAGCGTGGCGCCGTACGACTTTTTAAATTCGATCAGTCTCTCCTCACGGCTGTTCGCCTCCATATCGTAATGGTTCATGCTGACGATCTTGAGGATCTGCGGGTGATCACACAGCGTCCGGGCGATCACCTCGGCGACCTTGTCGTTGGTCATGGCGTCATTCTCTTCGATTTCCCGGTTCAGCGCTTCCACCCAGGACCAGTATTCCCTTTGCAAAATAGCAAGAAAGATTTCCTCTTTCGTCTCGAAATAATTATAAATGGACGGCCGGGACAAGGATGTGTATTTGGCGATCTCTTTGAGCGTCAGGTCTTTGAACCCCATTCTTTCATACAATGTCTCGCAGGCTGCAATGATCTCGTCTCTGCGGGCGTTTGTCATCTCTGGGGAAAGCTTAGGCATATCATTTCTTCCTTTTCTTACATTCATTGTAACACTGTGTCAATGTATGCAAAGTATAACACAGAAATAGCTTTCGCACACGTTAGACACTCTTTTTTCATTGCAATTCCCTGTGCCTTTTACTAACATCAATCTAGATAGTATATACCGTCCACATTCTTAAGGCTCCCGCAAGATAGTTATATAATTGCAGAGCATATTGGTGTATGCTATAATGAAATTTATTATGCTTTGTGAAATCGATTCATAAGAATACAAAACTAAATGGAAATGGTATAAAGGCACAATCTTTCATCAACGAATAAAAAATCAAACGCCCCTTTCATAGTACGCGGCTGCTCGTTGTTTATGCGCTTGATAAAAGTGTGAAAGGCAAAAGAATGAAAAGAGAAAAATTATACTTAATCAATATCCCCTCTGCAATAGCATTATTACTTGCTCTATCTGAGAGAAAAATCTCTTCTTTAGCAGTTGTATTTATTATTGGTTTACTTCTCGGTGTAGGAGAGGTTTATTACCTATCAAGGTCAAAAACGTGTGTCAAAAAACATCAACTGCTGCTGTCTCTATTCATCGGAGGATTGATTTGCTATAAAGGAAGCCAGCTGTTCATTCAGACATGGAATTCTTCAACTACTTTGCAATCAATTGTTACAAGCGTTTTCTCTGACTATTCGCAAGGACTTCGTCTGATCAGAATCTTTGTTGCCATTGCAGCCTTCCCTTCTGCTGCAACAATGGCAAAATTCTTTCTGGATTGCATAATTCGCATACTTAGTGTCATCGACTATAAGACTTTATGGCATGAATTAGTAAAGGATATTTCGAGAACCTCCTTCATAAAACGATTTGGTATAACCATTGTTCAATTGGTAACAGCTGCATTCGTTGGCACCTTATTGCTTGTGATCGTCTACACATTGCCAGTTAGTAGAATCGCATTCAATGTGGAGAAATCCGCATATACGATTCAGAAAGAAGGAACGTATCCTCATCTGTTCGAATGGGCTACAAGTCAGTTGGATAACTGGACGGATTCCATAATGCTGATGGAATCGGCAAATGATTTAACAACCTCTCCGATCATAGATGCGATAAATGTTCCGAGAGGTGCAATTTCAAACTATAATCCGGCAGAGACGATCGTTGCCCGTTATGTTTCAAATATCCCTTACGAAAGAGTCCGTACATACCCTAGATATTGGCATGGCTACCTTGTATTTCTAAAACCGTTATTAGAAATCGTTGATTACGAAACAATCCGATTCATTAATGGAATTATTCAATTGATTATGGTGTCATTTGTATGTTTGTTATTATACAAGAAGGGGCATACACTGGCGATGGGCTCATTTATAATCTCTTACCTTATGTTAATGCCTATCGCATTGGCGAAGTGTTTTCAGTTTTCATCTTGCTTTTATGTTTTCATCTTTGGATGTTTATCTTTGTTACTTTTAAGTAACGAGAAGAGAAATACTTGTGCATGTACGGTCTTTTTGTTTTGCGGTATTTTCACTGCGTTTTTCGATTTCTTAACATATCCCATTTCCACATTCGGAGTGCCGATGCTTTTTTACCTTTATTTGTCAGATTCTGAATCTACAGAGGCTAAGCTTAGTGCAACCGTAAAAAATGGTCTGTTCTGGTGTATTGGATTTGCGGGAATGTGGGTATCAAAATGGATTATTGGCGGCATTATTACTGGCGAAAATATTATCGCAAATGGTGTAGGCGCTGTCGTTAAAAGAACATCTTCTGTAGGTCCCGACGGGTCCACTAAATATAGTATTTCTGCCTGTGAACTCAAGAACTATTCAACCTTTTTAACGACGCCAGTGACTATCATTGCAATCGTATATTTGGGATATCTTGTTATTATGTGTATAAAACAAAATAACTTAACCTTTAAGAACACGTTACGAATCCTGATCCCGTTTTTGCTAACAGGACTCGCTCCAGTAGTGTGGTTTGCATTTGCAACAAACCATTCCATGATACATTATTGGTTTTCCAGCAAGGCTTGCGTAATTTCTGTTCTATCAATTTTGCTTGGCATGGTTAGTTTACTACAAGCAGGAATAGTCTCTAAGGAGTGAACTAAACACCCTCTCCATCATAGCCGTTTGCGAACTTTCGTACTGATAGCTATAATTTGTTTTATGGTATTCCTAATTAGAATTTCATAATAATAAGCAATGCAATAGGAGCTTTTCCGATGGAGATCCGTACTTTACGTTATTTTCTGGCGGTAGCCAGGGAAGAAAATATGACCAGGGCGGCAGAGGTCCTGCACGTGACACAGCCAACCCTTTCCAAAGCACTGAAATCACTGGAGGAGGAACTGGGGAAAAAACTGTTTACCCGTCACAGCTTCAGCATTCGGCTGACAGAAGAAGGCATGCTTCTAAGAAACCGGGCAGAGGATCTTGTCAGCATGGCGGATAAGATCGAGCAGGAATTCATTTCCCTCGATGACATCAGCGGCGGAGAGCTTTACTTAGGACTTGCGGAATCGTATCAGATCCGGTATCTGGCGCAGGTTATTAAGGATTTCAAAACCCGTTATCCCAACCTGCATTACCACATCACCAGCGGTGACACGGAACAGATTGCGGACAAGCTGGATAAAGGCCTTCTGGATTTCCTTGTTTTGGCCGAGCTGCCGGACAGCCGGAAATACGAATATCTGGCATTTCCGGAAAGAGATGTATGGGGACTGGTGATCCCGCAAGAGGATCCGTTGTCAGAAAGAGATGTGATCCGGGCAGACGATCTGGCCGGTCTTCCCATGTTCTGCTCTGAGCAGGCATGGAATGGGGATATAAAAAGGTGGTTCGGGAATTCTTTTTCAAAAATGAAGCTGGAGGGATCTTTCAGGCTTTCCTATAATGGTTCCGTCTTTGTTCAGGAAGGACTCGGATATCTGCTGACATTCCGCCATTTGATCGACACCTCCACGGAAAGTGGACTTGTATTCCGTCCTTTGGAACCGGCGCTCGAGACAACACTCTATATTGCATGGAACAAATATCAGACTTTTACGCCCATCGCAGAGCGCTTCCTGCAGCAGCTAAAGGAATCTTTCTTTCATGCCGAAAACCAGAAAGATCCTGCAAAGTGAAATCGAGTAGGAGGGTCTCCTACTCGATTGACCGTTGGCCGCAAAGTAAAAGCATACTTGGTCAATCTCCTTTCTTTCCCACAACTTCATACAGCTTATTCCATCTGGTTCAGCACAAACTCCTTGATGACATTGAGAAATATCTGAACCAACGGATGAGGTTGAAAGCCGAGGATGAGTATGAGGTCATTAGTGCCTGAGGCGACTATATGCCGCCTCGTACATAAAAATGTTTCGATTTCATTCTTTGGAACACAGATCAGTAACATAGTTGTGGTATAATGCCAGCGGGTTCGAAGTAAAGAACTCGATAAATTGTGAATTTGTCAGGAGAAATCAAAATGAGGCACAAAGTAAAACTAAGTGTTCAATTTTGTAAAGATAACTCCTGTCGCCAAAATTATTTGTTCCTTGCAGCATTTTGCCATCCTCAGTTGTTTACAGGGCAGAGGGGCAAAACACCCCGAACAAATTTTAATCAAAGGATGGTACAAAACAATGAAACGAATCTATGCTCTTGCGCTTAGCGCCTTGATGACCCTCTCTCTAGTCGCCTGCTCCTCCGCAAAGGCATCAAACAATGTTACGGACCCGAACAACGAACCCGTTGAAATTAGTGAAGGTATGAGCGGTGGTTGGGCGCATTCGGTCGATCCTGCTATTACGGACGAGCAACGCGACGTATTCAACAAAGCTCTGGATGGGCTGGCAGGTGTCAATTACGAGCCTATAGTCTATCTTGGTTCTCAGATAGTTGCCGGAACCAATCACTGCTTCCTATGTCAGGCAACAGGTGTCTATCCTGGTGCCGAACCGCACTATGTTCTGATGTATATCTACGAAGACCTAAGTGGCAGCGCACAGATTATGAATATTGCCGACCTCGACATCGGCAGCTTCTGTGAGTATGGTGGTATCGAATACTAAGACGTGTGATCGCCAGAGCTCCAATCGGCGCTGAGGATATGATCGCGTTGATTGCTGCTATCAATTAGTGAAACAACTCAAGAAACGCCTGAAATCTGTCAGCAAAAGCTCTTGTACTTCTATGAGGATTGATTCAGACAATTCAAGTTTGTCGCTCTCTTAAACTAAATATGATTCTTACATAGCCAGGCGCTCACCCAGTGTCCTGGCTATTTGCGCGTTCTGATCTCAACAGCATTATAGATCAATCGCTTAACACCGACTGCAGTTCATCCGGATTCAGGACTTCAATGATCTTGCCCGTGTACCGAATGATTCCATCCTTTTCCAGCTTTTTCATTTCCCTGTGAAGGGATGGCCTGGATACATTCATGATAATCGCCCAATTGGACATGGAATCCGGGATCTTTACAGCAGTCTTTCCTGTCTGCCGGATCTGCATAAGCAGCCAGAACGCAGCTTTTTGGGCGATTCCGCTGTAGGACAAAAGCTCCAGCCTCTGTTGCAGCATATAGGTTGCGGAAGCAATCTCTGTCGTGAAGTTCTGCAGGATGCGTACATCCTTTTGCATCAGTGACAGAAGGTCTTCCTTTTGGAACATCATCAGGGTCGTCGGCTCCAGCGCGACAATATCACAGGGATAGCGCTGGCTTTTCGAGAAGACGGCGGCAGGTCCGATCAATTCACCTGGGATGCGGACGGAGACATTCACCTGACTCCCGTTCGGGAAGGACTTCATCGTTTCTTCTTTATCGTAGCACTGAATGTGATGGGGCGTCTCTTCCAGATATGCCCGGAGGTCTTTTGCCGTCACGCCCCGAAACAGTGTGCTGTTTTCCAGTACAGTATAGTCCATTGCGAACCTCCCATTAAGGATCTTTAGCTCTATTATACACCAAAAAAGATCTGAATGTGTATCTCTGGATACAGAATCCTTTAAATCCTTTGTGTATACTGATGCCAGAACAAGAAAGGGAGGATTCCAAAATGATTCGCAAAATCATCCATATAGACGAAGAAAAATGCAATGGCTGCGGGCTGTGCGCTGAGGCCTGCCACGAAGGAGCTATCGACATCGTAGATGGCAAGGCGAAGCTCATGCGGGAGAACTTCTGTGATGGCTTCGGAGACTGCCTGCCGGGATGTCCGACCGGTGCAATCACTTTCGAAGAGCGTGAGGCTCCGGAATACGATGAATCAGCAGTAAAAGCAGCGAAGGAGAGAAAAACGATGAACGAAATGAATCACGAACACCACGAGGGCGGCTGCCCTGGGTCGAAGATGATGCAGTTTGCACAGAATGAAGTGGAAAATGCTCCAGTTAATACCGGGAAGCCGGTTTCCCGCCTGGCACAGTGGCCCTGCCAGATCAAGCTGGTGCCGACGCAGGCGCCCTTCTTTGACGGAGCAAAGCTGCTGATCGCAGCTGACTGCACAGCTTACGCATATGCCAACATGCATGAAGAGTTCATGCGCGGCAAGGTCACGATCATCGGATGTCCGAAACTGGATGCAGTGGACTACTCTGATAAGCTGACGGAGATCATCCGGAATAACGATATCAAGAGCGTGACGATTGTTCGTATGGAGGTTCCCTGCTGCGGTGGTCTCCAGAGAGCGGCGGAAAACGCACTTAAGGCAAGCGGTAAATTCATCCCGTGGCAGGTCGTTACGATCTCCCGGGACGGCAGAATCTTAGACTAAAGAAAAGAATATCATGAGCTATACAGAATGGAAAGATAAAACGGCTGCGTTTAAGACAATTGATGTAAGAGGCATTCAAGGCAATTTCTTTCAGGGCTTGAAGAAGCACAGGAAAAAGGGGTCTGGGAGTGATCATTTACCCTTTGCCGAAGAAGGCTGCTATCTATGCAATATGCCCTGGACACGACCAGGTGAGCGGTTTATAATGTCAATACCCACGCCGCAAGCGCTGATACAGCCGGGAATATAACAAAGAGTTGCTTCTAAAGCCATCCCAGACAGCGATCACAATAACTCCGAGGCTCATCAGAATTGCAAGAAAAACCGTTAACAGCATATTCTCCTACCTCTTCATTCTGAACTGCCAAAAACAGAGCAGGTTCGAAATCCATCGAATCCTGCTCCGTGAAAAGTACACCAAGATAGTTAGATTTCACTAACTACCAGTAAGATACCACTGCCTCTGTTTTTTTTCAATAACTTTCTGCTTCTTCCTCAGGAATTATTATTCAATGACTTTTATGCCCTTCCTCCAGTGTAGATTTCAATAGCCTGAGACACAAATACCGCTGTTCCTTCACCGCCAAACCTGTCAATGTTGGTTGTGAAGTCACCGCCGCCGACGTACATCTTTCCAAGGCCGCTCAGGATTTCTTTCGTGCATGTGTACATGTGCTCCGTGATATAATCCTGCAGTTTCTTTACCAGTGCCTGTGCCTCTCCGGATGCGGGATCCGTATTCCGGATCTGTCCGAATTCTCCGAAAATGTCGATCATGCCCTGATAAACTTTCTGATCCTCTTCCTTTGTCCGGCCTTTGGCTTTTTCCTCAAATTCCTTATAGGCAGATGTTTTACCCCAGGAAGCCTTTGCCTGCGCGGCATACTCGTCTATTTTGCTTGTATCAAATGCGTCAAAATTCATTTTTCTCACCCCCAATAGTTTGATTCCCTTCGCAAGGTCGATCAGGTTCTCGATGTGTTCCTTTTTCAGCGTAAGGAGCTCAATCTGCTGCTCCAGAGCCTTGCTCCTGTCAAAATCCGGACTGCTGATGATCTCTTTGATGTCTTTCAAGGGGAATTCCAGTTCCCTGAAGAGCAGGATCTGCTGCAGGGTCTCCAGAGCCGCATCGTCATACAGCCGATAACCCGCCTCCGTATATTTTGCCGGATGAAGCAGCCCGATCTTGTCGTAATACTGAAGGGTGCGTATACTCACGCCTGTCAGTTTACTCACTTCGTTTACAGTCATCATAGTTTCCTGCCTCCCTTGCCTTGGTGCCTTAACTTTAAACTATGACGTTACGTAGGGGTCAATGCTTTTTTGAAAAAATGTCAAAAAATCAATTTAACGTACGATGGCAAGAATTCCCCCATCCTCTAAGGTGGCTGGGATGAATTGCATATGTCAGTGCTGTTTTCTTAGTTGAATGCGGAATTAAATTCCGCAGTCAACTTCCTGAAATACTGGCGGCTCTCTATGAACAGGCCTCCGCCATTAAATAACTCCCAGTCCCTTTGCTACCAGTGTGATGAAATCCTGGACATTCGTGACTACTGTCGTGGCGCTCAGGCTCCCTCTGTCAAGGAGCTTGTTGACTACGAACTCGTCCGCATCCACCGCGTAGAAATAGACCGGGCGCACTGTTCCGTCTTTCAAAACACGGAAGGAGGGGGTCATATTGCCGGTCGCGATCGTATGGAGCATTGTAGCCAGACATATGACCGTGGTACAATCTCTGATCTCCTCCCTCATTGCTTCTGCCGCCATATATACGTCGCTGATCACCTCGGGAAGAGGACCGTCGTCACGGATCGAACCTGCCAGCACAATGGGAACATTATTCCTGACACAGCTGCAGATGATCCCGTCATCGAGATCATAGTCCTTGATGAACTGCGGGATAGAACCGCTGCGGCGGACCTTGTTGCACACGTCCAGATGATTGTAGTGTCCGTTCGGCTGGGATCTCTGGGTATAAATATCCTGTCCGAGCGCTGTGTGCAGAAGCGCCCCCTCCAGGTCATGTGTTGCCAGCGCATTTCCTCCCATCACTACCTGCGCATAGCCGTTGTCGATCAGCGCCGCCATTGCCGCCCTCGCATCCGCGTCAAAGGCAAAGGCCGGCCCCATGACCCACACGATTTTGCCTCCGTGGCTCTTTTCATATCTCAAAAGCGCGAAAAGCCTGTCATAGTCCCTCGCGTAAGAGGTCTCCCGGCTTCGTCCCTGACGGAACACGAACTGATCGTCGATTTTGCTGCCGGGATCCTCAAAACCACGGCTGTGAAGGTAAATTCCTTCACGGCAGTTCTCACTTCTCCCGAGAATGACCATATCGCCTTTCTTAATATTCCTGGGCTCCACGACATCCAGCCGGCCGTCTTCGCGGATCAGCACGCATGAATCCATCCGGCTCTCCTGTGCCAGTTTCCATTCTCCATGAATCTTGAAGTATTCCGGATACATAGAGGTACTGTGAAAATACTCAGGTGCAACGCCATCCATCTCCGTTGCGGCACACTTAACATCCGGCGCGCTTACAAATTTTTCCTGCGTAAAATCCGGGTGATGATAGATCGGCATTTCAAATGACATTTCTTCCTCCTTTTCTGCCTCAGCGGGCAAATCCTTTATTGTTATACAAAGCTGTCTGAACCGGATTGACGATCTACACAGGTTCTCTCTCCAAAGGGCAGCTCATGCACCTCGGCCCTCCCCGTCCCCGGGACAATTCGGAGCTTGGGATCTCGAGAACCGTAATACCATGCTCTCTGAGCAGTCTGTTCGTCACATTGTTCCTGTCATACGCGATCACTGTTCCGGGGCGCACGCACAGAGTATTGGAGCCATCGTTCCACTGCTCCCGTTCGGATACGATCCTGTCGCTTCCGCCGCATTTGATCAGCGTCACCCTGTCGGTCTCTGTGTACTCCGAGAGGATCGACTTCAGATCCTTATTCAATTCCCGCACAGTGAGTCCGCTGATCCCGCTTCCCTTTCGGATTTCGAACACACGCAGCGTTCCCAGAATTCCCGGATGTACCAGAAATTTATCTCTGTCCAGCTGCGTGCAGACAGTGTCCAGATGCATGAAAGCCCGAATGCGGGGAATGTCCAGGGCCAGAACGGTCTCTACCTCGCCGGTTTCATCCTGGAACAGGTTTTTGGCCAGTGTCTCGATAGCCTCCGGCGTTGTCCTCTGGGAGATGCCGAGCGCGATCACTTTTCTGCTGAGCACCAGTATATCTCCTCCCTCGATCCGATTGAGGTACTCCCGGTGGTAATAATAGCGCAGCCCGGGAGAATACTTCGGATGATGGGCCAGAATATACTGGGCAAAGATCGTCTCCCTCTTTCTCGTATCTGAATACATCCTGTTGAGACTTACTCCCCTGCCGATGACCGTGAACGGATCTCTGGTAAAATACAGGTTAGGGATCGGATCAAGAAGAAACCGGTTCTCCCGCTGCACCAGCTCCGCAAGCGGCTGCCTGTTTCTCACCCCCAGTTCCGCGGCGGAAACACCTGCCATCGTCTTGTATACCAGCGCCTTTTCTTCCCGGATCGACATCAGATACGCGGTCAGTTCATTCTCGAAGTTGCGGGGCTTGCTCCCTCCCTCCAGGATCAGCTGGCGTATGAACTGCTCTTTCAGCTCCGGCTCAGCCCGCAGGGTCTCTGCCATGAGGTCGCAGAGATAGACGACCTCCACCCCCTGGCTCCTGAGCGTATCCGCAAAGGCGTCGTGTTCTTCTCTCGCCGTTTTGAGGTAGGGAATGTCGTCGAAGAGAAGCCGCTCCAGTTCTTTTGGGATCAAATGTTCAAGTTCTTTACCCGGTTTGTGCAGCAGCACTTTTTTGAGCTGCCCGATTTCGCTGTAGATCTGCATGCTGTGTACTTCCTTTCTCCGGGGTCGTGAAGATGATGTTTGTTTCGTCTATCTCCTGCGCTGTACCTTTAATGTCTTCAGGTAAGCTTTCTGTTCATCGGTTATCCGATAGCTTTCTACGCTTTTCTGGATTGCCTTATTGTGCACCCAGTCATCCAGCCTCTTCTCTTTAAGATATGGCAGTACCGCTTCATACTGTTTCGCCAAGGCTGTTGCGAAATACCATGCGATCATCATGTTGACGTAGTATTCCTCCGACCTCACCTCAGCCACCATATCCGCATATTTTGTGTCGAATCTCTCGTCCAGAAAATGCTGCATCAGCATACCGATCGCGAATCTGACCGTGTACGTTTTATCAGATCTGATCCAGGCCTGAATGTACGGAAGCAGTTTCTCCGGTTCCTTCTTGAACGCCTTTGGTGAGAGTTGATCACAGGTGGCCCAGTTATCAACAAAGGGAAGGAACGTCTCTACTTCCTCTATACATTTGTCAAATTCCTTCTCGAGCGATATCACAAACGCATGCAGCTGATCTTCGTCAAAATACTGATGCGGCAAGTTTGAAAGAAATACCTTTACATCGTTGTCCTTGCTCAGTCTTTTGGCAAAAGCGCGAAGCGCCGGCGTTCTGACGCCAATGATCCTGTCAGTCGCCGCAGAGGGAATGATCTTTGCCTGCAAAGCTGCGTAATCCTTATCCTGCATCCGGAACAGTTCCTCAACGATCTCATCTCTGTTCATTAACGCTCTCCTCGTCCTCTCTCAGGTCCTCCACATCAATGACAAGAAAACCATTCTCCATCAGAAGCTGCGCGGCCACCCCTGCTCCATTCACAAGCTTTCCTGTAAATGTGCCGTCGTAGCGCTGCTTTACGCCGCAGCTCGGACTCCGTGACTGCAGTATGATCAGATCCGGCCTCTCACGGAGCGCGATCTCCAGACATTTTGCAGCGCCGGTGCGGAACTCCGCATCCACGATCCGTCCGTCTTTGGCTGTGACAACGCCATCTCTGATCTCTGAAGGAACGCGCGGCGTCGGAAGTCCTCCCAGCTGTTCCGGACAGACGACGATCACTTCGTTTTTCCTCATCAACTGCAGAACCTTCTCGTTTTGATTGTTTCCACCATTATATTTACAGTTTTCACCTGCCAGACAGGCGCTGACCATGATCTTCATCGATAGAGCTCCTTCAGGACCAGCACCGTGATCCCGGGATTATCTCCCGGCATGATCCGCTTCACTTTCGGGTCATACTTGTACCAATCGTAGATCATAGACCGAAGACTGGTTCCGCGGTTATACCCGTGGATCAGCTGCAGGTGATAGGTCGTCGCCCCCGCTGCCGCAATGGCCTTATCGATCACTTTGATCGCTTCCTCCTGCTGCAGGCCGTGCAGGTCGATCTTTACAAACGCTTCGCTCAAATAGATTCACCTCCATGAAGATTATCCAACTGACAGGCTCAGGAAAACGCTATGTTTCTTTACTCTTCCAGTATATCATAGTTGCTCTTTCTTCTTTTCATTTCACACAGTAACCCTCAGAAAAACACAAAACGGCCCCGAAGCAGTTGGCTTCGGGACCGCACAAGTAATGCAACTATTCTTTATAGCTTACAGCATTCTTTTATTCCGGTGGCCTCAGATCATTCCGTTTGCTTTCAACCAGCGCTCCACGCTGCTCTTTGAATTTGCAGCTGTGCTTCCTGTGACAGGAAGGCCTCTCTTTACATCTGCACCGGGGCAGGTCTTCTTGATCTCGCGTTCACTTGAGCCCATTCCGCTTCCTTCGTTGGTGCACAGAGGAAGAATTGTTATCTTGCTTTCTTATTGTTTATTCTCTGTTTTGATCTTGGCCGTAAGGCCTGTTTGTTTACGGTTTTGTGTTTCTTTATGGTCTCATTATAAAAAGCAGTTATTGTAAAGTCCAATTCAAAAGGTATATACTTAATTTAAATATTAAATAACAGGAGCCTGCTATGACCACAAAACGGTGAATTGCAGTTAGAGGTTCCCGTTTGCAAGATTAACTTCGAGCTATACCCTTTTTTGCAAAAGACACCTCTAGAATCGCACCTTGAAAACAGAAAT
>ONNQ01000028.1 GCA_900319245.1 uncultured Lachnospiraceae bacterium | reverse complement strand
CTCTTC
This sequence comes from uncultured Lachnospiraceae bacterium, assembly GCA_900319245.1. GTDB lineage: Bacteria > Bacillota > Clostridia > Lachnospirales > Lachnospiraceae > CAG-791. The sequence goes on along the minus strand of ONNQ01000028.1, from coordinate 51,588 downwards.
TGCGTTCCAAGAGCAGTTCAGCAGGAATGTGCCGCCGTCTACCAGCTCCTGGGACATGTTGAACTTGCGGATGTATGCCGGGTTGTGGCATGCAACGAAGTTCGCCTGGTGGATGAGGTAAGTGGACTTAATGGGCTTCTTACCAAATCTCAGGTGAGACATCGTAACACCACCGGACTTCTTGGAGTCATAGTCAAAATATGCCTGCGCATACATGTCGGTGTTGTCGCCGATGATCTTGATGGAGTTCTTGTTCGCACCGACGGTACCGTCAGCACCAAGACCCCAGAATTTGCAGCAGATCGTTCCTTCGGGAGTTGTAACGATCTCTTTGCCGGGATCGAGGGAAAGGTTGGTTACATCATCAGTGATACCGATGGTGAACTCTTTCTTCTCAGTGTTGTTGTAAACAGCAATGATCTGAGCAGGAGTTGTATCCTTGGAACCAAGACCATAACGGCCGGAGAATACAGGAACATCCTTGAACTCAGTGCCAGCGATCGCTGCCTTGACATCCAGTGCCAGAGGCTCGCCAATGGAGCCGGGCTCTTTGGTTCTGTCAAGAACGGAGATCTGCTTAACAGTCTTCGGAATAGCTGCCAGGAAAGCTTCTGTGCAGAAAGGTCTGTACAGGCGAACTTTGATGACGCCGACCTTCTGGCCAGCTGCGTTGAGGTGGTCAACAGTCTCTTCGATGGTCTCGTTGACGGAGCCCATAGCGACGATAACCTTCTCAGCGTCTGCTGCGCCGTAGTAGTTGAACAGCTTGTAGTCTGTGCCGATCTTAGCATTGACTTTGTCCATGTACTCCTGAACAATTGCAGGCATTGCATTGTAAGTGGAGTTGCAGGCCTCACGGGTCTGGAAGAACAGGTCAGGGTTCTGAGCGCAGCCCATCTGGCAGGGATGTGTAGGGTTCAGGCAGTTAGCGCGGAACTCTGCGATTGCCTCATGGTCGATCAGCTCATCGAGATCGTCATAATCCCAGATCTGGATCTTCTGGATTTCGTGAGATGTACGGAATCCGTCGAAGAAGTTGATGAAGGGAAGTTTGCCCTTTACTGCTGCGCAGTAAGCGACGGGAGTCAGATCCATGACTTCCTGTACGCTGGACTCGCAAAGCATAGCGCAACCGGTCTGTCTTGCAGCGTATACATCAGAGTGATCACCGAAGATGTTCAGTGCATGAGTACATACGCAGCGAGCGGCAACGTTGATAACGGCCGGAAGACCTTCGCCAGCGATCTTGTAAAGGTTGGGGATCATCAGAAGAAGACCCTGGGAAGCTGTGAAGGTGGATGTCATAGCACCGGCAGCGATTGCGCCGTGGACAGCACCAGCAGCACCAGCCTCAGACTGCATCTCGGTAACCTGAACGGGCTGACCAAAGATGTTCTTACGTCCGGCTGTAGCCCACTCATCAACATGCTCAGGCATAACAGATGAAGGGGTGATGGGGTAGATGGTAGCTACTTCTGTATACGCATACGCGGCGTGTGCAGCAGCTTCGTTACCATCCATGGTGAGAAACTTTCTTGCCATTTGTTTTCCTCCTGTAAATATTGCAGCGGTAAACCGCTAAGTTGTATAACCCACAGCTTATCTAGCATTTTAATTCTAGCATCGGGTACTGTAAAATACAATGTCATTTTATGATTGTATCTAGAAAAGTCCAGTAATTATAACGAAAAAATAGGTTAGTAATCCCTAACTATTGTGAAAGTTTCACAGAAAAAGACGGAAATCTCAATAAATCTGAAAATGGAATGCTTTGACAAATTATTGCGAAATAATTACAGAAAACAAGGTATGTCTTAATGGATTAGAAATCAATCTATATGGAGCAAAACAGAAAAAACAGGTGCCGGAATGCACCTGTTTTCACAAAATATGCAAATCATATTTACAGTGTAGACAGCGTCTCGATCGCGGCGCGCTGCAGGATCGGACTGCAATGCGTGACTACATATTGCTGTCTGGCCGGACTGATCTTTTCGAGCTGCCCGTACTCGGAGAGCGCGGCCAGTGCGCTCTGCATGGTGCTGACTTCGTCGACGTCGTGCATCTTCAGGAGAAGATACAGGAGCTGTGTCTTTTCGTCGCGGTACAAAGAACTGTCTCCCTCATACGCACCGGCGAGAAGCTTCGAGGCGCGGATGACGTCGGACATAGACGTAAAGGAATACAGGCGTGACGTCAAAAGAAAGTCCCGCCTCTCCTTCATGACCTCTTCCGGCGTCTTTCCCTGCGGACCGGTGCCGTTCGCCTTCAGGGCGTTTAGCAGCTGACTGAGCTGTGAGGGCGGCGCCTGGGGCGGCAGCGCATCCTTCTTGACAGAGGGGGCAAAATTGGAAAAGCGTGTGTCCAACTCCTCCGGATTATCCACCTTGGTCACGATGAGGACAATGCTGTCGGCGCCAAGAGGAATGGCCTCGATCATGAGCGGATAGTTCTCGGCGTCGAAGCCGCACTGGATGGCGGCCTGTTCCATCATATCGCGGAATAAGGCACGCGCTTTCTCCGTTCCGTATGCCAGTTCACTTAATCTAAGTTGTCTGCTCGCCAGATCTTCGCCTGTCAGAATACAGCGGATCTGGGTGTTGCTGATCTTTTCTATCTTCATATTCATCCTTTTTAAATCTGTGTTTGGAATACTGTATTGAATACATTTTTACCCATAGAGACAACCCTCGTCAATAGAAGATTTAGCGCGCAAAAGACGCTTTGTGCGAAAATCACAAGAATGCCCGCTTTCGTATTTTAGGAGCTCCGCAGTGTTGAAGCGCGGCAAAAGCCTGTACTAGAATATGGGCGGAAGCAGATGAAACAGTCTGTATCGGCGGGGAGGTGATGGCCCACAACCTGTTTTATTTATTCATATCTTAAATACATATTATCAATGGGAAACTCCTGTTGTCTGAGATCCATTGTCAGATCGACATGAAAAGCTTCCAACGAGTTAAGCGTCAAAATATAAACTGCTATTTGTGAAAAAAAGATACAGTTTCGATGCTTCCCGGGCGGCTGTCGGGTACAGCGGACAAACTCACGGAAAAAAAGACTCCTTTGTGTCTCTTACGGCCGCCGCTAATCATTGTAAGACTGTCGTCTTGCGTCTTACGCCAAATCTTAAGTCATATTGCCTTCATTTCTGGGAACGCTTCGTATATCGGCCAGTACTGCGGAAGACCCGCTTGCGACAGACGGTGTGCGAAGCGTTCCGTCATGCCTGGATTCTTTTGTTTGTTACGATAGGCATACTTTGGTATAATAGGCACGTATATTTGAAAGGAGAGAGCTTATGAAGAAAGTATTGCCGACAATTGTGATCTTGATTCTGATCGGCGTCCTTGGCACAGTGTTCTACAGGACTTATTATGTCAAATACTCATATAGCGCAGAGAAAGCGGATGTGAACGCATATTACGGAGTGGAGAGTGAAGACGATTATCCCGTGATCCTTCAGGACCAGCTGTCCGATTATCACGCAAAGAAGATCGGCGAGCACTATTATCTGGATCTGGAGGCCGTAAAGTCATTGATCAACGACCGGTTCTACTACTCGGAGGAGGATATCGAGCTCAGCTATTGTCTTCCCGAGACGCGTGTGTACGCGCAGGAAGGGAGTCAGACATGGAAAGACACGTCTGGCAATGAGACCACGGAGGAGTATGCGATCTGTGTCCAGAACGGAGAGATCCTGTATGTGGCACTGGATTTTGTGGCCAAATACAGCAACTTCTCGTATGAGACCTTCTCCGCACCCAACCGCATGAGGATCTATACAGAGTGGGGCGAGCGCCAGGAAGCGACCGTCACAAGAGATACGAGCCTGCGAGTATCGGGCGGCGTCAAGAGCGCAGTGGTGGCGGAAGTCCCTTCCGGGACCAGAGTGGTCATCCTCGACAAGATGGATACTTGGTGCAAGGTAGAGACAGAGGACGCCCTGATCGGTTACATCGAGAACCGGAAAATGACGGATTCGGAAACGGTGACGACAACGCCGGTCACGAATTATACAGAACCTGCCTATAAGAGAACCGCACTGGACGGCAAAGTAAATATGGCGTGGCATATGATCGCAGGCGCAGCCGGAAACGCAACCCTGGCGGAGCGCGTCGACAACACAAAGTCGATCAACGTGATCGCACCCACATGGTTCTCTGTCCTGAACGAGAGCGGATCGGTGGATTCCCGTGCGACGCAGGAGTATGTGGACGGCGCGCACCAAAGAGATATGCAGGTCTGGGCCGTGCTGGATAATTTCAACGGGCCTGAAGGCGTGCAGCAGAGGTTCCTCGCTTCCGCCGAGTCCAGAAACGCTGTGATCAGCAGTGTCATGGACACGGTCAAAGAGATGGGAATTGATGGCGTCAATGTAGATATTGAGGGCATCACCGAGGAATACGGCGAAGACTATATTGAGTTCATTCGGGAACTATCGATCGAATGCCGCAAGGAGGAATGCATCCTCTCCGTGGACAACTATGTGCCCTATAATTTCAACGATCACTATCGCCTGGACGAGCAGGGCGTGTTTGCGGATTACGTCGTAGTCATGGGCTATGACGAACACTACGCGGGAAGCCAGGAGGCAGGCAGCGTCGCTTCCATCGATTATGTCACCTACGGGATTGAGGAGGCGCTCAATTCTGTGCCCGCGGACAAGCTGATCAACGGAATTCCCTTCTATACAAGAATCTGGAAGACGACTGCGGAAGGCGTATCCAGCGAAGCGTATGGCATGGACCAGATACAAACCTTCATCGCCAACCACAATATGGAAGTGGAGTGGAACGCATCCTGCGGACAAAATTACGCAGAGGTCTCCGAAGACGACGCCACCTACCAGATCTGGGTGGAGGATGCGGAATCGGTCGAAAAGAAACTGGAAGTGATGGACGCCAACGGCATTATCGGCGTTGCGGAGTGGTGCCTTGGCATGGAAAGCAGCAATGTCTGGGACGTCATTGCCGAATATATGAATCATTGACCGGGACGGTTTCAAATCAATCCTGGATGAAAGGAAACAATGACAACAGAGTATGTGGTACTGAATGAAGAGACGCCGGACCCGGCTGTGATCGAGCGGGCGGGGCAGATCATAAAGAATGGAGGACTGGTTGCCTTCCCGACGGAAACGGTGTACGGACTGGGCGGAGACGCGCTGAATCCCGCCTCGTCCAAAAAGATTTATGCAGCCAAGGGGCGGCCGTCCGACAATCCTCTGATCGTGCACGTGTGCCGGTTTGAAGATATTGGGCCGATCGTACGCGAGATCCCGCCGCAGGCCGTGCAGCTTGCCGAGGCGTTCTGGCCCGGCCCTCTCACCATGATCTTTCACAAGAACGATCGCGTGCCCGCAGAGACAACGGGAGGCCTTGACACCGTCGCAATCCGCTTTCCCAGTAATACGATCGCGCAGGCGCTGATCAAGGCGTCCGGCGGCTATATCGCCGCGCCGAGCGCCAACAGATCCGGAAGACCCAGTCCTACGCTTGCCAGGTATTGTATGGAAGACCTTGACGGAAGAGTGGAGATGGTGATAGACGGCGGACAGGTGGGGATCGGGCTCGAGTCGACGATCATCGATCTTACAGAAGAGGAACCTGTCATTTTACGGCCCGGTTTCATAACCCAAAAGAAACTCGCCCAGGTGCTGGGAAACGTCGACGTGGACCGCACGATCATCACGCCGGATTCGGGGATCGCCCCCAAGGCGCCGGGTATGAAATACCGCCATTACGCGCCCAAAGGCGAGCTGGTGATCCTGGAAGGAAGCCGCGGCAATGTGGTGGCGGAAATCAACAAGGCGGCCGCGAAGGACAGGGAGAACGGGATCCGGTCGGGCGTCATCTGCACCGATGAGACCAGGGATATGTATAGCGCAGACTGCGTCAAGAGCGCCGGCGCGCGGGGAGACGAGGAGAGCATCGCCCGTGAATTATTCCGTATTCTCAGGGAATTCGACGACGAAAACGTTGGGCATATCTACTCGGAATCCTTCCGGGAAGGCGACCTGGGACAGGCGATCATGAACCGCCTCATGAAGGCAGCCGGCCACAAAGTCATTGATCTTAGCGACGAATGATTTTTGGACGGGTGGTCGCCGGTTGGCGATTTTTTGGCAGATGATTTCGGGCACAAGAGGTGACAGAAAGCGCAAGATGGAGTATTGTATAGTTTGACCCCCGCAGAGGAGTCGGCATATACTGATTAATACAGCAGGAATGATTCATAAGTATGGAGGAGTAAAATGGCAAAAGTAGTAGTAATGGACCACCCTATGATCAAGCACAAGATCGGCCTGATCCGCCGCAAAGAGATCGGAACCAAGGAGTTCCGCGAGGGCATCAGCGAGATCGCAATGCTTGAGTGCTATGAGGCTACCAGACAGCTGGAACTTGAGAATGTGGAAATTGAGACACCGATCTGCAAGACAACCGTGCAGGAGATCAAGGGCAAGAAGCTCGCCGTTGTTCCGATCCTCAGAGCAGGTCTTGGCATGGTAGAAGGCATGCTGACGATGATTCCGGCTGCGAAGGTCGGCCACATTGGTCTCTACAGAGATCCCGAGACACTGGCGCCTGTCGAATATTACTGCAAGCTTCCGGCTGACTGCGCGGAAAGAGAGATTTTCGTCGTAGATCCTATGCTTGCGACCGGCGGTTCCGCCCTGGCAGCGGTTGACATGCTCAAGAAGCACGGCTGCAGAAAGCTGCACTTCCTTTGCATCATCGCAGCACCCGAAGGCGTTAAGGCGTTCACAGAGGCTCACCCCGATGTAGACCTCTATATCGGTGCGCTGGACGATCATCTCAATGATCACGGCTACATTGTTCCCGGCCTTGGCGATGCAGGCGACCGCATCTTTGGCACGAAGTAATTTCTAAACGCGTCGGCTCGCAATGAGAGCTATGAATGAGGTATTGTGATATATGGCTGTCAAAATAACGAGTAAGAGAAACGATTATATTACATGGGACGAGTACTTCATGGGCGTCGCGCAGCTGTCTGCGCTGCGGTCCAAGGATCCCAACACACAGGTTGGTTCCTGCATCGTCAGCAGTACGCACAAGATCTTGTCCATGGGATATAATGGATTTCCCTCCGGCTGCTCGGACGACGATTTTCCCTGGGCGAGAGAGGGCAGCACATTAGATACCAAGTATGCCTATGTGACACACAGTGAGTTGAATGCGATCCTGAACTATCGCGGCGGAAGCCTCGAGGGCTCCACCTTGTATGTGTCTCTGTTTCCCTGCAATGAATGCGCGAAGGCGATCATCCAGTGCGGGATCAAGACCGTCGTATTTGACAGCGACAAATATGCGGATTCCGATACGACAATCGCCAGCAAGCGGATGTTTGACGCGGCAGGCGTCAGGTATTATCAGTACCAGAGGACCGGCAGGAAGATAGAAGTTGACCTGTAACAATTATATAAAGACACTAAAAGAGAGCGCTCCCTAATGGAAGCGCTCTCTTTTAGTTGCATGTCTGGAATCGATTTACTGGAATTTGACACCCTCTTCGCGAGCCTTGTTGTAGCGCTCAATGATGTTCAGGATCTTCTCCCTGGGATCAAGCAGATCGCTGATGGAACTGTCGTGGTTGAGTGTATCGATGATATAAGCAAGATACTTGCTCATGCCACAGCAGACATACCAGGGGCGGTCCTGCAGTTCGGGTTTCTGATAAACGAGATTGGTGGTGATGATCTTGTCGATGATGCCATCTTCATAGGCTTTGTCGAATTTCTCGATGCCGTCTGTGAACAGGCCAAAGGTCTCGCAGATGAATACTCTTTTCGCTTTGCGCTTTTTGAGCTGTCTCGCCACTTCGATGATGCTGTCGCCGGAAGAAAGCATGTCGTCGATCACGACCATGTCCTTGCCTTCTACGCTGGAGCCCAGGAATTCATGGGCAACAACAGGGTTCTCGCCGTTGACGATCTGTGTGTAATCGCGGCGCTTGTAGAACATACCCATATCAAGCCCCAGGACGTTGGCGTAGTAGACGGCACGCTTCATGCCACCCTCGTCCGGGCTGATGATCAGCATATGTTCATTGTCAATGTGCAGGTCATCTACATTGCGCAGAAGTCCCTTGATGAACTGGTAGGCCGGCTGTACGGTATCAAAACCGTTGAGCGGGATTGCATTCATGACGCGGGGATCGTGCGCGTCGAAGGTAATGATGTTATCTACGCCCATGCGGACCAGCTCCTGCAGGGCGATCGCACAGTCAAGAGACTCGCGCGCTGTGCGCTTGTGCTGGCGGCTCTCATAGAGATAGGGCATGATCACAGTGATCCTGCGGGCTTTTCCGCCGATCGCTGCGATGGCTCTCTTGAGGTTCTGATAGTGATCGTCAGGAGACATATGGTTCTCAAATCCGAACATCTTATAGGTCTCGCTGTAATTGACGACGTCTGCGATCAGGTACAGGTCCATACCTCGAACAGACTCCAGCATTACGCCTTTTCCTTCACCGGTTCCGAAGCGGGGAAGATTGCAGTCGAGAATGTAGGAAGGACGTTTGTAGCTGATGTAAGCCAATGAATCCTTGTGCTCGCTTTCGCGTTCCGCTCTCCACCGTGTAAGGTAATAGTCAATTTCAGAAGCCATTTCCTCGCATCCTTTAATTGGAACTATTCCAAGGGCACCTGCGGGCATTGTATCCAGATGTCTCTTGTCATGTTGTTTGATCGGTTCCATGAGTTCGTTTCCTCGCTTTCTGGCATAGTAAGAAGTTTTATGTAGTGAACATCGTCGGTCAAGACGGCTGTGTCCAGTTTGTGGGTGTGGCGGCGGCGCTCCTAAGCCTGCGCTTGAGAACGCGGATATCGCTGCCTGTCAATTTGTAGAGCTCATAGTCATTTGTGATCCTTGAAAAGACACGGTCTGAATAACGGGCCTGCATCTCTTTTAAAGAGAGATTGGTGGAGATCACGGTTGACTTGCGGCCGAGGTGGCGTTCATTCAGACAAGTAAAGAGCTGTGCTGAAATAAACTGGTTGGTAAGTTCGGTTCCCAGATCGTCAATGATCAGGAGATCGCAATTATACAGGTCATTTGTAAAGCTGCGTAGTTCATCCTTGACTCGTACATCAAAGGAATACATGGAAAGCTTGTCAAAAAGCGCAGCCGCACTGAAATACAGGACGGAGTGGCCGCTTTCGAGAACTTCTTTCGCGATGCAAATGGATAGGAAGGATTTTCCGGTACCCACTGTACCATAAAGATAGAGATTACGGAAGACAGAATCGAATTCTGCTGCCATGCGGCGGCAGGCATTACTTGCGATGCGAAAGCGCTTTAAGTCATCGCCATGATAATAGCTTTCAGAGAGTTTGTCAAAATTTTGTTCGCGGGCAAGCTCTTCAAGGTGGGACTGGTCGTAGAGAATCTCAATCTCCTTGCGCTTAAAGCAGCGGCATTTGACCCCATCAATAAAGCCCGTGTCCCCACAATAGGGGCATTCGGGCTTCACATTCAAATAGTCTTCCGGGTAGCCATTGGCAATCAAAAGGGCCTTTTTGCGGGCGGCAATCTTGTCCAGTTCAGGACGCACAAAAGAGGGAGTAGCAGAAGATCCATTCTGCTTTTCTCCCAGTCTCTTATGAAGATATCCCACCGCAACCTCGGAGACGCGCTCCGAGAGCTCTTTATAGGCGGGAATTTTTTCGTATATTTCATCTCTACGCTGCAGGCTCAGCTGGTGTCGGCGGCTTTGCTTCTGCATATAACCGCGCATGATGTCGTCATATTGCTCTCTGGTCAGTGACACAAGTTCTCCCTCGTAGGAATGTGAGTAGATCAGTTGCCGAGGATTTCTTTTTCCAGCTGGTCAAAATCATACTGATTCTGTTCAAACTGGTTGAAGGGATTGGCGGAGGACTTGATGCCTGCAATGCCACGGCGGCTCTTGCCAAATCCGGACGCGGCGCGTTCCGCCTGCTTGGGCGTTGTGATCCCGTGTTCCGCCCAGTTGACTGCTACCTTTTCAATGTAACGGAAATCCTTCTTACCTCTGTCGATGCAATACTGAAGCAGGTAGTCGATCAGCGCATCAGAGAAATGAAGCTGTTCTGATATATAGTATACGGACTCTACTTCACTTGGCGCAAGAGGTTTGCCAATATATTGTTCGATTACAAACAGAAGCTGGGCGCGTTTGGCGCTGCTGCGGAATGCTTCCACAGAGGCGGCGTCAGGATGCCTTGCAGACACCTTGGGCGCGGCCGGAGACGTGCTCTCCCGTTCGTGAGAGGGCGCAGAGGCCGGCACTACTTCCTTCGCGGCAGCCGTGTGCGGCGCAGCCGGAATAGCCATGGGCTGCAGCCTGGGCAGGCCGGGGATAGAAGAAGCAGGGTCAGCATAGGAAGTCTGTGAGGATATTCCGGAGCTGACGGGCTGCACCGCCTCTGCCTGCGGCAAGCTCTGCTGCTGAGGCGCACCGTTTCGGGGCGTGAGCATATGCAGGGACAGAAGCTCCCCGCCATTTCCATATTCAAACGCGATGAGGCCGCGGCTCTCCCAATAGCGAAGAGAGCGCAGTACTTCCTTCTCGGTGTGATTGAACTGGTCCGCCATGTCGCTGATGCTGGTGGGCCTTCCGGCGTTCATCATGCGAAGCAGGTAGAGATAGACCTTGAGCTGCGCGTCATTGGCGTCCTTCATATATTGATCGATGAATAAATTGGAGATCGGCGTGGATCCCCTGTCGTTTTCGCTGTAGACCGTGAACACTTCACGAACCTCCCGTTTCCCCTACAGAGAACGCAGCATGCTTTCGGTTGGAAAGCAGCCCCCACTGCGTTGAACTTCTGTAACTTTATATAAGTATGACCGCCGCGGCCGTATTCCGGTCTTCGGCGACAATATGGCATTTTTTGATAAATGCAGTATAACACAGGCGCAAAGGGCAAGATATGGTCATTTTGTCCATAAAATTTCCGGGTCTCTCAAATGATGGGCCGCGGAAGAGGATTGTGGATAATGTGGACAACATGGAAACATCTCCCGAAGGCCCTATATTTAGGACCATTCAGGAGATGGGGATATCCACATTCGAGTTCATTGCCTTTAATGGGGATGATGTGGAAAACTACGGGCAAGGTTGTCAGGAAACCAGATTTGCGCCTACTTCATTGATATTTCCGGCGCCCATGGTTATCACCAAATCACCCGATTGGCAATTTTGCAGAAGATATTTTTCTATTTCTTCAAAAGTTGAAAGACACAGGCAGGGATGGCCGAGCGCCTCGATCTTCCCGGCCAGTGTGTGCTCGCTGATCCCGAGGGTATCGGTCTCTCTGGCTGCGTAAATCGGGGCGAGGATGATATGGTCGGCCAGTGTCAGCGCCTTCGCGAAGTCGTCCATCAGTGCCTTGGTCCTTGTATACGTGTGGGACTGGAATACACAGTAGAGCTCTCTGTGCGGGTAATTGGAGGCGGTTCTAAGCGTCGCCTCGATCTCTGTGGGATGATGCGCATAGTCATCGATGACCGTAAAGCCATTTCGTGTGCCGAGCACCTGGAAGCGTCTCTCCGTCCCTGTGTATTTCTTTAGCGCAGCGGCGGCGTCGTCACGGGAGATGCCGAGACGGTCTGCAGCAGCGACGGCTGCCATGGAATTAAAGACGTTGTGCTCGCCGGGGACGCTGAGGGAGATTTCCTGCTTCTTCACGCTGCCGTCGCTCTCGCGGGAACAGAGCGTATACGTGGGATAGGCCAGTTTGTTGTAGCGGATGTTTTCCGGCCAGTAATCGGCGCTGTCGTCCGGGCCATAGACGATGACGTCGCAGGAAAGGCCCTCTATGATCTCTTCATAATCGGGAATCTGGGCGTTGATGACCAGCGCGCCGTCCTCCGGAATGCGCTGTGCGAACTTTCTAAAGGAGCGGCGGATATCCGCCAGATCCTTAAAGAAGTCCAGGTGGTCCGCATCGATGTCCAAAATGATGCCGATCCCGGGGAACATATCCAGGAAGCTGTTGGTATACTCGCAGGCCTCGGCGGCAAAATAGGAGCTGTTTCCGATCCTTACATTTCCTCCGATGCTGTCCAAAATACCGCCGATCGAGAGCGTCGGATCGGTGCCGGCTTCCATGAGGATCTCAGAGATCATGGACGTGGTAGTCGTCTTTCCGTGCGTGCCGCTGATCGCGACAGGATCTTTGTAGCCGCGCATGATCTGTCCAAGCAGAACGGATCTTGTCATGTGCGGAATTCCGTTTTCCATAACCGCAATATATTCGGGATTATCGGGACGGATCGCCGCTGTGAACACGACGAGATCGATATCCGGTGTAATATTCTCTTTCTTCTGTCCGATGATGACGCGAATGCCGTCAGCAGCGAGCGCGTCAGTGAGCGCGCTCTGCGCGCGGTCGGAGCCGGAGACGGTAAAGCCCCTGCTCTTAAGAATCCTTGCCAGACCGCTCATGGAAATTCCGCCGATCCCCGAAAAATAGACGTGGATCGGGGTGTTGAAATCGAGCTGCATCATAGGCCCTCCTTTATTATGTGCTATGTATATATATGGATAAAATCATGCATCAAGTGATGTCGTTCGTATCATACAATAAGATATTGGACAAGTCAAAGGCGTGGACAATTGTTTGTCAAAACCGCAAAATATCTGGGAATAAAACGAAATATAGTACAAAGAAGAACAATTTGGTAAATAGAATGTACAGTTTCTTTTCTGTAGTCGGTGTGCTATAATATCCTTGTAAAATTATATACGTAATTATGTATATTCTTTCGCAATAAACATACCAGAGGTGGCAACATGATAGTAAAGAAAGAGATGATCGCTATGCTGCTTGCAGGCGGCCAGGGGAGCAGACTGGGTATTCTTACATCAAATATGGCCAAACCGGCGGTATCATTCGGCGGAAAGTACAGGATCATTGACTTCCCGCTGAGCAACTGTATCAATTCAGGTGTGGATACGGTCGGCGTTCTTACGCAGTATATGCCTCTTCGACTTAATACGCATGTTGGAATCGGGATTCCGTGGGATCTTGATAAGAATGTTGGCGGCGTTTCGGTACTGTCTCCCTATGAGCAGATCAGCCATACGGAGTGGTACACAGGCACTGCGAACGCGATTTATCAAAACCTTGCATATATGGAAAGCTTCAATCCCGATTACGTGCTGATTTTGTCGGGAGATCATATCTACAAGATGGATTACGAAGCGATGCTGGATTTCCATAAGGAAAACAATGCGGATGTGACCATCGCTGTCATGCCGGTCCCTATGGAAGAGGCAAGCCGTTTCGGAATCATGATCACGGATGAAGACAAGAAGATCGTGGACTTTGAGGAGAAGCCTGCGCACCCACGCAGCAATCTGGCATCTATGGGAATCTACATCTTTAACTGGAAGGTTCTCAAAGAGTCACTCATCTCCAACAAAGAGCTGCCCAATCTTGACTTTGGAAAGCACATTATTCCGTATTGCCGCGACAACGGATCTCCTCTCTATGCGTATGAGTTTAACGGATACTGGAAGGATGTCGGGACCCTGACCTCCTATTGGGAAGCCAATATGGAGCTTATAGACATCGTGCCGGAATTCAATCTCTACGAGGAGTACTGGAAGATCTACACAAAGAGTACTTCCAATGTGCCACAGTATTTTGGCCCTGAAAGCACTGCGGAACGGACGATCATCGGTGAAGGAACGGAAGTGTACGGCAGAGTGTATAACTCTGTCATCGGCTGTGATGTGACGATCGAAAAAGGCGCCGAGGTCAGGGACTCGATCTTGATGAACGGGACCCATGTCGGCGCGGGCTGCAGGCTGTACAAGGTTATAGCGGCGGAGAACGTCACGATCGGGGACGGAGCTGTCCTGGGTGAAGGCTATGACATTCCCAATGACACAAGACCTGACATTTATAGAGAGGGTATCGTAACACTGGGAGAAGGCACGGTGGTTCCTGAAAGAGTCAGCATCGGAAAGAATGTCATGATTTCCGGTGCAACGACGCTGGAGGATTATCCCGGCAGCAGGCTAGAGAGCGGCAGAACTCTGGTGAAAGAAGGTGACATGCAATGAGGGCAGTAGGAGTTATCTTAGCCGGCGGCAACAGTAGAAGAATGAAGGAGTTGTCCAAGAGAAGGGCAGTATGCGCAATGCCAGTGGCAGGCAGTTACAGAAGCATCGACTTTGCGCTTAGTAATATGGAACATTCCCGCATTCAGAAGGTTGCGGTCCTGACACAGTATAATTCCAGAAGTCTGAATGAACATCTGGCATCGAGCAAGTGGTGGGACTTCGGACGTAAACAGGGAGGAATGTTCCTCTTCACTCCCTCTTTTGCAGACGCTAACAGTCAGTGGTACCGTGGAACAGCTGACGCGATCGCGCAGAATATCAGTTTTCTGAAGACGTCGCATGAGCCCTATGTTGTGATCGCCTCCGGCGATTGCGTCTACAAGATGGACTACAACGAGGTGCTCGAGTACCACGTCGAAAAGAGAGCGGATATCACTGTCGTGGTCAAAGAAATGCCGGAAAGCTTTAATGTGGAACGGTATGGCACAGTGCAGATGGATGCGGACGGCAGGATCCAGGAATTCGTGGAGAAACCTGTGGTCGCGCAGTACAGTACGATTTCATGTGGAATATATGTGATCAGGAGAAGACTGCTGATCGAATTACTGGAAAAAAGCATGGAAGAGAACCGGTATGATCTGGTTCAGGATATCCTCATACGTTATAGAGGTCTGAAGAGAATCTACGGGTATAAGCTGCACAACTATTGGAGCAATATTGCAACTGTTGAGGATTATTACAGGACAAACATGGATTTTCTAAATCCGGAGATCAGGGACTATTTCTTCAAACAGTATCCCGAAGTTCACTCGAAGGTCGCGGACCTTCCTCCTGCCAAATACAATGTGGGAGTACATATTAAGAACAGCCTGCTTTCCAGTGGCTGTATCGTGAACGGAACGGTAGAGAATTCTGTATTGTTCCAGCAGGTCTATGTTGGCAATAATTGTGTAATTAGGAATTCCCTTATATTGAATGATGTTTACATCGGAGACAATACCATCATTGAGAACTGCGTCGTGGAGAGTGGCGACACCATTCAGGCAAATTCCTGTTACAAAGGTGAAAATGGTATAAGGATCGTAGTAGAAAAGGGCGAACGTTATACCATTTAGAAATGGAGAACGCTATGCAGGTGACGGATGTAAGAGTTAGAAGAATTGCCAAAGAAGGCAAGATGAAGGCAGTCGTCTCTATAACAATCGATCAGGTTTTCGTAGTGCATGACATCAAGGTCATCGAAGGTGAAAAGGGTCTTTTCATCGCGATGCCGAGCAAAAAATCAGCCGATGGTGAGTATAGAGACATCGCTCATCCCATCAATACAGAGACCAGAGCAATGCTGGAAAGCATTATCCTGGAAGAGTATGAGAAAAGTGCATTGCAGGAGGATAACTTCACGACAGGTACGACAGCATAGCAGAGCACAGCGTCTTTTATCTGAATATGGAATATGGGAGTGTATCGCCGCAGGCCGCAAGGGCCCGCGGCGATACTTTTCTTGACGGCAGATGTATATTTATGGTATGTAAGGAAATACGCGGCGCGGCGTGACAGCGCACGATCAATGATCAAAACATAGCGCAGAGACGCAGACCATAAACTCATAGAAGAGATTCAGAGCAGAGACGAAGACCAGAAACGTAGAGCAGGAGAGAGCAGGATGGACACTTATTATGTAATCGCAGGACTTGGAAACCCCGGACGCCAATATGACGGATCCAGACATAATGTCGGATTCTGTGTGATCGATGAACTGGTCGACCGCTTTTCGATCAGCGGACCGGTCCGATTTGGCAAATCCATGATCGGAAAGGGCACGATCGCAGGGCAGAAGGTCATTCTGATGAAGCCTCTCACGTATATGAACCTGAGCGGCGAGGCGATCCGCGAGGTCGTAAGCTACTATAAAGTGGATCCCCACAGCCATCTCATCGTGATCTCGGATGATATCGATCTTCCCGTGGGGCACCTCAGGATCCGCAAGAAGGGAAGCGCCGGCGGGCACAACGGCCTCAAGAATATCATTCAGCATCTGGGAGATAACGAGTTTACGAGAATCCGGATCGGCGTCGGCGGAAAGCCCGACCCGTCGGCAGATCTTGCTAACCATGTCCTTGGCCACTTTACAGGTAAGGACAGGGCCACGATGGAAGAGGCCTACAAGAAGGCGGCGGACGCGATCGAGTGTGCCCTTAAAGAAGGCCCCGACAAGGCGATGAATCTCTTTAATACCAAGAAGGAAAAGAAAAAGAATGTCAACACTAACAGCCCCGCTGAAGGAGTCGGAGAATTACAATCGCATAGTTGAGGCGCTTACCGGCGGCCCGGCCAGTGTTTTGACAGAGGGGTGCGCGGAGGCGCAGAAGCTCCATCTGGTCTACGCACTTTCCAGGGAGGAGTCTCTCTCGGCGACAGCGAGATTTCGCCTGATCGTGACGTACAGCGACCAGAGAGCCAGAGAAATCCAGGAGGCATACCGCTTCTATGACAGAAACGTCGTGCTCTTTCCGGCCAAAGACCTGATCTTTTATCAGGCGGACCTCAGGGGCAGGGAACTGGATACAGAGAGGATCAAGTGTCTGCGGCGCCTGATGGAAGGGCGTCCTGCGACCGTGGTCACGACGTTCTCGGCGCTGATGACGCCGCAGGTGCCCCTGGACGTGCTGAAAAAGAGCGTCCTGGAGGTGAGAAAGAGAGGCGAGCTCTCGCTCACGGAGACGGCGAAGCGGCTGGTCTTTCTGGGCTATGAGAAGCAGTACCAGGTGGAGAAGCCGGGCCAGTTCGCGATCCGCGGCGATATCCTGGATATCTTTGAGCTGACGGAGGAGAACCCCTATAGAATTGAGCTGTGGGGCGACGAAGTGGATTCCATCCGGTCCTTCGACGTGCTCAGTCAGCGGTCGATCACGAAGCTGGAGTCGGTCCGGATCTATCCCGCGACGGAAATGATCCTGTCGGACCACAGACTCATGGACGGCCTGGACAGGATCCGCAAGGAAGAGAAGGCGCTCGAGAAGCGCTGGCGGGATGCAAATCGCACGGAGGAAGCACACCGCCTTAAGACGACGGTCGCACAGATGGAAGAAGAGGCGCTGGAATGGAAGCAGTTCGGCGCGCTGGAAAGCTATATTCATTATTTTTACCCTATGACAGAGAACTTTCTGCAGCTGTTTCCGGTGAGAGCGACGACGGTCTATCTGGATGAGCCCTACCGAGTGCACCAGCACGCAGGGGCGGTGGAAACGGAATTTCGCGAGAGTATGGAGAGCCGCGCGGACAAGGGCTATGTGCTGCCGGGGCAAATGGCGCTCCTGGCCGGCCGCGACGAAGTGACCGCGCAGATCCTTAAGTACCGATGCGTGGGTCTTGCGGGCCTTGCCAACGGGTGCGGCTGGATGGAACCGGAACTGACCGTTTCGATTCACGCTAAGACCATGTCTCCCTTTAATAAGAGCTTTGAGACCCTCGAAAAGGACCTCGCGACGTTTAAAAAGAAGGGCTACAGGACGATCCTGATCTCGCCCTCGAGAACCAGAGCCCGGAGACTGGCCCAGGACCTGACGGCGGACGGCCTCACGGCCTTCTACAGCGAGAACCCAGAGCGCAGGCTGCAGCCAGGCGAGATCATGACCTATTACGGGCAGATCCGGCAGGGATTTGAATATCCCTCGATCGGATTCGCCGTCATTGCGGAATCGGATATTTTTGGCACCAAGAGACAGAAGAAAGTCAAAAAGAAGAAGTATGAGGGCGAGCAGATCCAGGCCTTCTCCGAACTGAAAGTGGGCGATTACGTGGTCCATGAGGATCACGGCATCGGCATCTACCGGGGCGTGGAGAAGATCGAGGTCAATCACATCGCCAAGGATTATATCAAGATCGAGTACGGCGGAGGCGGAACGCTCTATGTTTTGCCAACAGAGCTCTCGGTCCTGCAAAAATATGCGTCGGCGAGCGCCGCGAAGCCCAAGCTCAACAAGCTGGGCACGCAGGAATGGGCCGGCACCAAGCGAAAGGTCAAGAGCGCGGTGGACGAGGTCGCGGAGGATCTCGTGCAGCTCTATTCGGCGCGCCGGGAGAAGAAGGGGCACCGGTTTGGTCCGGACACTGAGTGGCAGAAGGAGTTCGAGGAGATGTTCCCCTACGAGGAGACGGACGACCAGCTCACAGCCATCGAAGAGACCAAGAAAGATATGGAGAGCGACCGGATCATGGACCGCCTGATCTGCGGCGACGTCGGATATGGCAAAACAGAGATCGCCGTCAGGGCCGCCTTCAAGGCCGTGCAGGAGGGCATGCAGGTCGCCGTCCTCGTCCCCACCACGATCCTTGCGCAGCAGCACTACAATACCTTCTGCGAGAGGATGCGCCGATATCCGGTCACAGTCGGCATGCTTTCCCGCTTCCGCACGTCCGCGGAGCAGAAACAGACCATCAAGGAGGTCTCCCAGGGACTTTGCGATATCGTCGTCGGGACCCACAGGCTCCTGTCCAAGGACGTCAAATTCAAGAACCTGGGTCTCCTTGTCGTGGACGAGGAGCAGCGCTTCGGCGTGACCCACAAAGAAAAGATCAAGAAGATGAAGGAGAACGTGGACGTGCTGACCCTTTCCGCGACGCCGATCCCCCGCACCCTTCACATGAGCCTTGTGGGCATCCGTGATATGACGGTCCTGGAGGAGGCGCCGGAGGGGCGCGTCCCGATCCAGACCTACGTCATGGAATACGACGAGGAGATGGTCAGAGAGGCCATCCTGCGGGAGCTCTCCCGCAAAGGACAGGTCTACTATGTCCACAACAAAGTCCATGACATTGAGGACGTGACCTTCCGCCTGCAGAAGCTTGTGCCGGAGGCCAATATCGTCTATGCGCACGGCCAGATGAAGGAATCCGAGCTGGAGAAGATCATGTACGATTTCATTAACGGTGAGATCGACGTGCTGGTCTCCACGACGATCATTGAGACAGGCCTTGACATCTCCAATGTCAACACGATCATCATTCACGATTCGGACAAGATGGGCCTGTCGCAGCTCTATCAGCTGCGCGGGCGCGTCGGCCGGAGCGGCCGCACAGCCTACGCCTTCCTAATGTACAAAAAGGACCGGATGCTCCGTGAAGTTGCGGAGAAGCGCCTGCGCGCCATCAAGGAGTACACGGATCTGGGCAGCGGATTCAGGATTGCCATGCGCGATCTGGAGATCCGCGGCGCCGGAAGTGTGCTGGGAAGGGCGCAGCACGGCCACATGCAGGCGGTCGGCTACGACCTCTACTGCAAGCTCCTCAACACGGCGGTCAAGCAGGTCAAGGGCGAGCCGGTCAATGAAGAGCGCATGGTGCGCGTCAACCTGAGCGCAGACGCCTTCCTGCCCGAATCCTATATCATCAATGAAGAGCAGAAGCTGGAGATCTACAAGAAGATCGCGGCCATCGAGTCCACAGACGACTATGACGACGTCAAAGAAGAGCTGGTCGACCGCTTCGGAGAGATCCCCGCGCCGGCGGGCAACCTTTTGCGCGTCGCGCTGATCCGCTCTGTGGCCGCCCGCATCGGCGTCACAGAAATCGTGGGCCATCCCGGCACAATTCGCTTCTATATGGATCCGTCCGCCAAGGTGCGCGGCGAGAACATCCCGCTGCTCCTTCGCAACTACAGAAAGAATCTCTCTTTCAGCGTCAAGGGATTCAGCAACAAGGGCCTGCCGGAGTTTATGTACCAGTACAAGGCGGTCGGCGTCACGGTCCGGGATGAGGAAATCCTGCTCTCGGCGGTGGAGGAGTTGCTGGTGGCGATGGCGAAGTACTTGGCGTGAGTGGATTCGCTCGTGTTGTTGTGTGGTGCGGCTGCGCGGTAGTTGCGGTGTAATATCCACCGAGAAGAAGCTTTTCTTATGGCGGTTGCGGTGTATTATCCACTGAGTAGAAGCTTTTCTTGCGGCGGTTGGGTACAGAAGCTGATTTCTTAAGAAAAGTTCCTAAGAAAAATACGGGTTTACTATGATTACGAAGAAAAGTTGGGTACAGTACAGCTGAAGATGGCTGTAGTACCCAACTTTTTTGCGTATTTCAAAATATTGAACAGTTTAGAACAAAATAACAATTTTTGTTTGGAACTATTTTTTGAAATACAGGCTCCTGTACCCAACCATTTCAAATGTACGAAATATCGTTGATTTATGATGGCCTATAGGCCTTCGATCCGATGAAAAGCGATGAACAGCGATGAACAGCCGAGGAAAAGCAAGTGCGGATTGGGGCCTACAGAAATCTGGTTATATAAAATAATACTGCATTGATGCTATTAATATATTCAGATGCGGATATACTTTTCATAAACAAAAGCCAAACATAAACGGAGGTTTATTATGAATAGTCTGAATTCAACCGCAGCAATTGACAGTGCAAGGAGAGAGAGCTTGAGAAGACTTGTATTTTCGGGAATTTTCGCGGCACTTACGTATATTGTATTTACATTCTTGTCCATCCCGATCCCCACTATCGCAGGAGATAAAGTCACAGTGCATCTGGGCAATGCCTTCTGCGTACTGGGCGCCTTGATCCTGGGAAGCGCGTACGGCGGAGCCGGCGGCGCCCTTGGTCTTACAATCGCAGACCTGATGGATCCAGTATATATCGTGCAGGCGCCGATCACATTCGTGATCAAGTTCTTGATGGGAATTCTTGTCGGCGTGGTCGCGCACAAGATGGGGCACATCACAACAGAAAGAGACCTGGGCAAGGTCTTCCGCTGGACACTGGCAGCGGTCATCGCGGGACTTGCGTTTAATGCAATCTTCGACCCGACGATTCGCTACTTCTACAAGATTCTGATCTTGGGCAAGCCTGCCGCGGAAGTGTCCTTTGCGATCAACATTGGCGTCACCGTTATCAACTCGGTCGTATCGGCCTTCGTAGCAACCGGACTCTACATGGCGCTGCGGGCGCCGCTCAAGAAGACAGGACTGTTTTTCTACTTCTGAAAAGTGGGTCAATCGGGATACCCCCTGTCAGGAACGACTTTTCTCGGGCGGGGTGATCATACTGCACAAAGAAAAAGGGATGACGCGGCGCGTCATCCCTTTTATTATCGATATCCTATGTTGCCCGGCCGAGAAACCGGAGTGGATGACAGGGGGTACCCTGGTTGTCCGGTTTTCCGACGGCCTAGCTTCCACAATGGCCCGGTTTCCATAACAGCCCGGTTCACAGAATGGTCCAGTTTCTCTGAAAGCCCGATGCACAGGCAGATCAGCTCTGGATTCCCTGTGTTCTCTCGCCGACTTCGTCGAGCAGGCGGAGCTTGGTGTCGTACAGCTTTCTGGACAGGTCGACGTAGATCTGGTGAGGGTTGACGAGACGTCTGGATTCCTCCCAGAGGGTGTCCTGCTCTTCCAGGCACTTCTTGCGGATGTCCATGGTCTTGGGGAAGTCATAGACACATTCGCCGTCCTTGAAGAGAGGGATCATGAGCTCGCGCAGTTCGAACTCGCCGGCTTCGAGCTTGGTCTTCTTCCAAGGCTCTGCGGGGTCGAAGAGGACCAGCGGCCGCTGATCGGTGAAGATCTCTTCCTCGAGGCAGATCAGATCGGCGATGATCTTGTGGTTGGCCTTTTCGTAGATGCGGTAGATCTTCTTGTCGCCGGGGTTGGTGACTTTCTCTGTGTTCTCGGAGAGCTTGATCTTGGGCTCGAAGGTGCCGTCGGGTCTCTGGATCGCCGCAAGCTTGTAGACGCCGCCGAAGGACGGGTTGTCTTTGGCTGTGATCAGGTGTGTGCCGACGCCCCAGGAGGTGATGGCTGCGCCCTGGTTCTTCAGGGAGTCGATCAGGTGCTCGTCCAGATCGTTGGAGGCGGAGATGATCGCATCCGGGAAGCCGGCCTCATCGAGCATCTTGCGCGCCTTTTTGGAGATGTAGGCAAGGTCGCCGCTGTCGAGGCGGATGCCGTAGCCCTTGCCGAGCGTGCCCTTGTCGCGCAGATACTGGAAAGTCTTGATCGCGTTCGGGACACCGGATTTAAGTGTGTCGTAAGTGTCGGCCAGAAGGATACAGGCGTTGGGATACAGATCGCCGTAGGTCTTGAAGGCGGTCAGCTCATCCGGGAAGCTCATGATCCAGCTGTGTGCATGCGTGCCCTTGACCGGGACGTCGAAGAGCTGTCCGCACAGGACGTTGGAAGTGCCGACGCAGCCTGCGATGACTGCGGCGCGGGCGCCGTAAGTACCGGCGTCAGGACCCTGCGCGCGGCGAAGGCCGAATTCCATGATTCCGTCGCCGCGGGCTGCATAACAAATGCGCGCTGCCTTTGTGGCGATCAGACTCTGGTGGTTGATGATGTTGAGGATCGCGGTCTCCACGAGCTGCGCCTCCATGATCGGGGCAATGACCTTGACCATGGGCTCTCTGGGGAACATCAGCGAACCCTCGGGAATCGCGTAAATGGAACCTGTGAATTTGAAGCTTTCGAGATAGGCGAGGAAATCCTCATCAAAAATGCCGAGACTGCGCAGATAGTCGATGTCCTGCTTACTAAAGTGCAGCTCCTTGATATACTTGACCAACTGTTCGGTACCGCACATGATCGAGTAGCCGCCGCCGAAGGGATTGTTTCTAAAGAAAGCATCGAAGATTACAGTATTGTTCTCTTCCTTATTCTTAAAATATCCCTGCATCATTGTCAGCTCATACAGATCGGTGAGCAGTGTCAGGTTTTGTCTGTCCATAATGATTCCTCCAGGAGTTTGAAACGGTAATCAGTGGTGTCAAGACACCACTAGTTGCACTGATGATACTACGAAATGGCGGGTTCTGCAAATTATTTAGACAGTTTTACGGCAAAATCCATAGGCAGTCTTGAGCAATTTGACGATTTGCTTCGCCGCATGGAATTAAATGAGTAGATTAAAACGATGCATGTCGACAAATGAGTACGATATTTTCGGTCAAAACATACAAATGCACAGTAACAATTCAAATTTTACGTTTTTATGACAAGATGTGGCGCAGTCCTTGACAGGTTTTTGGCATAAAAGTTATAATCTCATGGTTAATGTGGAGAAGTGCAAGGTCTAGCGCTTGATCCATTCTACTAAAAGCTGACGAGAAAGGCGGAAAGACACTGAAATTCTGGCAAGACAATCAGATTTTTGAAAAGAGCGTGAAGGAGCGCGAGGGCTGCCCGACATATATGTTCTATGACGGCCCGCCCACGGCAAACGGAAAGCCGCACATCGGTCATGTTCTGACAAGAGTCATCAAGGACATGGTGCCGCGTTACCGCACGATGAAGGGATATCAGGTCCCCAGAAAGGCCGGCTGGGATACCCACGGACTTCCTGTGGAACTGGAAGTTGAGAAAGAGATCGGCATCGAGGGCAAGGAGCAGATCGAAGAGTACGGCATTGCACCCTTTGTCGAGAAGTGTAAGGAGAGCGTCTGGAAGTACAAATCCATGTGGGAGGAATTCTCCGGCATCGTAGGCTTCTGGGCTGACATGGACAATCCTTACGTCACCTATTATGACGACTATATCGAGTCCGAGTGGTGGGCGCTCAAGACAATCTGGGAGAAGGGCCTTCTTTATAAGGGCTTCAAGGTTGTCCCCTACTGCCCCAGCTGCGGAACGCCTCTGTCCTCCCACGAAGTGGCGCAGGGCTACAAGACACTCAAAGAGCGCTCTGCGATCGTTCGCTTCAAGCTGACGGATGAGGACGCGTACTTCCTGGCATGGACAACAACGCCCTGGACTCTGCCTTCCAACATCGCGCTCTGCGTGAACCCGGAAGACACATACGCCAAGGTCAAGGCGATCGACGGCTTCACCTACTATATGGCAGAAGCACTGCTGGATAAGGTACTGGAGCCCCTGAAGGACAAGTTCACAGCGACCGAGGACGGCAAGGCGTACGAAGTTCTGGAGACCATGAAGGGCACAGACCTCGAGTACAAGTCCTATGAGCCCCTCTATGAAGAGGCGGCCAGAAGAACGGCGCAGCAGCACAAGAAAGCGTTCTTCGTATACTGCGACGATTATGTAACGATGACAGACGGTACCGGCATCGTACACATCGCACCGGCCTTCGGTGAAGACGACGCGAGAGTCGGACGTAAATATGATGCTCCTTTTGTGCAGCTTGTCGATGCACAGGGCTGCCTGGTAGAGGGCACTCCTTTTGCCGGCATGCGCTGCAAGCCCACTGAGGCGGAGATGAAGAAGGGCGCGATCAGCGCGGATCCCGAAGTGCTGAAGGATCTGAGCGCACGCGGCATCCTGTTCTCTGCTCCCAAGTTTGAGCACGACTACCCGCACTGCTGGCGCTGCGGAACCCCGCTTCTGTACTATGCACGTCAGTCCTGGTTCATCAAGATGACCGACGTCAGGGACAGCCTTGTAAGCGGCAATAAGAAGATCAACTGGATCCCGCAGACCATCGGAGAGGGCCGTTTTGGCAACTGGCTGGAGAACATCCAGGACTGGGGTATCTCCCGTGACAGATACTGGGGTACGCCTCTGAATATCTGGGAGTGCAAGGGCTGCGGCCACCAGCTGAGCGTCGGCAGCAGAAAAGAGCTCGCCGAGCTGTCCGGCAATCCGGATGCGGAAAAGACCGAGCTTCACAGACCCTACGTGGACGAGTACGTGATCCGCTGCCCTGAGTGCGGCGGTGAAATGCACCGCGTGCCCGAAGTCATCGACTGCTGGTTTGACTCCGGCGCCATGCCTTACGCACAGCTCCACTATCCTTTTGAGAACAAGGAACTTTTTGAGAAATGGTTCCCCGCTGCCTTCATCAGCGAAGCGGTCGACCAGACCCGCGGCTGGTTCTATTCCCTGCACGCGGAGTCAACGCTCCTCTTCGGCAAGCCCTGCTATGAGAACGTCATCGTTCTGGGCCTGGTCCTTGATGAGGACGGCAACAAGATGTCCAAGAGTAAGGGCAATGCAGTAGATCCCTTCACGGCGCTTAAGACACACGGCGCGGATGCGATCCGCTGGTATTTCTACACCAACAGCGCGCCTTGGCTTCCCAATAAGTTCTCTGACAAGACAGTTAAGGAAGGCCAGCGCAAGTTCCTGGGTACACTGTGGAACACCTATGCGTTCTACACACTGTACGCGGATATCGACGGCTTCGATCCCACCAAGTACACCCTGGATTACGATAAGCTGTCCGTCATGGACAAGTGGCTCCTGTCCAGAATGAACACCATGATCGCTGCAACGGACAAGAATCTCGAGCAGTACAAGATCCCCGAGGCCGCATCGGCGCTCGAGACCTTCGTCGACGAGATGTCCAACTGGTACGTCCGCCGCTGCCGTGACCGTTTCTGGGCCAAGGGCATGGAGCAGGACAAGGTCAATGCGTATATGACTCTGTATACAGCACTGGTCAACGTCTGCAAGTGCGCGGCACCCATGATCCCCTTCATGACAGAGGAGATCTATCAGAACATCGTCCGCAGCGTAGACGCCTCCGCACCCGAGAGCATCCACCTCTGCCTGTTCCCCGAAGCAGACGAGGCGCATGTTGACAAGGAGCTGGAAGAGAGCATGGACGAGGTCCTTCGCATTGTCGTGATGGGCCGTGCATGCCGCAATGCGTCCAACATCAAGAACAGACAGCCGATCGCGCAGATGTTCGTCAAGGCCGACAAGGCGCTCGACCTCTTCTATCAGGAGATCATCGAGAACGAACTCAATGTCAAAAAAGTGATCTTCACGGACGATGTCCGCAAGTTTACAAGCTATACCTTCAAGCCCCAGCTCCGCACAGTCGGACCCAAGTACGGCAAGCAGCTGGGCGGTATTCGCAAATATCTGGCAGAGCTGGACGGCAACGCCGCGATGGATACGCTGAAAGCGGACGGCGCGCTGCGTTTTGACGTAAATGGCGTCACAGTCGAGCTGACAGAAGAAGACCTGCTCATCGATACAGCACGCAAAGAGGGCTATGTGAGCCAGGAAGACGGCACCTTCACAGTCGTTCTGGATACCAACCTGACGCCTGCACTGGTGGAAGAGGGCTATGTATATGAGCTGATCAGTAAGATCCAGACCATGAGAAAAGAGTCCGGATTTGAGGTCATGGACCGCATCCGCGTCTCCCTGAGCGGCAACGAGAAGCTGTCCAAGGTGGCGGCTTCTAACGAAGCGGCGATCGCAGGCAAGGTTCTTGCCGAGAAGATCGAGAAGGATACGGCACTGGCTAACGAGAAGAAATGGGATATCAACGGTGAGAAGGTCACGATCGGTGTCCAGAAGATGTAAGGAGAAATCAAAGAATGGTTAAAAGACCCCAATTTACGTTTGACAAGGATCTTTTTAAGAGAAGTGTTGAGTACAATGTCCGTACAATGTACAGACGCACCATGAAGGAAGCTACAGACCAGCAGGTCTTCCAGGCCTCCGCAATGGCTCTGAAGGATCAGATCATTGACTGCTGGATGAGAACCCAGAAGGTATTCGACGAGAAGGATCCCAAGCAGGTCGTATACCTGTCCATGGAATTCCTTATGGGCCGCGCTTTTGGTAACGACGCCATCAACCTGATGGCGTATGAGCCCATCAAGCAGGCACTCAAGGAACTCGGATTTAAGCTCAACGCCATCGAGGACCAGGAGCCCGACGCAGCGCTCGGAAACGGCGGTCTCGGCAGACTGGCAGCGTGCTTCCTCGATTCCCTTGCAACCCTGAACTACCCCGCCTACGGCGCAGGTATCCGTTATCAGTACGGTATGTTCAAGCAGGAGATCAGAGACGGATATCAGGTGGAAGTGCCGGACAACTGGCTGGAGAACGGCAATCCCCTCGAACTGCGCAGACCCGAGTACACCCAGGAAGTACATTTCGGCGGTTATGTCACTTCTTACCTTGACAGAAACGGCCGCACCATGTACAAGCAGGAAGGCTACAGCGCTGTCAAGGCGGTTCCCTACGATCTTCCGATCATCGGTTATGGCAACGGCTTTGTAGATACCCTCCGAATCTGGGATGCGGAGCCGGTAGTAAGCTTTAAGCTTGACTCTTTTGACAGAGGCGAGTACCAGAAGTCCGTCGAGCAGGAAAACCTTGCCCGCACGATCTGCAACGTCCTGTATCCCTGCGACGATCACATCCAGGGTAAGGAGCTGCGCCTCAAACAGCAGTACTTCTTCGTATCCGCGACACTGCAGTGCGCGATCCAGAAGTACATGAAGACCCACGACGATATCAGAAAGCTGCATGAGAAGTATGTCTTCCAGCTCAATGATACCCATCCCACACTGGCCATCCCCGAGCTGATGCGCATCCTTATGGATGAGTATGCGCTTACCTGGGACGAGGCGTGGAATGTCGTCACAAAGAGCTGCGCATATACCAACCACACGATCATGGCGGAAGCCCTTGAGAAATGGCCCATCGAGCTGTTCTCCAGACTTCTTCCCAGAATCTACTCCATCGTGGAGGAGATCAACCGCAGATTTGAGCGCGAGATCCACAACCGCTATGACAATACCGGCGTAGACGTAGGCCACAAGATCTACAAGATGGGCATCATCTATGACGGACAGGTCCGCATGGCCAACCTTGCCATCGTGGCAGGCTTCTCCGTCAACGGCGTTGCGGAGCTTCACACCGCGATCCTGATGACCGAAGAGCTCAGGGACTTCTATGAGATGTTCCCTGAGAAGTTCAACAATAAGACCAACGGAATCACACAGAGAAGATTCCTCCTGCACGCCAACCCCAACCTTGCCAAGTGGGTGACAGACAAGATCGGCGACGAGTGGATCACAGATCTGTCTCACATGAAAGAGCTGGAGATCTATGCGGATGATACCAAGGCACAGAAGGAGTTCATGAACATCAAGTACAAGAACAAAGTCCGTCTGGCCAAGTACATCCTCGAGCACAACGGAATCGAAGTCGATCCCAGATCGATCTTTGACGTACAGGTCAAGAGATTGCACGAGTACAAGAGACAGCTCCTCAATATCCTGCACATCATGTATCTGTACAACCAGCTCAAGGCCAATCCCAACATGGAGTTCAAGAAGAGAACCTTCATCTTTGGCGCCAAGGCTGCAGCAGGCTACAAGACCGCGAAGCTGACCATCAAGCTGATCAACTCCGTCGCAGACGTGATCAACAACGATCCCGATATCGACGACAAGATCAAGGTCGTCTTCATCGAGAACTACCGCGTATCCAACGCAGAGATCATTATCGCTGCAGCGGATGTATCCGAGCAGATCTCCACAGCTTCCAAGGAAGCATCCGGTACCGGCAACATGAAGTTCATGCTCAACGGCGCAGTGACCCTGGGAACCATGGACGGCGCCAACGTCGAGATCGTGGAAGAAGTCGGCGAAGAGAATGCGTTCATCTTCGGCCTGTCCTCGCAGGAGGTCATCAACTATGAGAACTACGGCGGCTATGATCCCAAGAAGATCTTCAACGAGGACCAGAACGTCCGTCAGGTTCTTGTACAGCTGGTAGACGGCACCTATTCTCCCGAGGATCCGGATCTGTTCCGCCCTCTGTACGATTCCCTGCTCAACAGACATGGAACCGATCGCGCGGACAGATACTTCATCCTTGCAGACTTCGAGTCCTATGCGGCCGCACAGAGAGAAGTGGAGAAGGCCTACAACGACAGTAAGAGATGGGCCAAGATGGCAATGCTGAACGTTGCCAACGTCGGCAAGTTCTCTTCTGACAGAACCATCGAGCAGTATGCCCAGGAGATCTGGGGCCTTGAAAAGGTCATGATCCCCGCAAGAAGAGGCAGAAAGCCCAAGAAGACTGAGGCGTAAGCCGATTTTGAATCAAAAAACCGGTCCATAGGGACCAGTACGAAAAGCACCCGGGAGTGAAGCGCAGACTGTCTATGCGGCAGCGGCACTGCAAGCGCCCGGGTGCTGTGCGTTGCGGGCAAAACATGCTATAATGGGGCGAATAGTATTAGGGCGTCGGCGAAGCGCCGTTTCACAAATGGAGGCGGTGTGAGAGTTCCCGCAGGGATCTTTCACCGGGAGCGCTCCGGATGGAGGTTTTTATGAAAATTGTAGTGCTGTGCGGCGGACTGAGCACAGAGAGAAATATATCGTTTCTGTCGGGAAACAAGGTGTGCAGAGCGCTCAGGGCCAGAGGCCACAAGGCTGTGCTGGTTGACCTCTTCATGGGGCTGGAGGACGTGACGGACGATCCCGCCTCCCTCTTTGACGAGCTGCCGGCGCTTGCGCCTCTGTCTTTTGACGGGACGGCGCCGGATCTGGAAGCCGTGAAGGAGTCCAGAAAGTGGAAGAGTCCCTCTCTGTTCGGGAAAGGCGTACTGGAAATCTGCCGCATGGCAGACATCGTATTTGTGGCCCTGCACGGCATGAACGGCGAGGATGGCCGCGTGCAGGCGACCTTCGACATGCTCGGCATCCCTTACACCGGATCGGGCTATCTTGGCGCCGCGATCGCGATGGACAAGATGCTCACCAAGGAGATGATCAAGGACAAAGGCGTGCGGACGCCCGCATGGAAGACTTTCCACGCCGGTGCGATCACCAGCAAGGAGGACGCCGCGCAGACGGCGGAGAAGATCGCGTCCCAGATCGAGGCGCCCTGCGTTGTCAAAACACCGACCGGGGGATCTTCTGTCGGCGTCTACATCGTGACCAGCCAGGACGGCATCCGTCCCGCCGTGGAGAAGTGCCTGAAGTTTGGCCCGGACATTCTTGTCGAGCAGATGATCGAGGGCCGGGAGTTTACCTGTGCGGTCCTCGGCGACAGAGCGCTGCCTTCTGTGGAAATCGTTCCCAAGGTCGACTTCTACAACTATGAGAACAAGTACAAGGCCGGCGCGACGGAGGAGATCTGCCCCGGACGCTGCACGCCTGAAGTAGAGAAGCAGATGGGCGAGATGGCCCTCCGCGTCCACGAGGTGCTGGGCCTTCGCACCTACTCCCGCAGCGATTTTATCGTGGACAAGTACGACAACGCCTGGTTCCTCGAGGTCAATACCCTGCCCGGCATGACGCCTACCAGCCTTGTGCCCCAGGAGGCGGCCGCAGTGGGCATCTCCTATGAGGAACTGTGTGAGTTTATCATCAGCGACGGACTTACCAGGGCATAACAGTCGATGCATCGCGAGCCAAGGAGCAGAGGACTAGGCGCTCCGTAATCGGGATGATTCATAATCAGGATGATCCATAATCAGGGTGATTCATAATCAGGGTGATTCATAATCAGGGTGAGCAGAGAATGGAAAAGATTTATGTAAAAGAGATCCTCGAAGCGGTCGACGGACAGCTTCTTGGTAATATAGACGCGGAAACACGGTTTGTCACGAATGTGCAGACAGACAGCAGAGCGGCCGCAGCAGGCGACCTGTTCGTGGCGATCGTGGGAGAGCGCCTCGACGCGCACCGCTTTGTGCCCGGCGCCATGGAAGCCGGCGCGGAAGGGTGCCTTGTCAGCAAGGCACCGGAGACGATTCCGGAAGGAAAATTCTGCGTGCTGGTGGAGGACACCGCAAAAGCCATGGGTGATCTGGCGGCCTATTACAGGCGCCGCCTGGGGATTCCGGTCGTAGCCATCACGGGCAGTGTCGGCAAGACGACGACCAAGGATATGGTAGCTTCTGTGCTCTCGAGCCGCTATCGCACGCTCAAGACCGCCGGCAATCTCAACAACCATCTGGGCCTTCCCATGACGGTTTTCCGTTTGAACGCAGAGGATGAGATCGCGGTCCTGGAGATGGGCATGAACCACCTCGGCGAGATCGACTATCTGGTCCGCATCGCGCAGCCGGATGTGGCGGTGATCACAAACGTCGGCGACGCGCACATCGGAAATCTGGGCAGCAAGGAGAATATCCTGCGCGCTAAGTGTGAGATCTTCCATGGCCTTAAGAAGGGCGGCACAGCCGTACTAAACGGCGACGACGCACTGCTTGCGACGCTCCGTCCGGGCGCTTCCAGAGTCGGCGATCCGGAAGGCAGCGATGACTTTTCGAAGATGTACGCGGAAATCGATGCCGGAGGCTTCACATACCACTGGGCCGGCGAGTCAGAAGCCTGTGATTACAGGGCTGTGAACATCGACGACACGCTGCCCGACGAGGTGCGCTGCGACGCGCAGACGCCGGCGGGAACCTTTGCACTGGAGATCCCCAGCCTTGGCAGGCACATGATCTATCCAGCCATGACGGCGGCTGCGGTGGGGCAGTGTTTTGGCCTCACGGAGGAGGAGATCGCCGAGGGGATCAGCAATTTCCAGGCGACGCACATGCGCATGGACGTGGAGAAGTGCGAAAATGGCGTGATTCTTTTCAATGACTCCTACAACGCGAACACACAGTCCATGAAAGCGGCGCTCAGCATTCTGGCAAACGCCAGAGCAGCCCGCAAAGTGGCGGTTCTCGGCGATATGCTGGAGCAGGGCGCCTTTGAGGAGAAGCTGCACCGCGAAGTCGGCGAATATGCGGCAGGACTGGCCATCGACACACTTGTCACGGTCGGAACCCGCGCGGGATGGCTGGCCGAGGCGGCGTTGGAGCAGGATATGGAGGACGTCCGTCCCTGTGAGGACAAGGAAGAAGCCAAAAAAGTGCTTGCTGAACTGATCGGGCCGGACACAGCCTTCCTGTTCAAGGCCTCCCGCGGAATGGCGCTGGAGGAGCTGTGCAGCTTCGTAAGGGAATCCTGCAGCTGAAGAATATACCCCGTCATCCACTCCGGTTTCACGGGCGGGGAAGAAATATTGTAATGAAAAAGAGATGGCTCATTGGCGCCATCTCTTTTTATCTGTGGTACTTCCCCACCCGTGAAAAGTCGTTACTGACGGGGTATATTCTTCCACACAGAGGGTTTCCCCGGTTGAAAAGGCAGGTCCTCACCTTCTGTATACGACCTCTCCGTCCTTGATCGTAAAGCGCACAACGCCGGGAAGGCGATCGCCAATGAAGGGCGAATTGCAGGATTTGGAGGCAAACGCCGTGGGAACGGTCCACTCCTGGTCGGGATCAAAGATGGTGAGATCCGCAGGCGCGCCGACCTCTACGCGGCCGGCATCGAGGTGATAGAAATCGGCCGGATTGCAGGTCAGGCAGGCCAGCATCTGCAGCATTGTGAGATGACCGGGCTGCACGAGGTGCTTGATCGCAAGGGAGAGGGCGGTCTCAAGTCCGATCATGCCGCTGGGCGCCTGTACGAAGGGCTTTTCTTTCTCGTAGGTCGCGTGAGGCGCGTGGTCGGTCGCGATCAGGTCGATCGTGCCGTCCTGAAGGCCCCGGATGATGGCAAGCCGGTCTTTTTCGGTGCGAAGGGGCGGATTCACTTTGGCCAGAGTCCCCCTGGTGAGGATGGCGTCCTCGGTCAGAGAGAAGTGGTGCGGCGTTGCTTCTGCGTGGATAGAGGGGTGCGCCGCTCTTGCTTTGCGCACATAGTCCACGCCTTCCGCCGTGCTGATGTGCTGGACGCACAGAGGAGCATCCAGGGAAGCCGCGATCGCCACGTCTCTGGCGATCAGCGTGTATTCTGCTTCGCGGGGCGATCCTGTGAGACCGAGCGCCTCCGCGGCCTTTCCGCCGCCGTTGACGCCATTCTCCGAGATCAGGCGTTTGTCCTCCTCGTGGAGACTGACAGGAAGTCCCAGTGCCTTCACTCTGATGAGGGCCTGTGTGAGGACTTCGGGATCCATGATCGGGAGGCCGTCGTCGGTAAAGCCGGCCGCGCCGCAATCCGCCAGTGCCTCCAGGTCGCAGAGCGTCTGACCGGCCATGCCCTTTGTTACATTGGCGCAGCTGTAGAGGTGGACGGGAAGGGTTCTCCCGCGAGCGAGGATATCGCTGAGGATTTCCGCGGAGTCGACAGGCGGCTTGGTATTGGCCATGAGGATGATCGAGGTATATCCGCCCTTTATGGCGGCCTCCGCACCGGTTGCGAGGTCTTCCTTGTAGGTAAACCCGGGATCGCGGAAGTGGGAATGGGTGTCGATGAGTCCGGGGCAGGTGATCATGCCGCCGGCGTCGATGACAGGGACGCCCGCGGGAGCCATCAGGTTCTTCTGTATTTTGACAAAGCGGCCGTGGTCGATCAGAATATCGCGCCGGCCCTCCGTGTCAGAGGCGGGATCGATGAGGTAACAGTTGTGTATGAACAGCATAGATCGTACTCCTGTCTGGCGCTGCGAAAACAATGGCGCCCGGTGAGGGTCTGTCGCTACAAGAACAGTATAGCATGCAGATCGGAGCGAGGCACGGTGGCAGATTCCATTTTTTCTGGTATAATTATCTTGGAATAGTACAGCACCTTCCTTTTACAGGACAAGGCGCAATAAGAAACAGAAAGGAATACCATTTATGTGGGTTATACGTGCGCTTCTCGCGCTTATTTTTGCCGCGGCGATCATTTTGATCGATCTGCCGCTTCACCTGATCACCTGGCTGATTGAAAAGGTAAAGCCGGGCGCCTGCACAGGATTCCGCCATGGATACGCAAGATTTGCTATGAAGGGCATCTGGTTTCTTGCCGGCGGCAGGGCGACGGTCATAGGCCTTTCCAACATCCCAAAGGACCGCCCCGTTCTCTTTGTGGGCAATCACAGAAGTATCTTTGATATCATCCTCGCGGGTTCTTTGATCCCGGTCCCTGTCGGATTTGTGGCCAAGAAAGAGCTGCAGGGGACGCCGATCAGACTCATCATGGAGGAGATCCACTGCCTGTTTCTCGACAGAGAGGACGCAAGGCAGGGCCTCAAGACCATCCTGACCGCGATTGATTACGTAAAGAGCGGCATTTCCATGTTTATCTTCCCGGAGGGAACAAGAAGCAAGGAGGAGGGGAAATTCCTCCCCTTCCACGCAGGCAGCTTTAAGATCGCGACCAAGGCCAAGGCCCCGATCATTCCTGTCACCATCGTCGGAATGGGAGACGTATTTGAGGATCACTATCCCCGCCTCAAATGGGCGCCTGTCGTGATCGAATTCGGCGAGCCGATCGAGACGGCGGACATGGACCGAAACGCGCAGAAGGAGCTTCCGGACAGGGTCAAGGCCCTGATGGAGGAGACCTACAAAAAGAACAGTGCGCTGATCGCGCAGAAATGATGCATCGCAGTGGGAAAGACGATCTGCGGATTCACTTAGACGGCCGGCGGAAACTTTAATCAGACAAAATAGGAAAACGCATGAAAAGAAAGACTAGAATGACGGTGACATCCAATCGATGTCTCACAGATGGAATTTACAGTATGACGCTGCAGTATCCGGAAGGGGAGATGCCCGAGGCGGTGAAGCCCGGTCAGTTCGCGGGAATCTATACAGGGAATCCGGCCATGCTGCTTCCAAGGCCCATCAGTATCTGTGACTGGGATCCGGCAGACAGGGCGCTCCGCTTCGTATTTCGGGTGGCGGGTGCCGGCACGGCTGAACTCGCGGCCATGAAAGAGGGAGGTCAGGCAGACATGCTGGGGATTCTTGGCAATGGATATGATCTGTCTATGCTGGAGGGCCGCAAAGTGCTCTTATTGGGAGGAGGAATCGGAATCCCGCCCATGCTGGGGCTTGCCAAGGCGTTGCATGCGCTTCCCGGCACAGAAGTGACGGCTGCAATGGGATATCGGGACAGCCATTTGTTCCTGACGGAGGAGCTGTCTGCCTATAGCCGCCTGCTCATCGCAACCGAGGACGGCAGTGTCGGCACCAAAGGAAATGTGCTGGACGCCGTACGGGACAACGAAGTTATGGCAGACGCTGTGTGCGCATGCGGCCCCATGCCGATGCTGCGTGCAGTAGCTTCTTATGCAAAGGAGAAGGGAATTCCTGCGTATATCTCCCTGGAGGAGAGAATGGCGTGCGGCGTCGGCGCATGCCTTGGATGTGTGACGAGGACCAGGGACGTGGATGCGCATTCCCATGTCCGGAATGCACGGATCTGCACAGAAGGACCGGTGTTTAAGGCGGAGGAGGTACAGATCGGATGAGCGCGGATAGAACAAACAGCAATGTATGGACGCCTATAGACACGCAGCCCGGACCGGACATGTCTGTGGAAATTGCGGGCGTGACCTTTAAGAATCCGGTCATGACCGCGTCCGGGACCTTTGGCTCCGGTATGGAATACTCGGAATTTGTGGACCTGAATCATCTTGGCGCGGTTGTGACCAAGGGCGTCGCCAATGTGCCGTGGGAGGGAAATCCTACGCCCCGCGTCGCGGAAGTATACGGCGGTATGCTCAATGCGATCGGCCTGCAGAATCCGGGCATCGACGTGTTCATTGAGAGAGATCTCGCCTTTTTGCAGCAGTTTGATACCAAGATCATTGTCAATGTGTGCGGGCACACGGAGGAAGAGTACCTGGAAGTGGTGGAACGCCTCGCGGATCAGCCGGTGGACATGCTGGAGATCAACGTCTCCTGCCCCAATGTCAAGCAGGGCGCGATTCAGTTCGGACAGGACCCGAAGTGCCTGTGTGAGATCACGGAGAAGATTAAGAAAGTTGCCAAGCAGCCCGTGATCATGAAGCTGACCCCCAATGTGACAGACATCGCGCAGATGGCCCGCGCGGCAGAGGCCGGGGGCGCCGATGCGATCTCCCTGATCAATACACTGATGGGGATGAAGATCGACATAGAGAAAAGAAAATTTGTACTGGCCAACAAGACAGGAGGACTGTCAGGGCCTGCCATCAAACCCATTGCGGTCAGAATGGTATGGCAGGCTGCGCAGGCGGTTCGCATACCGATCATAGGCATGGGCGGCATCGCTTCCTATGAGGACGCGGTGGAGTTCATGCTTGCAGGCGCATCGGCGGTTGCCGTCGGTGCTATGAATTTCCATGATCCCTATCTGACCCAAAAAGTAGTGGACGGCATGGAACAGTATCTGTATAGACACAGCTACAAGACAGCAAGAGAACTGACAGGAGCCGTTTTATGAGAAAAATCAAGCAGAATGCGTACGCAAAGATCAACCTAAGTCTTGACGTACTCGGACGTAGGGATGATGGATATCATATCGTCAGAATGATCATGCAGACCATTGACCTGTGCGACGAGCTGACGTTTGAGACGAAGGATATGGAATGTCCGGCGATGGACGTTGTTCTGGAAACGGACAACGGCGACCTCTCCTGCGGAGAAGACAACCTGATCGTGCGGGCCGTTCGCTGCATGGAAGCCCGGTATGGAATCCATAAAGATCTCAGGATCAAATTGAAAAAAAGGATTCCCCTTGCAGCCGGCATGGCCGGCGGCAGTACGGATGCGGCAGCGGCGCTTCGGGCTATGCGGGATCTTTTTGTTCCGGACGTGACCAATGAAGAGCTGCAGAAGATCGGCGTCACACTGGGCGCGGATATCCCCTACTGCATTACGGGAGGCACACAGCTCTCGGAGGGAATCGGAGAGAAACTCCGGGTTCTGCCCGATGCACCCCAGTGCGGACTTGTGATCTGTAAGCCCTCCATGGGCGTTTCGACCGGAGAGGTCTACACCCGCTACGACAGTCTGACAGACGTCCACCATCCGGATGTGGACGCGCAGATCGAGGCAATCCATCGCGGCGATTTGGAAAAAATGGCAAAATGCTGTATAAATGTACTGGAAGAAGTGACAGGTGCCATCTACCCGCAGATCGGCGAGATCGAGCGGTTTTTGGAAAACGAAGGCGCGCTGGTGTCGCGCATGTCCGGCAGCGGGCCGACAGTATTTGCGATTTTTGCCACACAGGAGCAGGCACAGGAAGCAGCGGCTGCCTTTGCAGCGGCCCATAAAGACGGGGATTGTATAGTATTCCCGTGCAAATTTATTTATCAGATCTAGACGACAGACGGAGGAAATCAATGGGAGAAGAGAAGTTGCTTGCCGCAGATATGACCATGACAGAAGAGCAGCAATCGATGCCCTTGCGAGAGGCGGTATTCATGTCTCTGCGCAAAGCAATTTTGACCGGAAAACTCAAACCGGGCGAGAGGCTCACGGAGGTGAAGCTGGGGAAACTCCTGGGAACCAGCCGGACGCCGATCAGAGAGGCCATTCGCAAGCTGGAACTGGAAGGCCTTGTGACGATCGTTCCCGGAAGCGGCGCCAGAGTATCCGGCATGACGGTGGAGGATCTGCAGGAAGTTATGGAAGTCCGCAGCGCGCTGGAACAGCTCAGTGCAGGACTTGCCAGCGAGAGGATCACCGAAGAGGAGAAGGAGCAGCTGCGGGACGCCTGCAACGCGTTCATGCGGATCACACAGCACGGTGACAGCCTTGCCATTGCGGAAGCGGACGTCCAATTCCACGACATGATCTTAAAGGCTGCCAAAAACGAGAAGCTCGCCAGTATCCTGAACGGGCTTGCAGACAACATCTACCGTTACAGATACGAGTATATCAGGGACGATGAGCACTACGAGCATCTGATCATCGAACACAATGAGATCTTCCGCACGATTTATATCGGCGACAGAGAGGGGGCAGAGAGAGCGGCCCGCAATCATATTGCCCGCCAATGGCACTACATCAGGGAGCAGCTTCTTAGAGAGAACGGAGAATAAAGAACTTGACGACAGAGATTTGGCTCACTGTGACCGGAGAACAGAAGGACAGTGACGGCAGGGCTGACCGCAACGCAGTACAATGCCGCGCACTCTATGAAAAGAGAGGGCAGGCGCACATCTTTACCTACAGGGAGACAGACCCGGAGAGCGGGGCGGTGACGGAATCGGAAATGGTATTTGCAGATAACGCGTGCAGAATCCTTCGCAAAGGCGCTGTGACGACGACCATGCAATTTTCACCGGGCCGCGAATACGAGTGTATGTATGGGACGGCTTATGGCGAGATCCCGATGAAGATCGATACGAAACGGATTGCGATGAAGCAGATCGGGCAAAATTTCCATGCAAGAGTTTCGTACACGTTATCGTTCGTGGGGGGCGACCCCATGGACTGCGCGGTGACGATCAAGGCAGAGCCGATTGACACGTAAAAAATGAGAATATAACTAAAAAGAACCGGTGGAGCATCCGCTTCACCGGTTCTTGTCTGTTCACGTGTATGGTGTGAGTCTTGTGAATCTGTATGAAATTGAACTCGCAGATCGAAGCGGCCCGGATCACTTGACGGGTTTTGCGCCTGCCTTCTCCTGCAGCTTGTCC
Source organism: uncultured Lachnospiraceae bacterium (assembly GCA_900319245.1). Classification (GTDB taxonomy): domain Bacteria; phylum Bacillota; class Clostridia; order Lachnospirales; family Lachnospiraceae; genus CAG-791. The sequence goes on along the minus strand of ONNQ01000028.1, from coordinate 13,387 downwards.
ATCTGCTTGCGCCACCAGCTCTTCTTCACCGTTGTGTCGGGCGTGAGCTTTTTGCCGCGCATGCCCTTGACTTCCACGATGTAGATGCCGCTGACCATGGCCTTAACCTGCTGGTTGATAGGGATCAGGTCGAATACCTTCTCATCTGCGATCAGATTCATGAAGCGTGCGCCAACCTTTGCCTTGACGATCGGAACCTTGGAGCGCTTCGCATACCATGGCGTCGAGTCGATCACTTCCTGGGGAAGGCCGGACTCCTTGAGCTTGAGCCGCTTCTTGTCAACCGCCATGATGACGACTGGCTGCTTGTTAGCCTGAAGCTGGGCATTCTGCGCTTCCTGCTTCTTCTGCAGGTTCCTGCCCATGAAATAAAGAGCGACCAGAATGCCGATCAATATCACAAGAATTACCAGTAAAACAATTGTACCTGTTTTCAAATCGAAACCCTCCTACTAATACGCTGCTTAACATTTTAACATTGAATGAAAGGCAAGGCAACAAGCGAATGAGAAAGATATTTTGGCAAAATATAGAAAAAATGTTACGAAATTTATAGTAAGTTCACATTTGCGGCCAGTAAAAAGCTTTTAAGAATGGACTTCTTATGCTAAACTGTATTAGTTATTTTCGGTTTAATTTTGTTACATGTATTACAATTGGAAAGGCAGAACTTTAGTTATGAAGAAGAGAGTCTTAGCGGTATTATTAACTACGGCGATCGTAATGGCTATGACCGGCTGCGGCGGCAACACCGCTGCGGAATCTGCGGCGTCCGCCACAACACAGGAAGCGTCCGCGGAAGTGGCGGCGGAGAATGAGTGGCAGACAGATCCCACTGCGTACCTGTCCGGCATCACAGCATCTGACTACGTGGAACTTCCCGCGGATTATTCCGCGTTGACTGTCGAAGTGGAACCCGCTGCAGAAGTCACAGACGAGGAAGTGGAGAATCTGATCGACAGCCAGAGAGAGGCCAAGAAGGAACTGCAGGAGATCACCAACCGTTCAATCGTGCAGGAAGGCGATGTTGTAAATATCGATTATGTCGGGCGCATTGACGGCGAAGAGTTCGACGGCGGAAGCGCGGAAGGATATAATCTGGAGATCGGATCAAATAGCTTCATCGAGGGATTTGAGAGCGGCCTTGTAGGCGCAAAAGTGGGCGACACCGTTACACTCGAGCTCACATTCCCGGAGGACTACGCCGATTCGACAAAGGCCGGCGTGGACGCTGAATTTGACGTTACCGTCAATTCGATCCAGCAGTACGTTGTGCCGGATCTGACAGAAGAGTTTGTGGCAGGCCTTGCGCTGCAGGACGAGTTCGGCAATGATGTCGGCACGGTCGATGAGTTCCGCGCCTATGTCAGAAATTATCTGATCGAGAACAATGAGAGCCAGTACACCCAGAGACTGGAAGAGGCGATCAGAACGAAACTGATGGAAAACAGCACCTTTAAGCAGGATGTTCCCCAGGCAATGGTGGAGAGAATTTATGACTCCATGGGACAGGAACTCTCCTCCTACGCGCAGCAGTATGGCGTAGACCTGAAGACCCTGATGCAGCTGGCGTACGGCTCCACAGAAGACAGTTATCTGCAGGACATCAAGGATCTGGCTGCGGAGAACGCCAAGACTACGATCATTCTGCAGGCCGTTGCGGATGCGGAGAAACTGAGCATGAGCGACGCGGACTTCCAGGCGGAACTGGAGAAGGCGATCAGCAGCACGACCGGTTATACTTCTGTAAACGACGTACCCAAGGAAGATATTGAGGCCTATAGAGAGGCACTTGATAAGAGAAGCGCAATGGACTTCCTCAAGAATAAAGCGACTGTGATCGCACCCGTTGCAGGCGAGGGCAATACCGGTGCGACAGCAGCGGAAGAGGAAGCAGCGCAGTAATCACAATATTTTGAAACAAAGGAGTGGGGAAATAACACTATGAGACAGGACTATAAGCTCGTGACAGTACGCGGGCTCTTTGACAGCAAGGAAAGTTATGCAGACAAGACAGTAACAGTAGGCGGATGGATCCGCAACAACCGCGATTCCAAGGCAATCGGATTTATCGCTTTGGCAGACGGCTCATGCTTCCAGAACCTGCAGCTGGTTTACAGTAAGGACCTGGAGAATTTCGCGGAGATCGCCAAGATGAACGTCGGCACGGCGATCATCGCAACCGGAAAGATCGTTCTGACGCCCAACGCCAAGCAGCCGCTGGAGATGCAGGTGGAGAAGATCGAACTGGAAGGCGCTTCCACGTCCGATTATCCGCTGCAGAAGAAGCGCCACAGCTTCGAGTATCTTAGAACGATCCCGCACCTTCGCCCCCGCACCAATACCTTTGCGGCTACCTACCGCGTGCGCTCTCTGATTGCATATGCGATTCACTCCTTCTTCATGGAGAGAGGCTTCGTCTATGTGCACTCCCCCATCATCACGGGCAGTGACGCAGAAGGCGCAGGCGAGATGTTCCAGGTGACAACGCTTCCTCTGGACGAGCTTCCGCTTACGGAGGATGGCAAGGTCGACTACTCCCAGGATTTCTTCGGAAAGCCCACGAACCTTACGGTCAGCGGCCAGCTCGACGTCGAGACATTTGCATTTGCATTCCGTGACGTATATACATTTGGCCCAACTTTCCGTGCGGAGAAGTCCAATACGACCCGCCATGCAGCAGAGTTCTGGATGATCGAGCCCGAGATGGCGTTTGCGGACCTGCAGGACGACATGGAGAACGCGGAAGCGATGCTCAAGTATGTCATCCGCTATGTCCTTGCCAATGCGCCGGAGGAGATGAAGTTCTTCAACCAGTTTGTAGACAAGGGCCTCATCGAGCGCCTGGAGCATGTCGTGAACTCCGAGTTCGGCCATGTGACCTACACCAAGGCGATTGAGATCCTCGAGAAGAACAACAAGAACTTTGACTTCAAGGTATATTGGGGCTGCGATCTGCAGACAGAGCACGAGAGATACCTCACAGAGGAAGTCTTCAAGCGCCCTGTATTCGTGACCGACTATCCCAAGGAGATCAAGGCATTTTATATGAAGCAGAATCCGGACGGCAAGACAGTCGCAGCGATGGACTGCCTGGTGCCCGGCATCGGCGAGATCATCGGCGGCAGCCAGCGTGAGGATGACCTCGAGAAGCTGGAGAAGCGCATGGACGAGCTGGGAATGGAGAAGGAGACCTATCAGTTCTATCTGGACCTTCGCAAATACGGAAGCGTGCGCCATGCCGGCTACGGCCTCGGCTTTGAGCGCTGCGTCATGTATCTGACCGGAATGGGCAACATCCGAGACGTGCTGCCTTTCCCCAGAACTGTGGGCAACTGCGAACTGTAAAGAATATCATGAGACAGGAGAGACCTCTCCTGTCTCATTGCTATATTGGAAACTGGCATGAATGGTGCGGAGCATTTCATTATAGTGAGGACAAGAAAGGAGTATACCGATGGACAAAGAACTCATTATCGTTCTGGACTTTGGCGGACAGTACAAGCAGCTGATCGCGAGAAGAGTCAGAGAATGCAATGTTTATTGCGAGATCCACCCCTATACCAAGAAGCCGGCGGAGATCCTGGCTATGCATCCCAAGGGAATCATTCTGACCGGTGGCCCCAACAGTGTATATGCGGAGGATTCACCGACCTGTGATCCCGCGCTGTTCGGGCTCGGCATTCCTGTCCTTGGCATCTGCTACGGGTCCCAGCTCATGGCCTACAAACTGGGCGGCCAGGTGGCGACAGCGCCCGTGAGCGAGTACGGGCATACAGCGATCACGCTGGACGGCGCCACGACCGGATCCAAGCTGTTCAAGGGATTGGAGGAACAGAGCGAATCCACCTGCTGGATGAGCCACACGGATTACATCGCAAAGCCGCCGAGAGGATTTAAGGTGACGGCGCACACTGCGCATTGCCCTGTCGCAGCGATGGAGAGCACCGGCAACAGGCTTTACGCGGTGCAGTTCCATCCGGAAGTGGTCCATACGCCTTTCGGCACGCAGCTATTAAAGAATTTCGTATTGGATATCTGCGGCTGCAGCGGCAGCTGGAAGATGTCCTCTTACGTGGAGACAACCGTACAGGAGCTGCGGGACAAGATTGGCGATGGCAAAGTACTGCTGGGCCTGTCCGGCGGCGTCGACTCCTCTGTAGCAGCGGCCCTCCTCGCGAAAGCAGTTGGAAAGCAGCTCACCTGCGTCTTTGTGGATCATGGCCTCCTACGAAAGAACGAGGGAGATGAAGTCGAGGCGGTATTCGGACCGGAAGGCCCCTTCGAACTCAACTTTGTCCGCGTCAACGCGCAGGATCGCTTTTACATCAAGCTGGCCGGTATCACGGATCCCGAGATGAAGAGAAAGATCATCGGCGCGGAATTCATTAATGTATTTGAAGAAGAGGCCAAGAAGATCGGACAAGTGGATTTTCTCGCACAGGGAACAATTTACCCTGACGTTGTCGAGAGCGGAACCGGAAACGGCGGCGCTGTGATCAAGTCCCATCACAACGTGGGCGGCCTTCCCGAGCATGTGGACTTCAAAGAGATCGTGGAGCCGCTTCGCATGCTCTTTAAGGATGAAGTGAGACAGACCGGACTGGAGCTGGGGCTTCCAAGACATCTTGTTTTCCGTCAGCCCTTCCCGGGACCGGGTCTTGGCGTCCGGATCGTCGGCGATATCACCGCTGAGAAGGTCCGGATCGTGCAGGAAGCGGATGCGATCTTCAGAGAAGAACTGGATAAGGGCGGCATCGACACCGGAAAAGGCCAGTTTTTTGCCGCACTGACAAACATGCGCTCCGTCGGCGTCATGGGAGACGGCAGGACCTACGATTACGCAGTGGCGCTGCGCGGCGTCCTGACCAGCGACTTCATGACAGCGGAGGCGGCGGAGATTCCGTGGAACGTGCTGCAGACCTGCATGACGCGGATCATTAACGAGGTGAAAGGAGTGAACAGAGTTCTCTACGACTTGACCAGCAAGCCGCCGGGAACGATCGAACTGGAATGAACGAGTATAAGAAAACAACAGAATTTCACAGCGCCAAAGTATTCTTTATATTTACGGTCATCGTGATCTATTTTTTGATATATCGGACCGCCATTCAGGTTCCTATGCACTCAGATGACTATGCGTATTACCTCAAGGGGCTTTCGCTATCAAATCATATTTCACATTATCTGAACTGGAGCGGCAGGTTTATCGCAGATTATACATCGTCACTTCTGATGAATCTGTTTAGCAGGCAGGTGTATATGGCGCTAAATTCGTTAGCCTTTCTCTCTGTTTCCGTTATGGTGACATTATTGCCTGGCGTTGTAAGGAAAAGCGAACTGGTTGATAAGTCCACTTTCTTAATCGTCTGGCTTGTATTTATAATGTACTGGAGCGGGAATCCCAACATCGGAGAGACAAGCTTTTGGCTGGTGGGTTCGGCGAACTATTTGTGGCCGCTTGTGTGGGCAGGCGCCTATCTCTTGTTCATTCTTTATTTTCTTTCCCGCGAACGAAGGATGAATACGGTCCAACTGATCATTCTGGGGATATTAGGTGCAGGCGCCGGACTCTCCAATGAATCACTGGGCTTTTGCATGGCGTTTTTCAGCCTGTGCCTGATAGCCTTGTATTGGAAGGGAGATCGAAGAATTCTTCTCACGGGCCTTTTCTCCACATGTGTCGGGTATGCTTTATTGCTCTTCGCACCGGGGAATTATGTCCGCCTGGAAAATGACAGTTATAATAAATGGCACGCTATGTCTCTGATGGAGAAAGTCATTGAACATATATATGACCGCATGACGAAGGCGTTCAAGGGATTTTTCTTACTGTATATAGTGATGATCTTCATACTGATCGTCACATTACTGATCCAGAAGGAGAGAGAGGACAATATCCAATCTGTTGTATTTGCCTTAGGGTTTGCCGCGCTTTCGGTATGTGCGCTGTTTGTTTTTGTCGTTTCACCCACAATGCCCAGGAGAAGTGAAAATTCAGCATTGTTCTTTACCCTGTTGTCGCTTTCTTTTACAGCAGATATTCTGGTGCATGCAAAGCCGGAAAAAAGCAATATACCACTTGGATGTGCCATATTGATTGGGATGGTCTTTTTTGTCCCTAGTTACGCGATGATCGAACATGCATACCGTCAGATCATGGTACAGTCTGAAATCCGGGAAGGAATTATTATGGATGCGAAAGGGGAGGGCAATGACACGGCTGTCATACCGGACTGGTATTTTACGCGTCTGTTAAAGAACACTGATAAGATTGATACATTCAGATCATCAATCATGTTTGATTACTATGGGATGAAAGATATTGAGTGGCAGAATATCAATTACAACTATGCTGCGATCAGAACAGGGAATCCTATACATGTTGAGCAGACATTCAAAGACGACTTAGTGCTGGAAAACATTTACACAAAACTAAGCCCGCCATTTGAAAACACTGTGGTCTTTGAATTTGATCACTGTGTTTCGGATTACGCAGAACCAGGGGAGAAGAAGCTGTTCGTTCACCTATTCGTGGAGGGCCAGGAAAAGTTTATAAACGCAGATGTCTCACCTGATGATTTCCTTAAGATCGGTGATAAGTATTACTACGGATTTACCAGTCAGACGCTGGATTTACGAGATCTCTATTGGATTGACATGGGGCTATACAATTCAACAGCGCATACCAGATCTGCGTCAATCTCAATCGATCTGATACAGTATAGATAGGTATAGTAACTTTGAGCAGTGAAAAAGCAAGACATAAATAATACCAATCTGGAATAGAAGTAATCATTCCACTTTGAGGCAATGGCGGGCGGTAATTCGTCCTATGGCGGTTATAAGGATCTGGATGCTGCAGTGCACGAAGCGGCGAGGATCATTGCGAAGATCCATTCATACGGAATGAAGGCCGGTGTCTCCATCAAACCCAGGACACCTGTGGAAGTAGTTTTCGATCTTATGGATAAGGCGGATCTGATCCTTGTGATGACCGTTGAACCCGGATTCGGAGGGCAGAAGTATATCCCGGAATCTACAGACAGGATCCGTGCGCTTCGTACCCATGCCGGTTATGTCAATCCGGAGCTTCGTATTGAAGTGGACGGAGGTATTAAGACAGAAAACGTGCAGACCGTGCTTGATGCAGGCGCGGATATGATCGTAGCAGGCTCTGCCGTGCTCGGAGGAGATGATGTACAGGTGAAGGCACGAGCTTTTATGGATGTCCTGGAGGTTGCCTGACTGGCTCTTCACTAGTGCGAGCATCAAAGGCCAAAATACTGACAAACAAATATTCCCGGTGCTATAATCTCTCAAGAGAGAATATGGCACCGCTTTTTTGTTCTTGCGATTACGCTGCACTGCTGCGCGACGCCAGACCGGAATATTACTATGCGAGGTACATAATGAGACTCAAAGACGCGATCACATCCCTGCAGCTTGGAAGGAAGAAGAATCCCGAGCGAAGGAATTTATGCACCATATGGAGCGAACAGGCCGATGACGGGCCGCAGGCTGTGCCGCTGCCGGAATATCCGAGGCCGCAGATGCGGCGCGCGGATTGGACCTGCCTGAACGGATGGTGGGAGTATGGATTCGTCACAGGATCTTTATCAAATGCCGGGGCAGACCTTTTCCCCGACGGACAGATTCTGGTGCCCTTTTCGCCCGAGACGGCGCGCTCAGGCGTAAACCGTATTCTACAGCCTGGAGAGACGCTTTGGTACAGAAGAACGATCGACGATCTTGCCCTGCCGGAGGGCAGGCGTCTCATCCTCCACTTTGGCGCAGTGGATGAGCGCTGTACCGTATATTGGAATGGCCATAAGGTGGGAAGCCATCGGAACGGATACCTTGCTTTCAGCTTTGATGTGACAGAGTATGTGACGCCCGGCACCAATGAGCTGAAAGTGCTGGTTCGGGATGATACGGATGAAGGAAACGAGTGCCGGGGCAAGCAGACCCTCAATCCGGGCGGCATGTTCTACCACGCGCAGAGCGGCATCTGGCAGACTGTCTGGATGGAAATGGTTCCGGAAATCTATCTCAAGCATATGAATATTACTCCTTACCCGGAAGAGGAAGCAGTTGAACTGGCGCTGCGGCTCACTGAAGCGGCGAATGTACGGCAAGGTGATGCGGAAGAAACGGTAAAAGGTGTGCGCAGAGAGATTCGGATCACCGTGCAGGGCGACGAAAATATCTACACCTATCCCATGTCCTCCCGGATCAAAGTCCGGATCCCTGTGAAGAATCCCCGCCTCTGGAGTCCGGAACAGCCGGAACTTTATCAAATGCGGATCGAGGCCGGGGAGGACACGGTCGAGAGCTATTTTGCCATGCGTTCCTTCGGCGTTGGAACGGACGACAAGGGAAAAGCCAGGCTGCTTCTGAACGGCGAACCCTATTTCTTTAATGGAATCCTGGACCAGGGATACTGGCCGGAGAGCCTCATGACGCCGCCCGCGGACGAGGCGCTGGTATACGATATAGAGCAGATGAAGAAGTATGGCTTCAACATGCTCCGCAAGCATGTCAAAATAGAGTCGGCCCGCTTCTACTATCACTGCGACCGGCTTGGAATGGTGGTCTGGCAGGACATGGTGAACGGCGGAGGCCCCGTGCAGTCGCTCTTAGAGACCTATCTGCCGACGGTCATACCGGCGGTTGGCAGGCATCTGCGGGACAACCACTACAAATTGTTTGCGAGAGAGGATGAAAAGGCGCGGAGGCGGTTCGAGAGGGACATCGCCTGCATGGTTCGGCAGCTCTACAATTATCCGTGCATAGGACTGTGGGTTCCCTTCAATGAGGGATGGGGACAGTTTGACGCACTGCGGATCGCGCAGATCGTCCACGAAGAGGACCCTACAAGGCCAATCGACCACGCCAGCGGCTGGTTCGACCAGGGAGGTGGGGATGTGCGAAGCGTGCACAATTACTTCCGGCCTCTGGTGGTTGAGAACGATCGGAGAGCCTTCGTGATCTCTGAGTACGGCGGGATCAACTGCCAGATCCCGGAGCACTCCATGAGCAGTGAAGTGTATGGATATCACCAGACGACAGTGGAGGAATTCCCGAAGGCGTTCGCAGAAACAATGGAGACGATCCATGCGCTGATTGACGACGGTCTGTGCGCCGCTGTGTACACGCAGGTCTCCGACATCGAAGAGGAGACAAACGGCCTTCTGACCTATGACCGGAAGGCAGAAAAGCTTAGAAGATAAGACTTGGAGGACTTACATGAATTTATTCTGGATAATGGCAATCGTGGCTCTGGTTTTTAGCAGCATAGGATTTAAGAAATACGTCTGGTTTATCTCAATCGGATACGGATTTTCTGTCGCGGCCATTGGCGCGGGCCTTCTGATCCTGGGAAAGGACGGTTTGACAGCGGGCACAATCTGCGCCTCGATCCTATTCATACTGTATGGCCTGCGGCTCGGCGGCTATCTGGCCTATCGGGAGCTGAAGAGCGCCAGCTACAATAACAAGATGAAGACCGAGATCAAGTCCGGCAAGGATATGAGCATCGCCGCTAAGTGCGCGATCTGGATCAGCGCCGCGCTCCTCTACGTCTGCGAGACCTCTCCGGTAATCTTCCGGATTATGAACCGGAAAGGGACGGACGCCTTCCTGCTCGTTGGAATTGCAATCAGTATTGTCGGCCTTATTGTCGAGACCTGCGCCGATCTTCAGAAGAACGCGGCCAAAAAAGTGAATCCCCGCCGCTTCGTGGACACTGGCTTGTACAAAATCGTACGCTGCCCCAACTATTTTGGCGAGATGCTCTTCTGGACAGGCGTCTTTGTCGGTGGGATTCCGGCCCTGCACGGCGCGCTCCAGTGGATCGCAGCGCTGGCCGGCTACATCGGCATCATCTATGTCATGTTCGGCGGTGCCAGAAGATTGGAAATCCGCCAGAACAGGACGTACGGAGATGACCCCGTATACCAGAACTATGTAAAGACAACGCCGATCATGATCCCGTTCATCCCGCTCTACAGCGTGGAGAAATATACGTGGCTGGTGGCGTAACTTGCCTATACTCCTGCCTGGTTGTATAATTCGGGTAGACAAAGCTAACTAACAGCGGCTGATGTGCCCGTTATATACGCAAATGGCATACAGCGCATGGGGGTGGAGGTTCATGAAAGAAAAAGAAAAGTGAGGAAACTATGAAGTCTAAATTATTTGCCCCAGTAGACATGACGGTGGGAGATCCCGTCATGCAGATCATCAAATTTACGATCCCCATGCTTCTGGGAAATGTGGCCCAGCAGCTCTACAACACAGTAGACAGTATCATTGTCGGCCGCTTTGTGGGAGATAACGCACTGGCCGCGGTCGGAAGCGCCGGCCCCATTCTGAATCTGATGTTGGTTCTCTTCATGGGAATATCCGTGGGCGCCAGTATTATGGTGTCTCAATTTTTTGGCGCGCGTCAGAGGGAATCCCTGTCGAGATCCATCGGCGCCTGCGTAGTGCTGACCGGTGCAGCGTCTCTGATCATCATGATCGTGGGGCCGATCGTCACCATGCCGCTCCTGCGGCTTCTGGGAACGCCCGAGAGCATCATCGGCTGGTGCCGGAACTATCTGATCATCATCTGCCTGGGCATCGCGGGCGGCGGCTATTACAACATTCTCAGCGGCGTGCTGCGCGGCCTCGGCGATTCCATGTCCGCCCTGATTTATCTGCTGGTGGCGACGGGCATCAACATTGTGCTGGACTATGTGTTTGTCGCGTATCTGGGGCTCGGCGTCGCCGGCGTGGCGCTTGCGACCGTCATCGCGCAGTTCGTCTCCGCGTTTCTCTCGCTGCGGCGATTGACGCAGATGAAAGAGTATTTTGACATGAAAAAGGAATACCTGATTCCGGACAGCGACTATATCAGTCAGCTGATCCGTCTCGGTATTCCCTCGGGTATTACGCAGGCCATCTTCTCCATGTCCATGATCGTCGTGCAGTCGCTCACCAATACCTTCGGCGAGCAGTTCATCGCGGCCAACGTCATTGTCATGAGAATTGACGGATTCGTCGTGCTGCCGGCCCTGTCCTTCGGCGCAGCCATGACCACCTATGCGGGTCAAAATATCGGCGCGGGCCACATGGACCGCGTTGTGGAAGGCGCACGGAAGGGCACGATCACAGCCATGATCATTTCCGCGGTGGTCACAGGAATCATCCTCCTCTTCGGAAAGCCCATCATGGGGCTCTTTACGACAACGCAGGAACTGATCGACCTGAGCTACCGCATGATGCAGATCATTGCGTTCGGCTATATCATTATCGAGATCACACAATGTCTATGCGGCATCATGCGCGGCGCCGGAGACACCGTTCGGCCCATGTGGATCTCCATCGCGACATCGGTGGCGATCCGTGTGCCGCTGGCCTACATCCTGGTCGGTATGACCAAGACGCCGGAATTGCCCCAGGGCAACTGCGCGATGATGTATGTCTCCATGCTGGTTTCCTGGAGCCTTGGCGCTGCCATCACACTGGTGGTCTATCGGATGGGCAAGTGGAAGACGAAGGCCAACCTGGTGACGGGAAACAGCTAACTGGTGTATATCACGCCAGCATCAGCTGCCAGGGATGTCACGCCCATACAAACCAGATAAAGAGATATCCAACGATCACGGCTGTGAGCGTGTAAGGAACCCCGATTTTCATGAAGTCCGGGAACCCCACCTCATAGCCTTCTTTTTTGAGAAGGCCGACCGCAGTAATGTTGGCGGAGGCGCCGATGGGCGTCAGGTTGCCGCCGAGGGTCGCGCCGCACAATAGGCCAAAATACAGAAGGTTGGGATCGACGCCCAGCTGCGTAGTGACAACAGTCAGTACGGGCAGCATGGTCGCTACATAGGGGATGTTGTCCACGAAAGCGGAGATTAGGACAGAACCCCACACAATAATGGTATAGAGGAGGAAGAGACTGCTTCCGCCGAACTTCACGATGGCGTTCGCAAAGTCTGTGATAATACCTGCCTCGGTGATGCCGCCGATGACGACAAAGAGGCCGAGAAGCAGAAGAAGCGTCTCATAATCGATACTATGGACAGTGCGGCGGATGTTCTCCGGCTTGTGATTTCTGACAGAATCAAGAACCGCTGTGACGATTCCAAGGATGCAGCAGATCGCGCCGTTTGTGATGTCCGGCGTATTGGGGATGAAGGACGCGGTGATCAGGGCGGCGACCATCAGAAGGAGCATGAAGGAGGGCACATAGTCTGTGACAACCGTTCTTTCCTTGGAGGTTACCGGTTCGCGGTTCTTGCGGAAAAGGATCATCATGATCGGAATGGTGGCCAGAGCGCCGAGCTCCACCGCAAAGAACATGCCGGGCTTTCCGTTCATCCAGAAGAAATTCATGAAGTTCATGTGGGCGTAGTCGCCGAGCATGATGGAAGTCGTATCGCCCACGAGCGTTGCGGCGCCTTGCAGATTGGAGGAGACCGCAATGGAAATGATCATGGCAACGGGATTGATGTTCAGCTTCTTGCATACTGCAAGTCCGACCGGAGCGACCATGAGCACGGTAGCGACGTTGTCGATAAAGGCGGAGATGAGGCCCGCAAAGAGAGACATGCTGATCGTGACCCACATGACGTTGGGACACTTATCGAGCAGGATATCCGCCATCAGGTTGGGCATCCTGGACGCGATAAAGAAGTCCACGAGGATCATAGTACCGGTGATCATAAGAAGGACGTTCCAGTTGATCACGGAGAGAAGGATCGAAAAGGGAAGGATCCCTGCAATCAGAAAGATCAGTCCGGTGCCCAGCGCATAGTAGGGGCGATATTTGGGCTTTGTGATCATGAGCACATACATTAGAACAAACAGGATTAGCGCAAATACTTTCATGTCATACCTCTTTTCAGAGCCCGTCGCATTGAGAGGACGAGAAATTCGTTCGTCGAGCAATGAGAAGTCCGCTCATCGAGCGACGATGCTTGTTTATGCTTCGCGTACCAGGGCGCTGCTGTCAAAAAAAGAGACCTTTACTGCATCATAAAAATGCAGTAAAAGTCTCGCTTCTTCGAACATACTCCGGGGAGCACGGCTCCCGTACTGACGAATATATGTTACACAATCTGTGCAAGCTACTCCCTCATACAAAGCTACTATAAAACGCGGCGGGAAGATTTGTCAAATGGTATTCCATAAGCTTTACGAATGCGCGGATTTCTGAGCATGCGGGTATTTACAATAGATTTCGGAGAAAGCCCACGGTTTTAACCGTGGGATGAATCCGCTCTTTCTCTTTTCTATCGTAGATGTTTATTATTTAATAATCTACAGTTTTGTGCTATAATACATCTATGAAAAGCAAGTATTTATACACAAAAACAACAGTCTCGCTCATACGGTA
>ONNQ01000066.1 GCA_900319245.1 uncultured Lachnospiraceae bacterium | reverse complement strand
CCAAGGCGACGGATAATAACAGGTATGCGGGATCATTTGTGAAAAGAAATCGGCGCAGAATTATCGTCGGCAGAGAGGATAAGTCGGCGCTTAACAATAGGTAACTGCTCTCTCATGAGAATTGCGCCATATAAGAGGTACAATCACAGATGCGATGTTGCAATTGCTTTGTACAAAGAATACTGCGGATGCGGCATAGGGAAGGCTATGTTACAGACAATTCTGGATGTTGCCAAAAGAGTGTGCTACGAACAGGCAGAACTTGAAGTGATGGCAGAGAACAAGGATGCTATTGCCATGTATGAAAAATTGGGATTTAAAAAATTTGGAACATTTCCAGATAATATGAAATATGCAGATGGATCCTATATAGATTCATACTGGATGATGAAGAAGCTATGAAATGAAGAGGAACAAATGACCTCGAGGAACAAATGACCTCTGGGGGGGGAGTCAGAGGGACAGGTCCAGTGACTCAGCGGCGGCAGGGGTGACCTGCGGCCGCTTTTTTTGCGGCAAATCTCCGGATTTGTCTCTCCGACGCAACTTGAGCGAAATTACATTTAGTGGTATAATTGCAAGGTTGATCACATGAAAATAATTAAACGAAAGGGGATAATACATGAACTTTGATCATGTCAATCAAGAACTGTTTGCATTCCTGGATCATAGTCCAAATGCATTCTACGCAGTGCACAACATGTGCGCCCGCTTAGAGCAAGCAGGGATGACTCGGCTGTTCGAAGGGGCACCATGGAAACTGGAAGCCGGGCAAGGGTATTTTGTCACCAGAAACGATTCCGCGATCATCGCGTTTCGTATTCCGAAGGCTGACTACAAGGGATTCCAGATGATGGCCAGCCACTGCGATTCGCCGGTGTTCAAGATCAAGCCGAACGCAGAGATCACGATTGATAAACAGTACGTAAAACTGAATGTTGAGAGATACGGCGGAATGATCTGCGCGCCGTGGCTCGACAGACCGCTCTCCGTGGCCGGAAGAGTGATCGTCAGGACCGAGGAAGGAATTGAGACCAAGCTGATCAATATCGACCGCGACCTTATGATCATTCCCAACCTCGCGATCCACATGAACCGCCAGGTCAACGAGGGTCACAAATTCAATGCACAGGTGGACATGCTTCCGCTTTTCTGCGAAAAGGGCGAAGAGAAGGACGAGTTTGCGCAGATGATTGCCTCTGAAGCGGGCGTTACCGCCGAGGACATTCTGGACGCAGACCTGTATCTCTACAGCCGCACACCCGCGACGACTCTGGGCCTTCACAACGAGTTCATCGCCAGCGGCCGCCTGGACGATCTGCAGTGCGCATTTGCATCTCTCCAGGGATTCATCGAGGCCGAGCCCGTAGATTCTGTGGCGGTCCATTGCGTTTTTGACAACGAAGAAGTCGGCTCTGGGTCAAAACAGGGCGCAGCCGGCACCTTCCTCAGCGACACACTGCATCGCATCAACAGCGCGATGGGAAGGACGGAAGAGGAATATCTGATGAGCATAGCCTCCAGTTTCCTGGTATCTGCGGACAATGCACACGCCGTGCATCCCAATCATGCGGAGAAGACAGACCCGACCAACAGATCCTATATGAATCGGGGAATCGTCATTAAGTACAGCGCCAACCAGAAATACACGACGGACGCTGTTTCCGGGGCCATCATGCGCGCCATTTGCAAGCATGCTGGCGTACCTTGCCAGACTTTTGCAAACCGCTCGGATATGCTCGGCGGCTCGACCCTCGGCAACATCTCCCAGAGCCAGGTGGCGCTGAATACGGTTGACATCGGCCTTGCGCAGCTGGCCATGCACTCGCCTTATGAGACGGCCGGCGCAAAGGACACGGCGTATCTGATCGAGGCAGCCAGGGTCCTGTTCTCCTCCTCCATGGAAGGAAAGGGAGACGGAAACTATAAGCTTACGTTTTCATGAGTCTAATCATTTTACACAACATAAAGGAGCTTTTTTGATATGGAGTCAAAATATATTAAATGGTCAACCCTCGCGTTTATGGCATTTTCCACTGTGTGGGGGTTTGGCAATGTTTTGAATGGTTTCGTTTACTTTAATGGTATTCAGGTAATTTTCAGCTGGATCCTGATGTTCGCCCTCTACTTCGTGCCGTATGCGCTGATGGTCGGCGAGCTGGGATCCGCATTCAAGGAGTCCGGCGGCGGCGTCAGTTCTTGGATCTTAAAGACAACCGGGCCAAAAATCGCCTACTACGCAGGTTGGACCTACTGGGCCTGCCACATCACCTACATCGCGAGTAAGTCCTCCGGCGGTCTGAAGGCACTGAGCTGGGCCGTGTTCCGCAACGCGGAGACCTATGACACGTTTCCGACCATCGGCGTGCAGCTTGTGACTTTCGCGATTCTGCTCGTTTTTTGCTGGGTTGCGAGCCGCGGTCTCAATCCGCTCAAGAAGCTTGCGGCAATCGCCGGCACAAGCATGTTCGTGATGTCCATCCTCTACATCGTCATGATCTTCATGGCCCGCGCGATCAATCCCGGCGCCGACTATGTAACCCTGGACTTCAGCATGAAAAACCTGATCCCGCAGTTTAACGTCAAGTATTTTACTTCCCTCTCGATTCTTGTATTTGCGGTCGGTGGCTGTGAGAAGATTTCCCCTTACGTCAACAAAGTAGAGAATCCCAGCAAGGGATTCCCCAGGGCGATGATCACCCTTGCGATCATGGTTGTCGTATGCGCAATCCTTGGAACCATCGCAATGGGCATGATGTTTGACCCCGCTGTGATCAACCGCTCGGAAGAGAGCTTCAACTCTTATGTGTCCAACGGTTCCTACTGGGCATTCCAGAAGTTGGGGCAGTATTTTGGCATTGGAGATACGCTCCTGATCGTCTATGCGCTCTGCAATGCGATCGGGCAGCTGTCTACACTTGTCATTAGTATCGATGCGCCTCTGCGCATGCTCCTGGATAACGAGGAGTCCCAGCAGTTCATCCCTGCGGCTCTCCTCAAGAAGAATGACGCCGGCGCGTACGTGAACGGCATCAAGATGGTCGCCATCCTTTCGGGCTCCCTCATCCTGATTCAGTCCTTCGTACCCGGTGCGGCCGCTGTGCTCAAGCAGCTCACCAAGCTGAATTCCGTTTGCATGCCCATGCGTTACCTGTGGGTGTTCACGGCTTACATCGCGCTGCGCAAGGCCGGAAACCGTTACAATCCGGAATACCGCTTTGTCCAGAACGATACACTTGCGCTGGTGGCGGGCGCGTGGTGCTTCTTTGTCACCGCGGCGTGCTGCCTGCTGGGCGTCTACGACACGGATCCTTTCACCATGTGCCTCAACATCATCACGCCTTGCGTGCTGACGGCGCTTGGCATCATTCTTCCGATCATTAAGAAGCGGGAGATGGCGTAAGAATTCAAGAAAAAATAAAAAATCCCCATTTCGCGGCAGAAAAGCTGTGAGGTGGGGATTTTGGTGTTTAGATGAATGACTTAATCATCGGTGGATGCGGCATGGGAATGGGTGATGTGAGGGATATATTTTGACAGATTAGCGATAATTGATGATGGCAAGGCCTGCCAGGCAGACGACCATGCCGATGACCTTGTTGAGCGTGATCACTTCGTGATAGACGAGGAAGCCTATGAATAGAAGGCCGACGGCCAGGAAAGAGCTCTGCACGATCTGCATGACGCTGATGGGCCAGCCGGCTTTGTAGGCGTAGATGGAGCCGACCTCCAGGCCGACGATCACGAGGCCGAGGACGATGGGGGCCCAGTTGACCTTGATGAACTCGCCGAGGAAATTGCCGCCCCTGTTCAGGGCAAAGTACAGGATGATGCTCGCGACGATGCCGACCGAATAAGTCACAACCAGGGACGCGAACGGGTTCATGCTGCTGGGCACCGATTTGGCGCAAATCTGATACAGAATGTTGGATAAAACAAGCAAAGAAACGGGCCAGATATAAGAAAACATAATACCTCCATCGGGGAGCTGCGCTGTGGACAGGTCCCCTGATCTTCTAAGAATTGTTGGATTATGGAGGCCTATGGACCTCCGGGAAATCTTGGAAAGCGTATCATAGTGCAAGGATGAATGCAATGACGAATATTGGGGCAACTATGGGTGGGGGAGCTTCGGGTGGGTCACGGGTGAGCCACAGGGACAGGTCCAGTGACTCACGAGCGGTGAGTTAGGGGGAGAGTCCGGTGGTCTTATGTCAAGATTTAGCGCAAATTAAAATGAGAAAATTCTCGCTGTGATAAGATACCTCATTTGGTGCCACGGCCTGCGATCAAAGTCAATGGC
>ONNQ01000031.1 GCA_900319245.1 uncultured Lachnospiraceae bacterium | reverse complement strand
TCAGGAATGCGGATTTGAATCGGCGAAATGGGCAGGGCAGTGCCCCTCCTGTAAAGCGTGGAATTCTATGGTCGAAGAGCCTGTCCGCATCAGTCCGACCAAGTCGTCCGGCAGCGGCGGCAGAGGCCTTCTGAGCGCAGCAGGGGCCGGCTTCTCACTGGGGGCCGGCAACAGAAGCGTGCGCCCGGTCCCTCTATCCAGTGTGGAAGATACCAAAGAGACCCGTTTTTCCACGGGTCTTTTAGAGTTGGACCGTGTCCTGGGCGGCGGCGCAGTAGCAGGCTCTCTGGTCCTGGTAGGCGGCGATCCCGGCATTGGCAAGTCGACCATCCTGCTGCAGACGTCCTGCAATATGGCGAAGGCGGGCATATCCGTCTTGTATATATCGGGTGAGGAGTCCCTGCGGCAGATCAAGCTCCGCGCCGCCAGAATCGGAAGCGCACCGGATTCGCTTCGTTTTCTGTGCGAGACCAACCTGGAAACCATCACCGATCTTTTGATGCGGGAAAAGCCGCAGGCCGTCGTCATCGATTCCATCCAGACCATGTACAGTGACGAGGTGTCTTCCGCGCCCGGAAGCGTCTCGCAGGTCAGAGAGACGACCGCGGTTCTCCTTCGCCTCGCCAAGGAGATGGGCATCACCTTCTTTATTGTGGGCCATGTGACCAAGGAAGGCACCGTGGCCGGTCCCCGTGTGCTGGAGCATATGGTGGATACGGTTCTGTATTTTGAAGGAGACCGCTACGCATCCTACAGGATCCTGCGGGGCGTCAAGAACCGCTTCGGGTCCACCAATGAAATCGGTATTTTCGAGATGCGCAGAGAAGGACTTGTGGAGGTTCCCAACCCTTCTGAATATATGTTGAGCGGCAGACCTCTGGGCGCAAGCGGCTCTGTGGTGACTTGCTCCATGGAAGGGACCCGTCCCATGCTGACAGAAGTGCAGGCGCTGGTCGTCCGCACAAGCTTCGGCTATCCCCGCAGGCAGTCCACCGGAACGGACGCCAACCGTGTGAGCGTCCTGATGGCCGTCCTGGAAAAAAGGCTGGGCATCCCGCTCTCGGACTATGACGCCTACATCAATCTGGCGGGCGGTATCAAACAGACGGAGCCGGCGCTGGATCTGGGCATCGTTCTGGCCATCCTGTCCAGTTTTCAAAACAGAGCCGTGCCGGACGATCTGATCGTCTTTGGCGAAGTGGGCCTGTCCGGCGAAGTCCGCTCGGTATCGATGGCGGAAAACCGGGTCCAGGAGGCCTGCAAACTTGGCTTTAAGACCTGTATTCTGCCGGCTTCCAGCGCGGCAGGTATCAAGGCCCCCAAAGGAATCCGGCTGATTCCGATCAAGGGGCTTTCACAGCTGGCGGATTATCTGGCGGGATGCTGAGCGACGCTATTTTGCCAAATGATCAAGAAAACTACATAACTACATAACTTCATACATAACAAAACAAATCCCGGCAGCGCGTGTTAAAACACGTTCCTCTGCCGGGATCTTTGTCATCGTATAAACATCTGCGGTCGAAATCAGAAGCCGTGCCCGCCGCCGCTTCCGCCGCCGGAGAAACCTCCGCCGCCACCGCCTCTGCTTCCGCTGCCGCCGGAGGAACTGACAGGGTCGTACACTTTGGTCTCGTAGTCGTATTTGGCATTGGGATTTCGCAAGATAAAATCCACTTTGGCCGCGTCCATGATCTCATCCTTGCTGGCCCTGCCGGGTCTTGTCACAGTCCGCAGGAAGAGATAGTTGATAAGGAATCCAAGGACCAGCGCCAGAAGCGCCGCGCTGATATAGCGCATGGGCTGGGAGATCTTTCCGCCCTGCAAAACCGTGTAGATCTGGCTGTAGCAAGGCGAGGCACAGCCGTAATAATCGCCATCCGACGCATACCGGTAGATGTTGTCGGTGATCGTATTGGAATACGCGTTGGTAATGACCCTGCTGACTGCGCCATTGTTCTTGATATAGATCATGCGCTGTCCCATGTCGATGACCAGGATTGCGCCGCTGTCGCTGCCAAAGAGGGAGGCGTATCTCTGCGCGGAATAGGAGGCTGTGGAAGTGCTGTAGTTCTCACAGGAGATAAACCCGGCGTTTCCGAATTCGGTCAGGACAGTCATTTGTTCGATCAGCGCCTGCTCCTGCGTGTCCGTCAGAAGGTCCTGGTCATCGTCGATATAGACCGAGTAGCCGGTCTGCGGATTGGTATATACAAAGAACGATTCAGCCGCCTGCACAGGCAGGGCAGACAGTGCGATCAGTGTAAACACAGCCGCGAGCAGAGAGAAGAGCACTGTTTTTTTGTTTTGTTTCTTATCGCGCACGGTCATTTCCTCCTTTCCTGTCATAGAAGGTAGGAATCGGTCTTGTGGCCAGCACATTGTACTTGCTGATCACCCCGAGGAAGGTCAGGCATACGCCGATTGCCGCGAGGATTGTTCCCGCGTAATACCATATGTCACTGGGCGGATTCCATAAAAGAACACCGGCCGCCGCGATCACGGCGATGGTCGAACCTGCTGTGTGCAGATACATATGTCTCGAAGCGGTCTGCGATTCGGCAAACCAGTGCATGACATACAAATCTCCAAAGAGCAGCAAAGCGGAGAGGATCGCATAGATCTTATACGCGGAAAGCGTTCCCTCTATTATGTCCTCCACAAAAGGGATGGCTGCGATAATCAGCAGCACGATAAACGGAAATGCCAAGACAAACGATTTTTTGACGCTTTGTCCCTTTTTCTCAAGCTCTTTCTTCTTACTCGGATGATGCAGCGTCTTTGCGTTTCCGGGATCCCCCGGTTCATTGTACCCTTTGTCTTTGGCGTGTGTATCCTTATCGGAGATCGCGGACGTTTCTATTGTGTAGATCACAAGACTTACAAGCGCCAGGACCGACGCCGTCGTGAGAACCATCTGTCCGGTCATAGTAAAGAAGAAGGCGAGTGCTGCAAAGATCGGAATTGCGAGCAAAAGACTTCCAAACACATACTTTTTCTCGTCGACAGGAAGGTCTGCCGTGATCTTGCCTGTGCTGCCGTTCATGACTGCATACGCCACACGGTCGTTTTTTCGATAGGTCAAAAACCAGACCGGCAGATAGGCGCAGACCGGCTCCTCCCCCTTGAGCTGCAGTCCGTACCGGCTTACAGACCGGAACTGTTCCGCGGATGGAAGCGTCAGGCCGTGCTGCCTGTACTCCGGAACGCCGGAGAGCCTGTCCATGGCGTCGTCACATACAGTATCCGCTGCGTCCTTCGCATAGACATGCGATTTCACATCCGGCGCATCAGCGTAAAACCCGCACAGGATCGATGGGGTAAAGGGCTGGAACTTCGCCCTTTCATATGGTGCGATGCTCTCTGCGACCGTGTCGTCAAACGAAGAGGAGGCGTCGTAGTGAAGTCCCTCGTACGAGGCGTCGACTTGTCCGGTCAATGTGTAATGATCGGTGACCTTGTAGTCGCCTCTGCGATGGGTCCTGGTGCCGTACATCCTCAGATTGCCGTTCAGCTTGTACGTATACACCCAGTAGGGGATATAGATCCCGCGGAACCGGCTCAGGTATTCGGGATCCCGGAACTCCCCGGGCGCGAACAGTGCTCTTTTGACAAAGGACGCATAGGCTTTCTGGCAGTCCTCTTTGGTACGGGAGAAGGGAATGATATGCGTCGGCCGTTTTTCCTCCCGCATGCGGCTGTCCAGGATCGTGGAGGCGCCGCAATAGGTGCAGAAGCCCGCCGCCGTCACATTGGTCGTCATGATCTCGCCGCCGCACTGCGGACACGTAAAGACCTGCACGCCGTACACGTCGTTTTCCTCCGCGTCCTGCGTCTTCTCATATTCATAGGGGTCGAGCTGTGTCTTACAGTAATCGCACATGAGCGTTTGCGATGCAATGTCAAAGCTCAGATTACCGCTGCAATTGGGGCAATTGTACATAGGCACACACTTTCTGCCGCAGTGATGGATTCCCACCTCAGGACCAAGGTGACACATTCCGTAGAAAAGTGGGTATTTGCCGGCCTGCGGCCGCCGGTATGAGGCAGATCCTGTCTGCCCTTATCTATGGATATATTACCATAAGACAATTTACAATACATAATGAGTTCAACAGGCAAAATGCCAAAATACTGTTATAATAGTCTGGACCATTGTCTTTGATGAACATTTCCGGAGGATGAAGTACATGAGAAAAATAGATGAAACCGCCTTCATCGCAGAGGGCGCCAGGGTGATCCGGGACGTAGTCCTCGAGAAGAACAGCAGCGTATGGTTCAACGCGGTTCTTCGCGGCGACGAGGACCAGATCATCGTCGGAGAGGGCTCCAATATCCAGGACAACTGTGTGATCCACTGCGGCCAGGGCTATTCCACAACTGTAGGCAAATATGTGACCGTGGGCCATCTGGCGCTCCTGCACGGCTGCACCATCGGCGACAACACGCTGATCGGCATGCATTCCACAGTCATGAACGGCGCCGTGATCGGCAAAAACTGCATCATCGGCGCGGGCTCCCTTGTCACGGGCGGCACGATCATTCCGGATAACAGCCTCGCGCTGGGACGCCCCGCCAAGGTTGTCAGACAGGTCACGCAGAAGGATCTCGATGCAATTCGCGTCGACGCTGACTTTTATATTGCCCAGGCCAAAACATACATGTCTCAATCATAATGACGAACGCACCGGTCCCTGATTACGGCGTTTGCGCTAAATTTGATAAAATTTATGTTTTGTGCTGTGAAACTCTATTGCAATAAAGTGGTGAAAAAACTATAATGAATTCGTTGGTGATTCAAAAGCCAAATAAAATATGGGAGGACGAATAACAATGAGAAAGATTTTTAAGACCAGTATGGCAGTTGCTCTGTCTGTATGCATGGCAGCAGCGCTGACCGCATGCGGCGGCTCCGGCTCAAGCGCAAGCAGCGAACCGGCAGCAGAAGCGACCGAGGCGGCAGATGCAGCGGAAGAGACCGCTGACACAGGCGCCAAGATCAAGATCGGCGGTTCCGGCCCTCTGACAGGCCCCGCAGCCGTTTATGGACAGGCTGTTAAGAACGCTGCTGAGATCGCCGTTGAGGAAGTCAACGCGAAGGGCGGACTGCAGTTCGAACTGGATATGGAAGATGACGCACACGATCCCGAGAAAGCAGTCACCGCTTACGGCGTACTCAAGGACTGGGGCATGCAGGTTTCTCTTGCAACCGTAACATCCGCTCCCGGCGCGGCCGTTTCTCCTTCTTACGCAGAGGACCAGATCTTCGCGATCACGCCTTCCGGATCTTCCCCGGCAGTCGTCTTTGCGGATCCCGATAACCTGTCCGGCGCTTACGGAAACGTATTCCAGATGTGCTTCACAGACCCCAACCAGGGAAGCGCAAGTGCGGACTATATCGCAGCACACACCGATCTTGGTTCCAAGGTTGCGATCATCTACAAGAACGATGACAACTACTCCAAGGGAATCCACGATACATTCGTTGCGGAAGCGGCTGTCAAGAACGTAGAAGTTGTCTACGAGGGAACCTTCGATGATTCCAACGCACAGGACTTCTCCGTACAGCTCGGCCAGGCACAGGATGCCGGCGCTGACATCGTTTTCCTTCCGATCTACTATGATCCCGCGTCCCTGATCCTCACACAGGCCAACCAGATGGGCTACAAGCCTACCTTCTTCGGCGTTGACGGTATGGACGGTATCCTGACTCTCGAAGGATTCGATACTTCTCTGGCAGAAGGCGTTTACCTGCTGACTCCTTTCTCCGCAGACGCAGAGGATGAGCTGACCGTAAACTTCGTAAATGCTTATAAAGAGAAATGCGGCGGAGAGATCCCCAACCAGTTCGCAGCAGATGCATATGACTGCGTTTACGCGATCGCACAGGCTTGCGAGGCAGCAGGCGTCACCGCTGACATGAGCAGCGATGAGATCTGCGCAAAGCTCGTTGAGCAGTTCACATCCATGACATTCAGCGGACTGACCGGTGAAGGAATGACCTGGAACGAGAACGGCGAGGTCACAAAGTCTCCTAAGGCTGTTGTAATTCAGAACGGCGTGTATGTAGGTGTAGAAGACTGATCGATACTTGAAAATGATATTTTCTACTAACAGGCATAAGCCCGCATCCGTGCGGGCTTCCTGTTTTATTTAAGAGAGGAAGACAGACATGCAGTTTCTATCCTATTTGATCAACGGATTGGGGCTCGGAAGTGTGTACGCGATCATCGCGCTCGGATATACGATGGTCTACGGCGTAGCCAAGATGCTCAATTTTGCCCACGGCGATGTTATCATGGTCGGATCCTATATTGCTTTCTTTGCGCTCACCAAATTCGGGCTTCCGTTCCCGCTGGCTGTTCTGACAGCCGTTTTGGTGTGCACAGTACTCGGCGTTGTGATCGAGAGACTTGCCTACAAGCCTCTTAGGCAGGCCCCCAGCCTTGCCGTCCTCATCACAGCGATCGGCGTCAGCTATTTTCTGCAGAACGGTGCGCAGATTCTCTGGTCCTCATCCAGTAAAGTATTTCCGTCTGTCATTTCGGCGGGAAGCATCTCTCTTGGATCCGCTTCCGTTTCCTATCTGACCCTGCTCACAATCGCCACCTGCATCGTCGTCATGGTGTGCCTTACCCTGTTCATCAATAAGACCAAGACCGGAAGCGCTATGAGAGCATGTTCGGAGGACAAGGGCGCATCGATGCTGATGGGCATCAATGTAAACCAGATCATCTCCATCACATTCGCGATCGGCTCCGGCCTTGCCGCAATTGCTTCCGTACTGCTGGCATCCACCTATCCTTCCGTCTATCCGACCATGGGATCCATGCCCGGCATCAAGGCTTTCACCGCGGCCGTTTTTGGCGGCATCGGTTCCATCCCCGGCGCTTTCGTCGGCGGCTTGATCCTCGGTATCATCGAGATCTTCGCCAAGGCCTATATTTCGACCCAGCTCTCTGACGCGATCGTATTCGGCGTCCTGATCGTGATCCTTTTGATCAAGCCCACGGGTCTTCTTGGCAAGAAGATCAATGTCAAAGTATAAAAGGAGGGAGAAGACATGAAAGAAAAGACCGCAATTTTCTCCCTGTTCGGAGACAAAAAGAAGAGAGGACGCCTCATTTCCTTTGCGCTTGTCATCGCAGCGTATATCATCGTGGAAGTCCTTCTCAAATCCGGCAATCTCTCCAGTTTGTTTACAAGCCTTCTGGTTCCGATCACCTGCTACGTCGTGGCGTCGATCGGCCTGAACCTGAACGTTGGTATTTCCGGTGAGCTGAACCTCGGCCAGGCCGGCTTTATGAGCGTCGGCGCGTTCTGCGCTGTATGCGTATCCGGCGTTCTGGCGGGAAGCATCACAGCCGGCATTCCCAGACTGATCATCGCGATCGTCTGCGGCGCCGTGCTGGCTGGCTTGTTCGGTTTTGTGATCGGCATCCCCGTCCTTAAGCTGCAGGGCGACTATCTGGCGATCGTCACACTCGCGTTTGGCCAGATCATCAAGAGTATCTTCATGAATACCTACATCGGATTTGATTCCGAAGGCCTTCATTTCAGTTTCGTGGACAGCAACTTTAAGCTCCAGCCCGGCGGAAAGATGCTCTTAAACGGCCCCATGGGCGCGACCGGCACCCAGAAGATCGCCAATTTCACTGTCGGCGTCGTGCTGGTCTTGATCGCCCTCCTCATTGTCTATAACCTGATGTTCTCCCGAAGCGGAAGAGCGATCATGGCAGCCAGAGACAACCGGATTGCCGCGGAATCCGTCGGCATTCCGATTTCCAGGACCAAGATGCTGGCCTTTGTGGTCTCCGCATCTTTGGCCGGCGCGGCGGGGGCCCTCTACGGACTCAATTACGCAACGCTGGTCCCCAACAAATTTGATTTCAACACCTCGATCCTGATCCTCGTCTACGTCGTCCTGGGCGGACTTGGCAACATGACCGGCACGATCATCTCGACCGTCGTTCTGATCCTTCTGCCGGAGCTTCTGCGCTCCCTGCAGGATTACCGAATGCTGATCTACGCGGTTGTCCTGATCCTGATCATGCTTGTGACCAACAACGACATGCTGAGGACCAAATGGAAGAGTCTGACAAGCCGCAAGGCGAAAGGAGGTGCTTCCAATGGCTGATCATACTGATAACAACACAAAAGCACCCGTCCTGGACGTACAGGAGCTCGGCATTGACTTCGGCGGTCTGACGGCGGTCAACGATCTCAATATGCAGGTCTACGACGGTGAGATCGTGGGACTGATCGGCCCCAACGGCGCCGGCAAGACGACTGTGTTCAATCTTTTGACCAAGGTATATAAGCCCACCCGCGGCAAAATATTCTTTGACGGCAAGGATACCGCCGGCAAGAGCGTCGTCGATATCAACAAGGCCGGTATCGCCAGAACCTTCCAGAACATCCGCCTGTTCGGAAACCTTTCCGTACTTGACAACGTCAAGACCGGTTTCCACAACGTCACGCCTTATTCGCCGATCACAGCTGTCCTGCGGCTGCCCAAGTATTATGCAAGCGAGAGAGAGATCGACGAGAAGGCGAGAGAGCTCTTAAAGATCATGGAGCTGGACCAGTTCGCGGATTACACGGCAAGCAATCTCCCGTACGGCGCGCAAAGACGCCTGGAGATCGCGAGAGCGCTGGCCACCAATCCCAAGCTCCTTCTTCTGGACGAGCCCGCCGCCGGCATGAACCCGCAGGAGACAGCGGAGCTGATGGATATGATCCGCTTTGTGCGAGACCACTTCAAGATCGCGATCCTTCTGATCGAGCACGACATGAAGCTGGTCATGGGCATCTGCGAGAGGATCACTGTACTCAACTACGGCATGATGCTCGCACAGGGAACACCCGAAGAGATCCAGTCCAATCCCGAAGTCATCAAAGCGTATTTAGGAGATTAATCAATGCTGAAAGTAACCGACTTAAAAGTAAAATACGGCATGATCGAAGCTATCAAGGGCATCTCCTTTGAGGTACGCGACGGCGAGATCGTGACCATGATCGGCGCCAACGGCGCCGGTAAGACGACGACCATGCACGCCATTTCGGGCCTTGTCAAGGCCGCGGAAGGCAGTATCATGCTCGACAACACAGAGCTGACCAAGACGCCGGCCAACAAGATCGTGGGCCTGGGCCTTGCGCAGGTGCCGGAAGGCCGAAGAGTATTCGCCGAGCAGACCGTCGAGGAAAATCTGATCCTGGGCGCCTATCTGCGAAAAGATAAAGACGCGATCCGGAAGGATATGGAAGAAGTCTACCAGCTCTTCCCCCGCCTCAAGGAGCGCCGCACACAGCTTGCGGGCACCCTTTCCGGCGGTGAGCAGCAGATGCTGGCAATGGGCAGAGCGCTGATGGCTAAGCCCTCCATCCTTCTTCTCGACGAGCCCTCCATGGGCCTGTCGCCTCTTCTGGTCTCGGAGATCTTCCACATCATCGAGGAGATCAACGATAAGGGAACGACCATTCTTCTGGTCGAGCAGAACGCAAAGAGAGCGCTGGCCATCGCGGACAGGGCGTATGTATTGGAAACAGGTACGATCACACTTGAGGGAACAGGGGAAGAACTCGCAAGTGACGAGAGAGTGCAGAAGGCCTATCTCGGAGGCTGATCGGTCGAAACGACACTATAGAAACTTAAAAATGGGGTAAGCAAAACACACATCATCGCATGGAGGTAGCAGCATGTATGTCAAGGACCATATGACACCGAATCCTTATACAATTACCAAGGACGTCGTGATTTCCAAAGCTGTGGAGATCATGAGAAAGAACCATTTCCATCGTCTTCCGATCGTGGACGAGCAGGGCAGACTGACCGGCCTTGTGACCGGCGGACTGGTGGAAGAGCAGAGCGGCGCCAATTCCACGTCTCTCTCCATTTATGAGCTCAATTACCTGCTCAGTAAGACCAAAGTCGCCGACATTATGATCAAGGGCAAGGACGTCAAGACCATCTCCCAGGACGTGTTCGTGGAAGTCGCGGCGCAGACCATGCTCGACAACGAGATTTCCTGTCTTCCTGTCGTCGATGAAGACAACAAGGTCATCGGCATCATCACCGATAAGGATATTTTCCAGGCTTTCGTAGAGCTCCTGGGTCTCAAGAAGCAGGGCACCCGGTTCATCTTCGGCGCCACCGATACGCCCGGCGAATTTGCGCCCATGGCCAAGCTCTTTGGCGACAACAACGCAAACCTCGACTCTCTGGCCGTTTATCACACCAAGGACAGAGGCGCCGAGATCGTCGTCAAAGCGTCCGGCGCGATTTCTGTCGAAGATATGGCGCAGATCCTTGTGGACGCAGGCTTCGATCTTCGCAGCATCGTGCAGACGACCAAGTTCGGAACCGTCAAGAACTTTGAAGTCCCCCAGAAGCGCTCTTAAGAACATTGCGTAAGACGTAAGGAGGACTCAACATGAACTTTTATATGCCTGCCAAAGTATACTCGGAAGCAAACTGTGTCATGAACCACAGTGTCGAGCTTGCGGCGCTTGGTACAAGGGCTTTGATCGTGACCGGTAAAAACAGCGCGAGACGATGCGGCGCCTTCGGCGACGTCACCGCCGCACTGGAAGAACACGGCGTCACATGGGTGGAATTTGCGGAAGTGGAAGAGAATCCTTCCGTAGAAACGATCATGCGCGCCAGGACCGTCGGCTGCAAAGTCAAAGCAGACTTCGTTATCGGCATCGGCGGCGGCTCCCCTATGGACGCAGCCAAGGCTGTGGCGCTCATGATGAAGCATTCTGACGCCGACTGGCCTTATCTCTATGACAAGAGCGCAGAGACCTCGACGCTTCCCATCGCCCTCATTCCCACAACCGCGGGAACCGGCTCTGAAGTGACGGCTGTCTCTGTTCTCACCCGCCATGACAAGAAGGTGAAGGGGTCCATTCCCCACAAGATTTTTGCCCAGCTCGCCCTGGTGGACGGCAAATATGTCTCCAGCGCACCGGCCAGCGTCCTTGCCAATACGACAATGGATGCGCTCTGCCACTTGTATGAGAGCTATATCCACGCCAAGGCGACCGACTACAGCCGCATGTGCGCGGAGCAGGGCATCCGTGTCTGGGCCCGCAGTAAGGACGTGATCCTTGGCAAGCGCGCGGCGTCCGCCGAAGACTTTCAGAATATGATGAACGCATCCACCATGGCCGGAATGGCAATCGCCCACACAGCGACCTCCCTTCCCCACGCGCTCAGCTATCGCCTCACCTACAGCGCGCATATGGCCCACGGCAAGGCCTGCGGCTATTTCCTCGCGGGCTACCTCAGAGAGGCCGATCCCAATGCTGTGCGCCATATCCTGAAGCTGGCCGGATTTGAGAGTATCGAAGAGTTGGAAGCGTACTATGTAAAGACTTGCGGAAGAGACGCAGTCCCGCAGGAAATCCTTGCACAGACCGTACAGGAAGTCCTCGGAAACGACGCCAAGATGAAGCTCCCGCCTTTTGCGGTGAACGAGGAAGTTCTGACCAGAATTGCCGGGCTCTAAATCAGAAAACCAAATATTAAAAAAAGATCAGATCCGAAATGGATCTGATCTTTTTTTATTAAAGCAGGGGAAGAGGGATTCGAACCCCCATGAACGGTTTTGGAGACCGTGATACTGCCATTGTATGATTCCCCTATGAAGTTCTGCGGGCTTATTACCCGTCAACATTTGGAAGTATAACACAATGATTTGTGATGTTCAACTAAAACTTTAAGAATAGTTTAGAAATCATTGGATATCACCAGTATGTACATTTCAAAATCCTATGATATAATGCCTTGAGACAATATTGATATTTCTAACCCATAGGAGGAGAGAACGCGATCTATGAGTAAAGTCAGACGGATCTATGTTGAGAAGAAGGAGCCCTACGCTGTAGCCGCAAGGCAGCTTAAGGAAGACATCCTCGGTTTTTTGGCAGTGAAAGGACTTACCGGCGTTCGGAAACTGATCCGATACGATGTGGAGAACGTTTCCGATGAGGTCTTTGAAACGGCCTGCAAGACTGTTTTTTCAGAACCGCCCGTAGACATTCTCTACAGAGAGACCATTGATGTGCCGAAGGACGGCTTCGTTTTCAGTGTGGAAGCCCTTCCCGGACAGTTCGACCAGAGAGCGGACAGCGCTGTGCAGTGCGTGCAGTTTCTCAACGAGAACGAGAATCCTGTGATCAAGACGGCGGAGACCTATATCCTGACAGGTACTTTCACCGAAGATGAGATCGACAGGATCAAGAAGTACTGCATCAACCCGGTTGATTCGAGAGAGACCGGTATGGAGAAGCCTGCTACGCTGCAGACCGAGTATCCGCAGGCGGATGACGTGCAGGTCCTCACCGGCATGACGACCATGTACGAGGACGAGCTCACCCGTCTTTACAAGTCCCTGGGTCTTGCGATGACCTATAACGACTTTTTGTTCATCCAGGAGTATTTTGCAAATACAGAGCACAGAGATCCCACGATCACAGAAATCCGTGTTCTTGACACCTATTGGTCCGATCACTGCCGCCACACGACCTTCTCGACGGAGCTTCGCGACATCGAGTTCGAGGACGGCTTCTATAGGGACATTATCGAGCCCACCTACCTGAGCTATCTCGACACCAGAGAGGAGCTCTATAAGGGCCGCGACGACAAGTTCATCTGCCTGATGGATCTGGCGCTGATGGGCATGAAGAAGCTCAAGGCGGACGGCAAGCTGATCGATCAGGAAGAGTCGGATGAGAACAACGCCTGCTCCGTCGTCGTCCCCATAGAAGTGGATTATGGCAATGGTCCCATCACAGAAGAGTGGCTCGTATTTTTCAAAAACGAGACCCACAACCATCCCACCGAGATCGAGCCTTTCGGCGGCGCAGCCACATGCCTTGGCGGCGCGATCAGAGACCCGCTCTCCGGAAGAGGATATGTATACCAAGCAATGCGCGTGACCGGCGCTGCCGATCCCACCGTGCCTGTCTCCGATACACTTGAGAATAAGCTGCCCCAGAAGAAGCTTGTCATGGGCGCGGCCAAGGGCTACTCCAGCTACGGCAACCAGATCGGTCTCGCGACCGGTCTCGTCAAGGAGATCTATCATCCCGGCTACGTGGCCAAGCGCATGGAGATCGGCGCTGTCATGGGCGCCGCTGCCAGAAAGAACGTCAAGCGCGAGAACAGCGATCCCGGCGATATCATCATCCTGCTGGGCGGCCGCACGGGACGCGATGGCATGGGCGGTGCGACCGGCTCCTCCAAGGCCCACAACGACCAGTCCCTGACCGACTGCGGCGCGGAAGTCCAGAAGGGAAATGCGCCTACAGAGCGTAAGCTGCAGAGACTGTTCAGAAGACCCGAGGTCTCCAGCCTCATCAAGAAGTGCAACGACTTCGGCGCAGGCGGCGTATCCGTCGCGATCGGCGAGCTGGCAGATGGACTCCGCGTCAATCTGGATCTGGTGCCCAAGAAATACGAGGGTCTCGACGGCACAGAGCTTGCCATCTCCGAATCCCAGGAGAGAATGGCCGTCGTCGTAGCGCCCGAAGATCAGGACCAGTTCCTTCGCTATGCAGCGGAAGAGAACCTCGAAGCGACGCCCGTCGCTGTCGTCACCGAGGAGCCCCGCCTTGTCCTCAACTGGAGAGGCAAGCCGGTGGTCAATATCTCCCGCGCCTTCCTGGACACCAACGGTGCGCACCAGGAGACTGATGTCAAAGTACTCATGCCCTCCAAGGAGGACAACTATTTGAATAAATTCGCTTCTCTGGGCGTGCGCGATGTGCTCGCCGGAAAGAGAAGCAGCGAGCTGACCGGAGAGGACTTTGTGAGCGCTATGCGCGCCTCCCTCGCGGATCTCAATACCTGTTCCCAGAAGGGCCTTGTCGAGATGTTCGACGCCTCGATCGGCGCCG
This sequence comes from uncultured Lachnospiraceae bacterium, assembly GCA_900319245.1. Classification (GTDB taxonomy): domain Bacteria; phylum Bacillota; class Clostridia; order Lachnospirales; family Lachnospiraceae; genus CAG-791. Next base: position 10,921 of record ONNQ01000031.1, on the reverse strand, counting down.
GCACAGTCGACATGCCGTACGGCGGCAAGTATCAGCTGACAGAGACACAGACCATGATCGCCAAGCTCCCGGTTCTGGGCGGAAAGACCGATACGGTCACCATGATGAGCTATGGCTTTGATCCTTACCTGAGTTCCTGGAGCCCGTATCACGGCGCTGTCTATGCGGTCACAGAATCTGTTTCCAAGGTCGTGGCGGCCGGCGGCGATTTCAGAAAGCTCCACCTGACCTTCCAGGAGTATTTTGGCAGAATGTCCAAGGATCCTGCGCGCTGGAGCCAGCCGTTCGCAGCACTTCTCGGCTCTTACGACGCCCAGCTCGGATTCGGCATCGGCAGTATCGGCGGCAAGGACAGTATGTCCGGCACCTTCAACGAGATCGATGTTCCGCCGACCCTGGTATCCTTTGCCGTCGACGTAGCCAAGCTTTCCGACGTCATCACGCCTGAGCTCAAGAAGGCGGGAGACAAGCTGGTCCAGATTGAGATCGAGCGCGATGAATATGACATCCCCGTCTACGACGACGTGAGTGCGATCTATGATAAAGTGACTTCCCTGATGAGAGACGGCAAGATCAAGGCTGCCTATGCGGTGGACTGCTACGGCGCCGCACCCGCTGTCGCCAAGATGGCGTTCGGCAATGGATTCGGCGTTACCTTTGACGAGGAGATTCCGCTCAAGCACCTGTTCCGCAACCGGATCGGCGATCTGATCCTGGAGATGGAAGACGGATGCGAAGCGCTCCTCGAAGAGCTGATCCCTGACAATTACAGGATCATCGGTACGGTCACAGAGAAGGGTGCGGATGCGGCCTTTGGCTGGCACGGATCCAAGGTGCAGCATGAAGACGCTCTCAATACATGGAAAGCACCTCTTGAGAAGGTTTTCCCCACGAAAGCCTCCCAGGACAAGACGGTTCTGGATACGCCGATCTATGACAAGGGCAGCGTCTATGTATGCAGCCACAAGATCGCGCAGCCTACTGTATTCATCCCGGTATTCCCCGGCACGAACTGCGAGTATGACACTGCAACCGCGTTTGAAGCGGCCGGTGCCAAGACCATTACCAAAGTATTCACCAACCTTTCCGCTTCGAACATCCGCGAGAGCGTAGAGGCGTACGCAAAGGCCATCGAGCAGTCCCAGATCATCATGTTCCCGGGCGGCTTCTCGGCAGGCGACGAGCCCGACGGCAGCGCCAAGTTCTTTGCAACCGCCTTTAGAAACGCCGTGATCGAGGACGCAGTCGGCGACCTTTTAAATAAGAGAGACGGTCTGATCCTCGGTATCTGCAACGGCTTCCAGGCGCTGATCAAGCTGGGCCTTGTTCCGAACGGTGAGATTGTTGGACAGAAGGAGGATTCTCCGACCCTGACCTTCAACACGATCGGCCGCCATATTTCCAAGATGGTTTACACCAAGGTCGTGACCAACAAGTCTCCCTGGCTCATGGGCGCGCAGCTCGGCGGCGTTTATACCAATCCCGCCTCCCACGGAGAAGGCCGCTTCGTAGCGCCCCGCGAGTGGATCGACAAGCTGTTCGCAAACGGACAGGTTGCCACGCAGTACTGCGATCCGGAAGGCAACATCTCCATGGACGAGGAGTGGAACATCAACGGTTCCTATGCCGCGATCGAAGGCATCACTTCGCCGGACGGCAGGATCCTCGGAAAGATGGCCCACTGCGAGCGCAAAGGAAAGGGCGTCAACCTCAACATTTACGGAGAACAGGATCTTAAGATCTTCGAGAGCGGCGTTCGCTATTTCAAATAACTGCTGATCGATCAAGGAGTATGCACGGGGATTTCCGTGCATACTCCACATTTGAGTTTTGGTAAGATATACAAATGAACCCCAACTACAGCAAAGCGCTGGAAAAAGAAATAGAAAGAATTGACAGGGAAGGCACCGTCCCGACCCTTCTTCTGCACAGCTGCTGCGCCCCCTGCTCCAGCTATGTGATGGAATACCTTAGGGAGTACTTTGCGATCACGGTATTCTATTACAATCCCAATATCACGGCGGGAGAGGAATACCGCTACCGGCTCGCTGAGGAAAAGCGTCTGATCGAGGCCTACAACAAGCAGGTGGACGAGCAGGATTTTGACGGCATGCATTCGACAAGCCGCGCGCACAAGATCGCAATCCTGGAGGCGCCCTACGATCCTGAACGCTATCTGAGTCTTGTGAAGGGATACGAGGACTGCCCCGAAGGCGGCGACCGGTGCAGCATCTGCTTCGAAATGCGGCTCCGGGAGTCGGCCAAAGTGGCAAGAGAGGGCGGATTCGACTTCTTTACAACCACCCTGACCATCAGTCCCTTAAAGAACGCGCAGAAGCTCAATCAGATTGGAGAGGCCGTCGGCCGGGAATATGGGGTCATGTTCCTTCCCTCTGATTTTAAGAAGAAGAACGGATATAAACGCTCTATAGAGCTCTCAAGGGAGTTTGGTCTTTACAGGCAGAATTTCTGCGGATGCGCCTTCTCGAAAAGGGAAGCCATAAACAAAGAAAACAAGGCACCGGCGGGATCCGCACTTGCGTGATCCGCGGCCTTTACCATATAATCAGATTCAATTACAACGTTTACTTGGAGGTAACAGTGGAAAAATTTCTCAATCAGATTTCCGAAGAAATGGCGAAGGCCTTTGAAGCCGCAGGCTATGATAGAGAACTCGGCAAGGTCACGGTCTCGAACCGGCCCGACCTGTGTGAGTACCAGTGCAACGGCGCCATGGCAGGGGCCAAGAGATATCATAAAGCACCGATCATGATCGCGACGGACGTCGCCGCAAACCTTGCAGACTCCGCGATCTTTTCTTCCGTCGAAGCTGTAAAGCCCGGCTTTTTAAATCTTACGATCAAGGAGGCCTTTCTGACTTCCTACCTCACGCAGATGGGGAAAGAAGAGAAGTTTGGACTGCAGGTGCCTGAAAAGCCCGCTTCGATCATTCTGGACTACGGCGGTCCCAATGTAGCCAAGCCCCTGCACGTCGGGCACCTTCGCAGCGCTGTCATCGGCGAAGCGGTCAAGCGCATCGCACGCTATCACGGCGAGAACGTCATCGGCGATATTCACCTGGGCGACTGGGGACTGCAGATGGGTCTTGTCATCACGGAGGTTTCCAAGAGACAGCCGGATCTTCCCTATTTTGACCCCGCATTTGACGGCGCGTATCCGGAAGCAGCGCCTTTTACCGTCTCAGAGCTGGAGGAAATCTATCCCACAGCCAGTAAGCGCTCCAAAGAGGACGCCGACTACTACGCAGAGGCTATGGCCAACACGCATCGCCTGCAGGAAGGCGACAAGGGCCTTAGGGCGCTCTGGAATAAGATCATCGAAGTATCTGTCGCGGATATGAAGAAGAATTACGCCAATCTCGACGTGGACTTTGACCTGTGGTGGGGCGAATCCACTGTCCACGACGCCATCCCCGGCATGGTCGAGGATATGAAGGCGGGCGGCTTCGCGTATGAGTCCAACGGTGCGCTTGTCGTCGACGTCGCGGAGGAGACCGACTCCAAGGAGATCCCGCCCTGCATTATCTTAAAGTCGGACGGCGCAGCCCTCTATACGACCACAGACCTTGCGACGATCAAGGAGAGAACAAGACTGTATCATCCCGACCAGATCATCTATATCACGGATAAGCGCCAGGAGCTCCATTTCCAGCAGGTCTTCCGCACAGCCAAAAAATGCGGCCTGGTCGCCGACGGCACACAGCTTCGTCATATCGGATTCGGTACCATGAACGGCAAGGACGGTAAGCCCTTCAAGACAAGAGACGGCGGCGTCATGAAGCTGTCCACGCTGATCGCCGATATTCAGGCGGAAATGCGCACCAAGATTGCTTCCAACCCGGAGATCGGACCCGAGGAGGCCGAGAAGACGGCCAAACAGGTCGCGCTCGCGGCGCTCAAGTACGGCGATCTCTCCAACCAGGCGTCCAAGGATTATATCTTTGATATCGACCGCTTTACTTCCTTCGAAGGAGATACAGGCCCGTACATTCTGTACACGATCGTCCGCATCAAGTCCATCCTGGCCAAGTATGCCGCGCAGGAAGGCGCCAAGGCAGTCAAGGATTGCGTGCTCATAGAGGCACAGAGCAAGGCGGAGAAGGCTCTGATGAGCGATCTGGCAGGCTTTAACGCGATGATGGATACAGCCTATACAGAGATCGCGCCCCACAAGATCTGCGCGTACATCTATCAGCTGTCCAACGATTTCAACAGCTTTTATCATTCGACCAAGATTCTCTCTGAAGAGGACCCTGCCAAAAAAGAGAGCTGGATCGCACTTCTTTCTCTGGCACTTGGGATCCTCAGTACCTGCATCGACGTACTGGGCTTCTCAGCACCGGAGAGAATGTAAGTGGAAACGCTTTAGTGAATCACTGATTTACATCGTTAATAAAAAGTGCTATTTTTAAAAAGAAAATCACTGTTTATAGACAAGAAACAAATGGAGATTCGTTATGTCTTCTGGAAAAGTTACGATCTTTATGGGTGACGGATACGGCAAGAGCGCAGCAGCGCTCGGAATTGCCATGAAGCGGGCATCCGAACATGACCGCATTGTCATCATTCAGTTTCTTAAGGGGAAAGGTATTACTGACAGCGAGTTTACCAAAAGACTGGAACCTGAGATCAAGATCTTCCGTTTTGAAAAATCGGAAATCGATTATCTGGAGCGTACTCCGGAGGAGCAAAGGGAAGCTGCGGTCAATATCCGCAACGGCCTTAGTTATGCCCGCAAAGTCCTTGCCACAGGGGAGTGCAATCTCCTGATCCTCGACGAAGTGCTTGAAGTCGTCAACAAGGGGATCATCAATGTGGACGATCTCAAGGAGCTCGTGGAATCGGGCATGGACACAGATATCATAATAACCGGCAGCGAGATGAATGTGGAAGTATGCAAATTTGCCGACCGGATTTCAGAGATCGGCAACGTGCAGTTCCGAAACTTCTGATCCGCCAGGCGCATTGCCCGCAAGCAGGAAGGATGGAAACATGGCAGTATTTAAAGGTTCAGCAGTAGCAATCGTAACGCCCTTCAAGGAGACGGACGAATCCGTCAATTACGAGGCGTTTGCAGACATCATCGATTATCAGATTGACAACGGCACAGACGCCATTGTTGTCTGTGGTTCCACCGGTGAAGCAGCGACCATGTCGGAGCAGGAACATCTTGACGTCTGCAAATTCTGTATCGAGTACACAAAGGGAAGAGTGCCTGTGATCGCCGGCACCGGCTCCAACAGGACCCAGACTGCGATCGACCTCTCAAGGGAAGTCGCGGGATACGGCGCAGACGGCCTCCTTTTGATCTCTCCCTACTACAATAAGGGGACCCAGGAAGGCGTGTACGGACATTTCAAGATGACCGCAGAGGCCGTAAACGGCACGCCTGTCATTCTCTACAACGTTCCCAGCCGCACCGGCGGCAATGTGCTGCCCCAGACAGTGGCGCGTCTTGTAAAGGACGTTCCCAATATCGTCGGCATCAAGGAAGCCAGCGGCGACATCAGCCAGATCGTCAAGCTGATGACCCTGTGCGACGGAAATATCGATCTGTATTCGGGCAACGACGACCAGGTCGTACCGCTCCTTTCTATGGGCGGCATCGGTGTGATCTCCGTTGTTGCAAACGTAGCGCCCCAGGCTATGCACGATCTGTGCCAGAAGTTCTTTGACGGAGACGTAAAGGGTGCGGCCAGACTGCAGATGGATACCCATGAGCTCTTCGAGACCCTGTTCTGTGAAGTGAACCCGATCCCTGTCAAGAAGGCTGTCAACCTGATGGGCCAGAACGCAGGCCCTCTGCGCATGCCTCTGACAGAAATGACGCCTGCAAATACAGAGAAGCTGCGCAAGGCCATGCAGAATTTTGGCCTGATCTGATCACTGGGAAGGATGCAGACAGCAGAAGGAGGAATACCTATGGTAAGGATCATCTTACACGGATGCAGCGGCCGCATGGGCCATATTATTACTGAGATTTGTGAAAAAGATACGGAAACCCAGATCGTGGCCGGCGTGGACGCGTTCGGCGACGCCTATGCGGGCTATCCGGTTTACAGAACTTTGCAGGAATGCCCTGCAGCCGACGTGATCGTGGACTTCTCCACTGCATCGGCGGTGGACGCACTGCTTGATTACAGCGTAGAAAAGAAGCTTCCCGTCGTCGTATGCACAACGGGTCTCTCCCCGGAGCAGACTGAAAAGCTCTCCGAGGCGTCCCATAAGACGGCTGTCCTCAAATCCGCCAATATGTCGGTCGGCATCAACCTCCTCGAAGTTCTGATCGCGCAGGCAGCGCCTAAGCTTGCCGCAGCGGGATTTGACATTGAGATCGTGGAAAAGCACCACAATCAGAAACTGGATGCCCCCAGTGGAACAGCCATCGCGCTGGCAGAGGCTGCCAATGGCGCCCTGCACAACGAATACGATTTTGTCTACGACCGCTCCCAGAGAAGAGAGAAGAGACCGGTCAAGGAGATCGGGATCAGCGCTGTTCGCGGCGGTACCATCGTCGGCGATCACGATGTGATCTTCGCCGGACAGGATGAAGTGATCACCCTTTCTCACAGAGCATACAGCCGCGCTGTATTCGGAAAAGGCGCTGTAGAAGCCGCCAAGTTCCTGGCCGGCAAAGAGGCGGGCTTCTATACCATGCACGACGTACTGGGCTGATCCGGGCTTATTGTTCATCCCATGAGGATTCAAGATGCAGATCAGACCTTGTATTGATATACACAACGGAAAAGTCAAGCAGATCGTAGGCAGTACGCTCCGGGACCAGCAGGGTGCGAGAGAGGGCATGGCGCGTGAAAACTTTGTCGCTGACAAGGACGCGGCCTATTACGCCTCCCTCTACAAAGAGATGGGGCTTTGTGGCGGCCATATCATCCTTCTCAATTCAGCCCGGGAAGAGGCCTATCAGGCAGACCTGGCGCAGGCCAGGGCTGCGCTTTCCGCTTACCAGGGCGGCATGCAGATCGGCGGCGGCATTACGGCAGAGTCAGCCCCTTCCTTTCTGGATCTGGGCGCCTCTCACGTGATCGTCACGTCCTATGTCTTTAGAGACGGGAAACTTGACGAAGACGCCCTTAAAAAGATGCTGCGCGCAGTCGGCAGGCGCAGGCTTGTGCTGGATCTCAGCTGCCGAAGACGGGCGGACGGAAGCTATGCGGTCGTCACGGACCGTTGGCAGAAATTCACGTCCTATACGATCTGTGATGAGAATCTGGATCGGCTCTCAGAGCAGTGTGATGAATTTCTGATCCACGCGGCAGACGTCGAAGGGAAACGCGCCGGCGTGGAACAAGAGCTGGTCCGTATGATCGGCGCCTGGCAGAAGAAGAGCGGCTTTCCCGTCACCTATGCGGGCGGCGTGCATACGTATGCAGACCTTGCGCTCATCGGCGACCTGTCGCAGGGACGGACCGATGTTACCGTTGGCAGCGCACTCTCTTTGTTCGGAGGCGCTTTGGATCTTGCCGTTTTACAGCAAAAGGCAGAAGAGTGGCACGCGCGCTGAACCGCCCGCCATCCTGTCAAACGAATATGGACATATTGAAGTAATGAAAAAGAGGAAACAGCTTCTATACGCTGCTTCCTCTTTTACATCTCGCTCTTTATGCCGAAGATCAAAGCTTGGTCACATTGACGGCCTGCGGTCCTTTCTGGCCCTGTACGACGTCAAACTCAACTTCCTGACCTTCCTCAAGAGATTTGAAACCTTCACCGTTAATTCCTGTATAGTGAACGAACACGTCGTTTCCGTTTTCATCGCTGATGAAACCAAATCCCCTCTGGTTGTTAAATCTTCTGACAATACCCTTGCTCATGATGTTACCTCCGAAATATGTAAAGTGGATTGCCGACAAATCATTGTGAAATAAAAAACAATTTGTGCAACATTATCAAAATATCACAGTAAATCATAAAAGTAAAGAGTAAAAATAAATAAACGAAATCCCGCTGAATAATGATACACACCTACAATTACAGCTTAAATCCCTTTACTTTAAAACTTTACAATGCTAAAATATTCCTTACAGGATGTCCAAATACTTGGAAAAAGGAGTAGGGGTATGAACAAAAAAATCAGAACAGAAGCGGTCGACAGTCTATTTGAAGCAATCCTTACGCTGGAAAACAAGGAAGAATGTTACAGCTTTTTTGAGGATTTATGCACTGTCAACGAGCTTCTTTCTCTTTCTCAGAGGTTTGAAGTAGCAACCATGCTGCGCAAGCACGATACCTATCTGCGGATTGCGGAGAAGACCGGCGCTTCTACTGCAACCATCAGCCGTGTCAATCGTTCTCTCAATTACGGAGACGACGGATACGCGCTTGTTTTCGCACGCATGAACAGCATGAAGGATTTCATCGAGGCGGAGCAGGCAGCAGGCAAGACAGGGAAATGACCCTGTAGCACGGCTTCCGATCACAAGACGGTGCATCGTATGAATTTGGAGCAGAGGATAGTATTTTGACAACAAGACGTTCGACCGTATCACGTTATATACTGCTGTTTATGGGAGGAGCGCTGCTGTATCTGGCAGCGGTCCTTCCCTTTTTGATTTATCACGGCGGGATCTTCTTTTATTACGGAGATTACAACGTACAACAGGTGCCCTTCTATATACTGGCCCATAGGGCCGTTCGAAGCGGCCGCTTTTTCTGGAATCCATATATTGATCTGGGCGGCAATATGGGCGGAAGCCTGTCCTTTTATCTGTGGGGCAGTCCCTTCTTCTGGCTTACCATTCCCTTCCCGGAGAAGATGGTGCCATATCTGCTTCCCTTTATCATGTCTCTGCGCTATGGGACAGCCATGGTGACTTCCTATGCGTGGATCAAAAGACAAGTCAAGGACGATTTCTGGGCGATCATCGGAAGCGCGCTCTATACCTTTTCCGGTTTTCAGGCCTGCAACATCGTATTCCAGCACTTTCACGACGCGACGGCCTTCTTTCCGCTGTACCTCTTGACCTTTGACGAGATCGTACAAAAGAAAAAGACAACGGGATTTACCGTCATGACCGCGCTGATGTCGATCATCAATTATTATTTCTTTTTTGGCCAGGTCGTCTTTATGATCCTCTATTACCTGGTCCGGTATTTTCCTGTGCGCGGGATCCGAAAAGCGGTGCCCGAGGTGTTCTATATCATTCTGCACGGATGCGCAGGACTGCTGCTGGCCGCCTTTTTCCTTATCCAGTCCGTCGCCGGCGTGAGCGGAAACAGCCGTCTCGACAACTACATAAACGGATATGGCGTGATCGCCTACAAGGACGGTACGACGCCGTTTGCGATCCTCAAATCGCTGTTCGTCGTGCCGGATATCATTGCGAAGCCGACGCTGTTCTCCAATGACCAGGTCAAGAACGGCTCTCTGGCAGCCTATTTGCCGTGCTTTTCCTTATCCGGCGTCATTGCGTATTGGACCATTTTCTCGGGGACCTGGAAAAAGCGCATGGCCGCTGTCTGCGCCGTCATGGCTCTGATCCCGGCACTGAACGCGGTCTACAGCGCCTTCAATTCCAACTATTACGCCAGATGGTTCTACATGCCGCTCCTTGTTTTGGCCTCCATGACAGCGCGCGCGCTGGAGACCGGAAGGCACAAGGACCTGCACCGCGGCGCAAAGATCACGGCGATCATCACCCTGGCGATCATGCTGTGCGCGGTCATCCCCACTATGGAGGACGGCAAGGTCAAGTGGCTTTCTATCTGCGACAATATGGACCTTCTCGTGATCGAGTGCCTGTCCACCGCCATACAGCTTATGCTTATGATCACAGTGCTGGCCGCGCTTCCGGGCGTCAAAGGGGCGCGCAGATACCGCAAGATGATCCTTCTGTCCGCCACCTTAGTCTCTTGCCTTTTGACCAACCTGGCTGTCCTCTATAACGGCAACTCCCTGATTGCCAGGACCGGCGGCGTCAAGTGGAGACAGCAGATGCTGGATACAAGGCCATCTCTGCGCGATACGTCCTCGTTTTTCCGTGTCGAGACAGACGGCACCTCGACCAACTATGAAATGGTGTGGGGCTATCCCACGATCCACTGCTTTGAGAGCACCGTGAGTCCCTCTATCTTTACTTTCTATAGAAAGATCGGCATGATCCGGACGGTCGAGTCCACGCTTCCGATTGACAGGATCGGTGCGAGAGCCCTTCTCTCTGTGCGCTACTACATTGAGAATGATTTGGTTAGGCCTTCCGAGACGCTCGAGGACAAGGGCGGTCTCATCGGGTATGAAGAAGGGCTGCCCAACAGCGGCTATAAGATCTATGAAAATACCAACTATATTCCCATGGGCTTTACCTTTGACAACTATATGACCGAGGAAAACTACGATCTTCTGGACAACGGAACGATTTCTGACCGTGTGCTGGTCAGGGACATCATCCTGTCAGAGGAGATGGCTGCCAAATACGGGAATCTTCTGAAAGAGGATGGGAACCTGTATACGGAAGAGATGTCCTATACTGACTTTTTCCGAAACTGCAGAGACCGCGCGGCTTCTGCCTGCTCGGAATTTGCCTTTGACAAAAACGGCTGGCATGCCTCCGTGAATATGGAAAAAGAAAACCTTCTCTTCTTTTCCATCCCCTATGACAGGGGATTTTCCGCCAGGGTTGACGGAGAACCCGCAGAAGTGGAACGGGTCGATTTCGGCCTGACTGCCATCCCGGTGCCCGCAGGCACGCACGAGATCGTCGTCACATATATGCCCCGGGGATTTGTGCCGGCCGCTGTGCTCTCGGCGCTGACTGCCGCATGGCTTCTGGCTTTTGCACTCTTACTGACCATACCGAAGCACTTCAGTGCCCAGGCATTGTCAAAGAAAAATTCGTGAAGACGATTTTTCGTTGACATCAGAGGATGCTTGTTCCACTCGCCAG
>ONNQ01000026.1 GCA_900319245.1 uncultured Lachnospiraceae bacterium | reverse complement strand
GCGGAACTCCCAATATGATGCTTGCAATCTACCGTCCGGATGGCTCCTGCGCTCACAGCTATACGTACAATAATAGTGATAATAACTGGATCGGGGTCAAACTCGACAAAGCGGGCACTTGGAAAATCCAGTCCAAGATCAGCGGTGCCTTGACAGGCAACAATATTCAGACTGTTACTGTAAAACAAGCATCCGGATCGACAAACATCGTGCCTACAAGTGTGAAGATTGGAAACGCTTCGAACACGATGTATGTTGGAGATAGTAAAACTCTGTCAGCCACTGTCAGCCCGTCTAACGCGACGAATAAAGGCGTTACTTGGAAGAGTAGCAATACCTCCGTACTGACGGTAAACAGCAATGGAACGATCACTGCGAAGAGTGCAGGCTCTGCAAAAATCACTGTGACAACAAAGGTGAATGGTAAATCAACCAGTATTACTGTGACGGTTAAGTCGAAAGGCGGAGCGTCAGTGTACAATAAGGCAAAGTCTTTTTTGGGTAAAAAGTATACTTACTTCTCTGGAAACGGCTTTCACTATAGAGCCTGGTGTGCAGATTTTGTCAGTTATTGTGCAAAGCTTGCTGGTCAAAGTAAGGCTATACCAAAAAACGCTAGTGTGTCAGGAATTCGTACAGCAATAAAAAACGCAGGTGGAAAGGAATACTCTAAGGCTAAGGTTAAAAACGGTAGTTATGTTCCAAAGCGAGGGGATATCATCATCTTTAAAAGTAATGGTGCCAGTCATGTAGGCATTGTAGACTATGCTAGTAATGGATACATTTACTATATCGACGGCAATAACACGACAAATGGTAATGGCAATGCTTCCTGTGTACACTATTCAAAGTGTTCATATGGTTACAGTAAGTTAACATGTGTACTCAAGCCAAACTATTAAAGCAATAAACAATGTGAAGGACCAGACAAGTTATCTGTGAGAGTAGAATAGAACAATCCAAGCAGTGAGATTCTTCATCAAATTCTATAGTATAGGCGGCAGCTGTGGGTGTTTAACCTACAGCTGCCGCAATATGTTTAATGATTCTCAATTTCAGATATTTGTACCGACACCATTTTTCAAACATGGCGTTCAGGCTATAGAGTTCTTTGTTCAAATTATCTCGATATTTGAATACATTTATGAAATTTTTAGAAAATTCCTTGACATTAGCCAATTGTGTTATACAATGGAACTCTACCTCAAGGGAAGCTTCATATATTAAGTAGGTAAGGACAAGTGAAAAGACGATCACGGGATCAGTCTGTTCATGCGTCCTTTTTTGTTCCTTTCATGAGGGTTCAATAGGTTAACACAGGCCCGTTGTCAGGAGATGCCCCTGCAGCAGGCTTGTGCCGGAATAAACATGATCCATGATCAATGGGTCCAAATTACAAATGAACGGCAGTACAAAAACAACATACAGAAAGCGAGGTGATACAGATGGACAAGAGTTTCTACGTGATCCCAACCGGGAAGGACACTTCGGCAGCGCACGTCTGCTACTGCGGAAGATGCGGCAAGCGTCAGCTGCTTGATCGGTACAACGTCCAGAAGCATGAGGAGTGCTGCATTCCGCTGGCGAGAATTGAGCAGAGTCTTAGAGATAAGAACCAGGATCCGAGTGCAGGATCGCAGCAGGCAGGCAACCAGCAGATCAGTGCACAGCAGGCAGCCAGCCAGCTGGCAAGCAATCCGAAGACCGGTACTTTGCAGACCAATACCCTTAAGCCTGCCCCCTACCTAGCTAACGGCTCGCGCTCCGACTCCAAGAAGGGCATTACCATAAGGAGCAGCAGTCTGAGACCCATAGGCTATCGTCCCTTGCCGGAAGATGTTGTCATCATCGAGGAAAAGAACTACTGGGGATATCGGCTGGAAGCTGCTGAGCCCGATGGCGGTGCGGGCGGTGTTTTGTCACTGTCCATCTGTATTCCGATTCTCATTAAGATCCCCGGCTTTACAGACCGCTTTAGCGGGATGGAGTGGGCGCCTGTCTTTGTGGCCGAGTTCCCTGCGGGTTCCAAGAATCCGCGGGTTCTGTGCAACGAGACAGGGCTTACGATGGAGGTACTGCTGGCGATGATCCGGGCCGGGCGTATCAGTTCCATCAGCTTGGAGTGCGACCGCGAGGTGATCCGCCGCGTCTTTCCCGGCGTGATCGACGTGTACAGCCTTGAAATGTTCGCATACATTTACCGCAACAAGGGTTATGCAACGGACGTCCGCATAAGGCCTGGGACGGAGAGCTGGCTGTTCGAGAATACGCCGAGCAGCAAGGAGTGGAAGGCGCTCGGCGTCTACGAGGAGAAGACGGAAAAGGACAGCTCGCTGTTGTTTAGGGACTATCGCGATGACAAGAAGAACCTGCGTACCGCCAACTCGATTCCCCAGAATGTGCGGCGTCCTGCATCGATTCACCAGAAGGGCAAAACACCGATCCATGCAGCTCTCTTTAAGAGCGGAAATGATATGTACATCCTGCAGGTTGTACTCAAGCATGGCCCGGAGAAGACGGTCTTTCTCTTTACGAGAGGCTATTGCAGCTGCAGCAGAGAGGTGGATCTGGCCGACATTCTGCAGCAGGAGTATTACCTGGTGGGGAAGTCGATGAAGGCGATCGAGCAGTTCGACAGGACCTACCCGGACTATCATCTGGCGATGTATGCTAAGCGGTCGGAGAATATTTTGACACTGCTGCTGGCGCCGGAATATCACACGGGGATGGAACTCGCGGCCAAAGCAGGCGCGAGCGCCATCGCTGAGAACTACAACAAGCTCGCGGCGTTTGAGAAGTCGCCGCATCTTCAGCACAACTTGAAGGAGATGTTCGGCGTGCCGGTGTCTGTCCTGCGGGCGCTGCGCCGTGGTCAGGTCAGCAATCGGGCGCTGGCTCGGATCAGAGAAATCTATGATTACTGGCCGGCGTTTCTCCAGTTCGACTATTACACGGATTCTATGATCGAGTTTTGGTCGCGCGGCGATGTAACGCACAGCGGAAAGCGCAGATCACGCGCGATCGAGGGCATTGGCGCCTTAAGCGACAAGCAGATCCTGCAGATTCTGCGCTATCTGCAGAAGCATCCGGGCGAAGGCCACTATTACTGTGACTACATGCAAGCCTCTGCGCAGCTCGGCGAGTACGAGTATGGCATTACGCCTTCGATCCCCATCCGTGAGGCACACGACCGGGTGGTCTCCCGTGTCAAAAACAAGCACGACGCTGAGACAAAAACGAGGTTTGAGACAGCTGTTTCTACAGCGGATTATCTGAATCTCACAACTTGCGGCTGCGATCAGGACGAGGAGGTTTTTGGCGCGGATCCTTACATGGTAACGGCGCCGGAGACCAGCGACGACCTGTTCAACGAGAGCGAAAGAATGCACAACTGTGTACGCATTTACGTGAAAGACGTCGCAAGGCGGTCGACGAGGATTTACTTTCTGCGCAAGAAGGAGGAGCCGGACAAGAGCTTCGGAACGATCGAGGTGTCCCGCGACGGGCGAAAGCTCGTCCAGGCGAAGGTGTTCGCCAACCGCAGACTGCCGCGCCTGGCGCAGGAGTTCGTCGTCAAGTGGTGCAGATACAAAGAAATCAAGGTCGATACCTGGGACATCGAGGTGGTATAGGATGTAGGGTATAGCTATATGGGACGTAAGGGACGTGCCCAAGCATAAATTACGAGGAGGACGGAAATGGAAACAATGTTGGTTGATATATATGTGATCTGCCTGTACAGGCTTGTGCCGATCTTTCTGATCATCACGCTCATTGCGGGTGTATTGAAATACCTGCACTCGAGAATCGTGGGGACAGGAGCTGGCACTTCTGGTGACACATCGTTGCACCCGGTTGGCCGGGGGCTGTCATTTGTATTCAAGGAAGGTTTGCATGAGGTGGTGATTCTGCTCACCATCTCGCTCGTGCTCTACACAGTCATTTTTGCCTGGAGCATCAAAGCCAGGAAGAGAATGCCCACAGAGTTCGAGTACTGGCAGGCAGCGATGGAGCGTGATCTGCACGACGACACTCCGATTTCAGCTACTACGAACTTGCTTGGCGCATCCCGCGAAGAAATTGATTCTGTATTCGGAGATGTGGACCGGAAATCCGGGCTGATGGAGATGTATGAGGGCGTGACTGCCTCTGGAAACAACTACTGTGTCAAGATTGTGTACCTTCCGATTGCAAACCGAGCGATTTGGGTAGAAACGGAACGGGAGATTGGATGAAATAGAGCTGGCGATCGCAGGGGGTGGGCCTTGTGATCGTCATTTTTTGTTGTCTGGTACGTGGTTCCACTTGCTTTCCTGTTGCGTGGTTTCTTGGTGTAGCTTGCCGGCGATTTCCAGTTGCTTGGCTGCTCCACTAACTTGCCGTTTTTCCAACATCTATCGGGCATATCGAAAATCGGTCCCATTAGCTTCTCCAATACTCGAGTCTTATCGGGCATCTAGAAAATTTGTTCAACCAATTCTCATATATATATCAGATTTATCGGGTACCTTGAAAAGAAACGTGAGTCAGCAAACCAGGTCCACTGACTGTCGCCTCACCCCGCTGACTTAAGCACCAGGCCCCACAGGAAGATCGTAGGAATAGAGCAGAGGGTGGAGAGGATGACCATCTTGGTGGCGAAGTCGGGCGCGCAATCGTATTTGGAGGAGAGCATGCTTGTGGTCGCGGCAGCGGGCATGGCTGCGAGGAGGACTGCTAGTCTGGGCGAGAGACCGGAGACAACGCCGCACCGGTAGAGGACGAAAAGGATGGCTCCGAGGACGCCGGGGATGACGAGCAGTCGGTCGATGGTATAGCGGATCACGGTTTTATCAACAAGTTCAGAGAGATTGATGTCGGAAAGGATCATGCCGATGACCATCATGGAGAGTCCGGTGTTGCAGCGGCCGACAGTCTGCAGCATGTCAAAGAGCCAGTCAGGGATCAGCGCGATACCAGCGAACAGGTCCGTCAGCATGATGAGAACACCGATCATGCAGGCGATCACGCAAGGATGCGTGATGACTTTGCGGAGGGTCTCTTTGCGGTTGGACTGTCCGCTGAAAATCGCGATGCCTCTGGACCACATGATGATCCTCACCGGAATCAGATAGACGCTGGCAAGCATGAGACCCATGGGACCATAGACGCCTTCTGCGACAGGATTGCCGAGGAAGCCGGCATTGGATACGAGAATTCCGTAGGTGAGGCATTTTTTCTGGTTCTCACTGACGTTTTTGTAGGCATATTTGGCGTACAGCATACAGAGAGCTTCGGCGCCGACCGAGATCAGAAATACAGTTATGCAGTCGCGGAGCGCGCTGCTCGGCAGGTCCTGCACAAAGGATGTGATGATATTGCAGGGCAGCACGATATTGATGACCAGATCGGTGATGTTTTTCTGGCCTTCCCGGCTGACCATGCCCTTCTTGCGGACCCAAAAGCCGATGCCGATCAGCGAGAATATGATGAACTGAAGCCGGAGCATAGCAATCATGGATTCTTCTCCTTCTTATATAGGGGCGGTCAGTCTGTCACTATAAATCCGCACGATCATAGGCCCCCTTGGATTCTTTGATGGACACATCTATTCTATTACATTTTTCTGATAAGTGCACTTTGACTTCCGTGTCGTCTTTTACTATGATATGTGTGCGGATAGTAAGAGGGCTTTGTTAATGCGAAAAGAGAAAAGTGTAAAGAAAAACTTCATATATAATTCTGCCTATCAGATACTGGCAATTCTGGTGCCGCTAGTCACGACTCCGTATGTGTCGCGTGTTCTTGGCGCGGACGGCGTCGGAAGGTATTCCTATGCCTACACCGTGGCTTACTACTTTTTTATGTTTGCGATGCTGGGCGTCAACAATTACGGAAACCGCTCGATTGCGCAGACAAGAGATGACAGGGAGAAGATGTCATACACATTTTCTTCCATCTACGCGTTTCAGCTGATGACGACAGCCGCGATGGTGATTCTGTACTGCGGCTATTCTTTCTTTTTGAGCAAGGATCGGACCATCAGCCTGATCATGCTCATGTATGTGGCGTCGGCGGGGCTGGATGTGAACTGGCTCTTTTTTGGCATCGAGGAGTTCAGGATTACCACGATCAGGAATACGGTCATAAAGCTCGCCACAGTAATGGCCGTCTTTCTTTTTGTCAAAACCAAGAACGACGTCTACATTTACACCGCCATCTACGCAGCGAGTATGCTGATCTCGCATCTCATCCTTTGGACCCTCGTCCACAGGATTGTGGACTTCAAGCGGGTCGGCCTTAAGGATATTATCCCACACATTAAACCCAATCTGGTGCTGTTCGTCCCTGTGATCGCGATCAGCCTCTACAAGTTCATGGACAAGCTCATGCTCGGACATATGACCAACAAAGCCGAGGTCGGATATTACGAGAGCTGCGACAAAATCATTCAGGTTCCCATTGCGCTCGTAAGTTCGCTGGGAACAGTGATGCTGCCCAAGATCTCCAACTTGGTTGCCAACAAGCAGAAGGAAAGATCAGAGGATTATTTCAAAAAAGCGATGTTATTCGCCATGTTCCTGTCCTCCTCCATGGGATTTGGCATCATGGGTGTGGCAGCCGAGTTTGTGCCGATCTTCTACGGTCCCGGATTTGAGAAGTGTATCATGATTTTCTGGATTCTCCTACCCAGCTGTATCTTTATGGGAATGGCCAACGTGGTGAGAACGCAGTATCTGATTCCCTACAAAAAGGACGTAGTCTATGTGGCTTCTGTATTCACGGGGGCGATTGTCAATCTAATTATCAACACAATGCTGATCCCTGGAATGCAGTCCTATGGCGCAGCAGTAGGCACAATTTGTGCGGAGGCTTCAGTCTGTATCGTGCAAAGTCTGGCCGTTAGGAAAGAGATCAAGGTGCTTCAGTATGAGCTTATGGGCGTTCCGTTTGTATTGGCAGGCCTAATCATGTATTTATGTTTGATTAATTTGCACCTGGCATCTCTGGGAGGAGTGCAGCTTCTGGTGCTGAAGGTGGTGCTGGGGGCGCTGATTTATTTGGTCGTTGTGGCGCCGTATTTGTTCAGGCTTCGGCGAATCCTGTGAAGCATTGACAAATGAATTTCGGCTTCGGCGGATACGGTGAATCATTGTCAATGAATTTCAGCTACGGCGGATGCTTTGAATCATTGAAAAATGAATTTCGGCTACGGCGCAAACACCGCAAAGCGTAAGAAAGGAATACTATGGGCCGAACATCGCTGATCATTAAGAATACAATCAAATCGTTTACGCTTGGGAAGAAGCTGCGCGACATGTATCACAGGCGCAATCTGACCAGAAAGAATGCGGAGAAGGCGTTTGATCTCTATTACGGCGGGAATCCGGCGCTGGACAGAGAGAAAATTATCGACGACATGCTGAGCGAAGCCAGGAAGTACAGCATCGGATTCGATGAATACAATATGTATCACTTCGAGAGGAAATCTGCGGCAGAAAGAAGAGCGTACATCTCTGATCGGGAGCGGATTTCTTATTGTGAGCGCATGAATAATATGAGGAATATGATTCTCTTCGATGACAAGGGGAAGACTTACGAAATATTTAAGGCGTACTATCATCGGGATTTGCTGGAGGTTTTTGGCAAAGAGAGTCAGGAAGCGTTCGAAGCCTTTGTACGCAAGCACCCCCGCTTTATTGTAAAGCCCTTCGATGGGGCCTGCGGAATTGGCATCAAGATCGTCGACTCCCAGGGAAAGAATGTGCAGGAAATTCTGCAGGAGCTGCTCAAGGAGTATGCGAATGGATTCGTAGTAGAAGAACTGATCGCGCAGAGCCAGGAGTTCGCAAGACTTCACCCGCAATCGGTCAACACGCTTCGGATACCGGCCATCAATTTCGGGGACCGCGTGGTGATTCTTCCTCCCATCCTTCGCGTCGGAAGGGGAGAAGCGGTTGTTGACAATGGAGGCAGCGGCGGCATCTGCTGCGGTATTGACATTGACACGGGCGTTGTGTATTCAGCCGTGGATGAAGCCGGCAATGATTATGTGAAGCACCCTGACACCGGTGTAGAACTGATCGGCTTCAAGGTGCCGCGGTGGGAAGAAGCAAAGGATATGGTCTGCGAATTGGCGCAGATCATACCGGACAACCACTATACTGGATGGGACCTGGCGCTGACGGAAGGCGGATGGATCTTACAGGAGGCAAATGATCGCGGCGGCTTCATGCTCATGCAGATCACAACCGGAAAAGGCATCCGTCCTAAAATGGACAGGATCGTACAAGAACTGGGAGTGTAATCCGTACCGGCAAAGGAAGTACCAACTATAGGTCTGTACTGCAAGAAGTGGTATACTGTATTATATATAGAAGAAATTAGATTAAACACAAGAAAGCGGCTTCGAAATGAGGCCTAAGGAATCGAACATATATGGCTTTTCACCATGATGACCCTACGCAAAAGAGAATAACCGGCTATCGAAAGGGAGCTCTCGAGGGCCGCGGGTCGGGAATACTCAGGGGGCACTGGCAGAATGTTGCCGTGCTTCTAGTTCTTTATGACCTTGTGACGGCTAATTTGTCATACGCCATTGCACTTTGGCTCCGCTATGATTGCAAATTCTCGGGCATTTATCGTCCCTATCTCAGCGCGTGGGGCAAGTTTACACCGATTTATGCGGTTTTTTGTCTGATTATTTTCTGGAAAACGAAGCTGTACAAGAGCATCTGGCGATTTGCAAGCTATACGGAGCTTTTGTATGTGATCCAGGCATCTGTGATCACAGGCATCTTCCACACGGCAGCAATTACGCTGCTCTTTCAGCGCATGCCGATTTCCTATTATATAATCGGCACAATCATGCAGTTTATTTTTATGGTAGGGATTCGCTTTTCCTACCGTCTTGTCTTGCTCCTTAGAAGTGAGAACAAGAACGCCAAGACACGCGGAAATGTGATGATCATCGGAGCCGGCAATGCCGGGCAGGTGATCTCGCGGGATGTGCGCAGATCGAGAGAGATCAGTGACCAGGTATGCTGTTTTATTGATGATGATCCCAACAAATGGGGCCGTTATATCGACGGTATCCCGATTGTGGGAGGCAGGGATTACATTCTGGAAAGCGTAGAGAAGTATCAGATCGACAAGATCTATCTGGCTATTCCGAGTGCGACAGCAGAGCAGCGCCGCGACATTCTGGAGATCTGCAAGGAGACGGACTGTGAGCTGAGAAATCTGCCGGGCATGTACCAGTTCATGCGCGGAGAGATCACTGTCAGCAAGATGAAGAAGGTATCCGTCGAGGATCTTCTGGGCCGTGAGCCCATCAAGGCGGATATGAAAGAGGTCTTTGACTTTATAAATGATAAAGTCGTGCTGGTCACAGGCGGCGGAGGATCGATCGGCAGCGAGCTCTGCAGACAGATCGCCGCGCATTCTCCAAGACAGCTGATCATCTTTGACATCTACGAGAACAACGCCTATGATATCCAGATGGAGCTTCGCGACAAGTACCCGGATCTGCAGCTAGAGGTGTTGATCGGTTCCGTCAGGGACAGCCGCAGGATCTTCAGCATATTTGAGGACTATCGGCCCCAGATTGTCTACCATGCAGCGGCCCACAAGCATGTTCCGCTCATGGAGGACAGTCCCAACGAAGCCATCAAGAACAATGCGATCGGCACCTACAAGACCGCCTATGCGGCCATGGTACACGGGTGCGAGCGTTTCGTCCTGATCTCTACGGACAAGGCAGTCAATCCCACCAATATCATGGGCGCTTCCAAGCGTCTGTGTGAGATGATCATTCAGAGTTTTGACGCCAAGATCAAAGAGGGCAAAGCAAACGAGATTCCGCAGCTCTTCACCCATTCCGGCATCGAAAATGCGGACAAGGACGGGACCGGAGAGGCGTTCAGGAATATCAAGACGGAGTTTGTCGCAGTGCGTTTTGGAAACGTTCTGGGAAGCAACGGTTCAGTCATTCCTCTGTTCAAGAAGTGGATTGAGGAGGGCGGGCCTGTCCGCGTCACGCATCCGGATATCATTCGCTATTTCATGACGATTCCGGAGGCGGTCAGCCTGGTGCTGCTTGCCGGCACCTTCGCCAAGGGCGGCGAGATTTTCGTCCTGGATATGGGCAGCCCTGTCAAAATAGACACGCTGGCAAGGAACCTGATCCGTCTGTCGGGTTACAAGCCGGATGTGGACATCAAGATCATCTATACAGGCCTTCGCCCCGGTGAGAAGCTCTACGAAGAGAAACTGATGGCGGAGGAAGGCCTCACGAAGACGGACAATGAACTCATTCACATTGGTAAGCCGATTGCGTTCGATACGGACGTATTTCTGGCGGAGCTGGAAAACCTGATGTATGGATCGTATTCCAATAAGGAAGACATCCGGGAGCAGGTAGCCAGGATGGTATCCACCTACCATCCCATGGATCCGCAGAAACCAACCAATAAGGACGAAACTTATCAAAAGCTTGTTCACAAGATGGGATGAGCAGACTTATACAAATACAGGGTAATTCTATATGACGAATGATAAATCAAAACGTGTCATACCGTTCAGTCCCCCTGATATCAGCGAGATGGAGATCGCGGAAGTTGTGAAGACCCTCCAGTCCGGCTGGATTACGACAGGCCCCAGGACCAAGCTCCTGGAGCGCAGGCTGGCGGCCTATATAGAGACGGGGCGCGTGGACATTGACTGCAATACGGAAGACAACACAGCTCGCTATGCAAACCGGGTTGCATGTATGAACTCTGCCACGGCGGCGGAGGAACTGAATCTGCGCATTTGGGGCATACGGCCCGGGGACGAAGTCCTGGTGCCTGCCTATACCTACACAGCGACGGCTTCTTCCGCATGTCATTGTGGCGCGACCGTCAAGTTTGTAGATATCCAAAAGGACGGCGATTCCGCGACCCATATGCCGGAAATGGACTATGACCAGCTGGAGGCTATGATCACGCCGAAGACCAAGGCAATCGTCGCGGTAGATCTGGGCGGCATAGTATGCGACTATGACCGAATCTATGAGATCGTGGAGCGCAAGAAAGCACTGTTTACGCCGCTTGAGGTGAAAGAGAGTGATTCCGTGCTCGATCAGCTGGCGGCAAGGATGCAGAAGGCGATTGGCCGAATAGCAGTGTTCGCAGATTGCGCACACAGTCTCGGCGCTTCCCGCGTTGTGAGGGGAGAGAAGAAGTACTGCGGCGCCATGGCGGATTTCAGCAGCTTCAGCTTCCACGCGGTCAAAAATTTGACGACAGCTGAGGGCGGCGCAGCCACATGGCTTCCAGTGGAAGGCATTGCAGACAGCGAGATCTACAAAATGTATATGCAGCTGTCCCTGCATGGACAGAGCAAGGATGCGCTCGCCAAGACCAAGGCCGGTGCCTGGGAGTACGACATTATCGGTCCCTGGTACAAGTACAATATGACAGATATCATGGCGGCCATCGGCCTCTGCCAGCTGGACCGCTATCCGGGACTCGTGGAACGAAGAGCCGAGATCATTAAGCGGTATGACGCCGCATGCGATGCGATTGGCGTCCGCCATCTGTGCCATCACACAGGCAGCATGGACAGCAGCAACCATCTGTATCTGCTCCGCATCCCCGGTTTTGATGAGGCGCAGCGCGGCGAAGTGATCGAGAAGATGGCCGAGAGAGGCGTTGCGACCAACGTCCATTACAAGCCGCTCCCGATGATGACTGCCTACGGGAAAGATCGGAGCGGATGTCCCAATGCATATGATTATTATCACAATTTGATCACGCTGCCGCTTCACACGCTTTTGACAGACGAAGATGTGGCGTATGTGTGTGAAAATCTCAAAGCGGTTATTGACGAAGTGAGGGGGCATTGATGTACAAAAAATATGGCAAAAGACTGATCGATCTGGTGATCAGCCTGATGGGGCTTCCCTTTTTCGGGATCATTTTCGTGATCTTTGCGCCGATCATCAAGCTGACCGACCACGGCCCGATTTTCTATAATGCGGAGCGCCTGGGCTTTAAAGGCAAGGTCTACAAGATGTACAAGTTCCGCTCCATGCGCGTCAACGCACCGGATATCCGGAATGCGGACGGAAGTACTTACAATGGAGACGATGACCCGCGTGTGACCAGGATTGGTCGCTTTATGAGAAAGACCAGCGTCGACGAGACGCCGCAGATCCTCAATGTTCTGAAAGGGGATATGAGTATCATCGGTCCCCGCCCGTTCGTGACAACGCATTACGAGGGATATGACAAGCTGGACGCGAAGCGGAAAAAGAGGCTGGACGTCAGACCCGGGATCACCGGCTACAGCCAGGCCTATTACCGCAACTCTATCGGTCAGCAGGAAAAGATCGACAATGACTGTTATTATGCGGACCACGTCTCGCTGGGTTTTGACATCAAGATCTTCCTGAAGACCATCCAATCGGTCTTAAAGAGAGAAAACATCTATGTTGACAGCGCGGCTGCGCCCAAGAGCGCGCCGGCAGAACAAAAAGCGGCCCGGTAAAGCGCACAGACAATGATAAGGATCAGGTGAAAAAAGAATATGAAAAGAGTACTGATCATAGGAGCCTCGATCCTGCAGCTTCCTGCGATCATAAAAGCCAAAGAAATGGGCTACTATGTAGCCGTTCTGGATTATAATCCGAAGGCAGTCGGAATCCCGTACGCGGATGAATATTTTAATATCAGTACCATTGACGTGGAAGGCGTTGCGAAGGCGGCGCAGGACTGGGGCGCAGACGGCATCATGACGCTGGCGACGGATATGCCCATGCGGGCCGTTGCAAAGGCGTGTGAAACGCTGGGCCTGAATGGAATCAGCTACGAGACGGCTGTCAAGGCGACGGACAAGGGTGAGATGATCAAGGCGTTTGCGGCGCACGGCGTCGCGCACCCCTGGTATTACGTGGCGCCGGATCCGGCGTCTTTTAAGGAAATCGCGGACAAAGTCGCGTTTCCCTGCATCATGAAGCCCACGGATAATGCCGGCAGCAGAGGCGTTGTGAAATGTCATGACGCGCTAGAACTGCGAAATGCCTATGACTACGCCCGCGGGGAATCGCGCGGCGGCGCCGTGATCGTGGAGGAATGTCTGGAGGGCCCGGAGTTCAGCGTCGAAGTGCTGGTCACGGGCGGCGTGCCGCATGTGATCCAGATCACAGATAAGCGCACAACCGGAGCGCCGCATTTCGTGGAGATGGGGCACAGCCAGCCCACGTGTCAAAACAGTGAGAACAGAGAAAAAATCCGAGATCTGGCATGTCGCGCCGTTAAAGCGGTCGGCATCACGACCGGTCCTGCGCATGTCGAGCTCATCCTGACGGACGAAGGCCCCAAAATGGTTGAATTAGGGGCCCGCCTCGGCGGAGACTGCATCACGACGCATCTTGTGCCGCTTTCCACCGGCGTTGACATGGTGGGTGCGACCATCCGCCTGGCCTGCGGAGAGGATGTATCGATTGCCCCGAAGTGGGACAAGGGTGCGGCGATTGCCTATTTTGACGCCTGTAACGGCGTGATCCGCTCGATCGAAGGCGTGGAGGAAGCCAGACAGATGCCGGGTGTCAAGGAACTCTCGATTGTCCACCAGGCCGGCGAGAGAATCGGAGAGATTCGAAACAGCGTGGACCGCATCGGCTTTGTGATCGCGCAGGGAGAGACGGCGGAAGAGGCGATTCAGATCTGCCGGAAAGCGATGCAGGCTGTCCGGATTGAGATCAGCCGGGATGCGTGAACGATCGGCGAATGCGCATGATTGAAATCAGCCGGGGGAGTTCACAGAACGATAAGGAGCAGCATGGAACAACAGAAGCTGTTGGTAATAGGAGCGGGGATCGGGCAGGTTCCGATCCTGGAAAAAGCAAGAGAGCGCGGTGTGCATACCACCGCAGTGACATTGCCGGGCAATCAGCCCGGCATTGCATTGGCGGACGATGTGTTCTACTGCGATATTTTTGACCGCGATCGAATCGTAGAGTGGGCCAGAGCCAACAAGATCACGGCAGTGACATCCGATCAGAACGATCTGATGAATCCGACGGTGGCATATGTGGCGGAGAAACTGGGACTTCCCGGCAACCGCTTTGACCAGGTCATGGCCTATTGCAACAAGAATACGTACGTGGCCAATTGTGACAGGATCGGCAATCCGGCGCCCAGACACATTGCGGTCAGCGATGCGGCCTTTAATGGGAGCGGCTTCGACTGTCCTCTGCCCTGGATCGTGAAGCCGGCCGATTCGCAGTCCAGCGTCGGCGTGCAGAAGATCGAGCGCATGGAGCAGGTAAGACCCGCCCTGGAGGCGGCGCTTAGCCATTCCAAGACCGGAAGCGCGATCGTGGAGGAATTCTTTACGGGCAAGGAAATTGTCTGCGAGGGATTTATTGAGGATGGCAAATTTTATCTGCTCGCTTTTGCGGACCGGAACTATTTTGCCCTGGGGGATCTGATGATCCCGTCCCAGACCCTATTTCCGTCGCAGGTGCGGGCGGACCTTTTGGAGAAGGTGCTCGAATGTGAGCAGCGAATGGCTGCCTACGTCAATCCGGCCTTCGCCATCGTTCACTCGGAATACCTGGTCAACGAGGAAACCGGACAGATCTGCGTCGTCGAGAGCGCACTGCGCGGCGGCGGCGTGTACATCTCGTCGCATCTGGTGCCCTATGCGACCGGCATCGATATCAACGACGTTCTATTGGACAAGGCGCTCGGCCAGCCAGTCGACGTGCAGAACATCTTTGCGGCGCGCAGGGATGCGGCAGCGGGCTATGTCTGCTTCTACCTGCCAGAGGGAACCGTCCGGGAGGTTCGCGGCGTAGAGACGCTGCAGGACCTGCCTTTTGTAAAAATGATCTGCCTTGCATCGATCCAGCCGGGCCAAAAGACAGAGCCCATGCTTCACAAAGGACTTCGCAAGGGCCCGATCCTGGTTGTCGGAAAAGACCGCAGTGAGTTGGAACGCAATATCAGGACCGTGCAGGATACACTGCAAATAACCGTAGAGAGCCCGAACGGAGAATATAAGGGCATTATATGGAGTTAAGAATACGATGAATATTTTGATACTATGCCATTCGGCCCAGCAGCCGCCCTTTAATACAATGCTCCGCTATCACAACTGGGGCAAAGAACTGGTGGAGCGAGGCCATCGCGTGACGATTGTCGCAGCCAGCACGGTGCACAACACGGATATTGATGTGATCGAGGAGATCGGCAGAGATTATGCAGTCGTCGACGGCGTCCGCTATCTCTATATCGAGACGCCCCGCTATCAGGGAAACGGCGTCAAGCGGATCCAGAATATGATGGCGTATTGCGTCAGTCTCCCCAAGATCCGGCCCAGGATCAAGAGGCCGGACGTCATTATTTCGCCCGGCTGCTACAAGTATCCCTTCGTGAGAAGGGCCTTTGGAAAGGTGCCGCTCATTGTGGACACGGTCGATCTGTGGCCGCTCAGTATTATCCAATACGCCAATGTCAGCGAGAGGAATCCGCTGATCCAATACCTGTATCGGCTGGAAAAGAAGGCCTATCTGGGGGCGGACGCGCTGATCTTCTCCATGGAAGGCGGAGAGGAGTATCTGCGCGAGCAGAAGTATGCGGACCGGATCGACTTTGGCAAAGTCTTCCACATCAATATGGGCTGTGACATCGCGCAGAAGGACGAGGAACTGAAGAGCGTGCAGTTTGATCTGGGATGGGACATGGACAAATTCAATCTTGTCTATTGCGGCTCCATCCGGCAGGCCAATCAGGTGCAGCAGATCTGTGACGCGGCCAAAGAACTGCTGCGACGCGGCTATGACGACATCGCCTTCCAGATCTATGGAAACGGAACGGACCTCGAAGCCCTGCAGAAATATGTCAAGGATCATGAGATCTCTAATGTGACGTTCTACGGGCGGATCGATAAATCGCAGATTCCCTGTATTTTGGCACGCTCAGAAGCCAATATCCTGACTTACAAGCAGGTGCCCCTTATGAAGTACGGCGGAAGCCAGAGTAAGCTCTTTGACTATCTGGCAAGCGGCAAGCCGATCATCTGTAATGGAAAATTCGGATATAACCTGATCACGCGGTACGACTGTGGCCTTGTCACCGAGGACCAGTCGGCGGAGGCCTTCGCCAACACGGTGGAGGAGCTGTACAAGATGGATCCTGAGAAGCGGCGCGCGATGGGCGAAAACGCGAGAAAGTGCGCGGAACTGTATGACCAGCCGCAGCTGGTGGATCAGCTGTGCGAGGTTCTGCGATTTGTAACGAAGTAAGGAGCGGAGAATGAATATCCTTTTGATAACACAGCTTTATCCGCAGCCGGATGACGTGGGCGGCAATAAGCCGACACGGACTGTGGAATATTTTGCCAAAGAGTGGGTCAAGGAAGGTCACAGAGTAATTGTGGCACATTGCCCGAGCAAGTTCCCGTTTCTGTTCTACCTGGTCCCGGCGCCCATACAGAACAAGCTTGCCGGCGCGACGTCGACCATTTTCCCGCCTATGGCGTCGAGGAAAAAGCTGGTCCGGGAGGAGTATGGAATCAAGGTCTATCGCTTCCCGATGCTGAAAGTACTGCCCGGCGGTGCCTATTCGACGAGAACAATGAAGGCACAGGCGCAGGAAATCATTCGCTGTCTGGAAAAGGAGGATTTCGTGCCGGACCTGGTGGCAGGTCACTTTGCCAACCCCAGTACAGAACTCACGGCGATCCTTGCAGAGCATTACAAAGCGAAGTCCTCCATTGTGTTCCACAACGACTGCCTGGTCAATCGCGTGGCCAAATATAGATTGAAGGAAAATGTGGCCAGAATAGGAGCGGTGGGCGTCCGATCCGTGATCGAGGCGCAAAAGGTCATCGATCGGCTGCAGCTGGACAGAACCCCTTTCGTCTGCTACTCCGGCGCACCCAACGACGCCGTGCAGGCAGCCAAAAAGGTCTGTGATAAGCAGGATTTCTCAGAAGGGATCCGGCATCTCTATGTCGGAAGCCTGATTAAGCGCAAGCATCTGGATGTTGTGATCAAGGCCTTTCTTGCGACGGCGAGCGGAAAAGATACGCTCACGGTCGTCGGCGGCGGACCGGAGGAGGAGAGCCTTAGAAAGCTTGCCTCAGAGCTGGATACAGAGGGGCGCATCGTCTTCACGGGAAGAATTCCGCGCGAGGAGGTCCTGAGAAAAATGGGTGAAGCCCAGGTCTTTACGTTGATCAGCCACTGGGAGACTTTTGGCATGGTCTACATAGAAGCAATGCTGCAGGGGTGTCTCACGATTGCTTCTAGGGGCGGCGGATTCGATGGACTGATCGAGGACGGCGTCAACGGATTTTTGTCGGAGCCTGGTGACCAGGCGTCGCTGGAAGCTGTTTACAGACGGATCGCCTCCATGACCACGCAGGAGAGGAACAAGATCGGTCAGGCGGCTATCGATACGGCAATCCATTTCTCAGAAAAAGAGGTCGCAGACCGTTATCTTTCCAACATACTCAGTCACCAGAAAAATGAGGCATGAAATGAAGATTCCTTTTGTTAGTTTTCTCCCCATGGAGCGGGAGTTGGAACAGGATCTGCGAGCCGCCTTCGAGAGGGTGTTCGCGCGCTCCTGGTATATAGGCGGCGCGGAGGACGAGGCTTTTGAGAAGGCGTTTGCTCAGTATTGCGGGTCAAAATATTGTGTCGGCGTCGGCAACGGCCTCGATGCACTGATGCTTGCCCTGAAGGCGCTTGGCATTGGCGCGGGAGACGAGGTCATCGTGCCCTCCAACACCTATATCGCGACAGCGCTTGCAGTCATGTATGTCGGCGCAAAGCCGGTCTTTGTAGAGCCGGACATCCGCACCTTCAACATCGATCCCTCGCGAATCGAGGCGGCGATCACAGCCAGAACCAAGGCAATCATGCCGGTGCACCTGTACGGGCAGGCCTGCGACATGGATCCGATCATGGAGATCGCCCATCAGTACGGCCTCAAGGTGGTCGAGGACTGCGCGCAGGCCCATGGCGCCACCTATAAGGGACGCAGAATCGGCACATTCGGAGATGCAGCCGGCTTCAGCTTCTATCCGGGCAAAAACCTGGGCGCGCTGGGAGACGGCGGCGCAGCCGTGACAGACAACGAGGCGCTGGCGGCGCATATTCGCGCGCTGGGCAATTATGGATCCGATTACAAATATCATCACATCTACAAAGGCAATAACAGCCGGCTCGATGAGATGCAGGCGGCGTTCCTGGCCGCTAAGCTTCCGCATCTGGACAGGATGAATGAGGAACGGCGGCGGATCGCAGCGCTCTATACAGAGGGAATTGTGAATCCCAAAGTGGTGAAACCGTATGTAGCTCCGGCGTGTGTGCCCGTATGGCATATTTACGGCGTGCGGTGCGCAGAGAGGGACGCCCTGGAGAAGCATTTGAGCGAAAAAGGAATCGGAACCAACAAGCATTATCCAATTCCCATGCATCTGCAGGCGTGCTGCAAGGATCTGCAGATTCCGGAAGGCGCCCTTCCCATCGCGGAAGAGATCAGCAGGACGGAACTCAGTATCCCCATGTATTACGGAATGACGGATGAAGAAGTACAGTATGTCATTGACGCGATCAATGCATTCTGAGGTGAGCCCATGTATTTACGAAAACTGCAATTAAAGGATGCGCCGCTCATGCTGGCGTGGATGCATGACCGGAATGTGACCGGACACCTGCGGGCAGACTTCGCATCCAAAACTTTGGAAGACGCGGAGCGCTTCATCGAGGAGAGCTTGGCGGAGGGCAAGAACGCGGATGCCTGCGGGGATGCGAATGCCAGATCTCTAGAAGACGAGGGGAAGGAGCGCGCACAAAGGGATATTCATCTTGCCATCGCTTCGGATGAAGATGAATATATGGGCACGGTCAGCCTCCGGCATATCGAGAACGGCAGTGCAGAATTTGCGATCACTGTGAGAGCGGAAGCGATGGGACGAGGCTATTCCTGGTTTGGAATGGAGAGCATTCTGGACAAGGCGTTTACAGAGCTCTCGCTGGATAGCGTCTATTGGTGTGTGTCCCGGGACAATGCCAGAGCCGTTCGCTTCTATGACAAGCACAATTTTCATGAGGTGCTGGATATTCCGCAGGACGTGCTGGACCGGTATGAGGGCGTCACAAATCTCAAGTGGTATTCGGTGCTAAGGGGCGACGAAGTGAATGTCAGGGACTGCGTCGCTGGATGTAAAGTGATCCATATCAAGACAATTCCAACTGTGAACGCGGGAGAACTGTCCTTCATGGAGGGAACCCACGACTTTCCATTTGCAATTAAGCGAATCTATTACATTTCGAAGGTCCCTGAGGGCGTACGGCGTGGATTTCATGCGCATAAGGAACTGAAGCAAGTCTTGTTCTGCCCCTATGGACGGATTCAGCTTGTCCTGGAAAACCGGCATGGGCGCGAGGAGATCGAACTGTCGGATCCCAGCATCGGTGTAGTCATCGAGGAGTGCACATGGCGCGAGATGCTGTGGCTGCAGAAGGATTCGGTACTGTGTGTGGCTGCGTCAGAGTTCTATGACGCGGATGATTATATTCGGGATTACGAAGCGTTTAAGAGGATTGTTGAAGACTAAGAATGAATGATGGATCATTGGCCCGGAGGAATTGGAGTTCCTCCGGGCCACTTTTGCATGAATGTGCAAAACCTGTCCAAAAACTGCCCAAAGCGAGAGATTCAAGTAATCCTTTCATACGGAAAAATGAAATGGTGATAAACTATAAATTGGGATTATGTAACAAATGTTCATGGTGAACATCAAATAAAGGGAGGCAGCAATGAAAAAGAAGCAGATCACAGCAATCCTGATGTCCGCAATCATGACGGTATCCGCATGCATGCCAATGAATAGCATGCAAGCGCTGGCAGCAGAAAATGCGGTTGAATCAGGGACAGCGGCAGTGGCGGCCGTCGAAGCGGAGCCGTCAGACACGGCACAAGTCTCAGCAGAAGCTGAAGAACCGCAGGGCACTGAACCCGAAGCGCCCGCTCCGACAGTAAGCGGAGATGAAAACGTAGAGGGCTCCGGAAATAATGGGGCTTCTGCGGACACCGGCGACAACAAAGACACTGGCGCCGAGGACGTCACAGAAAGCGGTACAACCGAAGGCACCGCAAGCGGCACAGAAGAAAGCACCGAAAGCATCACTGCCGCTGCGGAAGATGGCAGTGGCGAGACCGCGGAAGAAGGCGGCACCGACGCGGCAGCAGTTGAAGAAACAGCACAGACTTCTGATGGTCTGGACAAGGACGCCGTCGAAGAAACGGAAGAGGAATTAACCAAGAAAGACGCCAAAAAATTGGAGGATCCCACGAGTGAGGATTTTGCCGATGCGACGGGTATTGCCTTGGGAGATACATGGAGTGTTTCGCTAAGTTCGGAGCATCCGTTTGAAATGTATCGTTTTACACCGGAAGAGAGTGGAATCTACTCAATTGCGGCATCTTCGGATGATGGTGCAGACAACTATGCTGAATTATATGATGAAAATTTTGCACTGATTGCCACGGATGATGATGGTAATGATGATGGAAGCTTTAATCTGACTTACCACTTGGAACAGGGTTATACGTATTACTACAGAGTCAGGATGTACGATGAGGACAGTGAGGGGAGCTTTACAGTTTTCTTAACAAAGAGAAAACTATATGTCGAGAAGCGATATTGTTATGTTGATTGTGAAGCGGGAGAGAGTGTTACACTGACAGTCAATGCAACATCTGATAACCCGATCACATATTCCTGGCGTGATGATAAGGGAGAGCCTTTAAGCTGCACTGATGCAAGCTATACCTTTGTACCTGACCGCATGGGATATTACTATTGCACTGTTCAATCTGGTGATGAGAGTGTTGATGTTTCATTCGAAGTTTATATCAATAACAACTTTTCTTTGGAAGGAAGCGTTGATGGATATGAACTATCTGACGATGGCTATTATTATCTGACAGCCGGTCAGTCAGCGTCTCTTCATGTGGAGGCCAGTGCAATAGATACAACTGGAATAACCTACAAATGGTTTGAAGAGGACGAAGAGTTAGAGGATGCAGCTGACGCTTCCATCACAACAGACCCGATTAGCAGGGCCGTCAGCTACAGGTGTGAAGTGACGGATCGATATGGAGAAATGAGGACCATATACTTTAATCTGTCCATTCAGAATAACCTGCAAGCCTATGTGAAAGGCAAAGAAGGTGTGACGGAAGATTATCTGTTTGTGACAGAAGGGGAGTCTCTGACTCTTGAAGTCACCGCCACAGCCGATGATATGGAAGGGCTGACATACCATTGGACAGATGAGAACCATGAATATGACGAGGAACACCCCGAAAAGTATGCGGGGGCTTCCTATGTGATTGAGTCTGCTGGCAGCTGTGAAGAGTATGTATGCGGAGTCACGGACAAGTACGGAACTTATAAATATGTGCGGTTCTGTGTCAATCCCGATTATATTGACAACAATCTGAGAGCCTACGTACTGGTTGATGACGAATATGGTGAGTACGAAGAGAGTTCAGAATCTGTGGCTATTCCGGCAGGTGAGAGCAGGACGCTTTCATTCAACGTGGAAGCAAAGATAACAGATTCGCTCACCTACAGCTGGTTTTATAGAGCACCCGATGATGAAGACTATGAAGAACTCGCGCAGACAGATGAGCCAAAATATACAGTAGACGTCAATGGCGATCATTATAAGGCCGGCGACTACAAAGGTGTTGTTCGCGACCAGTTTGGAAACGAAGATTCCGTAGTATTCTATGTAAGAATTGAGAATGATCTTCACGTTTACAATCCTGCCAATGAGTACGCATACAGTTCGGATTATGAAGTCGAATATGGCACATCGCTGACATTGCAGGCTGCTGTCGAAGCGAGGAATCTGTCAGGGGCTACGTACCGATGGCTGGAGTGGACTGACGATGGTTACCGGACAATCGCGGAAGGAAATCTGGAAGGAAACACGATTTCCTACGAGATTCCCAGCGTGACCGGAAAAATGGGAATTCGCTGCTATGTAACAGACGCGTATGGCAACGAAGAAAGCCATTATTATGACGTAACTGTCAGGAATAGATGGACGGCCTATCCGAATGGAACCATTTCGGGGAGAGACTACATCGATCTTATGGCCGCTCCCGAGGGATCCATGACGCTGAAGGTCAACATCAAGGCGGACGCCGAAGCGAACTTATCACAGCTGCAGTTTGATTGGTACATGTATACCTATAATGAAGAGGATGATGAAATAAGGGTTGTTCTGGAAGCGGATGAAGGTCATCCGGACCAGTATACGGTTCCTTCTGTTACGGGCAGGACAAGTATTTACTGCGGTGTAAGGGATCAGTTCGATAATTATGAGGAAGTCAGTTTTCATATACGTGTAGACAGTGGACTGGAAGTATCAGGCTCGTCCACGCCCGAAGGGGAAATTCACTATGAAAAGTACACGCCATTCATTTATGTGTATGTTCCGTATGGAGGCAATGTCACGCTAAAGGCCAATGCAACTACACAGAGCGGCAATGGTGAAGTCCGCTACGAATGGATGGACTATGATAATTGGGACTATTTGGATGAAAACAGTTCAGAATTAACGCTCACCAATGTCACGAGCAGGCAGAGTTACAGATGTGTCGCTGCAGATGCATACGGCAATGAAGAGGCTGTTTATTATCGTATTTTTATACAGAATCATCTGCAAGCTTACGCACAAAACGCTGAAAACGGAGATACGGCCTATATTTTGGCAGCACCCGGAACACAGATGACGCTGCAGGCCATTATTGAAGCGGATGATCGGGATGGTCTTTCCATCAGATGGTACGATGATGACTGGGAGGAATTCGCAAATGACACAGAATCGGTAACTGTGGATGCAAAGAGGGCTAATTACCACTGCAGTGTTGAAGACAAATACGGGAACTTTGAATCTCTGAACTTCAAGATCACGATCGATAATGAATTCGAGGCCTATCCGGAAGGCGCGGAGCTCGATGCTTATGGAAATCATGAATCAAGCGTCGATATAGAGGCGCAGAGCGGCGAAGCACTGCAGCTCAACGTCATTGCCAGTGCTGCCAATGGTTCGCTGACATACAGCTGGCAGGAGAAGAATCAATATATAACCAGCTGGGGCGAATACGAATATGATTTCAAGGATATTGAAGGAAATGGAAGTTCACTCGCGGTTTCAGCTGTAAAGGCAACTGCTTACAAGTGCCTTGTGGAAGACGAGTATGGTAATGAGAAAGAGGTAACTTTCAACATCCATATGGGAAGTCTGCTTGCCTATCCGGAAGGCGCGGCAGCAGGCACTGACGGAAGCTATCCGGACCGCATTGCGATCAATGTCGATGAGGGAGAGAACGTAACACTTCGTGTTCTCACAGAGGCATCGGAAGGCGCGGAACTCTCATACAAGTGGACGGAAGGCCCGCTCAACGACAGTGGCTGGTGGCCGCTTGCGGAAGGCGTTGTCGATTCGAATGATACACTTGCAATTACGGCGACTGAATCCAATAGGTATATGTGCGCCGTGACCGACCAGTATGGAAATAACAAGTGTGTCTATTTCTACGTCTATGTGGATGGTATGACGCTTTCATCCAACCAGGGAACACCAGTGCTTACTGGAGACAGCCGCTATGACCTGGACGTCACCGTTAAGTACGGAGGAGAGATTGACCTGCAGACGATTGTCGAGGCAAAAAACTCTGAAGATATTAGCTTTGCATGGTATGTGTATAAGTATTACGGCAGCTTTTATGACTATGTCCCCTTAAACGATACGGATGATACAGTAACTGTAGTTGGCGGCGATTATGAATCGTACCGTTGCAAAGTCATAGATGCAAATGGGAATAAGCTGGATCTTTATTACCATATTCAAGTGGATAATGAACTGTCTGTAAGACCGGAAGGCGCCGACGAAGGCACGAATAGTGTCAATGTGAAGGTGCAGGAAGGCGACGATACTGTCCTTCGTACACTTGTCAGTGCGTTGGATTCGCATTATTTTGAATACGAATGGTTTGACAGCAAGGGAAGAAAGGTCGGAAACGGTCAGAATTTGCCGGTTCACGTAACCGCAGATACCACATACAGGTGTGAAGTCACAGACGCTTATGACAATGTGGAGACTGCCTATTTCCATATTTTGACCGGTGATGACGTCATCTCCATCTCGGATGCGCAGATCACACTTTCTGAAGATTCCTATGTGTACGACGGCACTGCCAAAACACCGCAGGTCACAGTCACTTATGACGGCGCGGAACTGATACAGGACACCGACTATACGGTCGAATACAAGAACAATGTCAATGCCGGAACGGCGCAAGTGGTAGTAAGAGGACGCGAGCTTTATAGCGGCACAATTCAGGAGACGTTTGAGATTCAAAAGGCGTCGCAGACCATCCGCGCACAGGATGTGAGCGTTGAGGTCGGCGGAACGGCGAAGATCAATGTGACAGGCGCTGTGACAGCCGTTTCCTTCGCAAGCGGAAACACCTCTGTTGCAACTGTTGCGGCAGACGGAACGGTAACCGGTAAGAACGTTGGAACGGCTGCGGTCACTGTAACCGCAAATGGCAGCACCAATTACGAGGAGGCCACCACTTCGATTCAGGTCACTGTGACACCGATCAGCCTGAAGGATGAAGACGTTGCACTAGCGACAACAGAATTCACTTACAACGGCGAGGAGCAGAAACCCGGCCTTACAGTTGTGTCCGGCGGCAAGACGCTTGCTGTTGACAGAGACTATACAGTGGAGTTTGGCGAGAGTACGAACGCCGGCGACAAGACTGTGACGATCAAGGGTATCGGCAATTACACCGGAAACGTCACGAAGAGTTACACGATCAAGAAGGCAGCGCAGACGATCAGTGCACAGGATGTGAGCATCGTATTTAGCGAAACAGCGCAGGCTGTCGTCACGGGTGCTGCAACATCTGTCACGTATGAGAGCCAAAACACAGACGTAGCAACTGTTACTGCAGACGGAACTGTGACCGGCACAGGCGCAGGCTCGACGACGATCACCGTGACAGCTGCAGAAGATAACAACTATGAGCTTGCAGTGACTACATTCACAGTCACAGTTGAGCCGATCAGCCTGTCTGATGCTTCCAAAGTTGCGGTCAGCCTGTCTGATACTGCGTTTACTTATAATGGAAGCGAGCAGAAACCTGTCATTACTGTCGTTTGCAACGGTGTTCCACTTACAGCCGACGAGGATTATGTAGTCACATTCAGCGGGGAGAGCACGAATGCCGATGCGTATTCTGTGACAGTTACGGGTAAAGGAAACTACGACGGATCTGTGACAGAGAACTACTGGATCCTGAAGGCACAGCAGGTGCTGCGTGCGAACGACCTGCGCATAAAGCAGGGTGACAGTGCTAAGATCGAAGTGACCGGCGCGCAGTCCGCTGTCACTTACACGAGCCAGAACGAGTCTATTGCAACAGTTGCTCCGGATGGAACGGTTACCGGTATCGGCGCCGGCGAGACTGCCATTACAGTGGCGGCAGCCGGAAACGATAACTATGAACCTGCAGAGATCAATGTCAATGTGACAGTCATCGACCGTACGTTGATCGACCTGCATCAGGCGGTGATTACGCTTAATCCGGAAGAGTTCACCTATGACGGAAATGCCAAGAAACCCGGTGTTACCGTCACGGTTGACGGAAATGTAATTCATGAAGGATTCACGGTCGAATATGTGAACAATATCGACGCCTGGGAGCCCGGCATGGACGATGAGAGTGATCCTGGAGCATCTGCAGGAGCTAGTAGCGCGGCGGCCGGTACGAGCGGAAGCATGATTGCAGAGAATGCGCCCAAGGTGGTTATCACCGGAGACGGTGAGAATGCAACAGGCGTTGTGGAAATCCCGTTTGTGATTCATAAGGCCGAGCAGAGTGTCACTATTTCGGCAACGTCGGCAGTTATGGATGCTGGAAAGACTGCCAAGGTTACAGTGACCGGTGCTGTCGGTGAAGTGAGTGCGGCAGTTGGAACGCCCAGCTTTGCAAAGATTGCGGTTTCTGATAACAGTGCTGAAGATGGAGAACCTTCTGTCTACAAGATTACAATCACTGGTTCTGCAGTTGGATCTACCAAGATGACTGTTACGGCAGCCGGAGACCGCAACCATAATTCTGCAGTTGTTACCTGCAGTGTCAAGGTCAGACCTAAGGCTACGACAAGCTTCAAGGCGGCAGCGGCAGCCAATGGCAAGGGCATCAAGCTGACATGGGCCAAGGTTGCAGGCGCAACCAATTATGAGATCTATCGAAACGGCAGCAAGAAGCCAATCAAGACTGTCGGCAATGTCGCAACCTGGACGGATGCCGGCGCCAACACCAATGGTACCAAGTATACATTCAAGATCTATGCGAAGGCTGCTACCGGTGTCAGCTCGCAGTTTAAGTCCGTTGTTTACTACAAGCTGAACCGTCCCGGGACACCCACTGCAACCAACAGTGCTTCCAAGAAGATGACTGTCAAGTGGGCGAAGAATGCCAAGGCAAATGGCTATCAGATCCAGTATGGTCTCAAGAGCAACTTCAGCGGTGCTAAGACGGTGAGTGTGACCAAGAACAGCATTGTGTCCAAAGTCATCGGAAGTCTTACCAAGGGCAAGACCTATTATGTCAGAGTCAGATCTTACAAGAAGGTCAGCGGCAAGACATATTACTCTGCTTGGAGTGCGACGAGAAAGATCAAGATTACAAAGTAAGAGCTGAGCAGGGAGAGACTAATGCGTGGCTCGGCAGATATGATTTCATAATGTAAGTGAAACCGCCCGGAGGGATTCCTTCCGGGCGGTTTTCTTTTTGCAGGGCCATCTGTTCGACGATCATAAAAAGATGGTAAAGGGCATACAAATGATCTGCAAAATGTTTGAAAATATTAATGTTGCGTACTTTGGTGCAATATGGGACCAGAGGCGGCAGAAACAGCATATAAAGTGTTGCGAACCCATAAATCCCGCGTTAAAATGACCAATACCTCTGATTGGCGGCAGTTGTACGATACAACGGCGGCAATCCTGAGGCAGATGGGCGGCTGTGCCGGCAGTTGTAACTGCGAGGCCGGTACGCTGCAATATCATAGGATGGTTTTTTTACACTAGGAGGACCAATGAATAAGCAACAGATCATGGCTCTGATTCTGACAGCAGTGATCGGCATATCGAGCTGTGTGACAGCACCTGGGATCAGCGCTTTTGCATCAGAGGAAGAGACAATAAGTGCTTCAGAATCCGCACAGGGGCAAAACACAGACGAGAGCAGTACAGACACATCTAAGCTAGTGGAAGGTATCCCGGATGTTACGGGCAGTGCGGCGCAGGCAACGGAAGAGGACGATTCCAATCCTTCTACGGAAGGAAAATCTGTATCTACAGTCAGTGATGGCGCAGAAGAGGCAAGTGACGCCGGTATTACAGATTTAAATACATCCGGCGAAGACAGTGGAGAGGAAGAAACAGATTCTGATCCCGAAATGGCGGTCGAAGGCCAAACAGCCGCCACAAGTGAAGAAGCGACGGAAGCAGCGGCCGTTGAGGAACCCACTGGCGAAACGACCGACGAAACCGAACTGGCGGTAGACGCTAAGAAACTTACGGCCTCTGATCCAGGCGGAAGCTTCGAAACCGCAGTGGATATTCATGTCAACGGCACGTGCACGTTCACGCTGGAGGACCACGGCGAGTACTATTTGAAGTTCACGCCCACAGAGAGCGGCATACACACTATATATGCGACCTCATCTTACAAATATGCAATCGCGGATTGTTACTTACTCGGCTCAGCAGATGCGCAGGATGAACTGGCTTTTGACCAGAAGGACTTTCTGCGGGATGATGACAAGATCTTTTTCATTTCCCAGGAGCTGACGGCAGGGCATACATACTACCTGCTTGTGGGCAATGGAGATGTGGCATTTGACATGGAGCTCCATGTAGAGCGGCCTTCCTTCTACGCAAGGGCGTGTGATGTTGCGTATACGCAGACAGTTGGCAAGGAGGTGACCCTCAAGGTTGACGCTGGTTCAGCGCTGCCTCTTACGTTTGAGTGGCACAAGAAAAACGGCACATTGATTCCGGATGCCGTGACGGACACATATACATTCACACCAGTTGTTGTGGGCGATCGCACTTTTACCTGTACAGTGTCGGACGGCCAAAACACCAAGACGGTCACATTCCATTTTTACGTCTCGGATTATGTCAGCCTCACAGCGGTCAATGAGAATGTGACAGCGGATTATGGCAGCCAAGTGACGCTGCAGACATCCGTTGATTCTCCATTTGCCAGTAAACTGACCTATCAGTGGCGCGACGCGAACGGGAAAGACATTAAAGGGGCAGTTGATGCCAATTATACGGTCAATGTGACCAAGAACACCACGTACAGCTGCAAGGTCACGTCCCCTTACGGCGCATATGATCTTGTCTATTTCACCGTTAAGGTAAACAGTTATCTACATGCGTATGTGGACAATGCAGGCCTGGATGGGAATGGACTGCCGCAGAAAAAGGCACATTTCAATCTGGACAGCCAGGAACCAATCACACTCAGCGTGGTAACGGATTCGACGGATCAAACAGGCCTCACGTATCAATGGTACAAGATGGCGGAGGATGGAAGCGACTCCTATCCGTCTATGGTCCGCAAGAAACTGGATGGAAAGACATCCAAGAGCCTTCACCTGGATGTGCCGGAAGCAGGTACCTATATCTGCACAGTCAAGGACACGTATGACAATTCTGACAGTGCATCGTTTGATTTGCAAATCTGCGGCGGACTGACTGTGTATCCGGAAGGTGCTGAAACTGCAGGTGATGGAAAAGAAAATTATGTATATATGGATGCCGACACAGCAGACCAGGTCTCACTCAATACAGTAGTGAAAGGCAGCAACCTGTCCGAGGCAAAGTACAGATGGTATGTCGGGGACTTCAAAGATCCTGCGTGGACGGCTGTGAGCGGCGGAAAGCAGGCAGCTGCTGCGGATTCTGTGATCAGCTCGCTTTCTGTGAGCGGAAAACCGGAAAAATCTGTGCGCTATAAGTGCGTCGTTCAGGATGCGTGTGGTAATTACGGCGTTTCTTATTTCTATATAATTAAGAATAATCTCAAGGTGTCTTCTCCGAATGGAACGCTGTCTTTTGATGGCTACTACAAGTACAAGACAACCGTCACAAAGGAGATGGAGGAGCCGTGTACCCTTAAGGTCGATGTTGCAGCAGATTATACGGAAGGACTCGATTACGGATGGTTCTACTTTGCGCCGGGCAGCAATACGGCGACCATCCTCACTGGCAATAGCAATCAGTATCGCGTCACAGCAGAAAAACCCGGATTCTATGAATGTCGTTTCTCGGACCGCCGCGGCAATTCCAGATGTGTGGAATTCAAGGTTGTCATTGGTACAGGCTTTAAGGCCTACCCGGACGGCGCACCTATGGTGGACGGTCGTTATGCGGACAGGATCAAGGTGCTGTGTGAGGAAGGCGAAGAAGCAACACTCACAGTAAAAGCGAGCAGCAGCGAGAGCTGGGAGATTAGCTACAAGTGGTTTGATCCAAATGGAAACGAGATGACTGCGGTCGGCGATCGCCGCACTGCCAAGGTGACGCCGGATGGCAACGGGACATATGTCTGCAAAGTTGACGATGGATATGGCAATGTATTGCCGGTGTATTTTGACATAGTGCTGGATAATGAGCTTTCGATTGTACCGGTCAACAGTGCGAGCGCTTCTTATGATGAGATTCGGAACGAATTGACATACACGGATGTTGCGCAGGGAGCCAGCGTGAAGCTTCGGTCCAGGGTGACGGCGGATGATGCCAGCGGCCTTCGCTATGTGTGGT
The DNA here is from genome assembly GCA_900319245.1 of uncultured Lachnospiraceae bacterium. Taxonomy (GTDB): domain Bacteria; phylum Bacillota; class Clostridia; order Lachnospirales; family Lachnospiraceae; genus CAG-791. Next base: position 1,467 of record ONNQ01000026.1, on the reverse strand, counting down.
ATGAACGTGAACTTTACAATCAGTCCGGCTGGACGAGGATTGATTCGGCGAACAGCGGTATTTTGACCGTGAAGCCTTCTTATGATACGCAGTATTCGTGCATGGTGACGGACCGATTCGGCACGATGAAGACCGCGTATTTCGTTGTGAAGCTTGCAGATACGAAGGACTTGGGCATCGCACAGATCACCCTGTCCCGCAGCATCTATGTGTGCGACTGGACAGCGCGGGAGCCTATCGTTACTGTTCGCTACAAGGGCGAGACGCTGCAGAACGGCGTGGATTATGCAGTTACATACGAGAACAATGTGAAGGCGGGAACTGCGACTGTTACGATTTCGGCGGTGGACCAGGGACGTTACACTGGCAGTAAATCGAAGAGTTTCACAATACGAAAAGCGTCTCAGAATATCAAGATTGGCAAGCATGCGAATCGCCTTTTGGTTGGCGGCAAGACAAAGATTACTGTATCCGATGTGAAACAGTCTGCAAAGGTTAGTTTCCGTTCTTCCGATAAAACCGTTGCTACAATTGATCAGAAAGGCAATGTCACTGCGAAAAAGCAGGGAGCAACTATCATTTCTATTACAACAGAAGAGACTGGCGATTATGCAAAAACGGTAAAGAATGTCACGATCAGCGTTGTTCCGGGGGCACCGACCAGATTTAGCGCCACAAACTGGAAAGAAGGCGTCCATTTAAGCTGGAGTAAGGTGCCTGGTGCAACCAAGTATAATATTTACCGCAATGGCACGATCATACGAACGCTCATTCAGAGTGCAAATTCACTCAGAGACATTGGTCTGGTATATAAAAAATATACAACATCGCTTACAAACGGCACTTTCTACAACTATATGATTCAAGCTGAGAATGAGGCGGGAAAGAGTACCAAGGTCCGATATGCCGCATCATTATGGCTTGAGCCTATGAAGATTACTTCCGCTAGCAATCATTCGGCAGGCAAAGTGCTCTTAAAGCTTGTGAAGAACAGTGCGGCGACTGGGTACAAGATTGAGTATACGTATGGTAAAAATTTTAACAGTGGCGTTAAGACCATTACCACCAAGTCCAATTACCCGCAGGTCACGATCAAGAAGCTTACCAAAGGTAAGACGTATCAGTTCCGCGTGTGCAGCTATCGAGTGTACAAAGGAAAGACGTACTATTCTACGTGGAGCGATGTGAAGAAGGTGAAAGTGAAAAAGTAGGTATAACTTTATCGAAAAGGTGCGTAAACCCGCGGCCGACTATAGTCGTCCGCGGGTACTTCACAATTTGGGATATTGTTGTCGGGTGACGGTTACTTTTTATTGAATGAAGCCCTAGAGATGTTTATAATGAAATTACGAGCATTTCATGACACCTAGGTAGTGTCAAGTGACCTATGAAAAACCAGAGCCAAAGAAAAAGGCTCTAACGAACCTTGAAAATCTGTAGATATTGAAAACGGAAGGCTCTCCGAGG
>ONNQ01000025.1 GCA_900319245.1 uncultured Lachnospiraceae bacterium | reverse complement strand
CCGGCATACCTACTGCAGCGAGAAGGCCAAGAAGGGAATGAATCCGAATACCCTCAAGTATCTGATGGGCCATACGGATATCAGCGTCACCCTGAACACCTACACGCATCTGGGACTGATCGATGCGGAGCAGGAGCTGGAACGCATGCAGAGAGAAGTCAAAATGAGTGAGAAGATCGAGCGCCGGAAGCAGCGCAGAAAGTCCTCAGGGGAATGAAAAGGGATGGAAAACTGGTGAAACCGCAAAAATCCAATGTTGATAAAACGCGGTTTTCGGCCTGTTTTTCGGCCCGTTTTATCAACATTTTATCAACATTGAAGTCCAGGATATGCAAGGAGATGCCAGTTTATGCCGGATTTCAATGAAATCGAAAATCGCGGAAACCCGCATAAAATAAGGCAAAACGCGGCATAAGCTGGCAAAAATTCGCATGATAAAAATTTTATTCATTTGCCACGGCAATATCTGCCGTTCACCAATGGCCGAATTTGTAATGAAAGACCTTGTAAAAAAGGCTGGTCTCGAGGACGAGTTCGAGATCGCTTCCGCTGCCACAAGCACTGAAGAGATCTGGGGCGGGAGGGGCAACCCGGTCTATCCGCCTGCGCGTAAGAAGCTCAAGGAGCACGGTATTGACCCCGGCGGCAAGCGCGCCCGCAGGACCACCCGCGACGATTACAAGTATTACGATTATCTGATCGGGATGGACTACGCGAATGTCTTCAACATGAAGCGGATTTACGGCGGCGACCCGGATGGCAAAATATCGCTCCTTTTGGACTACTGCGGTCGAAGCGGGCAGGAAGTGGCGGATCCCTGGTACACGGACAACTTTGACGAGACCTGGGACGATGTGCTGCAGGGATGCACCGCGCTATTACAGTTCCTTACGAAGAGGCACTGAATGATGCGTGAAAGCTGCATTTGTGTGACGAATTGAGCGCGCCGATCAATGATATGATTGACTAACAGCGCCGAAGAACAGGATACTTGAGAAAGATACTACACTGGAGGAAGGACAATGAGACCAATTCGACGGATCGTCTGCTGCTGCAGCAGTGGGATAGGGAGCTCTTTGATGGTGGAAATGAATCTGCAGAGAGCACTGGCCAATCTGCAGATCAAAGGAGTGACGACGGGACACGCCTCGCTCTCCGAGATCGGTGAGTATGATGCAGACTTGTTTGTGACAGGTAAAGATCTTGCGGAGCAGATGAGAAAATACCCCAGAGTGATCGTTCTTACAAGACTCATCTCACTGAAGGAACTGACCGAGAAGCTGAGAACAGCATTCGCACAGGAATCGGACACTTTTTTTATCGATTGATAAGACATAACCGGGAAGGGAGAAAGTATGCGGGCCATTCGTTCAATCGTCTGCTGTTGCAGCAACGGACTGGGAAGTTCCATGATCATGGAAATGAATTTGAAGAGAGCGCTTGCCGCGATCGGCAGGTCTGATATAACAGTACGCCACATACCACTTTCGGAGGCGAACAGTTTTACCGATGAGCTCTATGTGGTGGGACTGGATATTGCACCGCAGATGAAGGACTTTAAGAGGGTTGTGGTGATCAAGGATATGATCTCTACCGATGAATTTAAGGACAAGCTGAACAGAGCACTTGCAAGTACAGAAAATAGATTCCGGATCGAATGACGCCCCGGAATCTTTTGCTTACAATGACAGACATATGGACCATTCATACGCGAGTTCTTTCAGGCACCGCCATGGCAGTTTTATTTCGCCGCCGCATCCAGGCGCCGCTGCAGATATTCACGAACTTCAGAGGGAGAGCCGAGAGCAGGGATCTGCTCGAGGCTCTTTTTATTTGAGAAGATATCGAGGATATCGTTGAGTATGCGGATATGTCTCGTCTGGTCCTCTGCCGCGATCGATACGATGATATGGACCATTTTGCCGTTTTCCCATGTGACCGACTCCTTGAAGACGGTCATGGCTGCGTCCACTTTTTTGACGCCGTGCTCACTCTTGGAATGCGCGAGCACAAGTCCGTCTGTGAGGAACATATAGTGGTGCTGCTGCGTCTGCTCTTCCAGGATGGCGTCCACATATTCCTGCGTGATGGAGTCATCGAGGAGGAGAGGGCGGCAGGAGCGCACCAGCGCCTCTTTCCAGTCGGTTTTGTCGGGAATGATCTGGATGTGGGAGGGCAGCAGATACTGCATGATGCCCGCTCCATAATCGGTACGCGGCGCTTCCGGCACCTTGAGCGCAGTGAAGCAGCCCGCGATCTCTTCCTCGAAAGCGGCGATCTTGTCCGAAGAGATATACTTCCTGGCAATACGCATGACCTCGTCAATCTGTATTCTCGCAGAAGGCTCTGTATTGATACATTTACGAAGGATCGCAACCCTGTCCTGGTCGTTCAGAATGGGATTGACGACGATCAGACGCTTTTCGTTCTCAATGGGAACGGTGGAGATGATGACGTCGTAGGGACAATCCGCGGTGTAACGGCTCAGCGGGATGTTGCGCACCTCTGTGGCCTTGGGGACCAGCCGCCGCACTTCGGACTTGATCATATTGCTGGTGCCGACGCCGTTGGGGCAGATGATCAGAATCCTATAGGGGCGGTTGACGGTATCTTCAGGCGACATGAAGGCGCCAAAATGAAGCGTCAGGTAAGCAATCTCCGCGTCGGCGACGTGGAAACCAATCTCGTCACTGATCCGCAAAAAGGCGGCTTTGGTCAGTTCAAACAGCTCTTTATATTCGGCCCGAATGTTCTCCAACATGGGATTACCCAGTTGAATACCGTAGCGGTAGCGGTAGAGCGATGTCTTCAGGTGGGAAGCCAGTGCTTTCGTGATCTCTCTCTGGTCGCCGTAGCGGATGCCGGAAATCTCCTCGAAGCTCTTGACCAGCATGGAGGCAATCTCCCTCGCTTCTTTCTCCCCCTTTTCCACCAGGATTGGTTCAGTTTGTGTCCTCGATCCGAGCAGATGGAGCGCGGCGTAGATCTGCTCTGCTTCGCATAGCCAGTCAAAATACTGGCAGACCAGCATATATTCCTGCGTCTCCATGATCTCCCGCATATCAATGTCGGAAAAGCTGATCTCATCTGCGCTGCAGGGTCCCTCCATGCGGAGCGAAGCCAGGAAAACAGCCAGCGTCGGCAGCATGCCGCTCACATATTCGGAATGCAGCTCGTGTTCGATTTCCTTGAGAGCAAGCTGAATGTCGCGAATGATCTCTGCCTGCTTTTCCGAGAATAGCGACTGGGCAAAATAGTCGATGAACTGCGGAAAGTAGAGGAAGAATAGGGCGCGCTTTTTCACGGGATCGCCCTGGATCCGGTAACCCTTTTTAATAAGATAATGCAGTTTGAGCTTATTCTTTTTTAAAAAGGCGGCGACGTCCTTGAGGTCGCTGACGGTTGTGTTGCGGCTCACATCCGTAAACTCCATGAGGGTCTCCACGTAGACCGGTTTCTCATAGATCATCAGCAGGCAGATCGCGAGGCGCTCGCGCTCGATCGGGCTGAAGGTGCGGTGGACCCGTCCGGTCTTCTGAAACAGGAGCGCTTGGATCTTCGCCGCTTCGCTGTCGTCGACGCGGACGCCCTTAAAGCGGTCTCGCTCCAGCTCGGCAAGGCCGTTGTCCCGCAGCCAGTCATTGATCTTTTCTATATCATAGTAGGCGCTCCGCTTGGAGATTCCCAGCTGCTCAGTGATATCGCTGACGCTGACATATCCGCCTGCGTAGACCACCATCTTCAGAATATCCGTGCATCGCGCGTCCAAAGCGTACGTCATTTGCATGTTTGATCCCTCCATGTACCTCAATTATATATAGAAATCATGCAAAATACAGCAAAACAGCGTCCAATTGTATGCACAATAAAATGCAATCATTGGATTCGTGCCTCGATTTTTCTCTTAAAACAAGCTTTTTATTGATTTTTTGCACATTCACAGGATCTGTTTGCGCAAAGGCTTGGTGTTGTTTTGACGCTGTTTCAGGGCCATAATTGGCTTAACAACAAGGAACAAAGCAAAAAACACTCGAGTGACTGCCGAGGGAGCCGGTTCCCCGAAGGCAAGCAGCAAGTGGTCCTGGATAAACACAATCCGATACGGAGGATAGTTATGATTGAGAATTTACTTAAGGAAGAGAATTGCGTGATCGTTGATCGCGTAGCGGACTGGAAAGACGCAGTGCATGTTTCGCTGGAGCGCCTGATCGAACAGGGTTATTGCACAGAAGAATATGAAAAAGCAGTCTTTGACAGCACAGCCGAGTTCGGCCCCTATTATGTACTGACCGACAACATGGCTCTGATCCACGCAACCAACAAGGTCGGCGTCGCGAAGACGCAGATGGCGGTGACAGTGCTCCGGGAGCCGGTACAGTTCGAGGAGGACGGCGCCGACGTACAGATCCTGATCGCGCTTTGCGCAGTGGACGGAAACGCGCACATCGACGGCATGGCAACAGTCCTGAAGTTGTTCGGCGATGATGACAAATCCGACGATGTGCTTGCGGCAAAGACCGGCAAAGAGGTCTTCGAGATCTTCAAACAATATGCGGATTAAGAGGACAGAGCGTTTTTGGAATTAAAAGAAGATAGAAATTTATCAGATCGGAATCGATCAAGAATCTCATTGAGGAGGGAAATATGTTAGCTTTTTTAATCAACATTCTTTCAACCCCGTCCATACTGGTCGGAATACTGGCCCTGGTTGGTCTGATCCTTCAGAAGAAACCCATTGAAGAGATCGTAAAAGGAACGACTAAGTGTATCGTCGGTTTCCTGGTCCTGAGCGCAGGCGCAAGCTTCTTACAGAGCGGATCGCTCCTTGCATTCGGTGACGTTTTCAACTACGCCTTCAACATGCAGGGCGTCGTTCCCAACAACGAGGCGATCGTATCCTACGCACTGCAGGATTTTGGCACAGAGACAGCCTACATCATGGCGCTTGGCATGATCCTCAACATCGTGCTGGCCCGCTTCTCCAGACTTAAGTACATCTTCCTGACCGGCCACCACACACTGTACATGGCAGCGATGATCGCGGTTCTCTGCAAGATCGGCGGCCTTTCCGGACTTCCGCTCTACATCGGCGGCGGCATGCTCCTGGCTTTCATCTCCGCAGCATCTCCCGCATACTGCGCACCTACAATGGAAAAGATCGTCGAGACAGACGAACTTGCACTCGGCCACTTCGGCGGCTTCGGTTACTGGTTCAGCGGAACAGTTGCAAAGCTGTTTGCAAAAGACAAGGACAACTCCACAGAAGATATCAACTTCCCCCAGAGACTTACATTCCTTCGTGACACTACCGTTTCCATCGGTATCACAATGGTCCTGTTCTTCCTGATCGTCACCGGCATCGCGGTTGCAAAGGGAATCCTGAACGAAGATCCCGCTACTCTGCTGGCAACCTATCCCAACCTCGGTCCCCTGCTCAACGTCGGCGCAGAGACCCAGACACACTGGGCTGTATGGGCGATCACAAGCGGCCTGAGCTTCTCCGGCGGCGTGTATGTAATCCTGAGCGGCGTTCGCCTGATCGTCAGTGAGATCGTTCCCGCATTCAGAGGCATTGCTGAGAAACTGGTTCCCGGCGCAGTACCCGCAATCGACTGCCCCGTAGTATTCCCTTACGCACCTAACGCAGTGCTGATCGGCTTCCTGGTATCCTTCGTCGGCGGTATCGTCGGTCTGGTTCTGCTCTCCGTATTCAACAACACGATCGCACCTGTCGCTCTGATCCTTCCCGGTGTAGTACCGCACTTCTTCTGCGGCGCAGTTGCCGGTGTATACGGAAATGCAGAAGGCGGCATCAAGGGCTGCATCCTCGGATCCTTCCTGCACGGTATCCTGATCACATTCCTTCCCGCGATCTGCATGCCGGTCATGGGCGCACTGAACTTCGCAAACTGCACATTCTCAGACGCGGACTTCTCCGTAATGGGAATCGTCTTCGGAAACGTCGCACAGAGAGTCCAGGGCCTTCCGCTCCTTCTCATCTGCATCGTAGTCTTCGCTGCACCGATCGTTTACAACTATGTCGCACCTAAGAAGGTGAAGGCAGCAGCAGAGGACTGATCCGGAACTCGAACATTTGAAATCTGCCAAAATACAGACAGGTCTCCGGGATCAGCCGGGGACCTGGCATCAAGAAACATGAACGATCTGAAAACTAAATACAGGCTTAAAACAAAATCAACTTAATTTGAACTTAATTCCAGGAGGTAATCAAAATGACAGAAATTCGTAAAGTTATGTGCTGCTGCGGACAGGGACTTGGAAGCTCCATGATGGTAGAGATGAACATCCAGAAGGCACTTAAGAAGCTCGGAAAGACAAACATTACCGTAGGCCACACATCCCTCTCTGAGGTCAACCCCGGCGCGGCCGATCTCTTCGTTGTAGGCAGAGACCTGGCTCCCCAGCTTAAGAGCTATCCCAGAGTCGTCGTCCTCAAGAAGATCATGTCCGTCAATGAGCTGACAGAGAAGCTTGAGAAGGCATTTGCGGAAACGTCGGATACATTCTTCATCGAGTGATCAGGACATTTTACAACCCCCTTTCAACTCACGAGCACCGTCGAAAGACGGTGCTCATTTAACAAAATACGGAGGTACCGATGAATATCAATACGCTGCAAGCGGTGGCCAACGAGGTCAGAAAGAATATAGTGACAGCTGTTTATTTCGCGAAGTCCGGACATCCCGGCGGCTCCCTGTCAGCCGCGGAGATTTACACCTATCTTTACATGCAGGAGATGAACGTAGATCCTGCCAATCCCGGCGATCCGGACAGAGATCGTTTTGTCCTCTCCAAAGGGCACGCATGCCCTGGTCTCTACAGTGCAATGGCGGAGAGAGGATATTTTGACAAAGAGGAACTGAAGACGTTCCGCCACCTGGGAACGCGCCTGCAGGGCCACCCTTCGATGCATTATCTTCCCGGTATCGACATGAGTTCCGGCTCTCTGGGACAGGGCATTTCCTGCGCAGTCGGCATGGCATTGGCTGCGAAGCTTCAGGGCAAAACATACCGCACCTACACACTTCTCGGCGACGGAGAGCTGGAGGAAGGACAGGTCTGGGAGGCGGCCATGTTCGCCGGCGCCAAAAAACTGGACAACCTCTGTGTGATTGTCGACAACAACAACCTGCAGATCGACGGCACGATCGCGGACGTCAATGATCCCTATCCGATCGACCTCAAATTCGAGGCTTTCAACTTCCACGTGATCAATGTGGCGGACGGCCATGATTTTGGCCAGCTAGAAGCGGCGTTTGCGGAAGCGAGAGAAACGAAAGGCAGGCCCTCCGTGATCATTTGCAAGACTGTCAAGGGCAAAGGCGTATCGTTCATGGAAAACCAGGTCGGCTGGCATGGATCCGCGCCGAATCAGCAGCAGTATGAAACCGCAATGGAAGAACTGGAAAGGAAAGGTGAAACGGCATGACGGAAACAAAGAAGATCGCAACGCGTGAGAGCTACGGAAATGTACTCGCAGAGCTTGGCGCGCAGTTTCCTGAACTGGTCGTTCTGGACGCGGACCTGGCAGGGGCAACAAAAACCGCTGTATTTAAGAAGGCGTTTCCGGACAGACATATCGACTGCGGTATCGCGGAGGCCAACATGATGTCTGTCGCAGCCGGTCTCGCCTCCGCAGGCATGATCCCGTTTGCCAGCACCTTCGCAATGTTCGCAGCCGGCAGGGCCTTTGAGCAGATCCGCAATTCGATCGGTTATACAGGTATGAATGTCAAGATCGGCGCAACACACGGCGGCATCAGTGTAGGTGAGGACGGCGCGTCTCATCAGTGCTTGGAAGATATCGCACTCATGCGCACCATTCCCGGTATGGTTGTCATGTGCCCGGCCGACGACACGGAAGCCCGTAAGGCAGTAAAGGCGGCGATCGAGCATCAGGGCCCCGTCTACATCCGCTTCGGTCGCATGCCGGTCCCGGTTCTCTTCGATGAGGACTATGATTTCCAGATCGGGAAGGGAAGCGTACTGCGGGAAGGCAGGGATGTCACAGTTATAGCCAACGGCCTCTGCACAGCCTCTGCTGTAGAAGCAGCCAGAATGCTGGAGAAGGACGGAATCGATGCGGAAGTGATCAATATCTGCACAGTCAAACCGCTCGACGAAGAACTGGTGATCCGGAGCGCGGCCAAGACCGGAAAGGTTGTCACGGCAGAGGAGCACAACATAATCGGAGGCCTCGGCGGCGCAGTGGCAGAGTGCCTCGGCGAAAAGTGCCCGACCAGGATGCTTCGCATCGGTATGCACGACCGCTTCGGCGAGTCGGGACCTGCCGCAGAACTCGTCCGCAAGTATCAGCTGGACGCGGAGGGAATCTACAAGCAGATCAAGGCATTTGTAAAAGGTTGAACAGATGAAAAGAGCGCAGCGCAAAATTCGCGGTGCGCTCTTTTTATGACTGGTAGAAAAGAGAGCGGAAGTATGATAGTGTGGAGATAAGCACAGACTGAAAAAAGGCAGTGTACGGGACGCCCCTCAAGGCAAACTATCATAAGGAGGGTACTATGTTCCAGATTCAGGCAGAGGATGTTAAGAAAGTCATGGCCGGCGATATGATCGCAAATGCGCTCAGGAATTACAAATTTGTGACAGACACGCTGTTTCATCAGGAGATTGACGGTGACTATACGTACCAGAAGGCGTATTGCGAGCTCTACGATCTGGGCGACAATTATTCGGAAGACTTTAAGACCAAGTTCTTCGCGGCGCTCGAAGAGATGAAGAAAAAGAGCGATATCTCCTTCAGAGATGCATTCGAGAAATTGATGGCGATTGGAGGCAAGTACGAGATGACAGCCTCGAGCATTCTGGTGCACACGATCAACCCCCGCTTTGCGATTTGGGATGACAAGGCGGCAAAGGACTTTTTTGGCATGGATACTCCCAAGGCCGGTGATTCGGTGGAACGGTGCTGCAAGCTGTACGAGGACTTTTCGGACAAGTTCTATCAGTACACGAATTCAGTGGAAGGAGCGATACTGGTCAAGGCCTTTAACGAGAGATTTCCCAATGCGGAGGTGCCGGATGTGGTCAAGGTCGGATTTCTGCTCTGGCAGTTGGAGAGCATGCAGAGGTGAACGAACTGCGGCTTTCGCTCCGCACTGAAGGAAGAGCATTGGGCTGTAAGACGCGAATGAGCGGCAAAATACCGTAATAAAGAACATTTCGCAAAAAACGTGACATGTGCTATAATAGAGCGGATGTTGCATTTATTACATGCAAGACGGTCAAAATATAGTGACAGGAGAGAAACAGATCATGGAAAAAGAACAATTCCTGGAAGTGTACCGCCATTCGCTGGCGCATATTCTGGCGAAGGCAGTAATTGAGATCTATGGCAAGGAAGTGCAGTATGCGATCGGCCCGCAGATCGCGGACGGCTGCTACTATGACTTCGTCCTTCCTACCGCCATTACCGAAGCAGATTTCAAGACCATCGAGAACAAGATGCGTGAGATCATAAAGAGAAGAGAGGCATGGACAGTCGAAGAGGTCGACAAGGCGAAAGCGCTCGACATCTTCAAGGACCAGAAGTTCAAGACAGAACTGATCCAGGATCTGCCCGAGGACGAGAAGATCACCGTGTACTATACGGGCGAGGATTTCGTGGACCTTTGCCGCGGACCCCACATCGACAACTCCCAGCTCCTGATGAACGTCGCGTTCCAGATCAAGTCCGTTTCCGGCGCTTACTGGAGAGGCGATGAGCACAGAGACCAGATGCAGAGAGTATATCTGTATGCTTTCCCGGACAAAAACCAGCTCAAGGATCACCTGAAGATGATCAAAGAAGCTATGGAGCGCGACCACAAGAAGCTCGGCCCGCAGCTGGAGCTGTTCATGTTCAATGAGACCGCACAGGGAATGCCTTATTGGCTGCCCCGCGGCTGGAAGCTCTACCAGGCGCTGATGCAGTACTCCAGAGATATCCAGGATCTGCACGAGTACCAGGAGATCTCTGCACCGCTGATCAACAACAAGAAGCTCTGGTTGATCAGCGGACACTGGGCACACTATGTCAACAATATGTTCATCATTCCCGGCAAGGATGAGGATGAGCAGCTCAGCATCGAGGCAGTAGATACCATGGCAGCTAAGCCCATGAACTGCCCCAACGCGATGATGGAGTTCAAGAGAAAACCTCGTTCCTACAAGGAACTTCCGATCCGCTACTCCGAGTATGATGTCCTTCACAGAAAAGAGAAGACCGGCCAGCTGAACGGTCTGCTCCGTGTGCAGGAGTTCCGTCAGGACGATGACCACACCTTCGTAACCGAAGATATGATCGAGGCAGAGATTGACGATATCCTCAGCATCGCTGACGAGATCTACAAGACCTTTGGCATCACTTATAGAGCTGAGTTCTCCACAAGACCTGAGGACTTCATGGGCGATATCAAGCTCTGGGACGACGCGGAAGCAGTCCTCAAGAAGATCCTGGACAAGAAGTACGGCGAAGGCAACTACGAGATCAATGAAGGCGACGGCGCTTTCTATGGTCCCAAGATCGACCTGCAGATCAAGGACGCACTCGGCAGAGAGTGGCAGTGCGGCACCATCCAGCTTGACTTCCAGCTTCCCAGAAACTTCGAGCTCAAGTACATCGCACAGGATGGCTCTGAGAAGACACCGGTTGTTATCCACCGCGCGATCTTCGGATCTCTGGAGAGATTCATCGGTATCATCATCGAGAACTTCAAGGGCGCATTCCCCTTCTGGATGTCTCCTTATCAGGTCGCGATCGTTCCGATCCGCCCCGAGCACAACGATTACGCCAAGAAGGTAGCACAGAGACTGAAAGGTCTTCGCATCAGGGTAGAAGCGGACTATTCCGACAACAACATGAAGCAGAAGATCAAGAAGTTCAAGAACTACAAGGATCCCTACATTCTGGTCCTGGGCGACAAGGAAGCGGAGAACGAGACTGTTTCCATCAATATGCGCGGCTCCAACAAGCAGATCAACGATGTTCCGCTTAACAAGTTCATCGATATGTGCATGAAGATGAACATGGAGCACTCCATCGAGCTGCTTGACTCGGCGGACTGATCGGACAGCGTCAAAATAGTCAAATTCATAAGGCATAAAAAGAGGGCGTTGCACTTGCAACACCCTCTTTTATTATTCTGATCACAGCACCTTGGACAGGAAATCCTGCAGGCGCGGATTCTGCGGGTTGGAGAAGAATTCGTTCGGCGTGTTCTCTTCTTTGACAATGCCTTCGTCGATGAAGAGGACGCGGGTGCCGACTTCTCGCGCAAAGCCCATCTCGTGGGTGACAACGGCCATGGTCATGCCGTCGTCCGCGAGCTCCTTCATAACTTCGAGCACTTCGCCGACCATTTCGGGGTCCAGGGCGGAAGTGGGCTCATCGAAGAGGAGCATATCCGGATTCATGGCAAGCGCGCGCACGATCGCGATCCGTTGCTTCTGTCCGCCGGAAAGGCTGGACGGATAGGCGTCCGCCTTGTCGAGGAGTCCGACGCGGGCCAGCAGGCGCTCTGCTTCCTTGTCCGCCTCTTCCTGCTTCATATAGCCGGTGCGCACAGGCGCCAGCGTGATGTTCCTGCGGACGGTCATATTGGGGAAGAGATTGAAGTGCTGGAAGACCATGCCCATTCTTCTGCGAACCGCATTGATGTCCACTTTGCTGTCGGTGATGTCTGTGCCCTCGAAGATGATCTTGCCGCTGGTCGGAATCTCGAGGAGATTGAGACACCGCAGGAAGGTGGATTTTCCGGAGCCGGAGGGACCGATGATGACGACCTTCTCGCCTTTTCTAATATCCTGGGTGATGCCGTTGAGGACATGGTTGTCGCCAAAAGACTTCTTGAGGTTGTCCACGTGGATCATCACTTCGCCGGGCTGCACAGGAGCCTTGGCGGACGTGTTATTCTTAGCGTCTGTCACTTTCTCTCATCCTCCTTTCCAGAATACCGAGGAGCTTGGTCAAAATCATGACCACAACGAGGTACATGAGCGCGATACCGATGTAGGGCATGAAGGCCTGGTATGTTTTGGCCTGGATCTGCTGCGCAGCCTTGGTGAGGTCTGTCAGTCCGATGACCGTGACCAGGGACGTGTCCTTGAACAGGGTGATCAGCTCGTTGCCGAGGGCCGGCAGGATGTTCTTGATGGCCTGGGGGATAATGATGTCCTTCATGACCGTGATATAGTCCATGCCAAGGCTTCGGCCGGCTTCCATCTGGCCGGGATCGATCGACATGATACCGCTTCGGATGATCTCAGCGGTGTAGGCGCCGGAGTTGATGCCAAGAGAGAGGATCGCGACGCCGACCAGGTTGCGGCTGGATTTAAAGATGACGAAGCCCATGATCAGGAGCTGTACCATCATAGGCGTTCCGCGGATCGCCGTCGTGTACACCTGTCCGATCGCATTGAGAATGCTCAGAAGCGCATTCTTTTCGTGGGGCTTTTGCTGGTCATGCAGCGTGCGGACCACCGCGACCAGAACGCCGAGGATGACGCCGATCGCCAGCGCGCCTAGCGTGACTGTAAAGGAAACTCCGATACCGGAGAGATAGCGCTGCCATCTGTCCGCTTCGATAAAAGCCTGATGGAATTGCGCAGCCAGATCTGAGAAAAATGCGCCCAAATCAATACCTCCCAAATTCTTAAAACCTATAAAAACAACTGCATATAAGAAATTTCCATATAGGAAGATCGCCATGCCGCGAAACCGTCACCGGACCGGGCATGGCGATTAAAAGTCAAGGTATGTCTTTATCGCAAAGACACGTATTATTCAGCCGTGATGTACTTGTCGACGATCTGCTGGACTGTGCCGTCAGCGATGAGCTCAGTCAGTGCGTTGTTGACTGCATCACGAAGACCGGAGTTGTCCTTGGAGATGCCGATTGCATAGTTCTCAACGATGTACTCGGTGTCAAGGATCTTCAGACCTTCATTGGCTGCCACAAATGCCTTCGCGGGCTCGTTGTCGATGACGACCGCGTCAACCTTGCCGCCCTTGAGGGCTTCGATTGCCATAGCGCCGTTGGTGTAGGATGTGATGTGATCCTCGCCGTAGTCGTCGGAGCAGTAGATGTAACCGGTTGTGCCGTCCTGCACGCCGATCATCTTGTCATTTGCAAGATCGTCAACAGTGAGAATGTCGGAATCCTCAGGTACGATGATGACCTGGATGCCGGTCGCGTAGGACTCTGTGAAGTCTACGTTCTGCTTGCGCTCTTCAGTAACCGTAAGACCTGCCATCGCGATATCGGACTTGCCGCTCTGTACGGATGTGATGACAGAACCGAACTCCATGTCGTCAACGACCAGCTCAAGGCCGAGCTTGTTTGCAATCTCAGTAGCGATCTCAACGTCGATGCCTTCGAAACCGCCGTCGTCAGAGATCATCTCATAGGGCGGGAATGCAGCGTTGGTAGCCATGTGGAGAACGCCTTCCTCAACTGTTGTGATTGCAGCGGTCTCTTCGCCTGCCTCGGCGGGCGCCTCTGCTTCCGTGGTACCTTCCTCAGTGACTTCAGCTTCGGTCTCAGCCTCAGTCTCAGCAGGCGCTGTGGATGCGGAGCTGCTGCCGCCGCAAGCTGCTAAAGAGACAGCCATCATGCCTGCAAGAAGCATTGCAAAATACTTTTTCATTGTAAATCCTCCTTAAAGATTCGTTCACTGCATAAAACTTTGCGAAGTTTTCAGCAGCGTCCTGAATAATTATAAATTCTGATGCATAAAATTCATCAAAACTTCCTCTATTATATTCATTAAGTTCTTGGACTGCAATATCCATTTTGCAATAAAAAAGGGAAAGAGCCCTTCGGAATATGCATCGATATGCAATACACATTCCGAAGGGCTCTTTATAAAGGGGGGAAAATGATAAACAATACGACCGACAGGAGAATGAATCATTTGAGGGGGGAGTCGTTCATCACGTCCCTGTCGATGATGTAATCATATAGAAGAAATATGTTCAAATCGGGTATATCCTGTGAAGAAATTGTGAAAAAATGCTCGCCCCCTCCTTTACTTGTGATACTTGCGCCCGCCCAGGATCATAAAGCCCCGGTAGATCTGCTCCAGCACCAGCACGCGGGTCATCAGATGCGTGAAGGTCAGGTCCGACAGCTTCCAGCGCACGTTGGCACGGGCCGTCAGCGCCGGCGAGGGTCCCAGGGATCCCGCGATGACAAAAACCAGATTGGAGGAAGCACTCTGCCATTCCCCGAGCTTTCTGGCGAAGGTCTCGCTGTCCCAGTGCGAGCCGTGCAGGTCCAACAGGATCACCAGATCGTTGTCTTTGATCTGAGCCAGTGCGCGCTCCCCCTCTTTTTCCTTGGCCATGGCGGCTTCCTTTTCCCGCTCGACGTGCTCGTTGGGCTCGTCCTTGACCTCGACGACTTCCACTTTACTAAAGGCCTTGAGCCTCTTGATATATTCCTCCTCCAGCATGTGGAGGGCTTTATCCTTCATTTTGCCGATGCATAGTATACGGATCATAGAGACGGATTCCTTTCCGGGGTGTATGTTGTGCGCGAACACTGGCTCAAGTAATTGTGTACCGTGCGCGGGATTTCGTCAATGTAAGATTCATGGAAGGGGCAATGTTTTGACGCACTTTTTTGTTACACGGCTGTGCCGAAGGCTATGGAGTTTGCTATAATGGGAACATGCAGACACCGATAGATTTTGGAAAAAATTTTTTGAATAGCTTTTTCAGCATGAGAGATCCGGACCTGTGCCTGGAAGACATGGCCTATGACGTGGTCTGGATCACGCCCAGGCAGATGTATCATTTCCTCTCTGCCAAGGAGATTCACGATTTCCTGCAGGAGGAGATGACAGCGAGACCCGAACGGCATTACGTGGACATTGTATCGATCAAGAGTTCACCGAGCGCCGCGGACATTTCGACGGTGGCGTACGAGATCAATCTCGTGCCCAAGGAGGAGGAGAAGGCCGTCTATCTTCGCTGCAGCATGGCTATCTGCAAGCGCGGGCAGCACTTCGAGATCACGTTCATCCATATGTCCGAGAGACAGGGACAGGGCGGGATGGAGCAGATCCGGGAGTTCACAGAGAATCTCCCCTGCGGCGTGCTGATTTTTGCCTATATGAAGGAAGAGGGTCCCAGGACCCTGTTTTATAATGAGTATTTCTGGAAGAAGCTTCATTATAAAGAGGATCAGTTCCAGAAGCAGATGGAGAGAGATCCCTTTTTCATGGTCTCGGACGAGGAACGCGACAAGATCATGGACAAGCTCAAGGAGATCCAGGGAACCAACGGACATCTGGCCGTCAACCTGACCTTCTATAGAAGGGACGGAAACCGCTTCCAGTACCGCATGATCGGTGCGCCTGCCTACCAGGAAGGCGAGAACACCGTCTACTACTGCATCTTCCAGGAGACGACCGGTTTTAACCAGATCCATGCGCAGATGCAGGAGCGCGTCGCCTCGGCGGCGGATATCCTGGGCAAAATACCGGGTGGGATCTGCGCCATTTCCGGTGAGCCCGGCAACTGGCGCCCCGTCTACGTGAGCCGCCAGTTCCCCGAGCGGTTTGGGCTCAGTATGGCAGGCTTTGCGGATGAAGTGGCCAAGGATCCTTTTTACCGTCTGGAAATGACCAGTATCACCAGAAAGCGGATGACCCAGTCCCATCTGGAAATGGTCGCCAAGGACCCCTATGTCGGCATGTTCGAGATGGAACAGGCGGACGGCACGAAGCGCTGGACAGACGTGTACCTGATCAACAGCGCTGACCACAATGGAAACCGGCTGCGTATGCTCTTCTATGTCGACAAGGACGAAGCCAGAAAGGCCACAGACCAGCTCATCGCCAAGGCGGAGGCCGCCTCCCGCCTGCAGCAGGAACGGGCCAAGGTGGAGATCCGGGAGGCCGAGGAGAAGGCGAGACTCCAGGTGGAGGAGGCCCAGACCACGGTTCGCAAGGAGATCGAGGAAGCCCAAGCCAAGACGCAGGAGCAGATCGAATCCTTCCGCGTCAAGATGAACCAGGTCCTGGATTCCCAGAAGGGCTCCATCGAAATCAAGGAAAAGCAGCTGCGGCTCGAATACGAGGCCAGAGAGCAGGAGCTCCAGCGGTCCTACACCGACAAGGAGCAGATGCTGGAAAAGCAGCTTGAAAACTATCGCCGTGTGCAGGAAAACGAACTCGCCAAGCAGAAGCGGACCATCGAACTCATGTCGGCGGACTGCGAGAAGGAACTTGCGACCAAGCAGGCGGAGATCGATAAGCTGGAGCAGGAGCTCAAGCGCACCATGGACGCACTGCGGGAGTCGGAGGCCCTCCGCGAACGCCAGATGAACAGCAGCCAGCTTCGCGAGAAGGAGCAGGCCAAAACCGTGCAGCGCCTGCAGGAAATGATCGACGCCATGACCAAGTCCAAGGTGACGCCGCAGGCACCGGTGCAGCAGCCGTCCGGCGGCAGACCTATCATTGGGAAGGCGTCGGCAGTGCAGCAGAGCGGAAGGGCGCCTTCCTATCAGGAGAGCCCGTCGCGGCTGGAGGAGGCACAGAATGCGCCGCTTCTGCAGCAGACGATGGACAGCGAGGATGGATTTTTTGACACAGTGCCGGCACGCAGCCTCAGGCGGCGTTTTGACACGCAGGCGCAAAAGGCGGAGGCGGCCGGACCTTCTGCAAATGCAGCGCCGCTTGGCCGGGCGACTACGCGCAATGTAGAAGAGACGCCTGCCAATGAGAACGTGGAACCTGTCAGAAATACAGTTATGGATGATCTGGTGCAGATGGCGGCGTCCGACGACGGCGTTCTGAAAGAGGAACTCTTCTCCATCGACGAGTGCCTTACGAACGTGATGGTTCTGCAAAAGCCTGTCTGCGAGAAAAAGCGGATCCGATTGGAACTTAAAAAGAGCGTATCCATGCCGGAGCAGGCGATCGGCGACAAGGCCAAGCTGCAGAGGGCGCTTGTGAGTCTTCTCGAGAGTGTAACGGAGCAGACGCCGGAGGGCGGCGTGATCAACCTGGGCTGTCGGGCGGACAGAGCGTCGGGGAACCGGGTCTATCTGTACTTTACGATCCGGGATAACGGCAGCAGCATTGCCAGCGAGCTCATGCAGGGCATGTTCGAGATGAAGGATGAAAGAGATGATCCGCTTCGCGCGGGACTCTATACCGCAAGAGAGATTGTCCGCATTATGGGAGGCAATGTCAGGGTCCGCAGCCGCAGAGGCGAGGGAACCGAATTTATGGTCACTGTGTGCATGAATATGCCGTGAGCGGCCAATGAGAGGACTTTGCAGTATGGCGAATAAGAGATCGAAGGAAGAAGAGACCAATACTAAAAATAAGAAAAGCGTGAAGAAAAAGAAATCCGCGATGCGTGAGGCACTCAAATTTGTGGCCGGCACAAGCGCCTGCGTCGGAGCCGGCGCATTGCTGGGGGCAGCGCACTATTTTTACATGTTCTCCATGAAACCGGTCCGGCATGACAAGAGCCGCGACAAGGATCCGTCGGAGAGACCCTATGTGCGCGGCCGCCGCTGGATGAACGAGCACCCGGAGCGGGAGGACTGGTATGCGATGACCGAGGACGGCCTTCATATCCACGCCAATTTCATCCCTTCCCCGGCGCCGGAGGGCGAGCACCGGTATGCGATCTGTGTGCACGGCTACTCGGATACGTCGGAGAGTGTCGGCCAGTATGCGCAGCACTACCGCGATCACTACGGCATGCACGTGCTTTTGCCGGATCTGCGGGGACACGGAAAGAGCGAGGGCACCTATGTCGGATACGGCTATCACGACAGGCTGGACATCATCCTCTGGATCGACAAGATCCTGGAGAGGGATCCGGAGGCGGCCATCATTCTCCACGGTATTTCTATGGGCGCCGCGACGGTCATGATGACGACGGGCGAAAAGCTCCCTTCCAATGTGAAGGCCTGTGTGGAAGACGCAGGCTATGATACGGCAATCGGCGAGTTCATCGAGGTCTACAACAACCTGGAACAGAAGCCGCCGGTGCCCGCGGAAGTGATCATGCCGCTCCTAAGGGCCGTATCACTGGTGGAAGCCGGCTATGACCTTAAGAAGGCAGCGCCGATCGAGGCGGTGCAGAGATCGGTCACCCCGACGCTGTTCATTCATGGCGAAGCGGATTCCTTTATTCCTTGCCGCATGATGAAGAACCTGTTCGAGGCGGCGTCCTGCCAGAAGATGTCTATGCTGATGCCCGGCGCGGAGCATGTCATGAGCGTCTGCGTGGACCCCGAGAGATACTGGGCCAAGGTGGATACCTTCCTGGGGACGGTTGCACCGGCGCTTACAGTTTGCAAAGATTGATTTACAGACGGTTATCGATGGGGTACGACCCCTACAGTGCATGTAGGGGTCGTACCCCATTCGTGCGTATAGGGGTCGTACCCCATGGAAGCGGTGCCCCATAAAGCACTTTTCAAAAGGCGAAGTATCCATTATTATTAAAGGACAGGCTTTTTGAGAAATGGCCTATATTATTACGATCATAATGGAGGAACCAACCATGAGTGCACAGAATAACAGTGGCGCGCCCAAGCCGCCCACACCCCCGGATTTTCACATCGAGCCCAACAAGGGCAGTCATGTCAATAAAGTGATCGCAGTTGTCAGCGGCAAAGGCGGCGTCGGCAAATCGTCCGTGACCGGCATGAGCGCTCTCTGGGCCAGAAGAAACGGCTACCAGACCGCCATCCTGGACGCGGATATCACAGGACCCAGCATCCCCAAGATGTTTGGCGTAGGCTATCCCGACCTTGTTGCGACAGAGGAATGTCTCTATCCCGCCAACACCGTGACCGGCATCAAGATCATGTCCATGAACCTTCTCACCAAGCAGGAAGACGCACCGGTCATCTGGAGAAGCCCTGTCATCACCGGCGCGCTCAAGCAGTTCTGGACTGACGTCAACTGGGGCTATGTAGACTATATGTTCATCGATATGCCTCCGGGAACCGGCGACGTACCGCTGACTGTATTCCAGTCCCTGCCGATCGACGGCATCATCGTCGTCACGACCCCGCAGGATCTGGTCAGCATGATCGTCAAGAAGGCACTGGGCATGGCGAAACTCATGAAAGTGCCGGTACTGGGCATCGTAGAGAACATGAGCTACGTCAAGTGCCCGCACTGCGGCGAAGAGATCCGCCTGTTCGGCGACAGCCATGTGGAAGAGATCGCGGCCAAGGAGAATATTCCGGTTGTAGCCAGGATCCCGATCGATCCCGAGATGACAGGATATTTTGACACAGGCAGAGCGGAATACTATGAGAGCACCTTTATGGAAGGCCTGAAGGACATTCTGCCGCCCATCGAGTAAATGCAGTCAATGCTATAGGTAAGGAGGAAGCGATGATTCTCGCAATTGACACCGGCAACACACATATCGTACTCGGATGCATCGACGAACAGGGAGAGATTTCCCACATTCTGCGCCTCGAGAGCAATCTCAAGAAGACAGAATATGAGTACGCCTCGGATATCAAGCAGATCCTGGAGCTGGAAAATGTGGACCGGTTCGGATTCAGCGACGCGATCATCTCCTCTTCGGTGCCCCAGCTGATCGATCCCCTTAAAAAGGCTGTGAAGATCATTTCCGGGATCGACGCAATGGTTGTGGGCGCCGGGATTAAGACCGGACTGGACATTGTCCTGGATGATCCCGGCACGATCGCCGCGGATCTTGTGGCGACAGCCGTCGCCGCCAAGAATGAGTATCCCCTTCCCTGCATCATCATCGACATGGGCACCGCAACGACGGTCACTGTCGTCGATGCGAAGGGACGCTACATCGGCGGCGCGATCATGCCCGGCGTGCGTCTGTCAATGCACGCGCTTGCGGACGGCACATCCCTGCTTCCCAACATCGAGATCACGCCGCCGCAGAAGACGATCGCATCCAACACGATCGATTGCATGAAATCCGGGATCATCTATGGTTCGGCTGGCGCGCTGGACGGCATTCTGGATCATTACATCGATGAGCTGGGCGGCAGTGTCGGCAGTGTTGTCGCAACGGGAGGCCTTGCTTCTACGATCTGCCCTATGTGCAGACATGCGATCACCCTTGACAGCAACCTTCTTCTGAAGGGGCTCTATGTGATCTATCAGAAGAATAAGGCCAAGAAGCACAGAAAATAATGTGTCCGCAGCCGGAGGCCGTACCTGGCCTCCGGTGATGCAGTGAAAGAAAGAGTATTAGAATGTTTGGAGATTTTTTCCATAAGAAAGACCGCGCAAGCGGCAGTCTCGAGCGTTACGACGACAACCGTCACGACCGCAGAGGAAACAGCGGCGGCAGCGGGGGCGGCGATGACGAGCAGGGAAATGGAAGCAAAGGGCCCAACCGCCAGAATCTGGTGATCATGCTCCTTGCGACCGTGATCGCACTGGTCGTGATCAGCTATGTGATGAACCGGGGGTCTGAGACGGCGACCAGGATCAGTTACAACGAATTCGTGCAGCTGGTCAACGACAAAAAGGTCGAGGAAGTCAATGTCCGCTCGGATCGTCTGGAGATTCATTTAAAGGACTCGGATGCCCTCCGTTATACAGCGATCACAGAGGAGAGTACGGCGTTGACCGAGCGCCTTCTCAAGGCGGGCGTTACGATCAACGGCTATATTCCGGACAGCTCAGGGATGATCGTATCCTTCCTGCTGTCCTATGTTCTTCCCATTGTGTTCCTGTGGGTGATCATGGGCTTTATCTTCCGCAGAGCCGGCAGCGGCGGCCTTATGGGCAACGTCGGCAAGAGCACGGCTAAGGAATACGTGCAGAAGGATACCGGCATCACATTCCAGGATGTCGCAGGCGAGGACGAAGCCAAGGAGTCTCTGCAGGAGGTCGTCGATTTCCTGCACAATCCGGGCAAGTATGTCAAGATCGGCGCCAAGCTCCCCAAGGGAGCCCTGCTGGTCGGCCCGCCCGGCACTGGCAAAACACTCCTTGCCAAGGCCGTAGCCGGAGAGGCGCACGTGCCGTTTTTCTCCCTGACAGGATCGGACTTTATTGAGCTTTACGTCGGTGTCGGCGCATCCCGTGTGCGTGACCTCTTTAAAGAGGCCAACAAGAACGCACCCTGCATCATCTTCATCGACGAGATCGACGCCATCGGCAGAAGCCGCGACTCCAAGTACGGCGGCGGAAACGAGGAGCGAGAACAGACCCTGAACCAGCTGCTCTCCGAGATGGACGGCTTTGAAGCGGCCAAGGGAATTCTGGTCATTGGCGCGACCAACCGGCCGGAAATCCTGGATAAGGCGCTGCTTCGTCCCGGCCGTTTTGACAGGCGGATTATCGTGGACAGACCGGATCTCAAGGGCCGCGTCGAAATCCTGAAAGTACACGCCAAGGACGTCCGCATGGACGAGTCCGTGGATCTGGAAGAGATCGCGCTGGCAACCAGCGGAGCAGTGGGCTCCGATCTTGCCAACATGATCAACGAGGCTGCCATCAATGCAGTCAAGAACAAGCGTAAATACGTCAATCAGAAGGACCTCTTTGAAGCTGTCGAGCAGGTTCTGGTCGGCAAGGAGAAGAAGGACCGCATTATGAGCAAGAAGGAGCGGACCATTGTCTCCTATCACGAGGTCGGTCACGCCCTGATCAGCGCAGTGCAGAAGAATTCAGAGCCCGTGCAGAAGATCACCATCGTGCCTCGCACCATGGGCGCCCTCGGCTATGTCATGCAGGTGCCGGAGGAGGAGAAATACCTCAATTCCAAGGCGGAGCTGCACGATATGATCGTTGGTCTCCTCGGCGGCCGCGCGGCGGAGGAACTCAAGTTTGACACCGTCACGACCGGCGCTTCCAACGATATCGAGCGCGCGACGGCCATCGCCCGCAACATGGTCACCCAGTACGGCATGAGCGACCGCTTCGGCCTGATGGGCCTTGCGACCGTGGAGAGCCAGTATCTGGAGGGCCGCACCGTACTCAACTGCAGCGATGTCACGGCAGCCGCTGTGGACGAGGAAGTCCGCAAGATCATGGAGGACTGCTACAACGAGTCCAAGCGCATCCTCTCCGAGAACATGGACGCCATGGACATGATCGCGGAGCAGCTGATCCGCGAAGAGACGATCAGCGGCAAGGACTTCATGCGCCTGTACAGACAGGCCAAAGGACTGCCGGAGCCCGACGATTCCGACAAGGCCGGGGAGAATACACAGGATGCGGCAGAGCCGGCGCTTCCTATGGCGGAAATGCCCGCTAAGGTCGAGACCGCTGCAGAGCCGGCCAAGGTCGAGACTGCTGCAGAGCCGGCCAAGGCAGAGACCGCTGCGCCCACGGCCGAGGAAGCGGCGGAAATGAGCGCCGCACCGGAAGCTGCGCCGGCGGATGCGAAGTCGGACGAGACCTCCGAGGACGACGGGGAAGCTGAGGACGACGAGCAGCCTGTGGAAAAGGAAGACAACCGGACCAGAGGAAGATTCTCTGACGTCCCCAAGGAGGACCTGGACAGACTTTTTAAGGACAAGTGAGCTGAAACATGTTCAATGTGCAGGAAGAGCTGAAGAAACTGCCGCCCAAACCGGGCGTATATATCATGCATGATGAGCGGGATGCGATTATTTATGTGGGAAAGGCGGTGAACCTCCACAATCGCGTCCGCTCTTATTTTCGTAAGATCGTAGGACGCGGGCCCCAGATCGACCAGATGGTCAAACAGATCGCCCGTTTTGAGTATATCGTGACGGATTCGGAGCTGGAGGCGCTGATCCTTGAGAACAACCTGATCAAGGAGCACCGGCCCAAATACAACACGATGCTCAAGGACGACAAGACTTACCCCTATATCAAGGTCACGGTCGGAGAGCCCTACCCGCGCATTTTATTTGCCAGAAAGCAGTATAAGGACAAGGCGCGGTATTTTGGCCCCTATACCAGTGCGCAGGCGGTCAAGAGCACCATTGAGCTGCTCAATCGCATGTACGGCCTAAGGGACTGCGCGCGAGTTCTGCCGCGGGATTTTGGCAAAGAGAGGCCGTGCCTCAATCTGCATATGGAGCGCTGCTGCGCGCCGTGCACAGGAGAGGTGTCCGAGGAGGCCTACAGAAAGCGCGTGGATATGGCGCTGGAGTTTCTGTCGGGCCACTACGATCCCATCATTCACGATTTAACGAAGAAGATGACAGACGCCTCCGAGGCCATGGAATTCGAGAAGGCGATCAAATACAGGGACCTTCTGCAGAGCGTGCAGCAGGTGGCCCAGAAGCAGAAGATGTCGGAGGGCATCGGCGAGAACAGGGATATCCTGGGGATCGCGGTGGACAATTCCAGTCCGGATTCGGACGGCGTCATCCAGACATTCTTTCTGCGGGACGGCAAGCTAATCGGGCGCGAGCATTTCTACATGACCCACGTGGCCGGCAGGAAGAAATCCGATATCCTGTCGGAGTTTATCAAGCAGTTTTACGGCGGCACGCCGTCCATTCCCAAGGAGATCATCCTGCCCTGCGAACTGGAGGACCACGATCTGATCGAGCAGTGGCTGACGGCCATCCGGGGCAGTAAGGTAACCCTGAAAGTGCCCGTCAAGGGGCAGAAGGAGAAGCTGGTGGAGCTCGCCAATACCAACGCCGGGCTGATCCTCGACAAGGACCGCGAGCGGCTCAAGCGCGAAGAGGGCAGGACCATCGGCGCGGTCAAGGAGATTGCGGATCTTCTGGGCCTTGCGCGGGCGGACCGCATGGAGGCCTATGATATTTCGAATATCAGCGGCTTTGCTAACGTCGGCTCCATGGTCGTCTACGAGAAGGGAAAACCCAAGCGCAGCGACTACCGCAAGTTCCGGATCAAATCGGTGGCGGGCCCCAACGACTATGCCTGTATGAAGGAGGTGCTGACACGGCGCTTCCGGCACGGCATGGAGGAGCAGAAGGAACTGGACAGTAAGCGGATCGACAGGGAATTCGGCAGTTTTACCAAGTTCCCGGACGTTCTGATGATGGACGGCGGACGGGGCCAGGTCAATATCGCCCTGCAGGTCCTCGATGAGCTGGGGCTCTCGATCCCGGTGTGCGGAATGGTCAAGGATGACCACCACAGGACGAGAGGTTTGTATTACAATAATATAGAGATCCCGATCGACCGGTCCGGAGAGGCCTTCAAGCTGATCACCCGTATTCAGGACGAGGCGCACCGCTTCGCAATTGAATACCACAGATCCCTGCGGGGCAAAGCACAGACCTCCTCGAGACTGGAGGAGATCCCGGGCATCGGTCCCGCCAGGAAGAAAGCGCTGATGCGGGAATTCGGATCGATCCATGAGATCATGGAGGCGGACGTAGAGCGCCTTGCGCAGGTGCCGGAGCTCAGTCAGAGCGCCGCCGAAGAGGTCTATCGATATTTTCACAAAGCACAAGAAGTAGATGAGAAGGCTCAGAAGGCCGCGGGCGATCCGCAGCCGGACGGCAGCACATCGCAACAGTAGTGGCATTGCGCCAGAGAGGAATCAGTATGAGTACCGTTCGCTTAAATGAGGTGATCACGAAGATGAACCTCGAAAATCTGACGCCGCAGATTGACGTCACCAAGATCAAGATCCGTCAGCCCGACATCAACCGCCCGGCGGTGCAGATGACCGGGTATTTTGAGCACTTCGCGGCCGGCAGGATCCAGATCATCGGACTGGTGGAGTATTCCTATATGCAGCAGATGAAGCCGGAGGAGAAGGAGCAGATCTATCAGAGATTCCTCTCTTTGGACATTCCCTGCGTCGTGTTCTGTAGAGAGCTGGAACCCGACGAGGACTTCATGCGGTACGCACTGGAGAACGGCGTGGCGCTGCTCATGACCAAGAGCGCAACGAGTAACTTCATGGCGGAGCTGATCCGCTGGCTCAACGTGCGCCTGGCGCCCTGCATCACGATCCACGGCGTTCTGATCGACGTCTACGGCGTCGGCGTCCTGATCACCGGCGAGAGCGGCATCGGTAAATCCGAGATGGCCCTGGAGCTCATCAAGCGCGGTCACAGACTGGTGTCGGACGACGTCGTCGAGATCCGCAAGGTGAGTGAGGAGACCCTGATCGGCACCGCGCCGGAGATCACCAAGCACCTGATCGAGCTGCGCGGCATCGGCATTATCGACGTCAAGACGCTGTTCGGCGTATCGAGCGTGCGCAATAGCCAAAATATTGATCTGGTCATCGAACTCGAGGAGTGGAGCAAGGACAAAGACTTCGACCGCCTCGGGCTGGAAGAGCACTATATTGAATATCTGGGCAACCGTGTGGTCTGCCACAAGATCCCGATCCGCCCCGGCCGCAATCTCGCGATCATCTGCGAAGCGGCAGCGGTCAACCACAGACAGAAGCTCATGGGCTACAATGCGGCACAGGAGCTCTATAAGCGCGTACAGGCCAATCTGATGGGCGGATACAGAACGGATGAGGACGAGTAAGTGATAACGAGAGAATTGATACTACAACTACAGAAAATCGCTGCGCCGGGCAGGGTCAGAGAGAAGGAGATCCTGGCCAGCCACTCCTCTTTCAGGACCGGTGGTCCGGCAGACCTTTTCATTGAGGTCTGTGACAGAGAGGAACTCACGAAGGTCATGGACCTTCTCGCGCAGTCGCAGACGGAGGTCTTTTTACTTGGACGCGGCACCAATCTTTTGATCGGCGACGGAGGCTACAGAGGCGCTGTCGTGACCATGTGCGCGCCGGCGGGCACGGAGACAGCCCTGAACAGGGTAGAGGTAGATGGAACGATGCTCCGCGCAGGTGCGGGCGCATCCCTTTTAAAGATTGCGATGGCGGCCAGGGACGCAGGTCTTGCCGGATTTGAGTTTGCGGCAGGCATCCCCGGATCCCTGGGCGGCGCAGTGATGATGAACGCCGGCGCATACGGCGGTGAGATGAAACAGGTCATGCGCTCGGTGGATGTGCTATATCCGGGCAAAGAAGTCAGGACCTACAGCGGCGAGGAGATGGAATTCGGGTATCGGACCAGCCGCCTCAAGAGAGAGGACGGCATTGTCCTTGCGGCGGCGATCGAACTTGCGCCCGGAGACAAGCAGGCGATCACGGACAGGATCACAGAGCTTGCACAGCAGCGCAAGGACAAGCAGCCGCTGGAGTTTGCCAGCGCGGGCAGCACATTCAAGCGGCCGGAGGGCTATTTTGCCGGAAAGCTGATCCAGGACGCGGGTCTCAAGGGATTTCGCGTGGGCGACGCACAGGTGTCGGAGAAACACGCCGGATTTGTCATCAACCGCGGTAACGCCAGCGCGGCACAGATCCGCAAACTGATCGAGGAAGTACAGAGGATCGTTCTGGAAGACGCAGGCGTACAGCTGGAACGGGAAGTGATCTTCCTGGGCGAGTTCTGAACGTGCTGCGAAATGGAGAGCAACGAATATGTCCTTTTCTTCGGATGTGAAAGCGGAAATCGCCGGGGGAATCCCTTCGGCCAGACATTGCAGGGCCGCGTCTCTCGCGGCCATTTTGTGTTGCCTGGGCCGCTTTGAGGGCAGCCCCGACACGCCTTACAAGCTCTTTTTGAATACGGACAACGAGGAAGCAGTCAGAAAATGCTTTACTTTAGTGCGTAAAACCATTAATATTGGTATCGTATCATGTTCCGCGGCGGATGAAAGCCGGGAACGCAAGGGGTGGGTACAGGTCGAGCTTCCTTCTGATACGGTATTGCGGCTTGCGCAGATGACAGGCGCTGCAGACAGCAGCGGCCGCCTGCGGCTGGACCGGAACGACAAGGTGGCGGATGATCTGATCCGGAGAAGCTGCTGTAAGAGAAACTATGTAAGAGATCTCTTTCTGTGCAGCGGATCCGTGAGCGATCCCCGAAAAGAGTATCATCTGGAGTGGAGCTGTTCGTCACAGGAACAGGCTTTACAGCTGCAGGGAGTACTCCTGAGCCTGGGCAAAGAGGCCAAGGCCGTTCTTCGCAAGAAATTCTACGTTGTGTATCTGAAGGACTCCGCGGATATCGTCGATCTTTTGAACCTGATGGGCGCGCCTGTCAGCATGATGGAGATGGAGAATCAACGGATCCTGAAGGAACTGCGCAATAGTGTCAACCGTCGCGTGAATTGTGAGACAGCCAACATCGGCAAGACAGTGAGCGCCTCCAGAAAACAAATCGCTGATATCCGTTTTCTGGAAGAGAGCGGGATCCTTCGGACACTTCCGGAGAGCCTTAGAAAAATGGCGGAGCTGCGCATGCAGTATCCGGACACGCCGCTGCGGGAGCTGGGAGAGCTGGCTGTGCCGCCAATCGGCAAATCAGGTGTCAACCATCGTCTTCGAAGGCTTTCGGAAATCGCAGAGAAATACAGAGCGGATTCTGGCGGGAACTAGGCCGGGAACCGGTGCCGCAGCCGGGGAGAAACCGGGCAAGCCATGACAAGGAGAGAGTGGTAATGATTAAGAAGTCAATTAAGATCTCCTGCCCTGGAGGGCTGGAACCCAGACCTATTGCGGAGCTGGTGCAGATTGCCAGTAAGTATGAGAGCAAGATTTATCTGGAAACAGAGACCAAGCGTGTGAACGCGAAGAGCATCATGGGAATGATGTCCCTCAATCTTGTGAATGGTGATCTTCTCACTGTTTCGGCAGACGGCCATGATGAGGAAGCCGCCATGGAAGAGATCCTGAGCGCTTTGAAAGACAAGCTCAATCTGTTAAGCTGACGACTCGCGGCAGGGAGGCGCGGATCGGAAGTGATGATGTGATCTGAATGATAGGATCGACAAATAGATCAGTAAAATCAATATCAGTAAAATCAGATAAGATGTGAACAAAGCCGGTACGGCGACGGGAAGGACCTGTCACTGTACCGGCTTTTTAACGATAGGGGATGTCCCCACTTTCTTTGTCACATAAAAAAAGCCCCCATAAAAGGGAGGATGCCAGGTACATTTCGTACCTGGCATGTTATGAAAAAGTTATTTGTAAACCAATAACGGGAAACGTCTTTGTTGTTTTCTATGATTTGATTATATAAGTCAATCATGTCCAAAGATTTATTAAAAATTGAAGAATAAACAAATAAAATATGAACAAAATATGAACGTGGTCCGGAAATAGCCCAAACAGGCGCATTGCGAGAACTCTCTTTGCATTCCCTGTGCATGGTTTGTATAATGATGCATAGTATGATGAATAGAATCTATATTTTGCTGGAAGAAAGGTGGCAGGGCACGAGCCTTCCCGAGGCAGCGGAGGCAGTGCGCGCCTATAAAGGATACGGCTTCGAGGCGGATCTGTGGATCCTGGAGAGCGGGGATACGCTCGCGGATGCGGGGATCGACTGGTCGGAGCAGGATACGCTGTGCGTTGCGGACTCCGCGAGGCTCCTTGCGGAGCTTCTGTCCTGCGGCGCCGCTTACTGTGCCTTCTCCCACGCCGGCAACCGGGGCGAGGACTTGCACGCGGCGGACTACGTGCTCATGGAGCTCCCCTGGGTGGACCGGGATTCGCTTGTCAAAATATGGCAGAGGCAGAGGGACCTACCCTGGACCATCCTGGAGACAGACCGGTGCCTGGTCCGCGAATTTGTGCCGGAGGACCTGGATGCCATCTACGACCTCTATGACAGCGAGGCCAAGCGCTTTCTGGAAGCGCCCTGTTCGGACCGCAATAAGGAGCGGGAGATCCTGCGCAGCTATATCCGGCGCGTCTACCGCCTGGGCGGTTACGGCGACTGGGCGGTCATCAGCAAGGCGACCGGGGCGCTGATCGGCCGGATGGGCTATTCATTTCCTTCCTCGTCCTCCCCGGATGCGGACGCGGAGGTGACCTTCGGATACCTGCTCCGGGCGGACTGGCGCGGCCTTGGGATTACCAGGGAGGTCGGCGCATCCATTCTCGCATACGGTTTTACGATGCTTGGATTTGAGGTGGTAGGGGCCGATGCGGACATTTCGAATATAGCGTCGGACAAAATACTTCGATATTTTGGCTTTCTTCCAGTAGCGGAAGAGAAAAATCAGCGGTATTATAGGTTGAAAAAAGAAGACTGGACCAAACGAAGACTTCTTTAAGTGATACTGATCAAAGAAGTGGAGGTACATTATGATCAATGAACATTATCTTGCCATGTTGTCCAACAAATCCGTGATCCGGAATCTCTCGGAGTACGCGACCGCGAGAGGCAAAGAGATCGGATATGAGAACGTATTTGACTTCAGTCTCGGCAATCCCTCCGTTCCGGCTCCGCAGAGCTTTACGGACACAGCGCTCGACCTTCTGAAAAACATGGAGCCCCTCCGCCTTCACGGCTACAGCCCTACGCTGGGCATCCCGGAGGTCAAGGAGAAGGTAGCAGCTTCCCTGAACCGCAGATTCGACATGAACTATACGGGAAATCATATTTTCCCTACCTCGGGTGCGGCAGGCGCGCTGGCGCACGCCCTTCGCGCGGTGACAAAGCCCGGCGATGAAGTGCTGGTTTTTGCCCCCTATTTCCCGGAATACAACCCCTATATCAACGATACAGGCGCAAGGATCAAGGTCGTTCCGGCGGATCTTGAGACCTTCCAGATCAACTTCGAGGAAGCGGAGAAGTACCTGACGGAGAATGTGGCGGCGGTTCTCATCAACACCCCCAACAATCCGTCCGGCGTCCTCTACAGTGAGGAGACCCTGACCCGCCTTGCGGATCTGCTCACCAGAAAGAGCAAGGAATTCGGCCACAACGTATTCCTGATCTCTGACGAGCCCTACAGAGAGATCATTTTCGATGGAAAGAAGGCCCCGTATGTGGCAAAGTTCTATCCCCACACACTGACCTGCTATTCCTTCTCCAAGTCCCTCTCCGTACCCGGAGAGCGCATTGGCTACGTGGCAGTCAACCCGGCCTGCGAGCACGCGGACGACATCGTGCCTATGTGCGGCCAGATTTCCAGAGGCATCGGCCACAACTGCCCGTCCTCTTTGATCATGCTGGCCATGGCGGAGACCTGTGACGATACGTCCGATCTCTCCGTCTATGAGACGAATATGAATCTCTTATATGATACGTTCACAGAACTTGGTTTCACAGTTGTAAGGCCCGGCGGCACCTTCTATATCATGCCCAAGGCCTTGGAAGAGGATGCTGTCGCGTTCTGCCAGAAAGCGCTGAAATATGACCTGGTCTTCGTACCGGCAGATGGTTTTGGCGCGCCCG
This sequence comes from uncultured Lachnospiraceae bacterium, assembly GCA_900319245.1. Taxonomy (GTDB): domain Bacteria; phylum Bacillota; class Clostridia; order Lachnospirales; family Lachnospiraceae; genus CAG-791. The sequence goes on along the minus strand of ONNQ01000025.1, from coordinate 8,536 downwards.
GCTTCTTCCGCGTCGCATATTGCATCGACACGGAGAAGGTGGAGAGAGCACTGCCCAGGATCCGCCAGTTTGTAAAGGAGAATTATCCGAATGCAGGTCATTGAAATACTGAAAGCAGCACTGTTCGGCCTCGTCGAGGGAATCACGGAATGGCTTCCCATCAGCAGCACAGGCCACATGATCCTTCTCAATGAATTCGTCACGCTCGACGTATCGCCGGAATTTTGGAATGTATTTCTGGTCGTGATCCAGCTCGGCGCGATTCTTGCGGTTGTGATCTCGTTCTGGAGCTCCATCTGGCCCTTCAAGAGAGTGAAGCTCAGAAACGGACAGACCAAGATCAAGTTCAGAAAGAGCATTTTCATCATGTGGCTCAAGGCAATCGTCGCCTGCATCCCTGCCGCTGTCGTAGGAGTCCTGTTCGATGACTGGATCGACGAACACTTCTACACCCCGGTGGTGGTAGGCACCATGCTTCTGGTCGTCGGTATTTTGTTCATTATTATAGAAACCGTCAACTCCAACAAGGTCCCCAGAGTCGACCGCATGCGCGACCTGACCTTCCGCGACGCCTTCGTGATCGGCCTCTTTCAGCTGATCGCGGCCGTCTTTCCGGGAACTTCCCGCTCCGGCGCGACGATCCTGGGCGGACGCATGATCGGGATCTCCCGTACCGTGGCGGCCAAGTTCACCTTCATTCTGGCCATCCCTGTCATGGCGGGCGCGAGTCTTTTGAAGCTCGTCAAGTACGGTCTCCACTTCACGGGACCGGAGCTGGCCATCCTCGGCACCGGCATGGTGGTGGCCTTCGTGGTCTCCATGGTGGTCATCGGCCTCTTTATGAACTATATTCGAAAGCATGACTTCAAGGTCTTTGGCTGGTACAGGATCGTACTCGGCATCCTGGTCCTTCTGTACTTCCTGGTCCTCAAGAGGCCTGTGCCCGGCGTCTGAAAAAGCGCGGGGAATGAGGCCCATAATAGTGAACATACTCCGAAAAGGCGGCTCGGCGAGCCGTCTTTTCTTTATACTCTTTTTAGAAATTCGTCATGAATTGCAGTTGACATCCCCATATCCGAGTGCTATTTTATACAAGAAAGGTGTTAGCACTCGACTTAGATGAGTGCTAATAACGGAATAAGAAAGCATGAGGATTAGTATGGAACTGCAGGATCGAAAGATGAAAATATTGCAGGCCATCATCCGCAATTACCTGGAGACCGGCGAGCCGGTCGGCAGCAGGACCATTTCCAAGTACACCGATCTCAAGCTGAGCAGTGCAACGATCAGAAATGAGATGGCGGACCTCGAGGAGATGGGACTGATCATGCAGCCCCACACTTCAGCGGGACGTATTCCCACAGATGCCGGGTATCGTCTGTATGTAGACAATATGCTGGGCACAGAGCGCAAGCAGGTGGAGGATATGAAGAGCTTACTCCTGCAGAAGCAGGACAAGCTGGAAAGTCTTCTGCAGCAGGTCGCGAAGCTCCTGGCGGCCAACACCAATTACGCGTCGATGATCTCATCGCCTGTCATGAAGCAGAACAAGATTAAGTTCATTCAGCTCTCGCAGGTGGATGAGGACAGTATTTTGGCAGTGATCGTACTGGAGGGGAACCTGATCAGAAACAGGGTAATTCCGGTGGACGGACTGCTCGACGCAGAGCAGATGCTCAAACTCAATATGCTGCTCAACACCAACCTTTGCGGACTCCCGATCGAGGAGATCACGCTGGGCCTGATCGAATCCATCAAGAGAGACGCCGGTATTCACACGCAGATCGTCAACGATGTGTTCGATGCGGCGGCCGAGATTGTTCGCAAGGAAGAGGACCTGAAGATCTACACAAGCGGAGCCAACAACATTTTCCGCTATCCGGAGCTTGCGGATCACCGCAAGGCCAGTGAGATCATCAGTGACTTCGAGGAGAAGCAGGCGCTGGGAAGCATCGTACAGGAATCCCTCTCCGGAAACACGGAGTCAGGCATACAGGTCTACATCGGCAACGAAATGCCGGTGGCCAGCATGCGGGATTGCAGCGTTGTGACGGCCACCTATGATCTGGGTGACGGCATGAAGGGAACGGTAGGAATCATCGGACCCAGGCGAATGGATTACGAGCGAGTCGTCAATGTGCTGCAGCACATCATGGATCAGCTCGATGATCTATATAAACAATAGACAGGAAATAAGCACCTAAAACGCCTTGCAACAGGCGATCATGGAGCGGAAAGGAATATATGGCAGAACCGGAGAACAAGATGAATGAGCAGACTGCAGCAGAGCCGGAAGAAACCGTAAAGGAATCCGCAGAAGAGACTGTAGAAGAGACTACAGCCGAGGAAACGGCAGAAGCTTCCAAGGAGGCAGAAGCCACAGAGGAAGCGGCAGCCGAAGAGAGCGCTCCCGAGGAGCCCGCTGACAAGACTGCGGCAAGCGGCAAGGAAAAGGCACTGCAGGACAAGATCGCAGCCTTGGAAGATAAGGTAAAGCGCCAGATGGCGGAGTTCGACAACTTCAGAAAGCGCACGACCAAGGAGAAGGAGAACATGTTCTCCATGGGCGAGAAGAACGTGATCGAGAAGATGCTCCCCGTTGTGGACAACTTCGAGAGAGGCCTCGCCGCTATCCCCGAAGAGGAGAAGGGCGGAGCGATCGCAAGCGGCATGGAGATGATCTACAAGCAGCTTTTCAAGCAGCTCGAGGATCTGGGCGTGAAACCGATCGAGGCGGTCGGCAAGGAATTTGATCCCAACTTCCACAATGCAGTGATGCAGGTGGCAAGCGAAGAATATGAGAGCGGAATCGTCGCACAGGAGTTCGTAAAGGGCTACACCTACCACGACACAGTCATCCGCCACTCGATGGTTGGCGTTGTCCAGTAACAACGCAGGCACAGCAGTGAAAATCACGGACACCGGAAGCGCAGCGTTCGGCTAAGAAATCCATAAGGAAATGATCCGAATGCGCTCCGCACCGAAGAACGATAGATTTAACAAACAAAAAATATCCTTAAAAGAGAGAGCGCTATAAGCGCCAAGGAGGAAATTATGAGCAAGATTATCGGAATCGACCTTGGAACAACAAACAGCTGCGTAGCAGTTATGGAAGGTGGTAAGCCCACCGTTATCGCTAATACAGAAGGCGCCAGAACCACACCTTCCGTCGTAGCTTTCACAAAGAACGGCGAGAGACTGGTCGGTGAGCCCGCAAAGCGTCAGGCAGTTACCAACGCAGCAGATCTCCGCTATGATCCTGCAGAAGCTGAAAGCTGACGCAGAGAGCTATCTGGGCGAGAAGGTCTCCGAGGCAGTTATCACTGTTCCCGCATACTTCAATGATGCACAGAGACAGGCAACCAAGGATGCAGGCAAGATCGCAGGCCTTGATGTCAAGAGAATCATCAACGAGCCCACAGCTGCAGCACTGGCTTACGGCCTTGACAATGAGAAAGAGCAGAAGATCATGGTCTACGACCTCGGCGGCGGCACATTCGATGTCTCCATCATCGAGATCGGCGATGGCGTTATCGAAGTACTGTCCACCAACGGCGACACTCATCTGGGCGGCGATGACTTCGACCAGAGAATCATCGACTGGATGGTTCGTGAGTTCAAGGCCAAGGAAGGCGTTGACCTTTCCGGCGACAAGATGGCTCTGCAGAGACTGAAAGAAGCAGCTGAGAAGGCCAAGAAGGAGCTGTCCAGCGCGACAACAACCAACATCAACCTTCCTTTCATCACAGCAACTGCTGAGGGCCCCAAGCACTTCGATATGAACCTCTCCAGAGCGAAATTCGAAGAGCTGATCAGCGACCTCGTTGAGAAGACCGCAATCCCCGTACAGAACGCTATGAGAGATGCAGGCCTCACAAATGCAGACCTGGGCAAAGTACTGCTCGTCGGTGGTTCCACCAGAATCCCTTGCGTACAGGATAAGGTCCAGCAGCTGACAGGCCACGAGCCCAGCAAGACCCTGAACCCCGATGAGTGCGTAGCGATCGGTGCTGCAATCCAGGGCGGCAAGCTGGCAGGCGATGCAGGCGCAGGCGACATCCTTCTTCTGGATGTCACACCTCTGACCCTTTCCATCGAGACCATGGGCGGCATCGCTACCCCTCTGATCGAGAGAAATACGACCATCCCCACCAAGAAGAGCCAGGTGTTCTCCACAGCTGCTGATAACCAGACCGCTGTTGACATCAACGTCCTTCAGGGTGAGAGAAAGTTCGCTAGAGACAACAAGTCCCTCGGCCAGTTCAGACTGGATGGAATCCCGCCTGCAATGCGTGGTGTTCCGCAGATCGAGGTTACCTTCGATATCGATGCCAACGGTATCGTAAATGTATCCGCTAAGGATCTTGGCACAGGCAAAGAGCAGCACATCACGATCACAGCCGGTTCCAACATGTCCGATGAGGATATCGAGAAGGCTGTCAAGGAAGCTGCACAGTTCGAGGCTGAGGACAGAAGACGTAAAGAAGGCGTAGACGCTAGAAACGAAGCTGACTCCATCGTATTCCAGACCGAGAAGGCTCTGAAGGAAGTCGGCGACAAGATCGATGCAAACGCTAAGGCTACTGTTGAGTCCGAGATCGCTGACCTCAAGGCAGTTCTCGAGAGAACCAAGGACCAGACAGATATCAGCGACGCTGACATCGATGCCCTCAAGACAGGCAAAGAGAAGCTGATGAACGATTCTCAGCAGCTGTTCACACAGATGTACCAGAACATGCAGAACGCACAGGGTGCACAGGGCGCAGGTCCTGACATGGGCGGACAGAACAATGCCGGAAACAATGACGACGTTGTAGACGGCGACTATAGGGAAGTCTAAAAGTAATAAAAAGCTCTAGCGAGCCTTTTATTACTGGAAGGTTTGACTCCGTCAAACCTTCCGGGCTGATCCAACGGGAGAGTTGGAAGAGATTGGTATTGAAATATATCGAAAAATGATATAGTTTAAGGAGTGCCCAGGCCGCGCTTGCTCGCGGCTTGGGCAAATCCCTTGTAAATAGATCAATAACAGCGAGAGAACGAAAGTATTATGGCTGAACAGAAACGTGATTACTATGAAGTGCTTGGAGTGGCAAAGGACGCTTCCGAGGAAGACATAAAGAAGGCATACCGCAAGCTGGCCAAGAAGTACCATCCGGATATGAATCCCGGAGATAAGGATGCTGAGGCCAAGTTTAAGGAGGCCTCTGAGGCGTATGCAATTCTGAGCGACGCTGAGAAGCGCAAGCAGTACGACCAGTTCGGATTTGCGGCGTTTGACGGATCAGGTGGATTCGGCGCAGGAGGATTTGACTTCAACTCCGCTGATTTCGGAGATATTTTCGGAGATATCTTTGGAGATTTCTTCGGAGGCGGCAGGAGAGGACCCGCCAATGGACCCATGAAGGGCGCCAATGTGCGCACCAGCGTGAGGATCACATTCCTCGAGGCAGTGTTCGGCGTTGAGAAAGAGATCACGCTCAATTTGAAGGATCCCTGCCCGACCTGCAACGGAACCGGCGCCAAGCCCGGCACGACCCCGCAGATGTGCCCCAAGTGCGGCGGCAAGGGCCAGGTCGTATTCACGCAGCAGTCATTTTTTGGCACCGTCCGCAATGTGCAGACATGCCCGGACTGCGGCGGCAAAGGCAAGATCATCAAGGACAAGTGCACGCAGTGCGGCGGCAGCGGCTACATTTCCAGCAGAAAGACCATCAAGGTCTCCATCCCTGCGGGCATTGATAACGGCCAGAGCGTCCGCATCCGCGACAAGGGTGAGCCCGGCGTCAACGGCGGCCCCAGAGGCGATCTTCTGGTCGAGGTGATCGTTGAGCCCCACCACGAGTTCATGCGTCAGGACTACAACATCTTCTCCACCGTGCGCATCTCTTATGCGATGGCAGCACTGGGCGGCAGCATAGTCATTGAGACCGTGGACGGCAAGGTGATCTATGACGTGAAGCCCGGCACACAGAGCGACACGAGGATCCGACTCAAGAACAAAGGCGTGCCCACCATCCGCAACAAGGACATCCGCGGCGACCACTATGTGACGCTGATCGTGGAGACGCCCACCAAGCTCAGCAAGGAGGCCAAGGAGCTGCTGCGGCAGTTCGACGCCCTGACAGGCGACTCTTTGAACGAAGCGGATCGTGTCACCAAGGACAACAACACGACAACCAAGAAAGAACAGCCCAAAAAGAAGAAATTCTGGAAGAGCTGATATGGGTCAAAATATGGCTAGCCGGCGGCGTTTTTAGCGCTGCCGGCTGCTTTGCGCGATAAGATTCGCGTTTTATGGCGCACATTTCACACAACAATTCGGAGGATACACCCCATGAAATGGATCGCATTCAGAGTCCGCACCAAGTCGGACGCGGAAGACATTGTCATCAGCTCCATGCAGGATATCGGCCTGTACGGCGCGCAGATCGAGGATCATGTGCCGCTGACAGCCGCCGAGAAGGAGCAGATGTTCGTAGATATCCTGCCCGAGGCGGGCGCCGATGACGGATCAGCCGTCCTGAGCTTCTTTTTGGAAGAGACAGAGGACGGACATGTGCTCGTAAACGACGAGCCCAGGACGCCCGATGAGGTGAAAGCCGACATTTTGGAGGAACTGGCCATGCTGCGCACCTACTCCGATATCGGCGAGGGGACCGTCACCATTGAAGAAACCGAGGACCTGGACTGGATCAACAACTGGAAGCAGTACTTCCATCAGTTCTGGATCGACGATATTCTGGCCATCCCCTCCTGGGAGAAACCGGAGATCACAGATAAGGAGCCCGCGCTGATCTTCCACATCGATCCCGGCACAGCTTTCGGCACCGGCATGCATGAGACCACACAGCTCTGCATCCGCCAGATCAGAAAGTACCTGACGCCGGACACAGTCATGCTGGACGTCGGCACCGGCAGCGGAATTCTGGCCATTCTGGCCCTCATGTTCGGCATCAAGAGCGCGGTCGGAACGGATCTGGATCCCTGCGCACCGCCCGCCATCGAGGACAACCTGCGCACAAACGGCGTCGATCCGTCAAAGTTCCAGGTCATCCTCGGCAACCTGATCGACGATGAGAAGGTGCAGGAACAGGTCGGCACAGAGCGATATGATATCGTGGCCGCCAATATTTTGGCAGACGTGCTGATCCCGCTGACGCCCCATGTCGTGCTCACGATGAAACCCGGCGCGTACTACATCACATCAGGCATTCTGGAGGGACGCGAGGACAGCGTCGCCGACGCAATGAAGCGCGCGGGACTGGAAGTGATTAGTGTAACGGCCCAGGGCGAGTGGCGCTGCGTCGTGGGCAGAAAGCCGCTCAACTGACCAGGCAGAACCGAAAGGCATGCATGGAGCGCTTTTCCAGCACGCATGCCCGGGGGAAAACCGGAGAATACCCGGGGAGCAGGAGATCATATGCTGCATATTTTCGTAGATCCCGCGCAGATGAAGGGCGACCTTCTGTATGTGACGGGGAAAGATGTCAATCATATTAAGAACGTGATGCGCCTTAAAAAGGGCGACGAGATCAGTGTCCGGACCGGCCAGGATGACCGGGAATACCGCTATGGGATCGAGGAATTTACGGATTCCGAGGTGGTGTGCCGCCTTCGGTTCGTCAAAGAGGCCGACGTGGAACTGCCTGTCAAAGTATACATCTTTCAGGGCCTTCCCAAGGCGGACAAGATGGAGCTGATCATACAGAAGGCTGTGGAGCTCGGCGCCGCCGAGATCATCCCGGTAGAAATGCGCCGCTGTGTTGTCAAGCTGGACGGATCCAAGAAGGCCAAGAAGACCCAGAGATGGCAGGCCATCGCGGAGTCGGCGGCCAAACAGAGCCGCAGAGCGGTGGTTCCGATGGTGCGTGAGCCCATGACTATGGAGGAGGCAGTCCGCTTTGCGGAGCAAAACACCGATGTGCGCCTTCTTCCCTATGAGCTGCAGGAGGCGGACGGCAGTACGCGGGACGTGATGGACGGCATCCGCGAGGGAAGCGCCGTCTCGATTTTCATCGGCCCGGAGGGCGGATTCGACCCGGCGGAAGTGGAACTCGCGCGGGAAGCCGGCATACGGCCCATTTCTCTTGGAAAGAGAATCCTGCGAACAGAGACGGCGGCCCTGGTCGCCCTGTCCTTTTTGATCTATCATTTTGAAAATTAATCGGCGCATTCTCGTGTTTTTAAACATGAGTTAGCCAGGAAAGCCTGGTGCTGATCCTTCAGCTTAGATCTTCGGTTTTATATAGTCAATTGAGAAAAAGGGCCATCGGCTCTTTTTTGATCTAATTCCAGGCCGGGTCCTTTTCAGGAAAAAGGGGTCTGGGAGTGATCATTTACCATTTGCCGAAGAAGGCTGCTATCTATGCAATATTCCCTGGACACGACCAGGTGAGCGGTTTATAATAGAAGCAGAACATTTGTTCTAGATTGTCATTGATTTCAGCTGTGTCATATGGTAATATTAATATATGGATAAACATAGTGATTTTACAGTACAGAACGAACTTACATATGGTCGGGGATATGTCTA
>ONNQ01000036.1:17460-35465 GCA_900319245.1 uncultured Lachnospiraceae bacterium | reverse complement strand
ATGTTCTGCAAGTGCGATCAGCTGACCGGACTTGATCTTTCGGGCTTTGATACATCGAAAGTGACGGACATGAGTTCTATGTTCACATGGTGCAATAATTTGACAGAGCTTGATGTTTCGAGTTTTGATACATCGAAAGTAACAGATATGGGCTCCATGTTTATGAGCTGCAGTAAACTGGCAGAACTCAACGTCAGTAATTTTAATACAGAAAATGTAACAAATATGGATCGCATGTTTTGTGGCTGCGATAAATTGGCGGAACTGGACCTTTCATGTTTTGATACATCAAACGTGACAAATATGGCTAACATGTTTGGTTACAGCCGGAACTTGAAAAAGTTGAATGTAAGCAGTTTTAACACAGAAAATGTTGTTTATATGAACGAAATTTTCGCCCAGACCACCGCGCTTGATACCCTTGCGCTGGGTGAAAAGTCAGTCTTCACACAGAATCCGCCTAACGGTAACTGGACGAGGTATTCAACACTGAATGGAACTGCTGCGGATGCGCCGACTTATGAAAACCTTTCCGACTACGACGGTAGTGCACCGGGTTGGTACAGTTCGCTCGGTGCCCACGAGATCGAACCGACCATTGTTCTGTCTAAGAGCGTTTTCACCTACTCGGGCAAAACACAGATGCCTTCCGTAACTGTGAAAGACGGCAGCACAACGCTGATCGAAGGCGTAGATTACACCGTTACATATCCTGACAAAAGTGTAAATGTGGGGTCATACGAGGTAACTGTAACGCTGCAAGGCAATTACACCGGATACGGGACTGCAACCTACAAGATTGCTGCCAAGAAGATCACACCGGCAGTCACACTGTCTCCGACCGCATTTGTATATAATGGAAAGGTCAGGAAACCTGCCGTCACGGTTAAGGATGGAAGCACGCGGCTCTCTGCGACCAACTACACTGTAAAGTATTCAACTGGCCGAAAGAATCCTGGCGCATACAAAGTTACTGTCACAATGAAGGGGAACTACTCCGGTACCAAGACGGTTTCCTTCAAGATCAACCCTAAAGGAACAGCGCTGGTTTCGCTGACACCGGCTTCCAAAAAGATGACAGTTAAATGGAAGAAGCAGGCAACGCAGACGACAGGATACCAGATCCAGTACGCGACAGACAGTAAGTTCACCAAGAACAAAAAGACTGTAACTGTGAAAGGCGCTTCTGCCACATCCAAGACGATCACCGGTCTCACCGGCGGAAAGAAATACTACGTACGAATCCGCACATATAAGACTGTGGGCAAGAATAAATTCTATTCTTCATGGAGCGCTGCGAAGGCAACGACAGTAAAGAGATAAACGGATAGTTAGTTTGAAGAGCCAAGGGAATGGTTCCTTGGCTCTTTTCAGCTGTGAGTCAGGGGGACAGTCCAGTGACTCATCACTGTCCGTAATAAAAGATTGTGCAAGGTCATAAAAAGCGATATAATAACATTACTTCTATTAATTGGAAGTAATGTTATTTTTGTGGAGAAATAGTTATGGTAATAATGAATTTATATTTGGACAATTTTCTGGTTTTCAATGACTTTGAATTATGTATGTCTTATCCCAAAAAGATTGTTCGTTCCACTATTGAGGGCGAGCACTTGTTAGGGAGAGAGCGTTTTAGATATAAGAAAATTGTTATTTTAATGGGCGCCAATGCTACTGGAAAAACAGCACTGGGGCGTGTTCTTATGTCTATTTTTAATTTTATAGATGGGAAAGAATACGGCGGTATTGTAAAGCTGATTGATGATAAGAGAAAGAAGGCGGAGTTTACAATAGACTTAGCCTTCCCGAACTTCCAGCTTTATAGAATAAAGGGAACTTTTAAGGCGCTGCGCGAAGAAAGTGATGACTACAGCAGTGATGATGTATTGGTGGAAGTATGGAATGAGAGTATTTTGCCTAATGATAGTTATGAGCGCTGTGTTGAACGATTGGCGGCAAAACAGTCAATCATTGTCGAAAGCTATATAAAGGCGTTGGAAAAGGTTCCTAAGATGTCTTGGTTCTTCCAGTATCCATTTGCTCCTGAGGGGAAGCTGCGTACACTTATTCCTTTCAATTCGGAAGACTATCGCAAGACGCTGGAGATGACGTTAAAGTCGCTGGATCCCAGAATTATCGGCGTTTCTAAGGTTGACGAAGCGGCAAAGACAAACAGAACGTACATAGTCCAGTATCCTAATTGTTCAGCCATTATAAGAAACGGCACGGTTATTGATTCACAGATTCTGTCAAGTGGTACTGTGGATGGAATTGGTGTTGCAAATATGATCACATCTATGAAATTAAACGATGTGAGTTTTTATTACTGTGATGAGAAATTTGCACATATCCATTCGGAAGCGGAGAGAGCGTTTTTATCTGTATTTATCGATCTTTTGGGACCTGATCGTCAGATGTTCTATACAACGCATAATTCAGACATTCTTGACATGGATCTGCCAAAGCATTCCTTTGCATTTATGAGGCGAGATGAATTGGATGAGAATAAAATCTCATGTGTTTATGCTTCCGCTTATCTGAAAAAAAATACTGATTCCTTAAAGAATGCAGTTGAAAATGACCTGTTTTCGTCTGCGCCGAATGTGGATCAGATTATAGGGATTAAAGACATTTGATGGGGACACTATATGAGGAAAAATGTGAGATATCACTATTATGTCGAGGGGAATTGCGAGAAGAAGCTTATCGATGAGTTTAAGAAACAACAGCTGCCGATTATTTCTGGAAAGATTGATATCTTTAATGCTATTCAAGAAGTGTTTTCTAATACGCGATTGAGGATGCTTTCCGAAAATACTGTAGTTATTCTGGTTTTTGACACTGACACAGGTATTATCGAGACTCTCTATAGAAATTTGGAGATCCTTAAAAAACATCCACATGTGAAAGAAACTTGGTGTGTAATGCAGGTGCATAACTTGGAGGACGAAATTAAGAGATCGACAGATGTTAAAGAGATAAAGGATTTGTTAGGGTCGAAGAGCAATAAAGAATATAAGCATGACTTTATCATTGAGAAAAATTTGTATGATAAATTGAAGAAACATCAATTTAATTTTGATAGAATATGGGTCACAAATCCAGATAATGTGTTTAGTGTAATTAAGAATTGTGGAGAGAAGATAAAGAAGAAGGTGTATTAGAACTGAGTCAAGGGGCCGGTGACTCACCCGGAGGAAATGTGAAATGATGATATATATCGTTCGCCACGGACAAACGGAGATGAATAACAGGAAGGTGCTACAGGGGAGGAGCAATTATCCGCTTAATGAGGCAGGGATTGCGCAGGCGCAGAAAACGGCCGAGGAATTGAAGCATATTGCTTTTACGAAGGTATTTACGAGTCCGTTGAAGCGGGCTATCCAGACGGCGGAGATTATCGCGCCGTATGCAGATGCTGTAATTGATGAGCGCCTGATTGAGATGGACTATGGACCTTATGAGGGGACGGACCTCAATCATTTGCCGCCTGAAATGCTGGCGTTTTTCAGTGACTTTGCCCATAATCCGGCGCCTGACGGGATGGAGCAGCTCAGTTCGGTGGTGGAAAGAGCGGGTGCGTTTATAGAGGAGATTAAGGGGCTGGAGGGCGATGTTTTGATCTCTACGCATGCAATAGCGATGAAGGGAATCCTGGAGTATCTGACACCGGGATCGGGCGGTGCGTATTGGTCCAAGTATATTGGCAACTGTGCGGTGTATGTGGCAGAGTGCCGAAATGGGGCGTTTGAGGTCCCGAAAGAGTGGAGTGAGTCAAAAAAGTCAGGGGAGTGGGTCAGAGGGCCAGTCGGCTGACTCATTGTACACAATACGCTACGGGGACAGAGATTCACTGTGCCTCAAAGGAGGTGGCGAGCATGAGCCTATATGCGATCGGTGATCTGCACCTACATTATCAGTCCGTGCTGAAAGCACCTGGCCAGCTGCATGATCGTGTGTGGAAAAAGCATGAAGAGAAATTTCGGAAGAATTGCGACAAGCTGGTGACGAATGACGACACGCTCGTTCTGGTGGGAGATCACAGCTGGGGGAAGAATCTTGCGGAATGCGAGCTGGATCTGCAGTATATCTGTGATTTGCCGGGGAGGAAGGTTTTGACACGAGGCAATCACGACATGTTCTGGGATGTGAAGAAGACTGGGCATTTGAACGATTTGTATCAGCCTAAGCTCACTTTTTTGCAAGATAGTTATGAGACGTATGAAGACTTTGCTATTGTTGGAACGAAGGGGTATACTTTCGAGGGTCCTTTCTATCTTGATCGGCGCGGCCGGATCGTTGGCTGGGATGAGGAAGCGGAGATTCATGCGAAGAAGCTTGTGGAGCGGGAGCTCGAGCGGCTCCGGAAGTCTTTTGAACTGGCGAAGGCGGATGGGTATCGGAAATATTTGATGTTTCTGCACTATCCTCCGACCAATATTCTGGAGGAGCGCAGCGGATTTACCGATATGGCGGAGGAGTATGGTGCGGAGCAGGTGATTTATGCGCACTGCCATGGCGAGAGTAGGTTCCATGATAGTATTCAGGGGGAATTTCGCGGGCGGACGTATCATTTGGTCTCGGGGGATTATCTCCGGTGGAAGCCACTGAAGATTTGCTGAGCCCGCGGCCTTCGAGCATGTTGCGCACTTTGACAACTGCAAGGTGGCGATCTTTGCCCGTCCATGGAATGCAAGGGCGGAGCTCCCCAGTGAAAACTTCGTGAGATGCGAGGATTGGAACGAGATCGATAGAGTGTTTCAGGAAACAAAAAGGAGTTGAAGAGGTAAAAATGGAAAAACTGACGATTGCTGAGGCGAAGAGGCTGAATGACACGATGGTGACGGAAGACCATCTGAAGCTCCATGCAGCGAATGTGGCCGCATGCATGGGGGCGATGGCGGAGTATTTTGGCGCTGATCAGGAGCACTGGGAGGCGGTCGGATATTTGCATGATTACGATTACGAGAAGTATCCGGAGGAGCACTTGGCGCATACAGAGGAGCCGCTGCGCGCGGAAGGGGTTCCGGAGGAGGACATTCGGGCGATCCTCAGTCACGGTTATTCCATTTGTACGGACGTGGAGCCGATTTCTGATATGGAGAAGAGTCTGTTTACTGTGGACGAGCTGAGCGGCATCATCCAGGCGGCGGCGAGAATGCGGCCCAATGGAATTGTGGATATGGGGCTGAAGAGTTTCATGAAGAAATGGAAGGATAAGCGGTTTGCGGCCGGCTGCAATCGCGAGATCATCCTGAAGGGATGCGAGATGTTGGGCATGGATATCAGGGATGTCGCACAGATCTGCATCAGGGGGATGCAGGAGCATGCGGAGGAGCTGGGGCTCGGGAAGATGGATTAGACCCGGAAGTGGCGCTGGTACAGGGATCATGCGGAAAACGGCCAGTGGTATTATATCGAGCACAGAAATTATCGAAAAGACGCGTAAAACCCCGGCCGACGAAGTCGTCCGTGGGTACGACCCCAATGAGGTTCATACTGTATGAAGGTTGACAGAAACAAAACAGGCGGGCAGGCAGGCGCTGTGGACCTGATCCATGGGCCGATCATGAAGAATCTTCTGATCTTCATGCTGCCGATCTTGGTATCGTACATATTTCAGCAGCTTTACAATGCGGTGGATACGGCGATTGTGGGGCATTATCTGGGAGAGCAGTCGCTGGCGGCGGTTGGGGCGAATGTGGCGATTTTTGACCTGATGGTTATGTTCGCGCAGTCGCTTGGAAATGGTCTCTGCATTGTGGTGTCCAGAGCGTACGGAGCGGGAGACGAAGAGAAGCTCCGCAAATCGGTGGCAGGTTCGTTCGTGATCGGCGTCGCCACGACGCTGGTGATGACTGTTCTGTCGCTGTTTGGATTGGGACCTTTGCTGCGCGCACTGGGGACGCCGGAGGCAATCTATGCGGAAGCGCTTTCCTATATCCGGATCATTGGCGGATGGATCGTGGTGATGTTCGCCTATAACCTGTTTTCGTCGCTGCTGCGGGCCATCGGCAATTCGGCTATGTCGCTGGTCTTTCTGATCATTTCGTCGGTACTCAACGTCATTCTGGATCTGATTCTGGTGGCCGGCGTTGGCATGGGTGTGCGCGGCGCTGCCGCTGCGACGGTGATTGCGCAGGGAATTAGTGCGGTGCTTTGTGTGGGCTATATTTTGGCACGGGCAAGGATACTGATTCCGAACAGAGAGGACTGGAATTGCGGGAAGGCGCTGATGGTGGAGTTGGCCGGGCAGGGATACGCGATGGCGTTCATGGGCTCAGTCGTCAACGTCGGGTCGGTGATCCTGCAGTCGGGGATCAACAGCCTGGGGGCGACGGTGATTGCGGGGCACACGACGGCGCGGAAGTTGTTCATGTTGTGCGCACTGCCCAACATTTCGATGGGCATGGCAATCTCCACATTCGTCTCGCAGAACAAAGGCGCGGGGCAGCGGGAGCGGATCATTCGCGGCGTGTGGGAATCGTACGTCTACGACTTGGTCTGCGGCCTGTTCACGATTGTCGTGCTGTTCCTGTTCGCGGACGAGCTGGCGGTGTTGATTTCCGGATCCACCAACCCGGAGCTGATCGGGAATACGGTGGCGTATGTGCGGTTTGCCGCAGTCTTTTCGGGCGTTTTGGGCGTGCTGCACCAGACGAGGCTTGCGCTGCAGGGCTTGGGGGCCAAGTTCACGCCGCTGGTCTCGAGCTTCATTGAACTGTTCGGCAAGTGCATCTTCGCCTGGAGCCTGGTGCCCAGGATGGGATACAGAGCGGTCATCTTGTGCGAGCCGCTCATATGGTGTGTGATGGCAGTGCATCTGGTGTTCGCTTTCTTCACGAACCCGTATATCAGGGGGCGGAGCCCGGAGTGAGCGGAGGGGTACGACCCCACAGAAGCAGAAAGGGGTACGACCCCATTGCTCGGAAAGGTGTATAATAGTAAACGTAAGACCAATTAAATGACAACATAGAAAGTAGAAAGAATGGGGAATCAGAAGTGAAAGAGAAGACGTTTCAAGAAACCGGAAAACTCGGCTTCGGCCTGATGCGCCTGCCGCACAAGCTCGCAGGCATTGATATCGAGCAGACGTCCAAGATGGTGGACATGTTCCTCGAGGCCGGCGGCACGTATTTTGACACGGCGTACGTGTATCAGGGGTCGGAAGCGGCCGCCAAGAAGGCGCTGGTCAGCCGCCATCCCAGGGAGTCCTACACCTTGGCGACCAAGCTCAACGCGAGCATGCTCTCGGTGTCCGCGACAGCGAAGATGGCCAAGAAGCAGTTCGAGACCAGCCTCGAGCGCACCGGGGCGGGATATTTTGACTACTATCTGCTGCATGCGCTGGATGAAAAGAACTACAAGCGCTACGAGGAGTTCGGCATCTGGGAGTTCGCCAGGGAGAAGAAGGCGCAGGGCCTCATCCGGCACGTGGGCTTTTCCTTCCACGGGCGCCCCGACCTTCTGGAGAAGCTCCTGACCGAGCATCCGGAGGTTGAGTTCGTGCAGCTGCAGATCAACTACGCCGACTGGGAGAACGACTCGGTGCTCTCGAGGGCCAACTATGAGGTGGTGCGCAAGTTCGGCAAGCCGATCGTCGTCATGGAGCCCGTCAAGGGCGGCAAGCTCGCCGATCCGCCGGAGGAGGTCAAAAAATTGTTCAAGGCCTACGCTCCCGACCGCTCCTATGCGTCCTGGGCCATCCGCTTCGTCGCGTCGCTGGACGGAATTCTGACCGTGCTCTCCGGTATGTCCACGATCGGGCAGATGGAGGACAATCTCAGCTACATGAAGGATTTTGAACCCTTCAACGAAGAGGAGTGGGCGATTATCGGCAAGGCCATGAAGATCATGGGCGAAGTCAACGACATCCCCTGCACAGCCTGCAGCTACTGCACGGGCGGATGTCCCCAGCAGATCGCGATTCCGGATATCTTCAAAGCGGTCAACCTGCAGATCGGCAGCGGCCGCCTCAAAGAGGCCAAAACAGCGTACGCCGCAGCGGCGCCTGAGGGCAGACGTGCTTCGGACTGCATCGAGTGCGGCCAGTGCGAGAGCGTATGTCCGCAGGGCATCCCCGTGATCAAAGACCTGAAGCGCGCAGCGGAGATGTTCGAATGAGCGCGCAGAATACACAACTATGAACCTGCTGAAAAAGACATTTGAGAAAAACTTCATAGAACATACAATGCTGATCGCTCTGCCGATCATGCTGCAGAACGGCATCACCAACTTCGTGAACATGCTCGACAACATCATGGTGGGACGGATCGGCACGGATCCGATGACGGGAGTTTCGGTTGTAAACTCCCTTCTCTTTGTGTGGAACCTGTGCGTATTCGGAGGCCTGTCGGGCATCGGGATTTTTACCGCCCAGTATTGCGGCAAAGACGACGACGAAGGCGTTCGGAGGACCTTCCGCCTGCAGATTCTTATGACGCTGCTGCTCGTGGTTGTGGGAATTGCGGTCTTTCTGAATTGGGGCAGGCCGCTGGTCAGCTTGTATCTGCATGAGGATGGCGGCGGCGGCTCGGCCGAGGCCACTATGAATGCGGCTTTGCAGTATTTGTCGGTGATGTGCATCGGTTTTTTGCCCTTTGCGATCACGCAGGCCTACAACACGACGATCCGCTCCTACGGGGAGACGGTGGCACCCATGGTCGCGTCCTTTATCTCGGTCGGGGTGAACCTCGTGGGGAACTATATTTTGATATTCGGAAAGCTCGGCGCACCGGCCTTGGGCGTTGTCGGGGCCGCGATCGCAACGGTGGTCGCGCGCTTTGTGGAACTTAGTTACATCGTGGTCTGGGCCAACACGCATACGCGGCGGGTGCCGTTCGTGGTGGGGGCGCTGCGCAGCATGTATGTGCCGGCGGAGCTGGTCGTCAGCTGCATCGTGAAAGGCTTGCCGCTCCTCTTCAACGAGGCGCTCTGGGCCGGCGGAATGGCAATCCTGACGCAGTGCTACAGCGTGCGCGGGCTGTCGGTGGTCTCATCGCTGAACATTACGCAGACGCTTGGCAACGTGTTCAACGTCGCGTTCATCGCGATGGGCTCGGCGACCGCCATCATCATCGGCCAAAAACTAGGCGAATGGGGCGAATCGCGCGCCGACGATCTCATAGAAGAGGCCTGGAAGCTGACCTTTTTCTCGGTTTTCCTGTGTCTGATCTCAGCGCTTTTGATGATTTTGGTGTCCGGCGTCTTCCCGCGGATCTACAACACAAGCGACGAGATCCGCGCGCTGGCGAGCCGGCTGATCTGCGTGGCCGCCTGCATCATGCCCATTCAGGCGTTCAATAATGCATCTTATTTCATCATCCGCTCCGGCGGCAAAACATGGGTCACATTCCTGTTTGACTCATTCTTCTGCTGGGTGGTGTCCATCCCGGCCGCGTTCTACCTGGCGCACTATACACAGATTCCGATCGTGCCCATGTATGCGCTGGTGTCCGGCAGCGAGCTGCTCAAAGTCGGCATCGGTTCCACGCTCGTCAAGAAAGGCGTCTGGATTCGGGATATTACGATATGAAATCGCGAAATCGGTGCGCGCACGACGGTGCGCGCAGCTGTGGAAGCCCTGCCGGGGCATGATGGGGGCAGACTCCAATAGGCAGTGGAGGGGGCAGACCCCAGATAGGAGACAAGCAAATTATGTTGACCAGGCAGCTGATCAGCGGCGTGACGATCGACTGGGCCCGAATATCGCAGGGCAGCTACCTGCGTAGTATTTCAGCGATCAGCGGCGTCGACGAGATCCAATTTACCCATAACGTGACGTTTTTCGTGGGAGAGAATGGCAGCGGGAAATCCACGCTGCTCGAGGCGATGGCGATTGCCTGTGGTTTTAATCCGGAGGGCGGCACCAGGAATTACAGCTTTTCCACTTATGACTCCCATTCCGAGCTCTGCCACGCAATTCGTCTAAAGCGGGGCGTGCGGAGCGCCAAGTGGGGATATTTCCTGCGGGCGGAGAGTTTTTACAACGTGGCGACAATGGAAGAGGAGTACAGCAGGGGCCCCGGGGGGCGGCCGCAGCATTTTCACGAGAAGTCGCATGGGGAGAGTTTTTTGGCACTTGTGCAGAGCAGTTTCCGGCCGGGCGGCTTGTATATGCTGGATGAGCCGGAGGCGGCGCTTTCGCCGCAGAGGCAGCTGACCTTGTTGGTGGAGATCGACCGGTGCGCGCGCGAAGGCGCACAGTTCTTCATCGTCACGCACTCGCCGATCCTGTTGGGACTGCCTGGGGCGGAAATTCTGAGTTTTGACAACGGGGCGCTCCATGCGGTCGAATACGAGGAGACGGACAGCTACCAGGTGACGGAGATGTTCATCAACAACAGGGAGCTGCTCCTGCGCAGGCTGCTGGAATATTGACCGTGACCAAAGGGTTACCCTGTGATTACCTCCGAAACGGTGTGAACCGAAGGGTAACCCTGTGATCAATAAGGAACAAAAGGAGGAACAAAGATGCGCACTGTAGAATTCAACAAGCCGCAAGTGATCAAGTATCTGGCATATACGTTCGGGATTGCCTACATCATTCAGGTTGGCGTCGCGATGCTATACCGGAACGGGGGCAGCGGAATAGGGCAGATGATCATGGCTGCGATGATGTTTGTTCCTCTGCTCGGCGTCAAGCTTTCCGGCGGCAAGGCCGAGGGCATGGAGTGGAAGAGGCTGTATATCCGCAGGAATTTCAAGACGATCCTGATCGCATGGTTTCTTCCTGCGATCCTGACTACGATCGGCGCGGCCCTGTATTTTCTGGTCTTCCCGGGGCACTTTGACCTGACCGGCGCTTACATGGCAAACAACGGCGCACAGGCTGTGCTCGATCAGCTGGCCGCTCAGGGCATTTCTTATCGTACGTATATTCTTGGGTCTGTTTTGGCATGCGTTACGTATGCGCCTCTGATCAACTCAGTCCTTGCATTCGGCGAAGAGGTCGGTTGGCGCGGTTTCCTGTATCCGCAGTTGAAGTCCCGATTCGGACACAAGAAGGGCTGGCTCCTGGGCGGCGTCATCTGGGGCGCGTGGCACTGGCCGTTGATCTGGCTGATCGGATATGAGTACGGCGTGGGGTATTGGGGCTTCCCGGTGGTGGGAATGCTGCTGTTCTGCGTCTTCACAGTCGGATGTGGAATTCTGAGCGACTGGCTGTATGAGCGGAGCGGCAACATCTGGATGCCGGCAATCTTCCACGGGGCGATCAATGCGGCGGCGACGGTGCCCATGGCGGTGTGCTCGGTCCTCAGCGGCAACACAAGGCTTCTGGGGCCCGCGCCTGTCGGGTTCATCGCGGGGCTGCCGATGCTGGCGTTTGCAGCATTGCTGGCACTGCGTACCAAGGATTAAATTCTAAGTGTAAGGATATGGGTCCGGAAGGGCGACTTTCAGCACTTGTGCGCAGATCCCTTACGACCGTAAGAAATTCGTGCCGCACGTCACGATCATCCGCAACATGGGCGGCCCCTGGAAAAAGGTTTCCCTGCCCAAGGCAGGGCTTCAGGTGTATCGAGACCGCGACCGCAGGGTAACCCTGTGATCTCATAAGAAAGGAGTTAAAGATGAGAAAGAAATTATCACTGATCTTAGTAATTGCAATGGTACTGGTTATGCTTGCAGGCTGTGGAAATTCCAGTAACGGAAATGGAAGCGACGGCAGCAATGCGAGTGGCGGGGCTGTATCTTTTGACCCGGCTCAGGTGAAGACGATGGGAGATGTCTTCGCGGCGGCGGACGAAGATAACGATCAGGATTTATATACGGACACGACGTATATCTACGTCTTCTACGTGGGCGATGTGTGCTACCGCGCGGTGGCGGACATGCCGGCGGACGTCTCGGAGGCTGTCTGGGCCATCGAGTTTGACGACGAGGACAAGGATCAGAAGGTCCGCGACCTGGTTTCCCCGCTCGAAGTCGCAAGACTGGAGAATCTCACCGAGCAGATCCCCAGTCAGGAGGAGCTGGACAAGCTCGTTGGCAAAACAGGACAGGACCTCTTCGATGACGGCTGGGATTACTACTACTATAACCTGGACGAGATGGAGGCCGGCCTGAACCACGGGCCGTTTGCGTACATCGTCAAGTTCGCGTATGAAGGCGAGCCGATGGTCAACAGCGACGACTTTGACTTCTATGAGGCGTTCAAAGACCTGCCTGTCACATCTGTTACTTACGATGGAATCGGCGATGCGGCAAATATGGACTGATCTGATTGCTGGTTCGCGACCGCAGGGTAACCCTGCGGTCTTTTTTTGCGAAACCTCTTGACCCCTACGTAACGTCATAGTTTAAGGCGCTGGAGCAGCAGATCGAGCTTTTGACGCTGAAGAAGGAGCACCTCGAGAACCTGATCGACCTTGCCAAAGGATTAAAACTGAGAGGAGTGAGAAATTTGAAATTCGACGCATTTGATACAAAGAAAATCGACGAGTACGCCGCGCAGGCGAAGGCCGCGTGGGGGACGACGCCCGCCTACAAGGAATTTGAGCAGAAATCCAAGGGGCGGACGCAGCAAGAGGATCAAAATATTGCCCTGGGCCTGATGGATATCTTCTCCGAGTTCGGAGCCATCAAGGGTGCGGATCCTGCGTCTGCGGGAGCGCAGGCTCTTGTGAAGAAGCTGCAGGATTATATCACGCAGAACTTTTACACCTGCACGAACGAGATCCTGAGCGGACTCGGCAAAATGTATGCCGGCGGCGGTGACTTCACGAAGAACATCGACAGCTACGGCGGCGAGGGCACAGCGGAGTTCGCGCACCAGGCGATCGAGATCTATTGCAAATAATCGAGACCGAAGTGTGGAGTTGGCGCAACAGCAGGTTGCTTGTTAGCAAAGCTCCCGTAAAGCATAATATAGTTATAATTAATACGGGAGGTGTGCTTTATGGAGACCAAAGATATACTCAGATCACTTCGCGAGAAGAACAAAATGACCCAGGACCAGATGGCGGAGCGCCTGATGGTCACGAGGCAGGCGGTGAGCCGCTGGGAAAACGGCGACACGCAGCCCAACACAGACACTCTTCGGATCCTGTCCAAAGAATTCAATGTTTCGATCAACACGCTCCTCGGCTCCCCGAGACAGCTGATCTGTCAGTGCTGCGGCATGCCGCTCGACGACGCGATCATCGGCAGGAACAAAGACGGCTCGCTCAACGAGGACTATTGCCAGTGGTGCTACGCGGACGGCACTTACACATACAGCGACATGGACGACCTGATCCGCGTCTGCGTGCCCAACATGGTCAAGCAGGGCTTTACCGAGGACCAGGCCCGCACCTACATGGAGCAGATGCTTCCCAAGCTCGACTACTGGAAGCGCTACGACGAGCTCAGCGACGACGGTCAATTCGAATCGTTCAAAAAACAGCTCATCACCGAGATCAACGACCTTCACATCGAAGGCATGCCCCAACTTGACAAGCTGAACGCACTGGTCGGCAAATATGTCAACCTCGAGTATCGCCTTCCAAACGGAATGAAAGTGAAATTCCTCGATGACCAGACAACCTATCTGGGCAACCAGCTTGAGTCGGAGATCGTGGATGGATTGTGCTTTGGTGTCCTTGCAAATATGGACTTCATCCTTGTCTGCACTTATGAGAAGGATGGGGAGAATCCGGAGTTGATCCTTTATAAGAAGAGGTGATCTTCAAGAACTGATATAACTGAGTTCAGATGCTTGCTGCGCGCTGCCCGTGGGGCGGCGCGCTTTTTCTGGAATAATTCTTTGCCCTGGGCGGAACTTGTGCGCGGAGCTCTGAAGGGCCTGTATCCTTATTTTTTGATGAAATTGACATAGCTGATTTCGGGTATTATTTTATTAAAGAAAGGAGAAGTCAGTTATAAATAACGAGCAGAATAATAATGACTTAAACAACAATGAAATGCAGAACAACTCCGAATCACAGGAAACCTTCGATCAGCAGCACGAATATATAACCTACGGCCGAAGATTCAATTCCTACAGATGGTACAAGCCGATTCTGGTCGGTGTGCTCACAGCGATCTTTGCGATGGTTGTCGTCATAGGGGCGATCTTTGCCAGCATCGCACTCGGTTTCCTGTCTGACGTGAAGCCCCTTCTCCTGCAGACGGGCTACGACAACATGGACGTGAGCTCCGTGGGCGGCATACTTCTGAATCTGGGCGGCCTGGCGGTCTTCATTCCCGCGCTGTGGCTCGCCGCCGAGATTGTCAGAGACCGTCCTTTCTCGTCCTATTCCTCGTCCCGAGGCGGCTGGAACTGGAAAATTTTCGGCAAGTGCCTGCTGATCGCGATCGTGACTGTCGGCATCCCCGCAGTGATCTCGAATCTGATGGAGCCCGGCGACGGCGTCAACCGCTTAACGGTCTTCACGTTCCTGCTTCTCACGGTCATGGGTCCCCTGCAGTGCATCGCGGAGGAATACCTTTTCCGCGCGTTCTTCCTGCAGACACTCGGCAGCTGGTTCAAAATACCGATCGTCGCCATCGTCGTCTCCGCCGTCATCTTCGCAGCGGGCCACCCCTATAGCATGGCCGGCGTGCTCTCTGTTTTGGCAAGCGGCCTGATCTGGGGCTTCACTGCCAAAATATCGAGAGGCCTTGAGGCGTCCAGCGCCGCCCACATCGCCAATAACATGGCTACCTTCTACATGATGGGCTTTGGCATGGTCAATCTGACCGCGGACGTCCGCGTGACCGACATGATCTTCAGCATCGCGGCGGACTTCCTGTATCTGATCGTGATCATCATCCTGACCCGCAAAACCCACTGGTTTGACGAGGAGATTGGAGGCATTGCATGATTCTGATGACTCTGGAGGGGATCGGAATAACCTTCGGCGACACAGCGATCCTGCAGAACGTGACGCAGGGAATTGACGAATATGACCGCATCGGCGTGATCGGCGTCAACGGCACCGGCAAATCTACGCTGCTCGCGATCGTGGCCGGCGCACTGGAAGCGGACGAGGGGCAGATCATACGGCGAAACGGGCTCAAGATCTCGTATCTTCCGCAGAATCCGGTTTTTGACCCCGAGCGGAGCGTCCTGGAGAATGTGGTCCGCAATATAGAACAGGATCAGGAATTCTGGAATGTCCAGGGCGAAGCGGCAGCGATGCTGGAAAAGCTGGGCATCGAGGATCCTTCCGTGATGCCGGAGACCTTGTCCGGCGGGCAGCGCAAGAGAGCAGCCCTGGCAGCAGCGCTCCTGACGCCGAGCGATCTTTTAATCCTGGACGAGCCGACCAACCATCTGGACCACGAGATGATCGAGTGGCTGCAGAACCAGCTGGAGAGCTATCGCGGCGCGCTGGTGATGGTCACCCACGACCGCTACTTTCTGGACGAAGTGACGACCACCATCTGGGAGATCGACCGGGCCAATGTATACAGCTATCCGGGCAATTATGAGAAGTACCTGCAGACCAAGCAGGCACGAATGGACTTCGCGCTGGCGGCGGAGCGCAAGATGGCGCAGCTCTACAAGCAGGATCTGGCATGGATGATGCGCGGCGCGCGGGCCCGCTCGACCAAGCAGAAGGCCCACATCCAGCGCTTTGAGGCGCTGCGGGACCGGGAGAAGATCGTCGAGGAGCGCAACGTCCTCATCGAGTCGATTCCATCTCGGATGGGCAACAAGACGATCGAAGTGCGCGGCCTTGGCAAGAGCTATGGCGACAAGCGCCTGTTCCGCGATTTCACCTATACATTCCTGAAAAACGACCGCATCGGCATCATCGGCCCCAACGGCTGCGGAAAATCCACCTTGCTCAAAATACTGACCGGCCAGATCGAACCCGACGAAGGCGCAGTGGAGCAGGGACAGACTATAATGGTTGGGTATTTTGGCCAGGAATACGAGGAGCTGCCGCCAACCGACACCGTGATCGACGTGGTGAAGAGCATCGGCGAGTACATACGCACGGCGGACGGGCTGATCACAGCATCGGCCATGTGCGAGCGCTTCCTGTTCATCAAGAGCAAGCAGTACACGCCTGTGGCCAAGCTCTCGGGCGGCGAAAAGCGGCGGCTGCACCTATTGCGCGTGCTCATGGGCGCGCCCAACGTACTGATCCTGGACGAGCCGACCAACGACCTGGACATCCAGACCCTGCAGATCCTGGAGGACTATCTGGACCACTTCTCGGGCATCGTGATCGTGGTGTCCCACGACCGGTATTTCCTGGACAGAGTCGTCAATCGGATCTTCAGCTTCGAGCCGGACGGACTCCTGCACCAGAGCGAGGGCGGGTACGAGGAGTACCTGCTGCGCAAGGTGGCGGCGGAAGAGGATGCGGACGGCGGCAAAGCTTCGGCAGGCCACGACAGCGGCAAGCCCGGAGTATCGGGCGGCAAACCCGGAGTATCGGGAAGCAAATCCGGCCCGGCAGGCGCAAGCGCCCCTGCGGACCAGCCCGCTAAGAACAAGAAATACAGAGCCCCCTCCCAGCGAAAGAAGCTGACATTCTCCGAGCAGCGCGAATATGACACCCTCGAGGATATCATCGACGCACTGACAGAAAAGTCCGAACAGCTTGCCGCAGACATGGCGCAGGCCTCCACCGACTACGTGCGCCTGCAGGAACTTGCCCAGGAGAAGCAGAAGACCGACGAGGAGCTGGAGGAGAAGATCGAGCGCTTCCTCACCTTGCAGGAATTGGTGGAAAGCTTCCAGAACTGATTATTTTAGGAGAAAAGATTATGAGCAATAATCAGACAACATCTGAAACCCAGGCTATGAGCCGCGACAAGGTCATCATCAGGACCAGTATCGTCGGTATTTTGGCCAATGTGCTGCTGGCCGCCTTCAAGGCCGCCATCGGACTTGCGTCCAATTCCATCGCTGTTGTGCTGGACGCCGTCAACAACCTGTCCGACGCGCTGTCGTCCATCATCACCATTGTCGGCACCAAGCTCGCCGGCAAGCTCCCCGACAAGGAGCACCCGCTCGGCTACGGCCGCATCGAGTACCTGAGCGCCATGCTGGTGTCCGGCATCGTTCTCTACGCTGGTATCACATCCGCGGTGGAGTCCGTCAAGAAAATCATTCACCCCGAGAAGCCCGATTACAGCGTGATCTCGCTGGTCATCATTGCTGTTGCGGTCGTTGTCAAAATCGTGCTCGGCCGCTACGTGAAATCCCAGGGCGAAAAGGTCAACTCCGGCTCCCTCGTCGCATCCGGCTCCGACGCAATGTTTGACGCAATCCTTTCCTCATCGGTGCTGGCGTCCGCGATCATCTTCAAGGTGACCGGCATTTCGCTGGAAGCATTCGTCGGCGCGGTCATCTCTGTGATCATCATCAAGTCCGGCATCGAAATGATGATGGAAACCCTGAACCAGATTCTTGGCGAGCGTGCGGAGAAGGAACTCACCGATCAGATCATGGAGATTATGAGATCGGAAGAGAGCGTGCGCGGTGCGTACGACCTGATCCTGCACAACTATGGCCCTGACAAACACCTTGGATCGGTGCACATCGAGCTGCCCGATACGATGACCGTCAAGGAGGTCGACCGCCTGACCAGAAAACTGGAGGCGAAGGTATATAAGGCGACCGGCGTTGTTTTGACCGGCGTCGGACTCTACTCCTACAATACCGGCGACAGCGAAGCGGCCCGGATTCAGAACGATGTGACGGAGAAAGTGCTGGCACACGACTGGGCGGTACAGCTCCACGGATTCTATGTCGATACGGAAACAAAGGAGATGACGTTTGACGTGGTCATGAGTTTTGACATCCAGCCCAGAGAAGGCCTGCAGATCATCTATGCGGAAATGCGCGAGGCCTATCCCGATTATAAGATCACGATCACCCCTGACGTAGATGTGTCAGTCACAGAATAGCATAAGACTGAACTTCACTGAATTGAATCATTCATATAAATAGGATATGGGTCCTGAAGGGCGACTTCCAGCTTTTAAGCGCGGAGCCCTGAAGGACCCATATCCTATTTTTATTCACGAAACTGTGGGAATGTATTCTGAAGGGCGACTTC
>ONNQ01000036.1:0-17441 GCA_900319245.1 uncultured Lachnospiraceae bacterium | reverse complement strand
AAGGACCCATATCCTATTTTTATTCACGAAACTGTGGGAATGTATTCTGAAGGGCGACTTCCAGCTTTTAAGCGCGGAGCCCTGAAGGACCCATATCCTTTTTTGAAATGACGAAGAGACCGAAGGGTGACCCTCCGGTCTTATTCTTCGGTGACGCCAAACTGCGCAAGGACAAAGTCCTTGAAGACCTGTGTGACCGGATTGTCGGAATTGTCCTTCCAGATCGCCATGATATCGACGTGCTCGTGTTCCCCCTCCAAAGGTACAAAGGAGAGATCCGAAAGACCGTTGTAGGCACGCACGATGGACTCGGGCAAAATCGTGATCCCCACGCCTGCGGAGACCAGAACCAACAGCGTTTCCGCATCAGAGGAGCGGCCGTTGATCTTGGGAATGAAACCGGATTCCGCATACTTGTCGGGAATGATATGTCCGTACTTTTTGGCAGTCGGATTATCGTAGTACTTGGTCAAGAGGAAAGCCTCGTCGCGCAGATCATACCGGCGGATGGAGGAGAGCTGCGCATAGGGGTGCACGGACGGAAGAACGGCATAGAGCTTGTCGCTGCAGAGTCTGCGGTAGGAAAAATCCGTGAGATCCGTGTTGCCGTAGACAATGTTAAATATGAAATCCATCTTGCCGTGTTCCAAACTCATCAGCAGATCGAGATGCGCCTGACGGAATATCTGAAATTTGACAGAAGGGTTATGGAGATAAAAGTCCTTGATCAGCGGGCTGATCAGAGAGAACGCCTGTCCCTTCACATAGCCTATATTCAGTGATCCGGAAATACCGTCCGCAGCGTTCCGAGCCTTATTGACAGCGATCTTGCTTCTTTCGAGGATTGCTTTCGCCTCCATATAGAAGATTTCTCCTGCAGGCGTCAGGGATACACGTTTTTTGCTGCGGGTAAAGAGCTTGACGCCCAGCTGGTCTTCCAGGGCCTGGATGTGCTGCGTGATGGCAGTCTGCGAAATATAGTGCAGTTTGCCTGCCTCTGTAAAGCTGAGCGTTTCCGCTGCTGTGATGAAGTATTTCAGTTGGTTCGTTGTCATAGGAACCTCTTTCCGGAAAGTGCTCCTGCGGAGCGAAAGGTCTGTTATTTCGAGTAGATATATGCATTAGGTGAAACTATTTTAACATCAATCCATAAGAAAAACCTTATAGAAATTATGAAAAATGGAAAAAAATAGCCCAAAGAATGCCAAACAATTAGTGAAACTTCAAAATACATAAGGTTTTGCTTGTTAAGTAATAGCAAAGCCTTATTGGAAGAAAACACCCTGGAAATTTACAATATTGTTAAATAAAAAACATACTCCGCGCATAGAAAACAAATAAGAGCGGAGCGGCAACAACTCCGCAGCGGCACGCAGCATCTACGATTTTTCGTACGCGCGATGTGCGGAGTACCAACCGGAAGGAGGAAACAGATGAGGAAGGCACTGGAAGGAATCAAGGTTATTCAGCTGGCAAACTTTATTGCAGCTGCAGCAACAGGACGTTATCTCGCAGACCACGGCGCAGACGTCATTCTGGTTGAGTCCCCTAAGGGCGACCCGATCCGTTACACACAGGAGCAGGAGGGACGTCCCCAGAACATCAAAGAGAACGTCGCATGGGAGTACCTCAACGGAAATAAGCGCTGCATCTCGATCAACACCAAGACTGAGGAAGGCAAGGAAGCACTCTTCAAACTCCTTGACGGCGCAGACGTACTTCTTACAAACTGGAGACTTGGCGCTCTGCAGAGAGCAGGTCTTGACTATGAGACCCTCAAAGAGAGATATCCCAAGCTGATTTATGCGATGATCCTCGGCTACGGCAAGACCGGCCCCGACAAGGATCTGCCCGGATATGATTTCACCGCATTCTTCGGAAGAGGCGGCTACACACAGAACCTTCGCCGCAGAGGCAACGACCCTATCACCATGATCCCCGGCCTTGGCGACAACAACGTAGGACTTATGCTGGCTATGGGTATCGTCACCGCTCTTTACAACAGAGAGACAACCGGCAAGGGTGATTTCGTTACAACATCCCTTTACGAGACCGCGATCTTCAATATGTCCATGATGCTTCTGGGCGTACAGTATGACGGCCAGGCACACGACTATCCGATCTCCATCTATGACAACAAGAACCCCTTCAACGGCGCATACCGCACCAGCGACGACCGTATCATCCAGTGCGCATGCCCTGACTACAACGTACGTTTCGAGCAGTTCCTTAAGACCATCGGCAGACAGGATCTGATCGACGCAGGCAAGTATTATCCTCAGACTGACATGCTCGCTAACGGCCTGATCAAGGAGTTCATGGATGAGATCCAGAAGACCTTCCTTGAGCACGACGTCAAGGAGATGGACGAGATCCTGAGAAAGGGCGACATCCCTCACAGCATCGCTTACAGCTGGGACGACATCATGAACGATCCGCAGGCACACGCGGTCGGCGCTTTCTACGATGTAACCTGCCCCAACGGCGTAGTCCGCAAGGCAACCCACACACCTGTCCGCCTCGAGTCCGAGGGTGAGATCGACGGCAGAACCGCTCCCATGATCGGCGAGCAGGGCCGCGAGATCCTCAAGGAGATCGGCTACACAGATGAGAAGGTCGACGAGATGCTGACAAACGGATCCCTGTATATCTGGGAGGATAAGGAATAATCCGCAAATGATCACATTTGGCATTGATATCGGATCGACCACTTCCAAATGCGTTGTCATGGAAGATGGTCAAAATATACTCGGCTCCTCACTTCTTGTGGGGGGCATCGGAACAAAGAGCCCGGAACTGGCAGTCAGCCAGGCCCTGGAAGCGGCAGGCGTCACATGGGACGACCTGACGGCGACAGCCGCGACAGGCTATGGCCGCAACCGCTATGAAGGCGCTGATTACAACGTCAGCGAACTGTCCTGCCACGGACTCGGCGCGCACCACACATTTCCCACTGTCCGCACGATCATCGACATCGGCGGTCAGGACGCGAAGGTAATCTCTCTGGACGAAAAGGGCCGCATGCACAACTTCCTGATGAACGACAAATGCGCGGCTGGTACTGGAAGATTCCTCGACGTCATGGCCAATATCCTGGTCGTACCGGTTGACGAGTTTGCTTCTTACTGTGAGAAGGCAAACAATCCGGCGCAGATCTCCAGCACCTGCACAGTGTTTGCAGAGAGCGAAGTGATCAGCCAGCTGGCCAACGGCGTGGAAATGGAAGACCTGATCGCGGGCATCTGCAGCTCTGTCGCAGTCCGCGTGGGCAATCTCGCCAAGCGCATCAACATCGTTCCGGACGTATGCATGAGCGGCGGCGTCGCACAGAACGCCGGCGTCAGAAACGCTCTGTCACAGAGCATCGGGCAGCCCATCCTGTTTTCACCGCAGGCGCAGCTGTTCGGCGCGATCGGCGCAGCGCTGTATGCATACCAGAAAGAGGCAAAATAATAATAGCAACATACATCATTCAGCACCCGGAAAAATGACAAAGTATGATCCGGGGAGCGGGCTCCCCGCCTCCTGTTGTGATCACTTTGTCCGGGGGCTGGACCATTACAGAAAGGAATGATCGATATGGCAGAAGAAGTTAAGAAAAAACGTCCGCCGCTGGATCCCAATTCAGCAAAGGCAAGACTTGGCAAGATCGCCGCAGAAGCTTATTCCTCCGCACAGGCTGCGAAGGAGCGCGGTGAGATGGTAGGCTGGTGCTCCAGTAACTTCCCTGTAGAAATCCCTGAGACCCTCGGACTGGCAGTTGTCTATCCCGAGAACCAGGCAGCAGGTATTGCGGCACGTGGAGCCGGTGAGCGCATGTGCAACATCTCTGAGGCAGACGGATACTCCAACGATATCTGCGCATATGCAAGAATCAGCCTTGCTTATGCAAAGGTCAAGAGCGCGCCGGAGCAGGATATGCCCCAGCCCGATTTCCTCCTCTGTTGCAACAACATCTGCAACTGCATGATCAAGTGGTATGAGAACCTGGCTAAGGAACTGAATATCCCCATGATCATGATCGATATCCCCTTCAACCCCGATTACGAAGTATCCGATGCGGAAGTCGCTTATGTGCGCGATCAGTTCCGCGCCGCGATCGCACAGCTCGAAGAGTTGACCGGCAAGAAGTGGAGTGAAGAGAAGTACAACGAAGTCAGAGAGATCAGCGGCAGAACCAGCCGTGCATGGCTCAAGGCAACCGCTTGCGCACACTACGAGCCCTCGCCTTTCAACGGCTTCGATCTGCTCAATCACATGGCTGTTATGGTTACCGCCCGCGGCAAACTCGAAGCGGCGGAAGCTATGGAGAAGCTGTATCAGGAGTACGAAGAGAACCACGAGAAGGGCGTCAGCACTTTCCGTACAGAAGAAAAATACAGAATCATGTTCGAAGGTATCGCATGCTGGCCTTGGCTGCGCGTGACATCCACCGGACTTAAGAGCAGAGGCATCAACATGGTTACCACCATCTATGCCGATGCATTCGGATTCATCTACGACGACTTCGACGATATGTGCCGTGCATATTGCAAGGTGCCTAACGCCATCAACCTCGAGTACGCTCGCGACAAGCGCGTCACGCTCTGCAAGAACAACAAGGTCGAGGGCCTTCTGGTCCACACCAACAGAAGCTGCAAGCTCTGGAGCGGATTCATGTATGAGATGAGCCGCCAGATCGGTGAAGAGTGCGACATCCCTGTTGCAAGCTTTGACGGCGACCAGGCAGATCCCCGCAACTTCTCTGAAGCACAGTATGACACCCGTGTTCAGGGACTTATGGAAATTATGGAAGCACGGAAGTAAAGGAGAAATATATGAATAAACAAGAATTACTCGCTTGCTTCCATGAGGCTGCAACAAGCCCCCGGAAGCTGATGGACAAATACCTGGCAGAAGGCCGTAAGGTCGTTCTGACCGCCCCTGTATATACACCCGAAGAGATCATCCACTCCATGGATATGGTTCCCATGGGCGTATGGGGCGCTGACATTCAGATCAACGAAGCCAAAAAATACTTCCCGGCATTCATCTGCACCATCATGCAGAGCATTGTCGAGCTGGGCGTCAAGGGTGCTTACGACGGCGCATCCGCAATCGTGATTCCCAGCCTTTGCGATTCCCTGAAGGTAATCGGACAGAACTGGAAATACGCAGTAAAGGGCATTCCCTTTATCGCAATGACCTATCCCCAGAACAGAAAGCCCGCTTTTGGCCACACATTCACAAAGGCTGGCTACGAGTATGTGATCAAGGGCCTCGAGGATGCGACAGGACTGAAGTTCGACGATGCGAAACTCGCAGATTCGATCGAAGTCTACAACGCGCACAACGAAGTTATGAAAGAGCTGGTTCCCGCTCTTGCGGCACACTCTGAGATCACAAACGCACAGAGAAGCGATATCTTCAAGAGCGCATTCTTCATGAGAAAAGAAGAGCACACAGCGCTTGTCAAAGAACTGCTGGCAGTCCTCGCTGCTGAGGAGCCCGCAGATGCAAAGATCCGCGTTATGACATCCGGTATCCTTGCCGATGCTCCCGGACTCCTTGAGATCCTGGACGACAACGGTATGCGCATCGTCTGTGACGACGTCGCAGCTGAGAGCAGACAGTACCGCACCGATGCACCCGCAGAGGGCGAGAGCGCACTGGATCGTCTTGCATCCAAGTTCTGCGCGATGGACAACTGCAGCGTTCTTTACGACGTAGAGAAGAAGCGCGTCGACAAGATCGTCGAGGATGCAAAGGCTGCGAAGGCACAGGGCGTACTGGTCCTTATGACCAAGTTCTGCGACCCCGAGGAATTTGATTATCCTCTGATCAAGCGCGCATGTGACAAGGCAGATATCCCTTGCGTACTCATCGAGATCGACCGTCAGATGGTCAACTATGAGCAGGCAAGAACCGCGATCGAGACATTTAAAGACCTTCTTTGATCGATTTAATGATTCTACTTAAAGCTTTTACATAAGAGCCGGATGCGGGCAGGATCACCTGCCCGCATCCGGCCTCATAAGCGAATCGGAGGTGCGGGAATGGAACTGGTTCACAAGACGATCGGCGGCTGCCTCAAAGAGACGGCATCGCGTATCGGACAGCAAACAGCAATAGAATTTGAGGATTGGACCTGCACCTGGTCAGAACTTGATGAAGTGACCGATCTTTTGGCGGCACGCTTTATGACAGCCTATGGCATTCAGAAAGGCACGCACGCAGGCATCTGGAGTCAGAATTCCCCGGCATTTGCGCAGGCAGTCCTGGCCCTTTACAAGATTGGCGCTACAGTGGTTGTTCTCAATGCAGCAAACAGCGTGGACGAGATGATCGACCAGCTGGACCGCGCAGATGTGGAAGTGGTTTTCTATGGATCCGGCGCAAGGAATAGTGTCTTTGACGAGATGATCCCCAGGATCCGCAAGAATACGCCGAAAGTGAGATATTTCCTTCACATCGAGGAGAGAGAAGCGGGCAAATGGCTGCTTCCCGGCGACTTCTCGGAGAGAAGCAGAAAGACGCTTCCTGTGGAAGAGATCAGAGAGAACCTGAAGAACCTTCCGTCCGAGACGCCGGCATGCATCATATTTACATCCGGAACGACATCCAGGGCCAAGCCCGTTGTACTTACCCATTATGGGATCGTAAATGTCAACCTGCACGTGCAGAAATGCATGAGATGGACCACCGATGACAAAACAGTCGTATCGGTTGCCATGTATCACGGATTCGGACTGAATACCGCGCTGGCGGGAAGCGTCATTGTCGGTATGACAATGCACATCGTGCCTTCCTTCCGGACGCAGGTTGTCTGGGAAGCGATCAGCGATTACCACTGCACAGTCATGCTGGGCGTACCGAGCATGTATCTGGCGCTGGTCAGAAAAGAGGGAAATGAAGTCTATGACGGCAGTTCCCTCCGGTCCGGTATCATCGGCGGAAGCGTGATCACAACAGAAGAGTTCAAGGAGATCTGCAGGAGATTCCCGCAGGCTCACCTGATTCCCTCTTTTGGCATGACAGAGGCCTCCACGAGCGGCTCCTTCTCAGATTGGGACAACCCGCTGCGAAGCGGAGAAGTTACGGGCGGAGCCTTCTACGAGGATACGATGGCGAGGGTACGCGACATTGCAACCGGAGAGATCGTCGGCTGGAGTACAGAGGCGGATCCAGTGGTCAATCCCGACGGAACGAAGAAGAGAGAATTCGGAAAGCCCGGCGAACTGGAGCTTGCAGGATTCAATATCTTCAAAGAATACTACAAGATGCCCAAGGAGACGGCGGAGACCATGACCGAAGACGGGTGGCTGAAGACGGGCGACATCGGGTATTTTAACGAATTTGACGAGATCTGCATTACAGGCAGAAGAAAAGAGATGATCATTCGGTCCGGTGAGAATATTTCTCCCCGTGAGATCGAGAAAGCGATCATCGAGAGCGGAGTGACGAAACAGGTGAAGGTTGTGGGCGTTCCGAATGTGTATACGCAGGAGGAGATCGCTGCGTGCATCGTCGTCGAGGAAGGACAGGATTTTGACCCCCAGGCGCTGCTGCAGTTCCTGAAAGCCCGCCTTTCCTATTTCAAGATTCCCAAATATATCTTTACATTCCGGGAGCTGCCTATGACAGCAAGCGGAAAAGTGCGGTTAGGCGCACTCAAAGAGATCGCAGCCGAGAACGCAGCGGATGCGGACGGCCTTAAGGCGATTGGAACTACTGGAAACTATGCAAAGGCAATTTATTAAAAAGAAAGGACAAAACTATGGCTAGTGCATTTTTTAATGAAGATCACGAATCAATCCGCGAGATGGCAAAGCAGTTTGCAGAAGGCACCCTGGCCGGCATCGCAGGCGAGATTGACAAGACCAACGTATTTCCGGAAGAAGTTGTCCAGGAGATGGCTGAACTTGGATTTTACGGTTTGAAGATTCCGGAGGAGTACGGCGGACTCGGCCTTGATATGCGCAGCTATGTCTGTGTTATGGAAGAAGTTGCTAAGAAGTGCGCAACAGCTACCCTCTTCATTTCTTCTGCAAACTCTCTGTCCACACAGCCCATCCTTCTGTCCGGTACAGAAGAGCAGAAGGCTAAGTATCTTCCCGGCGTTGCAGATGGCAGCACCAAGATCTCCTTCGCACTGACTGAGCCCAACGCAGGTTCCGATGCAGGATCCCTCAAGACAAAGGCAGTGAAGGACGGCGACAGCTACATCCTCAACGGCGTAAAGTGCTTCATCACAATGGCTCCCATCGCGGATTATCACATTGTCTATGCAAAGACTGATCCGGACAAGGGCACAAAGGGCATCAGCGCATTCATCGTTTCCAAGGATCTTCCCGGCGTATCCGTTGGTAAGCACGAGGAGAAGATGGGCCAGCACGGCGTTCCGGTTTCTGATCTGATTCTGGAAGACGTCCGCGTTCCCGCTGACTGCCTGCTCGGCAAAGAGAACATGGGCTTCATCAACGCAATGAAGACTCTGAACGTAGGCCGTGTCGGCGTTGCTTCCATGGCTCTGGGTATCGCACAGGAAGCGATCGACCTCGCTGTTGAGCACACCAAGAACCGTGTACAGTTCGGCAAGCCTCTTTGCAAGAACCAGGCACTGGCATTCATGATGGCTGATATGGAGACCAAGCTCAACGCAGCAAGAAACCTTGTCTACAACGCAGCATGGCTCATGGACAACAAGGAAGACGCTACAAAGGCTGCTTCTATGGCAAAATATTTCACCACCGAGGCTGCTATTGAGATCGTCAACAAGTCTCTGCAGCTGCACGGCGGCTATGGCTACTCTCAGGAGTACGAGATCGAGCGTCTGTATCGCGACGTCCGCATCACCTCCATCTATGAGGGAAGCTCTCAGGTGCAGCAGATGGTTATCTCCGGTAATCTTCTCAGATAATCATTTTCAATTGGGGATTGCTGCGCACAGAGGGGAACTGTGCGCAGTGATAATAAATCAATCCACAAAAAGGAGGAAACAAAATGGATAAGAAACAGTCAAGTTTATCAATCGCGATCGGTATGGCTTGCGTTTGGATGGGCACTCACTTCGGCCCCGGCGTAGCATCCGGTACACAGATCCTGGTTTACTGGGTTAAGTATGGCATTTGGGGTGCACTTGCAAGCATCCTGGCTATGGGCCTTCTCGGCTACTGCATCTACTGCGCAGCAGAGTTCTCCAGAATCTACAAGACCTACAACTACGCTGATTGGACCAAGAAGGTATGGGGCATCGATTGGATCGTATATCTTCTTGACTTCTCCTTCATCGTCGTTATGCTGACCGCTCTTGGCGGATCCCTCAGCGCGATCGGTAACCTGCTCAACAGCCAGTTTGGTCTGAACTACTGGGTAGGCGTAGGCGCGGTTATCATCTGCGCAGGTCTTCTTTGCGCATACGGCGCTAAGCTCGTTGCACGTGCATCTTCATACATGATGTATCTGGTTATCGCAGTTCTTGCAATCATCATCATCATGAGCGCAACCACTGGTAAGCTTCACCTTGGCCAGGCACTTGCAAACATCAGCGCAGGCACTGTTGAAGGAATCAACCCCAGCTTCCTTGGCGCAATCTGGAGCGGCATCATCTATGCATCCTTCCAGGCAAACGTTATCGGTAACATTTCTTCCATCGCTCCGACTCTTCCCGATCGCAAGACCACAAGACTCGGCGCTATCATCGGTATCTGCGGAAACTCTCTTATGCTCGTTGTACTGACCTTGTTCTTCCTTTCCGCTACAACCCTTGAGAACTACAACGTTCTTGACACTGCTACAAACCCGCTTCCTTTCTACGGAACACTGCATGCACTCGGATTCTCCGGCCTGAAGCTCGTGTATGTCATCACAGTCTTCATCGCTGTTCTTTCCACTGCTGTAGGATTCAGCTTCGGCGCAGTAGCAAGATATTCCAAGCTGTATCGTAAGCCCACCGAGGAAGCTCCTCTGAAGGATGGTCTTCTCGTAGTCGTTCTGCTGCTCGCTTGCGCAGCTGCTTCCAAGATCGGTATCGTGAAGCTTGTATCCACAGGTTACACAATCCTTGGATACCTCAACCTGCCTCTGTTGATCTTCCCTGCAATCGTTCTTGCAAACAAGAAGATCCAGAAGAAATATCTCAAAGAGAACAACGTCGAAGCTACCGGTATCGACGAGTAATCTTTACTGCCAATAACTTATAATTTCCTCATCGTTGCGGGGGAAAGCCCTCACCGGGCTTCCCCCGCAAATGATTCAAACATGGAGAACAACATGAGAAAAAGCACACTTCCCCAGTGGGGGATCCGAGTACTGTTCTATTGCATCGCTTTGTTCTTTATGGCATTAGGAGTGGCGTTCTCTGCCAATTCCGACCTGGGCATTTCTCCGGTCAATTCTCTTCCGTATGTCATCAGCGACATTGTAAAAATGCAGCCCGGCACCTGCGTGACAATCGTATTTTGCCTATACATCCTTGTGCAGGTCATTGTTCTTAGAAAAGAATTCAATCCGATCAACCTGACCCAGATCATTTTCTCCACGATTTTTGGCTATTTTGTCAACTTCACCAAGTGGATGGTCGGCGATTTCCTCCTTCCCGGAGGCTATATCGGACGCCTGGGCATGCAGTGCATCGGTATTGTATTTGTTGCATTCGGCGTATTACTGTATCTGGATGTGGAACTTGTTCCGATGCCTATGGAGGGCATGACGATGGCGATCGCCAAGAAAGCTGGAAAGCCCTTCCCTAAGGTGAAGACAGTCGTGGATTGCACGGTCGTACTGCTCGGCGTGATCCTGACGGTCGTCTGCCTGCACCTGATCCCCTTCAGGGATCCCGGCGTCCGCATTCGAGAGGGCACGATCCTCGCGGCGCTGGTTACCGGCAAGGTAATTGAAATCATGAGAAAACCGCTTTCGCCCATCATCAAGAAGATCTGCTTTGGCGAGAGCAAATGATATGTGTAAGTGGTGGTGATGCGTTGCCAGCAACACCGTTTTCCATTTCCTTCCAAGGAAACCTTCTTCAGCATGGGGATGTGCTGAAGGAGGTTTTTCTTTATGGGTAGAGACTTTTTGTCTGACATGCCGCATAATGATAGGAAGACCTTTTTACGTAGATTGACCATTTATCGAGTGAAGAATAAAAAAGCCGCATCGATACAATACAGTGAAAGAGTGAAATTATGAAAGACTACATGGAATTACCACTTGAAATCAATGCAGAGAGACTCATACAGCTGCCGGCAGGCAGCTATCTGGCAGCAGATATGCGTGACGAGTATTCCTGCGGATACGGAATGCTGGACGGAGCTGTTAGGGTCGGAGAAGATGAGCTGCGGGCACTTTGGGAAAAAGGGGAGCCGCTGCCGGCACTGGCACAGGCTATGGAAGAAGGTATCCCCATAGTTCTGTATTGCAAATACGGGCGGATCAGCTTGGACGCTGCAGAGGCACTCAGAGAGAAGGGATATGGAAACTTCTGCAGTCTGAAAGGCGGATACGGGGTCTGGGCTCTCGAGGAAAGCCGCAGGGCGGCAGCCGATGAGGAGCGCAGGAATGAGATCGAAAAAGCACTGCGGAAGACATTCCGCCACGATCTGATCGGGCGGTTTGAGAAAGCAGTGGTGCAGTACAACCTGGTGGAGGAAGGCGACCGGATCGCGATATGCATCTCCGGCGGCAAGGATTCCATGCTTATGGCCAAGCTCTTTCAGGAGCTGAAGCGGCACAATAAGTTTCCTTTTGAGCTATTTTTTGTCTGCATGGATCCGGGGTACAGCCCTGAAAACCGCAGCATTATCGAGAATAACGCAAGACTTCTGGGGATCCCGATCGAGTTCTTTGAGACGGATATTTTTGATGCGGTATACAATATCGAAAAGTCGCCCTGCTATCTGTGCGCACGCATGAGACGAGGGTATCTGTACCGCTTCGCCAAGGATCACGGATGCAATAAGATCGCCTTGGGACATCACTACGACGACGTCATCGAGACAATTCTTATGGGGATGCTGTACTCGGGCCAGTATCAGGCCATGATGCCCAAACTGCGCAGCACGAATTTCGAGGGGATGGAACTTATCCGCCCCATGTATCTGATCCGCGAAAAAGATATCATTCGCTGGCGTGACAGTGCAGGACTGCATTTCCTGCAGTGTGCCTGCAAATTCACGGAGAACTGCTCAAGCTGCGCGGCCGACGGCACATCCAATTCCAAGAGACTGGAGACCAAGAAACTGATTGCCGCTTTGAAGGAGACCGTTCCTCAGGTGGAGAGCAATATTTTCCGGGCGACGGAAAACGTTGTGCTCAATAAAGTCCTTGGATATAAAATCCATGGAGAGAAGCACAGCTTCCTGGAGGACTATTGAGGGCGTTTTAGATGTAAACGGAAGAAGAGAAGAACATGAAGTAAGAATCTTCCCGGAAAGAGAGAACTTGATATGAATCACTATTTTACTTTTGACAGGATCAACAACGAGAAAATTCTGTCCTTTTATTCGCGCAAACCGATCGATTTTGGCGGCGCGGCGCTGGAAGCGGAGGGCAGAAAGAAGCTGATCAAGTCGATCGAGGCCGATTTTGGATATAAGTTCCGCACTGTCAAACAGTGCACCAAACAGGTCCACGGAGACAGGGTGGTCATCGTGGATGAGCAGAATCTGGACGAGGAGACAGGTCCTGCGGACGGCCTTCTCACGGATCTTCGGGGCGTTGCGCTGGAAATCCATACGGCGGACTGCCAGAGTGTGTTCCTGTATGACCCGGTCCGTGGCGTGATTGGGAACGTGCACAGCGGTTGGAAGGGAACCGTCCAAAAGATAGCCCCGAAAGCGGCGCAGCGCATGATAGACCACTACGGCAGCAGTCCCCTGGACATCGAGATCTACATTAATCCCAGCATCCTGGAATGCTGCTTTGAGATCGAAGAGGATGTGGTCGAACAATTTGCTGGCATAGTGGATGTGTCAAAATATTGCCGCAAGGACCGCATAGAAGGCGGCAGACAGAAGTATTTTATGGATACAACTGCCGTGAATAGAGATCTTCTTGCTGCGTTGGGCATTCCAAAGGAAAACATTTTCCTGAGCGGCGTGTGCACGATGTGCGGCCACAAAGAGTATCATTCCTACAGAGGCGACCACCATATGACCGGGCGCAATGGATCGATGATCTGCCTGAAGTGAAATACTGCGTTACGATACACAGGTTGGCCGGCGATGAGCAGATCGGTGTTTGCAGAGGAGAAAGCTCACATGAATGAAGTGAATAAAACGCTGTATATTCCGCTGTATGGCAAATCAAAGGTCAGCCAACAGGGGATTATCCTGCACGATCCCTCTGCTGAGAGGATATGGAAAGAAGAAGCTTTCCCGATTCGCGGTAAGTCCGGATCAAAATGGCTGGCTTACAATATGGCCATGAGAGCTCGTGTTTTCGATGACTGGACAGAAAGAATGCTGCGGCGGAGGGGTGACGCGTTAGTGCTCCATATCGGATGCGGACTTGACAGCAGATTTATGAGGGTAAAATCGCATCGTTCTGAATGGGTGGACTGTGACCTTCCGGACGTCATAGAGATCCGCAGGAAGTACTTTCAGGAAAATGAAACGTACCATATGATGGCCTTGGATGCGTCCAGACCTGCGCAGATTGGATTGCTCCCGGATTCTGATGCAGCCATCGTTGTCCTTGAGGGACTCAGTATGTATCTGACAGGAAGCCAGGTACGGGGGTTATTGCAAGCGCTTGACAAAAAGTATCGGGAACTTCATATTTTGATGGATGTATATACTGAATTCGGTGCCAGGGCGTCAAAATATAAAAACCCTGTCAATGATGTCGGCGTTTCTAAATTGTATGGGATCGATGATATCGAGAGCGTCACCGATGGACTTCGAGTCAGATTTGTAAAAGAGCATAGCTTTACTCCTGCTTCGCTGGTCAAAGAGCTTACGCCGGCAGACAGGGTGATTTTCAATCTGCTGTTTACGGGGAAGCTGTATCGAAAGATATACCGCCTGTATGAACTGAAGTCATAACTTCTGGGTTTTCTAAACGAATTGATTAGTAGTTCCGCCAATGCTTAAAGAGGGTGAACGTTTCTTTTGTGATGCAGAATTAAGTTTTTTTCCAACAATTGCCAAAAAAACAGCAACAATGAAAGGAGACCAGTATGAAACATGTAAAGCGCACATTCACGGTATTAACAGTTATTCTCTCGCTTGCCTTTGTGCTGGCGGCCTGCGGCGGATCCAAGGACAAGGGGCAGGTCATTACTTTCGAAGGAAGCGACCTGGATGGCACAAAAGTGAGCAGCAAAGAACTGTTCGGCAGCCACGACGTTACAATGGTCAATCTATGGACCAGTACTTGCCAGGGCTGTGAAGATGAGCTCGGAGAACTTTCGGACCTCAACGAGAGAGTGAGTGCCGCAGGCGGCTGCGTGATCGGACTGATCATGGATACCGATATGGATGATGCGGTCGAAGAGTGCAGAGGCAAGCTCGAAGCAAAAGGAGCCACGTACACCAACATACCTGCCACGGAACAGATGAGAAAGGACTTGGAATCCAACATCTATCCGTTCACTTACTTTGTGGATTCAGATGGCAAGGTGCTGGACACAATTACCGGCAATCAGGGCTTGGCAAAATACGAAGAGAAATTTAAGGCACTGCTGGACAAAGATTTCCAGTAACCCCCAGCGAAGAAGATGGCAAGAACAGAAACATTTCACAACATGGGATTCCGTCTGACCTACCCTGATATGTTCGATCATACCATTGGTCAGGTTTCACCGATGGCGTTCGGAGATACCGGCGACGGCGTGTACTTAATGATGTTCAGCTATATGGCTGTTTCCGCAGAGGACATAAAAGCGATGGCCGGCAAGTCTGAGAGCGGCGAGCTGAGCGAGGAAGATAAACTGAAAATTGCCGATGCCATGGGCAGTATTCTCGTGGTTGTCGGCATGAAAGGCGAACAGAGTCCGGAAGAAATTGCCAAGGCGCTCAAGCAGAAGCTATTGACGGCAATCGCGTGAAGAGTGAAGACCTCTTTTCTGCCCATGCCGTAACCATGATCAACATCTGGGCTACCTGGTGCGGTCCTTGCAAAAAGGAGCTGGAAGAACTCGGCAATATGCACCGCCGTCTGGAGTCAAAAAACTGCGCGATCATCGGCATCTGTGACGATGCGCGAGAGAAGACGGATGATTGCAAGACGCTGATCAGCAAAAACAATCTCACGTACATCAATCTTTTGCCCTATGAAGGGATGGAGGAGCTGGCGGTAGAAAGCTTACCGACAACATTCTTTGTTGATTGGGAAGGAAAGATCCTGACATATCCCATCATCGGTGTGCCTGCCGACATTTCGGAGTATGAGAAAACGATCGACAGCCTGCTTGCGCAGAAAACGGTAGATCATAAACCTTCATCGACCGATATCACACCGGAAAAGCAGAATGCCTGCCGTGTCATTGTCACAGACCAGGATGGAAATCCGGTTGCTGGCGTTGCGGTGCAGTTCTGTTCCGATAACACTTGCATGATGGGAAAGACGGATGCGGAAGGAATGGCTTCCTTCACGGCGGAAGACGGGGCATATACGGTTCATGTGCAGAAGGTGCCGGATGGATATGAAGCGTGTGCGGAAGAATTTGGGGTGCCCCAGGATTTGGGCGATGTCAAGATCGTCCTGAATAAGGAATGATAACAAAATGGAAGACAACTTTTGCCGGGAGTGGAATTGATGAAGAAAGCAAGTGATTTTGTTGGCAAGAATATGGCATGGATCGTCCTGATCATTGCAGCAGCAGCACTTTTTGTGCCGGGGACGAGCCTTTGGATCCAGACAAAATGGATCAACTATCTTCTGATGATCGTTATGTTCGGAATGGGACTTACGACGAAGCTGTCTGATTTTGCCATAGTATTCCAAAGACCCAGAGATATCATAATAGGATGTTCGGCACAGTTCATAATAATGCCTTTGCTGGCTTTTGCGCTGGGAAAAGCATTCCACCTGAACGATGAATTGCTGGTGGGAGTAGTTCTTGTCGGAACGTGCCCCGGAGGAACATCAAGCAATGTCATAACCTATCTGTCCAAAGGCGATACGGCGCTTTCTGTGGGCATGACCAGTATTAATACATTGCTGGCGCCTGTCCTTACTCCCTTACTGACATATCTCTACTTGAGAACATCTGTAAGTGTAGATGCCAAAGCAATGTTCCTATCCATCATTCAGGTTGTGATCGTTCCTATCGGACTGGGAGTGCTGGTCAACAGATTTTGGGGAAAGTATACCCAGAAGATCAGAGATTCCCTGCCTGTGGTATCCGTGACCGCCATCTGTCTCATTGTTGCATCGGTCGTATCACATAATAGCGCCAAAATATTGTCTACAGGATTGATCATCTTTGTCGTTGTGATCCTTCATAACTTGCTTGGGTACCTTTTGGGCTATCTGATCGGCGTTCTGTTCAAGATGGATCTGCCCAGAAAAAAGGCAGTTGCCATAGAGATCGGAATGCAGAATTCAGGGCTTGCAACAACACTTGCCGGATCTGCTTTTCCGAATTTAACTATGGCGACAGTCCCGGGAGCGATTTTTTCAGTATGGCACAATATTTCCGGGGCCATACTGGCAGCATGGTTCAATCGTAAATCATGAATGGGATAGTGGACTTCCCCGCCTCTAAGCGTATGTGTATGTAGTAGGTAGTCAATGCTTAGGTTTATTTTTGTTTTGAGAGGTG
Source organism: uncultured Lachnospiraceae bacterium (assembly GCA_900319245.1). GTDB lineage: Bacteria > Bacillota > Clostridia > Lachnospirales > Lachnospiraceae > CAG-791. The sequence continues at coordinate 694 of ONNQ01000036.1, read as the reverse complement.
CATGATGAACGATAATAATAAGAATAACAATAAGAATAATGGCTTATCCAGTCTGCTAATCGGCTTGTGTATAGGAATTGCGATTGGAACAACGATCGGAGTAACAACCAACAATATCGGATTGTGGATGCCTATCGGACTTGCAGTCGGTATGTGTCTTGGCCTGGTGTTAGGCCATAACAGTAAAAACGATGACGAGAAGGATGGGGATGATAAGCAGTAAAATATAGATTCTCAGAGTTGCACTTATTTTTTTCTGGAAAATGTAAGTGTAGATGAGAAATCTTGATATTCATGTTGAAAAAAAGTATGATGAATAGCTCATAGTTCATTGTCCTCCATCTTATGGCAATGTATCACGAATTGTGATACGGTTTTAGTATCAAATAATGCTGCAGAAGATAAGATGCAAAGATAGTTTCATTGGCAACTATCTTAGAGATCGATGATTCAGTGAGTGTTTTAGCAGACTTAGATTACGGCGAGTATTCAGAAAGAGAAGCTTTGGACAGTGACTGGATCGTACACAGATAATCATAAATAAAAAGTCTAGTGAGATCTTGGAAATTAATCGGCGCATTCTCGTGTTTTTAAGCATGAGTTAGCCGGGAAAGCCTGGTGCTGATCCTTCAGCTTAGATCTTCGGTTTTATATAGTCAATTGAGAAAAAGGGCCATCGGCCCTTTTTTGATCT
>ONNQ01000007.1 GCA_900319245.1 uncultured Lachnospiraceae bacterium | reverse complement strand
GTCGAGGAAGTGAAGGCTGTCGAGGCTCCCGTCGTCGAAGAAGTCAAAGCTGAAGAGGCACCCGTTGTCGAGGAAGTGAAGGCTGTCGAGGCTCCCGTCGTCGAAGAAGTCAAAGCTGAAGAGGCACCCGTTGTCGAGGAAGTCAAGGCAGAAGAGGCGCCCGCAGAAGAAGAGCCCGCAGCAGAAGAAGCTCCTGAAGAGCCCGCGCTGCCCCAGCCCAGAAGAAGCATCGCATTCATCGGTTCCGAGTGCTATCCTTTCGTCAAGACAGGCGGATTGGGCGACGTTATGTACGCGCTTCCCAAGGCTCTGATCAAGCAGAACTGCGATGTCAAAGTCATTCTTCCCAGATATAAATGCATCCCGCAGAAGTGGCAGGAGAAGATGGTTTACCGTGGCGCTTTCCATATGGATCTCTGCGCAGATGGCCGCACCTACTATGTCGGCATCATGGAGTATGTATGGGACGGCGTTGTCTATGATTTCATCGACAACGAAGAGTTCTTCAGCGAAGGTAAGCCTTACACCAACCTGATCGACGATATTCCGAAGTTCTGCTATTTTGGCAAGGCGGCTCTGGCAGCGCTCAACTACATGGATTGGATTCCGGACGTCATCCACTGCCACGACTGGCAGGCAGGTCTCGTACCGGTCTATCTGCGCACCATGTTCGCCAACACCCCTGTTGCACGCGCGAAGGTTATGATCACGATCCACAACCTGCGCTTCCAGGGTATCTACAACATCCCGACCATCCAGTACTGGTCCGGACTTCCGGATTATGTATTCAACAAGGATGCGCTCAAGCAGGGTTATGAGGACGCCAACATGTTCAAGGGCGGCCTGGCCTATGCCAACGTCATCACAACCGTCAGCGCAACCTACGCAAACGAGATCCAGACTCCTTTCTACGGCGAGAATCTGGATGCGCACCTTCGTTATCATAGTGGCAAGCTCCACGGCATTGTCAACGGTATCGACTATGGCATGTGGGATCCGGCTACAGACAAGCTGCTGGCGGCTCCGTACGATGTGACCAACGTCATTGAGAAGAAGAAAGCGAACAAGCTCGCTATGCAGGCGTCTCTGGGTCTTGAGCAGGATGAGAATAAGATCGTGATCGGTCTGATTTCCCGTCTGACTGACCAGAAGGGTCTTGACCTTGTCAACGCGATCGTTCCGCAGCTGATGGATGGCAATACACAGGTTGTCGTACTTGGTACAGGCGACAAGGTCTATGAGGATTCCTTCCGTTATTATGAGAATGCGTACAGAGGCAGCTTCTGCGCGTACATCGCCTATGACGAGAGTCTGGCACACGGCATCTATGCAGGCGCAGACGCCTTCTTCGTTCCGTCCAGATTTGAGCCTTGCGGACTGACCCAGCTGATCGCTATGCACTACGGCACAGTTCCGATCGTGCGTGAGACCGGCGGTCTCAAGGATACCGTTGAGCCTTTCAACAAGTTCACCGGCGAAGGCAACGGCTTCACATTCGACAGATATGAGTCCGGCCTCCTTCTTGACGCGACCAACAGAGCGAAGACCCTGTACTTCGAGTATCGTGAAGCGTGGGATGAGATGGTTAAGCGCAACATGAATAAGGATGTCTCCTGGAACGTATCTGCTAAGCAGTATCGTGAGCTGTATGTGCAGATGACGCAGTAATCGGTCATCGAACATCTGAATAAGGACATATGAAAGGGGCGGCTGCATCTTGCTGATTCATCGGCAAGGGCAGCGCCCTTTTTTTATTATTAAAAGGGCAGACTACCATAAAAAACTGCCGCACATGATGCGACAGTTTTTTTGTGCATATATATTACTCCCAGAACTCCTTATTTCCGGTCTTGGGGCTGAGCGCCGTGCGCAGCTCCATCATGGCTGTGTAGTTGGGAAGAAGGAAGGTGGTGCAGGTTTCCTGCTCCAGTTCATCGACAAGTTTCGAATAATCGGTCACAAGCTCCATGTTTTCTTGATGGGCGCCGGCACGAAGCAGCCTGTCATAGAGATCCTGCGCACGGTCGCCGCACACATACAGCTTCTGCAAATGAGGATCCGCGCAGAGCTTCTCATAATCGGTATTTTCGATCCAGGAGAAATCATGCCCGTCACCGGTCCGGTTATTGAGGCAAAGGACTGCATTAAAAGGATCGCCAAAGCTGGTCACATAGGTGAAGGCCTGATTGCAGCCGGCCGGATTTTTGACAAGGATCATCTGCAGGACATTGCCGCCCAGCTCAAAGGTCTCCATGCGGCCGAACGCCGACTGAACTGTGGCAAGGGATTGAATCGCCTCGGAAGCGGGCAGTCCCATGGCCTTGATGGCGCCCACGCAGGCAGCCGCGTTATATACGTTGTAGACGGCAGGGAGTGCGACAAATACTTCTTCTTCCTTGCCATCCGTGCGCAGGTGAATGGTGCTTCCGCTGGTATCCATCTTGTCAATGGAGGTCACAGTGACGTCCGGCTCATGATGCGCGTAGCCGCACTTGGGGCAGCGGAATCCGCCCAGATGCGCATAGATATGATAATCGTATTCGTACGCACTGCCGCACTTGGGGCACTTGCCGGCGTCGGAAAGATCCACGTCCCCTTGTTCGCCGACCGACCCGTCGAGGCCGTACCAGATTACCTTGTTGGGAACGCCGAGGGCAAGCGCAGCGGACTGCGTATCCTGCGCGTTGAGTACGAGGACGGAATCGGGACTCAGCAGGATTCCCTTCTTGATTTCCTTGCGTGTATTCTCTACGCTGCCAAAGCGGTCAGCCTGGTCTGTGAAGAGGTTGGTCACAACAATGGCCTTGGGATGGATGAGAGGCGCCACCTGTTTGAGCGCAGCCTCATCGACTTCCAGAACGGCGTAGTGGCTGTTGGGCTTGCCGAGCCAGTTTGTATCGCAGAGCAGATCGGACGTGATCCCGTGCAGAAGATTCGCACCGGATTTGTCGCGGTGACAGTCGTGCCCGCCATCGGTCAGCGCGTGTTCGATCATATTGCAGGTTGTGGTCTTACCGTTGGTCCCTGTCACCAGGACAATCTCCATATCCTTGGCAGGTACAGAGAGAATATTGCGGGAGATCTTCATGGCCACTGTGCCGGGAAGGGCAGTGCCGCCGCGTCCAGTCTTTCGCAGAACTGTGCGGATCATTTTGCAGGATGCTATGGATAGTATTGTTTGAATTTTATTAGGCTTTTTCATTTGTTCACCGTTTGGCGCTGCCGATCAGCGGCAGGGCGTTCATGTATATGAGCAGTGCGTATCTCTGAATGTCTACATCGGTAGCACTGGCTGTCAACTGTAACTATTGTGCATTTTAGCACTAGTTGGGGAAGTTTGGAACGGAATGTTTTTGCAAGAATATATATATCTTTGTAAGTGCTTACAGGTTATACTTTGGTGACTGAAGAAAATAACAATAATCCGATAAGGTTGACAGTATAGTAGGAAAAAAGCTGAAAAGATAGTATAATTATGTGACTGTGCATTATCTCAGCTTCATCATTTTATTTAGACAATTGATTACATACACGGGTACTGAAAGGAGAGTTGCCAATGGCATTGCTCGATCAAATACAAGAGCCTAATGACATAAAGAAATTGCCGCAGAATGAACTTGACGATCTTGCCGAGGAGATAAGACGTTTTCTGGTCCGGAATGTCAGCATGACAGGGGGACATCTTGCCAGTAATCTGGGAGTTGTGGAGCTCACGATGGCGCTGCATCTGGCGCTGGACTTGCCCAAGGATAAGATCGTTTGGGACGTCGGACACCAGTCCTATACCCACAAGATTTTGACAGGCCGCAAATACGGATTTATGAAGCTTCGCCAGTACGGCGGAATCAGCGGTTTCCCCAAGCGCTCGGAGAGCGATTGTGATGTGTACGACTCAGGCCACAGTTCGACATCGGTCAGCGCAGCATTGGGCATGGCGCGTGCCAGAGACCTTCTGGGCGGAAAAGAGACGATCGTAGCCGTGATCGGAGACGGCGCTCTGACAGGCGGAGTAGCTTACGAGGCGCTCAACGACGCTTCACAGATGAAATCGAATCTGATCATCATATTGAACGATAACAACATGTCCATCTCGCCAAATGTGGGTGGATTGTCCAGCTATCTGAGTGAGATCCGGACATCCGACGGATATATTCAGCTGCGTGACAAGATCCACAATTCGCTGAGCGATGCAGTTCCGGGCGTTGTCAAGGGCATCAGCCGCGCGAAGCAGTCGCTCAAGTCGCTGATGGTACCGGGCATGTTCTTTGAGGAGATGGGTATTACCTACCTTGGACCGGTCGACGGACACAATATCAAGAGCATTGTGAAATCCATCGAGGTAGCCAAGCGCGTCAACAAGGCAGTCCTGATCCATGTATGCACCAAAAAAGGAAAGGGATACCTGCCTGCAGAGAGAAAGCCTTCTCAGTTCCATGGAACGCCTCCTTTTATCGTCAAAACAGGGAAGCCCGCAAACTCACAGAAGGCCGCATCTTATACAGATGTCTTTTCCACAGAGGTCCTCAAGATTGCGGAGAACGATCCTGCAATGGTTGCCATCACAGCGGCCATGGAGGACGGCGTGGGATTGCACTCTTTCCATATAAGATATCCCAATCGCTTTTTTGACGTGGGAATCGCAGAGCAGCATGCCGTGTCGTTTGCAGCCGGGTTGGCAGCAGGTGGACTCAAACCCATCTTCGCTGTCTATTCGACCTTCCTGCAGCGCGCTTACGACGAGATCGTAGAGGACGTATGCCTGCAGCAGCTGCCTGTCGTATTTGCCGTAGACCGGGCAGGTCTCGTAGGGGCAGATGGTGAGACACATCAAGGCATATTTGACCTCTCATATTTCTCAGCTATGCCGGGCATGACGGTTATGGCGCCCAAGAACGGACTGGAAATGCGGGAGATGCTCAAGTTTGCCCTGGAGCTGGGAAAGCCGGCAGCTGTCAGATATCCTCGCGGCGCAGCCTACACAGGGCTTGTTGAGCACCGCGCGCCTATCGAGCTCGGAAAGGCAGAGATGCTGTATGATGAAGGCGGAGTTCTGCTGCTGGCCGTTGGAAGTATGGTGAAGACTGCTCTGCAGGTCAAGGAAACGCTTAACGCCCAGGGAATAGAATGTTCGATCGCCAACGCGCGTTTTGTAAAACCCATGGACACAGAGCTCCTGCGGGAAGCAGCAGGGGAATATCACTTGATCGTCACAATGGAAGAGAATGTGCATAGCGGCGGTTTTGGAGAGCATGTTGCAGCCTGGTATGCAGAGGAGGAGATGCAAGTGCCCCTTCTGCAGATTGCCATTCCGGACACATTTGTCACACACGGTTCCCCTCAGGAACTGTGCCGCTTGACCGGAATCGATGCTGATTCGGTTGTCGCTAAGATCCTGCAGAGAATAGAAAAATAAGCGCATAACAAAAGGGATGTCTCGTGACATCCCTTTTTACTGTCCAAGCAAAGTGCCGAAAATCAGCCGAAAGGCCATATCATTACGGCACATTTACGGCAAACGTGAAGAATTACCCATCAAGCCTTCCAGTTCGCAAGCAGCTCCTCTACTTCCTTCTCGGTCTCAAATACTTCATCGATCGTAGGGCATGCGATGAAGCGGCAGTTTTCCATGCAGTGCTGGATCATCTGTGTGATCTCTTGATAGCGCACTTTTCCTTGCAGGAAGGCCTGTACGGCGAGCTCATCGGCTGCATTAAAGGCGGTCGGAAGGTTGCCGCCCTTTCCAATGGCCTTATATGCAAGGCCAAGCGCAGGGAAGGTTTCCATATCCGGCTTTTCGAAGGTCATCTGTCCGAGCTTATAGAAGTCCATCTTTTCTCCACACATGGGTCTGCGCTCCGGATAATAGAGAGCGTACTGGATCGGGAGACGCATGTCCGGAACGCCGAGCTCGGCGATAATGGCGCCATCCTCATATTCCACCATGGAGTGAATGACGCTCTGGGGATGCACGAGCACCTGGATCTGAGAGGGATCCACGTCAAAGAGCCACTTGGCTTCGATTACTTCAAGTCCCTTGTTGACGAGGGTGGAAGAGTCGATGGTGATCTTCTGGCCCATGGCCCAGGTTGGGTGGCGAAGAGCGTCCTGCGGAGTTACGTTTTCCAGATCCTTCGATTTTTTGCCACGGAAGGGACCGCCGGATGCGGTGAGCCAGATCTTGGCAATCTTATTGCCGCTTTCGCCGTTCAGGGACTGGAAGATCGCACTGTGCTCGCTGTCCACGGGGAGGATCGGAACACCCTTCTCTGCAGCCAGCGGCATGATGATGTGGCCCGCTGTGACCAGCGTCTCTTTGTTGGCCAGAGCGATTTTCTTGCCGGACTCGATCGCGGCAACCGTGGGGCGCACGCCGACCATGCCCATGATCGCTGTGACAAAATACTCATAGCCTTCCATGGAAGCCACTTCCAGAATGCCGTCCATACCTGCAAGCACTGTAACATCCAAGTCCTTTACGCGGATCCGGAGGTCCTTGGCTGCGTCTTCATCAAACATGACAGCGGTTTTGGGTCTGAATTCACGGATCTGTGCTTCCATCAGATCGACGCTCTTTCTGGCGCACAGTGCTGTTACTTCGATATCCTTCTGTTCTCTTGCTACATCCAGGGTCTGCTTGCCGATGGAACCGGTAGAGCCTAATATTGCGATTTTTTTCATCATGAATGCCTTTCCTTGTGTAATGTGATTTATGCGGGAACAATCAGCACCCCGTGCCGCAAATGCTGTGCATTCAGGACACGGGGCAACTGGGTCGTTACATATTGCGTACTACTATTATAAACGATTGCTCTAATAATACTCAATTAAATGACGGATTACAATGGTCACATACGAATTCCGGTATCTCCGCCGACATCCGCAGGTGTATCGTCTTCGGGATTGTCTTTCCACACGTCTGTGTTGGTAAGGCCTATATTGGACTCGTGGAAGACGGGATCCAAGCCTTTTGCTTTCTGCGCCTCATAGTCGTCCAGCGCCTTAAAGGCAATTTTGCCGAGAAGGACGATGGCAATGATGTTGACGACGGCTTCCAGTCCCATGGTGATGTCTGCAAGGCTCCAGGCCACGTCCAGGCTGTTGCCGGCGCCGATGAAGACCATGATTGCGGCGCAGATGCGGAAGATAGCCATCACGGTCGGATTCTTGGTGATAAACAGGATATTGGCCTCCGCATAGAAGTAGTTGCCGATGATGGACGTAAAGGCGAACAGGCACACGATCACAGTCACAAAGTGAATACCGACGGGGCCAATGACACGGGCCACGCACTGCTGCAGGAGCGGGATTCCGGAGTATCCGCTGTCTGCCCAATCGCCGGTCAGAAGGATCAGGAATACGGTTGTGGAGCAGATCAGCAGCGTATCGATATAGACGGAGATAATCTGCGCAAGTCCCTGCTTGGCGGGGTGGGAGACCGTCGCGGAAGCACTGGCGTTGGGCGCGGAACCCATACCGGCCTCGTTAGAGAAGAGGCCTCGCTTGATGCCGAGCACCATACAGGAACCGGTAAAGCCGCCAAAGATGGATTTGAAGTTGAATGCATCCTGCATGACGATTGCGAGCACGCCGGGAAGTCTTGTGATATTGGTGACGATCACAAAGAGACCGACCGCGATATACAGTCCTGCCATGACCGGAACAAGAACAGAAGAAATCTTTCCAATGACGTCGCCTGCAAAGAAGATGTAGAGGGACGCCATCGCAAGCATAAGACCGATTGCAGTCGGAAGAATACTACTCTCCAGATCGGTTGTATACACGGAGAACGCCGACACGATATTGTAGGCCTGCAGACCATTAAAGCCGAATGCGAACGTTGCGATCAGGGAAATCGCAAAGATGACGCCCAGCCATCTGGAGTGGAGTGCTCTCTCAATATAATAGGCAGGTCCGCCCTTGAAGGAGTCGCCTTCTTTTTTCTTATAGATCTGCGCCAGTGTACTTTCGACATAAGCGGATGCGGAGCCCAGAATCGCCATGAGCCACATCCAGAAGGCAGCGCCGGGACCGCCGAGAATGATCGCAGTGGCGACGCCTGCCATATTGCCGGTGCCGACGCGGGACGCGGTGGCAATCATCAGTGCCTGGAAAGAAGATACGCCTTTGTCGCCTTCTTTCTTTTCCATCATACAGTGGAGCGCGTCCTTAAAGAGGCGGATCTGCACAAAGCGTGTGCGAATAGTGAAGTAGATGCCGCTTCCCGCCAAAAGATAGATCAGAAGCCACGTATAGAGCACGTCGTCGATCTGTGTCAAGACTTTCGCTAAATCCATGAATTTCCCCCTGCAAATGTATTTTTATGTACTTTATACTATCATATGTGGAATAAAATGAAAACAAAGCGATAGATTCTTGTTTGTTATGTATAATTATATTATGAATACAGAAAAAATGAAGGAGACAAGGAATGACAACAGAAGTTCTCTGCATTGGACAGGCAGTTGTAGATTGTATCACCAGGGGCGTGGAGGACGATCCTTTTGGAAGGGGTAAAACGCGCGCGGCCAGCATTACCCTCAATCTGGGCGGCGACGCGGTCAACGAATCCTTTGTACTCGCTTCACTGGGACACAAAGCCGGACTGATGTGCGCTGTGGGCGACGATCTGGCGGGGCGATTTGTGGTGAACGAGGCGACGCGAAGAGGTCTGGATACAGCCGGCGTTTCTATCGTTACAGGCATTGCGACGCCGGTCGCCAATATGTTTGTGAAACTGGATGGCAGCCGCAGCTCTGTGACCAGCGCAGCATCCATACTGCCGGGCTATGTGCCGTCTGCCGACTATATTCGCAAGCGTGTCAGAGAAGGCGTTCGGATCGTCTCCTTTGCAAGCCTCTTTCGGGCGCCTCTGGATCAGCCGGATATTGTGTGTGGACTGATCCGCACGGCCCATGAAAGCGGCGCGATTGTCTGCGCGGATACCAAAATACCGACCTTCCGCAGCATGTGCCTGGAGGACCTTGGTCCGGTTCTCCCCATGATCGATTACATCTTCCCCAATGAGACCGAGGCGGCTTTTCTTACGGGAATGAGTGAGGGAGATGACGCCGATTACAGCAAAATGGCAGACGCCCTATTAGATAGAGGCATCTGCCATGTGGTGATCAAAACGGGTGAGAAGGGATTGTATGCCGCTTCTCGAGAGGGTCATTTTGCGGTTCCGGCCCTCCATGTCCCTGTGGTGGACACAACGGGTGCGGGAGATAATATGGTTGCCGGCTTCATGGATGCGCTCCTGAGAGGAGAGGATTTCCGCTCCTGCTGCGAGGCAGGCATCCGGACAGCGGCCGAGAGTGTGCAGCACCTTGGGGCAACCATCTAATTTCCTTTTGCACCTCGCGGCTTTCTGTTGCCGATCAGAACGCACTTGGGACGACTTTACCGATCGAAACACACCGTGCGGCAACCGAAGGGCCTTAGATCCCCAGTTCGAACTTGAGCTGAGGCTTCATAGGATTGTAGTCGACCATCTCAAAGTCATCGATCGTGATCTCTTCGAACGTGCAGCCTTTTTCCTTGTGGAGGATCAGAGTGGGATTCTGCGTATCATCGGCCATTTCTTCAGCGCGGCGCAGCATTTCCTGCGCGTTGTCCATATGGCGGTCGTAAATCTGCTCGTTGGCCACAAAGTGGGTGAACACGCCGGGCTCATAGCCAGTTACCTTGGCGATCATCATCAGGAGTGCCGCGTACTGGATTTCATTGATTCCGCCGGCGCCAGAAGCTGTCAGCATGTCGCCGCTTCGCTGGATCATGCTCATGTCCAAATAGCCACCGCGCACGTTCCACATGGTGAGGAAAGCGCAAGGAGCAAGGCCCTTGGTCTCGCGCAGATCTGCTTCCTGCCAGAGGGAGACGACCTTGCGTCTTCCGTAAGGGTCCTTTTTGATGTCGTCGATCAGCTTGTGGATGAGATCATAGCGCTTTACGGTAGCGCCGTAGCGCTGACCGATCGTGCCGTCGCCGATATCCCAGGGATCCCACCAGGTCACACCGAGATCTCTCATCTCGGACAGTACGTTTGTGGGATGCTGATAGATGGTGAAGATCTCGCGAATGCCGGTCTTCCAGGCCTGGCGGCGAAGGGTACAGATGGGAAATTCTCCCTTGCTGAGATCATATTTGCGCATCACGTGATTGACGCTGATCGTATAGGCCGGTGTGCCGTCCTCGTACTTGGGACGGGGATTTACATCCTGATAGCCGTTATCGAGAATGTTGTGTATATCATATACCAGATATCGATCTGCTTTGGTCATATCAGAGTCCTTTCTGCATTGTAGCGGGTTGGAAGTATTATAGTACACTATAACATATTCTGATTATTCTGCTATAATGGATTTGGTTATAGTTATTTAACAAAATGATCATAGATTCTACTTGGAGGAAACAAAAAATGAAAGTCGTGATTATGGAATCCCTTGGCATTTCAGATGCTGAGCTGAAAGCTTGTCAGAAGCCTTTTGAGGAAAAGGGCGTTGTGTTTGAATCGTTTGCCAAAACAGCGGACGAGGCCAAATTGATCGAGGAGGCCAGGGACGCAGACGCCATGATCCTTGCCAACATGCCTATGAGTGCGAATGTTCTTCGCGCCTGCCCGAATCTTAAGTTTATCGATATCGCTTTCACGGGCGTCGATCATGTGGGACTGGAAGCGGCCAGAGAGAAGAAGATCGCAGTGAGCAACGCATCCGGCTATTCCAACGAAGCGGTTTCCGAGCTGGTGCTTGGCATGGCGCTCTCACTGGCCCGCAATATGCGCGAAGTCGAGGGAAGATGCCGTGATGGAAAGACCAAGGACGGTCTTGTCGGATGGGAACTGAAGGGCAAGACGGTCGGCATCATCGGTCTTGGCAAGATCGGCAGCCGCACAGCGGAGCTGTTTCATGCGTTTGGCTGCAAGATCCTCGCACAGAGCAGAACCATTCATAAGGAAGTCCCCGCTTATGTCGAACAGGTGACCCAGGAAGAACTGCTGGCCGCTTCCGATATCGTCGTTCTGCACTGCCCGCTCAATGACTCCACCAGAGGCATGATCAATGCGGAGAAGCTCTCTATGATGAAACCCTCTGCGATGCTGATCAACGTGGCACGCGGACCGGTCGTCGTCGAGAAGGACCTCGCGGAGGCGCTCGAGAAGGGCGTGATCGCCTGCGCGGGCATTGACGTTTTTGACAAAGAGCCGCCGCTGGATCCGGCATCCCCGCTGCTTGCGGCGCCGCATACGCTGGTGACGCCCCATGTGGCCTTTGCGACCAAGGAGTCCATGAGCCTCAGGGCTAAGATCGTATTTGAGAATCTGGAAAACTGGATGGAAGGCAGACAGAGCAACATCGTACTGTGACAACATAGTCCCCCGGAATGGCTTCCGGGGGATTTTGTTGCAACCTATGTGCATATATGCAAATTTTCGTGCATAAATATTGGAAAAACATCAATGAAATTCACTTGTCACAGTATATAGAAGCGTGGTATATTTCTTTAGTATTATTGTATACAAAATAGAGACGGAGGAAAACGACATGGCTATTAGAGTAGGAATTTTCGGTTATGGTAACCTCGGCAGAGGCGTTGAGCAGGCAATCCGCCACAATCCCGACATGGAGCTGGTCGGCGTCTTTACACGCCGTGATCCCGCGGGGCTTACGATCAAGACGCCCGGCGTGAAGGTGTACAGCGAGGACGCTCTGGTCAAGCAGGAAGTTCCTATGGACGTACTGATCCTTTGCGGCGGCAGCGCAACCGATCTGCCTGTGCAGGGACCCAAGTACGCAGCCCTTTACAATATCATCGACAGCTTTGACACACACGCCCATATTCCGGAGCATTTCGCGGACGTCGACGCGGCTTCCAAGGCGGCCGGCAAGATCGGCATCATCTCCTGCGGATGGGATCCCGGCATGTTCTCTCTCAACAGAGTCTATGCAAGCGCTGTTCTTCCCGGCGGAACGCCTTACACCTTCTGGGGCAAGGGCGTCAGCCAGGGCCACTCCGACGCGGTCCGCAGAATTGACGGCGTTGTGGACGCGAGACAGTACACAATTCCAGTTCCCGCAGCGCTTGAGGCGGTTCGTGCAGGCAAGGCGCCCGAACTGACAACGAGAGAGAAGCACACCAGAGAGTGCTTTGTCGTGGCAGAGGAAGGCGCAGATCTTGCAAGGATCGAGAACGAGATCAAGACTATGCCTAACTATTTTGACGAGTATGACACCACTGTACATTTCATTACAGCGGAAGAGATGGCGCGTGACCATGCGGGACTGCCTCACGGCGGCAGTGTCCTGTATTCCGGCGTGACCGGCGCAAACGACGAGCACACCCATGTCATCGAGTATTCCCTGAAGCTGGATTCCAATCCGGAGTTCACAGGAAGCGTTCTGGTCGCGTTTGCAAGAGCGGCTTACAGACTGAACCAGGAAGGCCAGTGCGGCTGCAAGACCGTTCTGGATATTGCACCGGCCTACCTTTCTCCCATGAGCGGCGAGGATCTCAGGGCACACATGCTCTGATCGTTTCCGAGACATCGGCTCGCATGGTTGGCATTGTATAGAATGATCGAAAAAGGCACAGTCCTACGGGATTGTGTCTTTTTATTTACCTTCGTTCGTTATATAATGTTGGTACGGTTTTAATAAAATGAACGAACGGCGTTTTTGAAATCATAACAGACGGAATCATTATACATAATGAGAACTGCGCCTTACTCCGACGACCCAATGAGAGGAATGCTGCATGCGAAGGAAGAAAGAGAAGCACATCACCGGAAATGAATTTGGAACAGCGCTGCGCCCTGTGGTCAAGCTGCGAATGGCTAAGCAGGGCCTCTTTTTTGGCCCGGGCACAGCAGAGCTTTTAGAGAATATCGATGCGCTCGGCTCGATCCAGGAGGCGTGCGCGAAGATGGATCTCTCGTATTCCAAAGGGAGCAGGATCATCAAGAACACGGAAAAGGAACTTGGGTTTGCGCTCCTTGAACGCTGGAGCGGCGGTGCGAGCGGCGGCGGGGCACGGCTTACCAGTGAGGGACGAAGATTTCTTGACGCTTATAAAGCCTTGTCTGTCAAAGTACAGCAGAGCGCAGAAGCGCTGTTTGCGACGTGTTTTGCATTGACTGAAGGCGCAGACAAGAGCAGTGCAGAAGGATATGGGGGACAGGAATGAAACTGATCAGGACAGTCGATGCGGAAGGCGCTGTGCTTTGCCACGATATCACGCAGATCATAAAGGGCGTCACGAAGGACGCCGTATTCCGCAAAGGGCACATTGTGACCAAGGAAGATATTCCGGTGCTTTTGAGCGTCGGCAAGGACCAGCTCTATGTATGGGAGAAGAAAGAGGGAATTCTGCACGAAAATGAGGCGGCGGAAATTCTATGCCGTATGTGTGAAGGCCCTCATATGTCCCGCTCCGAGGTCAAGGAGGGCAAGATTGAGCTCAGGGCAGAGTGTCCGGGGCTTTTAAAGGTGCATCGCGGCGGTCTAAGGGCAGTCAATCGGTTCGGGCAGATGATGATCGCCACAAGGCATGGCGGATTTGCGGTGGCGAAGGGAGACAAGCTGGCCGGAACAAGGATCATACCGCTGGTCATCGAGGAAGAAAAGATGCGCGCGGCGGAGAAAGCCTGCATGGCGGAGACCGGAGGACACCCCATTCTTTCTCTGCGCCCCTTTACCCACAAGAAAGTGGGCATCGTGACGACCGGCAACGAAGTGTATTACGGCAGGATCGAGGATACCTTTACGCCTGTGATCAAGGAGAAATTCGCGCAGTTCGACACAGAGATCATCGACCATGAGATCTGGAATGACGATGACACCAAAGTGACCGCTTCTATCTTGAAAATGGTCGACGAAGGCGCGGATATTGTCTGCTGTACCGGCGGGATGAGCGTCGACCCCGATGACAAGACGCCGCTTGCGATCAAGAATACGGGCGCGCGGATCGTCTCCTACGGGGCGCCGGTCCTTCCCGGTGCTATGTTCTTACTCGCTTACTATACGGTGACAGAGGGGAACAATCCCAGAACGGTGACGATCATGGGTCTGCCCGGCTGCGTGATGTACGCTAGGAGAACCATCTTCGATCTGGTTCTGCCCCATGTCATGGCGGATGACGAGATCACAGCGGAGGACCTTTCGTCCTACGGAGAAGGCGGACTGTGCCTCAATTGCCCGGTCTGCACATTCCCCAACTGCGGATTCGGAAAGGGAAAATAAGATATGGATTTTACACATTTTGACGGAGATGGAAACGCCTGGATGGTGGACGTCAGCGGCAAAGAGGAGACGGAAAGGATCGCCGTGGCCCGCGGCAGCATTTTCATGAGCCGGGAATGCTTTGTGAAGGTCCGGGACGGCGGCATGAAGAAGGGCGACGTACTGGGCGTGGCCAGAGTGGCCGGCATCATGGGCGCCAAGAAGACGTCGGAACTGATTCCCCTCTGCCATATTCTGAATCTGACCAAGCTCGCGGTGGACTTTGAACTGCACGAGGAGAACAATGAGGTCCGGGCCTTCTGCACAGCAAAGACGACCGGCAGGACAGGCGTTGAGATGGAGGCGCTGACCGGCGTCTCGACCGCACTCCTTACGGTCTACGATATGTGCAAGGCGGTGGATAAGACCATGGAGATTGGGAAGATCCGCCTTTGCACCAAGAAGGGCGGCAAGAGCGGCGACTTCGTGCATCCCGGGGAGACTACGCCCGGCGGAGGTACAGTGTCATGATCGATCAGTACGGAAGAACGATTGATTATTTGCGGATTTCTGTGACAGACCGCTGCAATCTCCGCTGCAAGTACTGCATGCCGGATGGAATCGAGTCGGTTCCGATGCAGCAGATCCTCACCTTCGAGGAGATCAGGACCGTCGCACAGGCGGCCGCTGCAAACGGGATCCGGCATATCAAACTGACGGGCGGTGAGCCGCTTGTCAGAAAGGGGCTGCCCGGCCTTGTCCGAATACTCAAATCCATAGACGGCATTGATAAAGTGACGCTGACGACCAACGGCGTTCTGCTTGGCCTATTCCTGCCGGAGCTGATCGAAGCCGGATTAGATGCCGTCAACATCAGTCTGGATACGACAGACAGACGTACATACAAAGAGATCACCGGATCGGATGAACTGGGAACGGTTCTGAGTTCTCTTCATATCGCCCAGGAACTGGGCATGCGCGTCAAAGTAAACGCCGTCTCCCTGGATCTTGGTGATGACAATATTCGAAGCCTGATCGCAATAGCCAAAGAGAATCCGATCGACGTCCGCTTTATCGAAATGATGCCGATCGGGTATGGCAGGAACTATGAAACTGTCAATCATCGCGACTTGTACCGGAAACTGGAGACCATGTACAGTGGGATCATGATCGATGAAAGAGAGCACGGATTCGGACCGGCTGTCTATTACAAGATTCCGGGGTATCGAGGCAGCATCGGACTTATCAGTGCCATACACGGCAAATTCTGTGGTACCTGCAATAGAGTCCGCCTCACGTCCCAAGGCTATCTCAAGACCTGCCTTTGCTTTAGCGACGGCGTGGACCTGCGGGCCATCCTGCGGGAAAGTGCGGAAGGAACGGACGTCGACAAGGCGCTGCGGGACGCAATCCGGGAGGCTGTTATGCACAAGCCCGGCGAGCACTGTTTTGACAAGCCGGAGGAGATTACGGAAGAAGCAGGGATGAATGCAATCGGAGGATAATATGGCAGACAATAGAAAAGGAATTGTGAAGGCAGTCTGTACGAGCCCGGCGAAGGGAACAGAGAAGAAGCCGGTGGCAGAGGCCCGCTTTGTCGTCGGACATGGCATCGATGGGGATGCGCACGCCGGCAAATGGCACAGACAGGTGAGCCTTCTCTCGTATGACAAAGTAGAGGCGTTCAATGCGCGCGGCGCGCAGGTCGATGACGGCGCATTCGGCGAAAACCTTCTGGTAGAAGGCATTGATTTCAAAAGTCTGCCTGTCGGATCCATTTTCCGATGCGGAAGCGTCGTGCTCAAAATGACGCAGATCGGCAAGGAATGTCACACCAGCTGCGCGATCCGAGGCAGAGTCGGCGACTGCATTATGCCAAGAGAGGGCGTCTTTGCAGAAGTGTTGGCGGAAGGCGTGATCAGGCCCGGCGATGAGATGACGGTAGAACTGCCCGCTGCGGACAGACCTTTCACAGCGGCTGTCATCACACTCAGCGACAAGGGCGCCAGAGGCGAGCGCGTGGATGAGAGCGGCCCGGCTGCAGTCAGCATGCTGGAGGAGGCGGGCTATGAGATCGCAGAGACGATGATCCTTCCGGATGAACCGCTGCTCTTAAAGAAAGAACTCATCCGCCTTGCGGACCAGCGCGCCGTGGATCTTGTCCTCACAAGCGGCGGCACAGGATTCTCTATGCGGGATCGCACGCCGGAAGCGACCATGGAGGTGGCGGACCGCAATGCACCCGGCATTGCCGAGTATATCCGCATGCGCTCCATGCAGATCACGGACAGAGCGATGCTCAGCCGCGGGGCGTCTGTGATCCGGAAGGGGACGCTGATCGTCAATCTGCCCGGCAGCCCCAAGGCCGTGAAGGAAAGCTTATCCTTCATTCTTCCTTCCCTCGATCACGGCCTGAAGATCCTTCGGGGAAGCGCGACAGAATGCGCCAGAAAGTGATCCTGTGACAATATTTGGTTTATAACGGTATCGGAGGGCACAAGTTTCCTGCGGTATGGATCCTGCCGGAACTTGTGCCTTTGTCAAAATACCGTTATATTTTATAAAAACGAACGGTTGGCGTAAAAGCCGCAAAGAAAGGAGAAGCAATTGAAACGAAGATGGATAGGCGCATTCCTTGCTGCCGCAATGACTGTATCAGCACTGGCGGGGTGCGGAGGAGGCACTTCCGCGCCGGCCGCGGAGCCGCAGGAGGAAGCCGCAGAGGCGGTGCAGGACAGCGCAGAGGAGACGGAGGCAGAAGCGGAAGCTGCTGTCGAAGCGGAGGCGGCCGCCGACGAGAGCGCAGCCAATACGGAGGAGCCTGTGGAAATTCAGGTTTTCATCGCGGCGTCCCTCAATACGGTTATGCAGGAAGTGGCGGCCAAGTATAACGAGGCGCATCCTAATGTGAGCATTGTCTTTAACGCGGATTCTTCCGGAAAACTCCTCACACAGATCGAAGAGGGATATGCCTGCGACGTCTTCTTTTCTGCCGCGCAGAAACAGATGAACGCGCTGGAAGAGGATGGCCTGATCGTCGAGGGAACACGCGCCAACGTGCTCAATAACCAGGTCGTCGTGATCAAATTAAAGGACACGCAGAGCGAAGTGACAGGGCTTTCTGATATCGGAAAAGCGTCCAGTTTGGCTCTTGCAGACGGGTCTGTGCCTGTGGGAAAATATACAAGGCAGGCGCTGATGAATCTCGGCATCCTTCCTGAGACGGATGACCCTTCTGTCTATACAACGCAGGAAGTTTCAGAGGCACTTGGCGGCGTTGAGATCTCCGAGCAGGGCAATGTATCCCGGGTCCTCACGGCCGTTCTGGAGGGCTCCTGTGAAGTGGGAACGACCTATCTGTCTGATACATACGGACATGAAGACAGCCTGGATATCATCGAGACAGTCAGTTATGAACTGACCGGCAACGTCATCTATCCGGTCTGCCAGGTAGTCAATGATGAAGCGAGTGAAGCGGAAGCTGCCGCTGCAGCCGATTTTGTGACCTTCATCACTTCGGATGAAGCAAAGGTGATCTTCGACGCGTATCTGTTTGATACAAACGTGGAGTGAACGGTCTGCTGCCTGAGGGGAGCGCTAAGAGGCGGCATAGTGGGCGGTAAATTGGATTAAAGGAAAATTATGGAAGCAGTACTGGACGCATTAAAGCGGCTCGACTGGAGCCCCTTATATATATCGATCAAGACCGGTATCGTTGCGACGATCATCTCGTTCTTTCTGGGCATTTATGCGGCCCGCAGGGTGCTCAAGGCTTCGGACAGAGTGAGAGCGGTGGTCGACGGTATTTTGACAATGCCGCTGGTGCTGCCGCCTACTGTGGCAGGCTTCTTTCTGCTCCTTTTCTTCAGCAGGCGAAGGCCCTTGGGAATTCTCCTTTACGAGGAATTCGGGATCAAGGTGGTCCAGTCCTGGCTGGGGTGCATCATTGCAGCCACAGTGATCGCCTTCCCCCTCATGTACCGGAATGCGAGAGCGGCCTTCGAGCAGATCGACGCCAATCTGGTCTATGCCGCGAGGACGCTTGGCATGTCGGAAATAAGGATCTTCTGGACAGTAGTCATGCCAACAGCGGGACCGGGCATCGCGTCCGGCACGATCCTGACCTTTGCCAGGGCGCTCGGCGAATACGGCGCCACGAGCATGCTGGCGGGCAATATACCGGGCAAAACAGCCACCGTCTCCCAGAGAATCGCCATGGTCATTCAGGACGGCGATTATGTGACGGCGGGCGTATGGACAGCGGTTGTCATTGTGATCGCATTTGTGTTCATCCTTGTGATGAATCTGATCTCTGCAAAGGCAGTGAAGGGCGGAAGGCGCTGGTAAGACATGGATCTGTATCTGGATATTGACAAAAAACTGAATGATTTCAGACTGCAGATCCGTTACAGCGGCAGTGCCTCCCGGATCGGGATTCTGGGCGCCTCCGGCTGCGGCAAGAGCATGACCCTGAAGTCCATCGCCGGGATCGAGAAGCCGGATCAGGGCAGGATCGTTCTGGGAGACAGGACTCTGTTCGATGCATCGGCCAGGATCAACCTGCGTCCCCAGGCGCGCAAAGTCGGCTACCTGTTTCAGAACTATGCGCTGTTCCCGACAATGACGGTGGAACAAAATATCATGGCGGGCCTGCACGGCAGGGATATCGACGCATCGGGCCGCGTGCAGGAGATGATCAGGAAATTCCAGCTGGATGGGTTGGAGAAGCGAAGACCGGGCGAATTGTCCGGCGGACAGCAGCAGAGAGTGGCGCTGGCGAGGATCATGGCCTACAGGCCGGAGGCAATCCTTTTAGACGAGCCGTTTTCCGCCATGGACTACTTCCTGCGGGAGAGGCTGCGCCTGGAGCTGATGGACGTATTGCGGGAATATGAAGGGCTCTCGGTGCTGGTCACCCATGACCGCGACGAGGCCTATCAGCTGTGCGATTACCTGCTCCTTCTCAAAGATGGGGCTGTGATTGCAGAGGGAAATACGAAAGCGCTGTTTGAAAGACCCGGAACTGCGGAAGCCGCAAGGCTCACGGGCTGTAAAAATGTATCGCGGATCATACCGCTGGGGCTCCACCGGATCTGCGCGCCCGATTGGGGCGGACTGGAGCTGACAACGGCAGAGGAAGTGACGGACGAAATCGCATTTGCGGGCATCCGAGCGCACGATTTTACGCCGCTGGACGCCCGTACGGCGCAGCAATACGTGCGAGAGGGCCGGAATGTGATCCCGGTCGGCAATGCGACCGTCACAGAACTGCCCTTCGAGTGGTATGTGACACTGTCCTGCGGCCTTTGGTGGAAACTGCCCAGGGATATGCACGACCATGGATTCGAGAACCGGATCCCGGCGGCGCTGACGGTGGATCCGGCCGCGATCATGCTCTTACGGTGACGGGTGCACTACGTCGCCTTCTACGCTTCATTACCAAAAGACCGTGGATTCGTGCCGCTAAGAAGCGGAATCCTTATATAAGAAACGGCTGTCGCATTCGGACACAAGGGGGATATCGATCCCCCTTTTTTGCATGCTGCGGAGCTTGAAATTCATAAGGCCGGCGCTGACATGCATGGAGAGACAGAGGGTGTCATAATCCATGTCCGGCCCTTCCGCAGCTGTCAGCACGTCCTCGTCCGCAATGAGCAGATCCGCGGCAAACAGGTTGGCCTCGTATTCGGTATTGCTCCTCTTGTCATAGACGGCCGTGTCGAAGAGCGGCGCCGTTTTCAGCGCCTCTGCGTGCAGCACAATATGGCCCAGCTCGTGGGCGGCGACGACGCGCTGCTCGGACGCAGAGAGATTTCCATTAATGCCGACAAAATACTGCCGCAGAAAGTAGCGCGTAAATCCCTTGGTACCGATCAGGTCGTAATAGAAACGGACCTGCACATGCATGGCGTCCATAAGTTCAAAGGGATCGCGGGTCCGGTGCCGGCGGATCAGCTTCGCGATCGCCTGATAGACGTAAAGTCTGCTCATAGAAGGCCTCCCTCAGACAGTTCCCTGCTCTTTGTCGGCGGCGCTTTCCGCATCATCGGCATCGTCATTTCTATATTTCCTGGGCGTATATTTCCGGGCGTTCTCCTTGGCTTCCCAGAACATCTCCATAAAATGTCTGCCAATCATATCGATATCCTCCGGGGACAGATCGCCGCCCGCAAACATCGCGCGGGTGCTGTCCAGAAAGGCCTGCGCCTGCCTCTGTCCTCTGGTCCCGAATTCCTCCGCGGCTTTTGTCAGGAACAATTCCTGCTCGCCCCTTAGGTATTCCTCACTGCAGGAAAGGGCAGCCGCCAGCTTTTCATAGAGCGCCTGGCTGCGGGGATACTTGCCCCCTGTTTCCCAGTTGCGCACCGTACGTTTGGTCACGCCGGTCATCGCAGCCAGCTGTTCCTGGGAATAGCCGTTCTGTAATCGCAGTGTTCTGATCTTTTCTCCGAACGTCATAGGTTTTCTATCTCCTTGGATCTGTGCATCCCCTGCCTGTGAAGAGAAACTAATAGAGGAAATCTAATTTCCTCTATTGTAGATCCCGTTTCCCCTCCTGTCAACAGAATCTCCTCTTGACACGAATATACGTTCGAAATATACTAATTGCAAGAGGAAATTAAAATACGAAAAGAGGAAATTTAAATACATGGACAGAGTCATTCTTCATTCCGACTGCAATTGCTTCTATGCCAGCGTAGAGATGCTGCACCATCCGGAACTTGCTGGGAAACCCCTGGCGGTCGGCGGCGACCCGGAGCAGAGGCACGGGATCATACTGACAGCCAATTACATAGCTAAGAGAGCCGGCGTGAAGACCGGAACGGCTCTGTGGGAGGCACGGCAGGCCTGCCCGGGACTGATCATTGTCCCGCCGAGAATGGACCTGTACCTGCGCTTTTCCAATCTGACCAGAGAGATCTACAGAGAGTATTCGGATTTGGTTGAATCCTATGGACTGGACGAATGCTGGATCGACTGCACGCAGAGTGAGGCATGCATGGGAAACGGCCCGGATCTGGCCGCCGAGATTTCCGGGCGGATCAAGAAGGAACTCGGGATCACGGTCAGCATAGGCGTCAGCTGGAACAAGATTTACGCCAAGTTCGGATCCGACTACAGAAAACCGGACGCGATCACAGTCATCAACCGGGACAATTACAGGGACATTGTATGGAGAAGTCCGGTGGAGGATCTTCTTTTTGTGGGAAGGGCGACGAAGAGGAAGCTGAACCGGTACGGGATTCTCACGATCGGAGAACTGGCGCGGACCGATCCATCTCTTTTAAAGGATATTTTTGGCAAGATGGGCCTTGTGCTGTCGGCTTTTGCGAGAGGGGAGGACCAGACGCCGGTGGCGGCAGAGCACAGTGAAATGCCGATCAAGAGCATAGGAAACAGCACGACAACGCCAAGAGACCTGACGACAGAGCAGGACGTGCGGATGGTGCTTTATATGCTGTCGGAGAGCGTGGCTTCACGCCTTCGCAGGCACGGATTTGTCGGCGACGTGGTGGAGATCTATGTCAGAGACGGGGATCTGTCCGGCTTTTCCAGGCAGCACAAGATCGACATGCCGACCAATATCTCAGAAGAGATCGCGCAGGAAGCGATGCGGCTCTTCAGAGAGAACTACCGGTGGGAGAAGCCGATTCGCAGTGTGGGTGTCAGAGTCACGCATTTGAAGATGGAGGATTATCCGTATCAGCTCAGCCTGTTCACGGACCCTGCGTGGAGAGAGAAACAGCTGAAGGCGGATCTGGCCGTGGATGAGATCCGGGACAGGTTCGGCTTTTGGGCGGTGCGAAGAGGCCTGATGCATGTGGATACGAAGCTGTCGGACGAGGACGCGCAGACCCATGTCGTACATCCGCACGGCTATTTCGAGAGAGGCAATCAGACGGGGGTCTGATATATTGTCGAAAAGGCGTGTAAAACCCCGGCCGACGAAGTCGTCCGCGGGTATCACTTAGAACGATCATACATAAACGCAAGGGACAGGAGGTGAAGCAAGGTGCCTCACACAGATACCAATATCAGCCGTGATGCCCTTAGAAGCTACGGAATGCAGCCGACCAGGCAGGACGGACGAAGGCAGAGAAGTATAGACAGCACAGGCAAAGAGCAGGATTACAGCGGCACGTTTCGCGTTTACGGGGACGACGGGCCGGTTAATCCGGCTAAGGTCTACGTGGACGTATTAGCGGAATTTACGAAAGAAGGGGTTCTGCGGCCCTGCCGGATCACCTGGGAGGATGGACGCAAATACAGGATCGACCGCGTCAAGAAATGTGAGAGAAGGGCAAGCCGGAAAGCGGGCGGCATGGGACTTATGTACACCTGTATGGTGGGCGGACAGGAGGTGAATCTCTTTTATGAGGAAAACATGAAGTGGTTTGTGACAAGAAAATAAACCAAAAGTTACATAATATTTACAAAATTGAAGAAATTATGCAACAAATATGTTATAATGTGCGCGTAACAATGCGCAGCCGCAGAGGCTGCTTTATGTGGAGAGCACTTTATGACAAAACGACTTGCAGCAATTATGGGAATATGCCTGATGATCGTTACGACACTTCCCGCGCAGGCCGCCACGGCCGGAACCGGAGCGGTTTCTTCAACCTGCCAATACAGCATATCGGAGGGCAGGGTCGCAGCAGGCGACAGCCGCCATCGAAAGGATGCATATGGCTTGTATGTGTTCCGCTATCTTGGAAACGGGTGGCACAAGAGGGACGGAAGCTGGTTTTATGTGCGGAATGGAAAGGCCCTGACGGGCTGGATCAAGGATGGCGGTAAGTGGTACTTCCTTGGCAGAGACGGAAAAATGAAGACCGGATGGGTCAGGGACAACGGGAAATGGTATTACCTTACGCGCAGCGGCGCAATGAAGACCGGTTGGCTGGGAGATGGCGGAAAGCGCTATTATCTGACTGCCAGCGGGGCGATGAAGACGGGCTGGCTGAAGCTAGGCGGGAAACGGTACTATTTTACATCCGGCGGGGCGATGAAGACGGGCTGGCTGAAGCTAGGCGGAAAACGGTACTATTTTACATCCGGCGGGGCGATGAAGACGGGCTGGCTGACGCTCGGCGGGAAACGGTACTATTTTACATCCAGCGGGGCGATGAAGACGGGCTGGCTGACGCTGAAGGGAAAGAAGTACTATTTTGGCGCAAACGGCGTCCTTGATGAAAAGAAAACGAATGACGAGAAGAAGGAGACTGGCGCAGCAGAATCCGGAAGCACTGTAAAGAGCACGGCGGCGAAGGAATCGGACGAGAATAAGGTAGTCCGCACCAAGGGAGAACTGGTCGCCCAATATGCATTGCAGTTTGTGGGAAATCCGTATGTATATGGCGGCAACAGTCTGACCAAGGGAACCGATTGTTCCGGATTCGTGATGCTGATCTATCGTCATTTCGGGGTCAGTCTTCCGCACTATGACGCGGCGATCCGCACGAAAGGAAAGCGCGTCGCCTCCCTCAAAGAGGCAAAGGCGGGCGATATTATCTGCTATTATGGCCATGTCGCCATTTATCTGGGAGACGGCAGGATTGTCCATGCGTCCAACAGCCGTGACGGGATCAAGATCAGTGAGAGAGCAGATTACCGGACCATTGCGGGAATCCGCAGGATTTTTGACTGATCGGAGAAATCAAAAGAAGGGCCGATGAACGGAGGAAGGGTATGAAGAGACGAAGTAGAAGCCTTTGGATCAGCCTGCTTCTGGCAGTGATCCTGACAATCGGATCCCTGGCAGGGTGCCGCAGCGGCGGACCGGCCGGATCTGCCAAGCCGCAGGAAAATGCATCCGTGCTGCAGACAGTTACTGACGATGCAGAGCAGGAAAATCAAGAAGGTCTGCAGCAGATAGAAGCAGAACCTGAATCTGAAATAGAAGCGGATACCGAACCTGAGGAAGAGACGCCCGCGATTGACGAAGATGGAAGCTATACGACCAAAGAGGACGTCGCCCTGTATATACACACGTACGGAAGACTGCCCTCCAACTTCATCACCAAGAAGGAGGCTGAGAAGCTGGGATGGAGCGGCGGTTCTCTGGAGCCTTACGCACCGGGAAAATGTATAGGCGGCAGCTATTTTGGCAACTATGAGGGAATCCTTCCGGACGGCGATTATAAGGAGTGCGATATCGATACACTGGGCCAAAAGAAGAGAGGCGCCAAGCGGATCATCTACTCGGATGACGGCAGGATTTATTACACGGATGATCATTATGAATCATTCACGCAGCTGTACTGACAGATGGAAAGGATAGAAGAGGAGGAGCCAGGCTATGAACAACGAGTATATCATCGATCTTGCGGGCGTTGCGGCCCGGAAAGAACTGCATGAGAGGATCGAAGCTGCCCTTCCGGTTCCGGAATGGTATGGGAGAAACCTGGATGCGCTTCATGATCTATTGACAGAACCGTGTTTTGGCAATCACTGCCTGATCTGCTTCATCAACTGCACGGAATTTGCGCAGAGCATGCCAAGATATTTTGCGGCTATGCAGCAGATGTGTAAGGCGGCGGTAGACGCCAATCCCGGTCTGATCGTGGAATTTGCCGACTGAAATGATAGGGGTTTCATTGACAATTTATTGACAATTTGAATGTGTTATCCCATAATATCTTTATGAAATATTTATATTTTGAGATGTTTTAGAGAGGTGCTTTTGTGCAAAGTGAACGTGTGGTGATTATCACAGATCTCCATGGCTGCCTTGATGAGTGCAAACAGCTTCTGGACAAGCTCTCTTTTGACAAGACCAGAGATCGACTGATCAATCTGGGGGATACGATCGACCGCGGTCCCAGAATCTACGAACTGTTTGTATATTTGCGGGAACTGAAAGAGGAGATGGGAGATCGCTGTGTCCTTTTGCGGGGAAACCACGAGCAGATGATGCTTGACGCAACGGGCGGATCCGCGCAGGACAAGCAGCTGTGGTATATGAATAGCGGTGAGAAGACGGTATTTTCTTTTATTGGCCACAAGCATAAGATCAAGGAATTTCGTGACTGGTATGAGCAGATGCCCTACTACTATATAGACGAAGAGGATCGGTTTCAGTGTGTGCATGCCTGCCTGAAGGACGAGGACCCTGCCAGCAATGACGTGATGACGCTGATCTGGGGACGGGATACAGATTATGCAGGCAAGCTGGTCCTGACAGGGCATACGCCCTATAAAATGCCGCTTTATTTTAACGGAACACAGCCTATGGGGGTTGTCAAAGAGGGAATCTGGGGAGAATTGCCCCGGACAGGAATGATCGCGCTGGATACGGGATGTGTCTATGGCAATCGCCTTACCGGTATGGTGATTGAGGGAACCCGCTTTAAAGCGGAGTCTGTTGCCTCAACCGTACTCCCTAGGCGCAGATAGTCGGAAGAACAATTGGAATCAGGCAAGAGAACTTGTCTGATCATAACAGTTCATAGTGCGGAGCGCAGAAATGAAAACGCGGCCTCCGCATTTGTGATAAACAAGGGAGTATGCGGACAGCACGCCTCCGCGGCTTTCTTGTAATTATATGTCGGCGTGTCAATTGAAAGGGGTACAAACTATGAAAATCACAGACCTTCTGAAGAAGGAGAGCATCTCGCTCAAGGCTGCGCCTACCAACAAGGCGGAGTGCCTGGAAATGGCAATCTCCCTGATGGAAAAAGCGGGCAACATTTCTGATTACAAGGCTTATAAAGAGCAGGTCTTCTTCCGTGAGACAGAGGGAACCACGGGAATCGGCGACGGAATTGCAATTCCGCACGGAAAATGCGACGCAGTCAAGAGCCCGGGACTTGCCGCTATGGTTATCCCGGGCGGCGTAGAATATGAGGCGCTCGACGGAGAGCCGGTTGATCTTCTGTTCCTGATCGCGGCGCCCAACACGAAGGACAATATCCATCTGGATGTTCTGGCTAAACTCTCCAGACTGCTCATGCATGACGACTTTGTAAAGTCACTGAAGTCCGCTTCCAGCCCGGATGAGTTCCTCGCGATCTGCGACAAGTACGACGTGGAAGAGGCGGCGCCGGCACAGGCGGCGGCTCCTGTATCTGCAGGTGCAGGAAAGAAGATTCTCGCCGTGACAGCCTGCCCGACAGGAATTGCCCATACTTACATGGCGGCAGAAGCGATCCAGAAGGCAGCAGAAGCCAAGGGATGCTGGGTCAAGGTAGAAACGAGAGGGTCCTCCGGTGCCAAGAACGTGATCACGGCACAGGAAATTGCGGATGCGGACGGCGTCATTCTGGCCGTCGATACCAAGGTGCCCACCGATCGTTTCAACGGCAAGAAGGTAATCACCTGCCAGGTATCCGATGGTATTTCCAAGGCCGATCAGCTGGTTGACAGAATTATCAGCGGTGATGCGCCTGTATTTACAGCTGAAAATGCAGCTGCGGCAGAAGCAAGCTCCAGTGGCGGCGACAGCCTTGGTCACAAGGCCTATATGGACCTGATGAACGGCGTGTCCCACATGCTTCCCTTCGTTGTCGGCGGCGGTATCCTGATCGCACTGGCGTTTTTGGTTGACGGTCTTGCCGGCGCTCCCCAGGATGGAAACTTTGGTTCCTTCACACCTGTCGCAGCGACGCTCAAGGGAATCGGCGGCGTCGCGTTCGGTTTCATGCTTCCTGTCCTTGCCGGTTATATTGCGGAGTCCATCGGTGACAGACCCGCACTTGCAGTCGGCTTTGTCGGCGGTATGATCGCGGCAAATGGTAAGTCCGGCTTCCTCGGCGCTCTGGTAGCAGGTTTCCTGGCAGGCTATATCATCCAGGTTCTCAAGAAAGTTACGGACAAGCTTCCGGATGCAATTGAGAAGATTGCCCCTGTTCTGATCTTCCCGCTGTTCGGTATTCTGATCATCGGTCTGGGTATGAACTTCATTATTGAGCCCATCGTCGGTGCGATCAACATAGGGCTGAACAACGGTCTCGCCAGCATGGGCGGCAGCTCCAAGCTTCTGCTCGGCGCGATTGTCGGCGGCATGATGGCCATCGATATGGGCGGCCCCTTCAACAAAGCGGCTTATCTGTTCGGAACAGCTTCCATCGCTTCCGGCAATTATGACATCATGGCAGCTGTCATGATCGGCGGCATGACGCCTCCTTGCGCAATCGCTCTTTCCACAATCCTGAGCAAGAACAAGTGGACCAAGACCGAGCGCGACAATGGACCTGTCAACTTCATCATGGGCCTTTCCTTCATCACAGAAGGTGCAATCCCTTACGCAGCAGCTGACCCTGCACGTGTCATCCCCAGCTGTGTAATCGGTTCTGCGGCAGCAGGCCTGTGCTCCGAACTGTTTGGCTGCACGCTGATGGCGCCGCACGGTGGAATCTTCGTATTCCCGGTTGTTGGAAATCCTATCATGTATCTGGCAAGTCTTGTTGTTGGAACGCTGGTCAGCTTCTTTATGCTGGCGCTCCTCAAGAAGGATGTCGCTGAATAAAAGACTCGATTCGGTTTATGGATCATATAAAAAAGGGTATTGCATCTTGCTGATTCATCAGCGAGGGCAATGCCCTTTTTTAAAAGGCAGACTACCCCACAGAGCAGGCGTTGTATTCGCGGAGTTTGTGCAGTGGATTTTTATGTCGTTCGAGCAGGGCTCGCCCAAACTCGGCGTCCGCTCTGATGACCGGACGCCTCAGACATTGCGGGCTTTCGGGCAGCAGGAGCTGCCGCCCTCACCCTTTGCTCTCACTTCCATAAAAATCCAGCAAAACTGACCGCTCATTTCAAAGCCATGCTCTGTGGGGTAGTCTGTCCCTCCTATAAAAACGTGCCGTACAATAGAGAATCCCTCTCTCAAGTGCTGCAGTACCTAAAAACAAAAACTAGGCGTATGAAGCCTGGCGTTAGGAATTATTCTCAGCGGGTGTGGTAAGCCCCGGAAAAATTGCTTTGAAATAAGCGTCAGGATGAACCAGATCCTTCCCGAGCGGAGGAGGGAATGAGGGCTGCAGCTCCTGCAGCCCGAAAGCCCAACATGTCCGAGCCGGCCGGTCATCGGAGCGGACGGCGAGTTCTGGATCAGCGGTTCCCTCCGCAGCGAGAGGAAGGATCTATGTGAATCCCGCGATTTCAATGCAATTTTGAAGGGGCTTGCCGCACCTGCGAAAGGATCGAATCCTTCGCTTCATGCGCCAGCCCCTTTTTAGAAAATCAATATCTGGAGAACAGCGGATTACTGGATCGATGCGAGCGCCTGCTCGAGATCTGCGATGATGTCCTTGACGTTTTCGATACCAACCGACAGACGGATTAGATCCGGTCCAACGCCGCCCGCGATCAGCTCTTCATCTGTAAGCTGGCGGTGTGTGGAGTTGGCGGGATGCAGGATGCAGGTGTGCGCATCCGCCACATGGGTTGCGATCATGGCGACTTTGAGCTTTTTCATAAATGCCTCTGCGGCAGCTCTGCCGCCCTTAAGACCAAAGGAGATGACGCCGCAAGTGCCATTGGGCATGTATTTCTTGGCGCGCTCATAGTACTTGTCACCGGGAAGTCCGGGATAGGTGACCCAGGCCACTTTCTCATGTCCCTGCAGGAATTCGGCGACCTTCTGCGCGTTCTCGCAATGTCTGGGCATGCGGACAGCCAGGGACTCCAGGCCAAGATTTAAGAAGTACGCATTCATGGGCGCCTGGATGGAGCCAAAATCTCTCATCAGCTGCGCGGTACACTTGGTGATGAACGCACCGCCAAGGCCGAACTTTTCGGCGTAGGTGATGCCGTGATAGGAGTCGTCGGGCGTGGTGAGTCCGGGGAACTTGTCGGCGTGTGCCATCCAGTCAAACTTGCCGCCGTCGATGATCGCGCCGCCTACAGTTGCGTCGTGACCGTCCATATATTTGGTTGTCGAATGGGTGACGATATCAGCGCCCCACTCGATGGGTCTGCAGTTAATAGGCGTCGCAAATGTATTGTCGACGATCAGCGGAACGCCGTGCGCATGCGCCGCATTGGCGAAGCGCTCGATATCAAATACGACAAGGGCGGGATTGGCAATGGTCTCGCCAAAAACGGCCTTGGTGTTGGGCTTAAATGCGTTTTTCAGTTCTTCATCGCTGCAGTCAGGATCGACAAAAGTGAAATCGATGCCCATCTTGCGCATGGTGACATTGAACAGATTGAACGTGCCGCCGTAGATGGTGGAGGCGCATACAACGTGATCGCCGCAAGTGGCAATGTTAAAGACGCTGAAGAAGTTGGCAGCCTGTCCGGAGGAAGTCAGCATGCCGGCGGTTCCGCCCTCCAGCGCGCAGATCTTGGCTGCGACCATATCGTTGGTGGGATTCTGCAGACGTGTATAAAAATAACCTTCCGCTTCAAGATCGAACAGTTTGCCCATATCTTCGCTGGTATCGTATTTAAAAGTGGTACTCTGAATGATCGGAATCATTCTGGATTCTCCATTTTGGGGCGTGTATCCGGCCTGAATGCACATAGTTTCTCGTTCCATTTTCAACTACCTCCAATCCTTGGATCTTTTCTACGCCAGATCCATTTTCTGTATTTAATCTTAAAAGATGTTGCATGGTATGGCAAATAGAAATTTACACACATCGAAATTGGAAAGGGGATGCAAAAAGGATCACATTTAGGAATTGGTCCGTATTTTGAACCTTGGATTGGATTGTACGCACAAACCGAACATGGTATCATTAGAACATGGATGTACAGTATTCGGAGGTAATACATGGCACAGGATAATAAAGTATATATAATTGGACATAAAAATCCGCATGCGGATTCCGTTGCAGCAGCGATTGCGTATGCCGCTTACAAGAGAGAGCAGGGAATCGACGCAGTTCCCTGCGTACTTGGCAGGATCAACAAGGAGTCCAGGTACCTGCTGGACCGCTTCGGATTTGAGAAGCCGGCGCTTCTTGAGACCGCACAGGTGCGCCTGGACGAAGTGGATCTGGCGTCTCCCGTTGCGATTAAGCCGGAGACCACGATCTTTGAATCTGTTCATATGATGGACAAGGAGAAGAGAGAGGGATTTGCGGTTGTTGACGACGATATGAGAATCATTGGATGGGTCTCCAAGTCGGACCTTGCCAAAATAGCGCTCAATGATACCAAATATCTGCACGGTATGCTGCGGGATACGCCGACAGACTATATCGCCAAGACGATCCACGGCACGATTGTGTATGACGACGCGGAGCGCCACCTCAACGGTAAGGTCAGTATTTTGACCATGACCAACAAGGACAACCTGGAAGACTACGAGGTGACGGATCGAATTGTCATAACGGGCGGAAACAAGAAGGCACAGAAGATTCTGATCGAAAAGGGTGCCGGTATGCTGATCATCATCTGGGAGAAGAGTGTGGATGACAGCATCTTGAAGCTCGCCAAGGAGCATCACTGCACGGTCCTCCTGTCCGGGTATGGTGCGATGAACACGTCCCGTTATCTGTTCTTTGCGCCGCCGGTCCGCATGATGATGACACAGAAGCCTATGAAGTTTTATGTGCATGAGCTGGCGGAGGACGCGGGACGAAAGATGGCCCGCACGCAGTACCGCGCGTTCCCTGTCGTTGACGAAAAGGAGCGGCTGGTAGGCTATCTGATGCGGCATCACGTCTTAAACTACAATGATAAGCAGCTGATCCTTGTGGACCACAACGAGTTCTCGCAGTCGGTAAAGGGCATCGAGAAGGCGAGAGTGCTGGAGGTTATTGATCACCACAGAGTGACGGATTTCTCCACATCGAGACCGGTCAGCTTCCGAAATGAGATTGTGGGCAGCACTTGCACCATCATCGCGACCATTTTCAGAGAGAATCAGGTGCCGATCGAAGAGAATCTGGCGGGACTTATGCTGGGCGGACTCCTTTCGGATACCATGAATCTGCAGACGCCTACGACCACGGAAAAGGATGTGCAGACTGCCAATATTCTGGCTGCGCTTGCAGGACTGGATCTGGATCAGTTCTCGGAGGAACTCTTCTCCCTGACAGAGGACGAGGGAGGCTCTTTGGAAGAACTGATGAACAGAGACATTATGTTCGAAGACATTATGGGCGTCAGGCTCATGCTGACCAAGGTCAATGTGCCGCAGGTAGAGCCTTACAGAGACAGGGCCGAGGATATGCAGCAGGCGCTGGATCTCCTGACCAGAAACAAGAATGCGGACATTGGTATTTTGTCGATCACATCGGCACTGGAAAACCGTTCAATCCTGTTTGGTGCAGGCGACAAGGCAAATTGGCTTTTCGAAGCCTACCCGGATCAGGAAGGGGAGGCGCACAGTGTGCATGAGGGCCTTGTATCCCGCAAGATGCAGATTCTGCCCAAACTCACACATGTCATTAACAAATACGCGTAACCGAACGAGCAAAGCCCCGGCACAGCGCCGGGGCTTTACAATGAAAAGGAGGATTGAAAACAAACGGTTTATCTTATCCCATGATCACTTGCACGTCATATTCTTTCTTGCCCTTTTCGTAGGGAATCACATGCCCGGAAATCTCTTTTCCGTCGACGATCATTTTCCGAATTCCCTTTTGCACATGATCCGGATTCATCACGTTGATATTATAAACGCTGTCCCTGTAAACGCGTCTGATCGTGAAATCGCCAAAATCATCGGGGATGCAGGGATTGATGCTGAGTCCGTTGAGAGTCGGATATACGCCCAGAATATACTGGGAAATATCTGTAAATGTCCATGCTGCAGTGCCAGTCAGCCAGCTGTTCTTACCTTCTCCGAAGTTAGGCGCGTCGGGACCTGCGACCATCTGTGAATAGACGTAAGGTTCTGTTCTGTGGATCTCGCTGAACTCCTCGACACAGGAAGGACAAGTCTTCCAATAAACTTCAAAGGCTCTGTTTCCGCGGCCCATAACTGTCTCCGCAATGGAAACCCAGGGATTGTTGTGGCAGAAGATTCCCGCGTTTTCCTTGTATCCGGGCGGATAGGAGGAAACTTCACCCAGTTCAAGATGATAGCGTGTATAAGCAGGCTGCAGAAGAGCGATGCCGTATCGGGAATCAAGGATCTCTTTGACACTGTCGAGTGCCTGAAGCGCTTCTCCGGTCTCCTTGCCGACGCCTGCCAAAACACAGAAGCCCTGGGGTTCGATATAGATCTGTCCTTCTTCGCACTCATGAGAACCCACTTTGTGGCTGTACGCATCGTACGCCCGCAGGAACCACTTGCCATCCCAGCCCTCTGTGAGCAGCGTTTTCTCCATTTCAAGTCCTTGTTTGCGAATCTCAGAAGCTTCCTCTGCGAGGCCTGTCAGGTCACACAGCGCTGCATACTCCTCAGCGTATTTGACAAACATACCGCCGATGAAAACTGATTCCGCTACGGGACCTTCACTGGGACCGGAAGTCTGGAAGGATTCGCCTGAATGCTCTGAGAAGCAGTTGAGGTTGAGACAGTCATTCCAGTCCGCGCGTCCGATCAGCGGCAGTCCGTGAGGACCCTTGTGGGTGATCGTATACCGGATACTCCTGCGCAGATGCTCCATAAGCGGCTGAGCAAGAGAAATGTCATTGTCGAACGGCACGGGCTCTTCCAGAATAGAGACGTCGCCGGTCTCCCTGATATAAGCGCTTACAGCGGCAATGAGCCAGAGGGGATCATCATTGAATCCGCTGCCTATATCTGCGTTTCCTTTTTTGGTCAGAGGCTGATACTGGTGATAGGCGCTGCCATCCGGAAACTGTGTGGCGGCGATGTCCAGAATTCTTTCCCTCGCGCGCGTCGGGATCAGGTGGACAAAGCCCAGAAGATCCTGACAGGAGTCGCGGAACCCCATGCCTCTTCCGATTCCGGATTCATAATAAGAAGCACTGCGGGACATATTAAAGGTGATCATGCACTGATACTGATTCCAGATATTGACCATCCTGTCCACTTCGGGATGCGCGCTGGTGACGCGGAAGCGGGAGAGAAGGTTTTCCCAGTATTCTTTCAACTGTGCAAAGGCCTGCATGACCGATGCGCGGTCGTGGTACTTGCGGATCATGGCGTGGGCGCGCTTCTTGTTGATCACCCCATAGGATTCCCACTTTTCGTCAACAGGATTCTCAACGTAAGTGAGCTGGAAAATGATACTTGTATTTTCACCGGGCTCGAGCTTTACAGGAAGCTCAAAGACGGCGCAGGGTGACCAGCCGCTTGCAACAGTGTTTTTACAAGAGCCCGTTCTCACGACTTCAGGGTTCGCGGGACTCTGGTATGAACCGATGAAAGAGCGTCTGTCCGTATCGAAACCGGTGATCGGGCGGTTAACGGAAAAGACGGCATACATATTGCGGCGCTCTCTGTACTCTGTCTTGTGGTAGATCGCGGCGTAATCGAGCGCACTGTAGTCGCTGATCAACGTAGAAGCGGGCTTTTTGAGGCCGCTGATCTCATAGCCGAGATTGGACTCGATCTCAACTTCACCGGTGGAAAGATTTCTCTGGAAGTTCTTCTGATCATCATCCGCGTCCCAGAGACACCATTCTACATAAGGAAATACTTTGATCTCCCTTACTGCATCGGAATCATTTTTGAGGTCAAGCAGCATGATCTCGCATTTGTCGCCCATGGGAACAAAATTCAGCTGGTCCGCTATGATCCCGTCCTTAGAGGAGTGGAAGCGTGTGTAACCCATTCCGTGCCTGCATGTATAATTGTCCAGCTCTGTCTTGGAGGGCTGCCATGCAGTATTCCAGACCTGGTCACCATCCTTTATATAGATGTACTTGCCGTTTCCGTCGTAAGGAACATCGTTATAGCGATAGCGGGTCATACGGAGAAGACGGGCGTCTTTATAAAATGAATAGCCTCCGGCGGTATTGGAGATCAGTGTAAAGAAGTCCTGATTGCCCAGATAATTGATCCAGGGAAGAGGAGTCCTGGGTGTTGTGATCACATACTCCTTGTTCGCGTCGTCAAAATAACCGTATTTCATACTATCCTCCATGATGAGAAAAGAATCACAAACTCTGATAGATTCATTATAATCAGAGCCAAAATCCAGAACAACGGTAACAATGCTTAAAATTACGTAAACGATTTAGATAAAAATAGACAAATGGCGGTTTTTAAGTGGTGTTTTCGTACAAATATGAAAAAGAATTAAGTGATGTTTTGACAAAAATCAGAAATTAACGCAGAAATGCTAAAAATAAACTTGAAAATATGGCTGAAAAGGGATAAAGTTGAATTACAAAAACGTTTAAGTGATTTAAACGACTTCGTAATGAAACCTGTCAGATGAAGCTGAATGCAGGAGGCAGAAATGGTTTCAATGAAAGATCTTGCGGCTGCCTGTAACGTTTCGATCGCTACAGTCAGTAAAGCCCTCAATGACCAGAGGGACGTGAGCGAAAAGACGAAGGAGATGATCCGAAAGAAAGCGAAAGAGATGGGATACTTTCCCAATTCTGCGGCGAAAGCGCTTAAGACAAACAAATCCTATAACATCGGCGTTTTGTTTGTCGATGAAGCGCAGAGCGGTCTGACCCATGACTTTTTTGCCAACGTTCTGGACAGCTTCAAGCGAACGATCGAGCGAAAGGATTACGATCTGACTCTGATCAATTGTAATAAGAAGCACAGCGATTCAATGAGCTATCTGGAGAGAGCAAGGTACAGAGGTTTTGACGGAGTCGCAATTGCCTGCATCGATTTTAAGGACCCGGAAGTGATCGAACTTGTTGACAGCAATATTCCGGTTGTGACGATCGACTATATTTTCAACAACCGGATCGCCGTCATTTCGGACAACATCAAAGGGATGCATGACCTCGTTACATATGTATACGGCAAGGGTCACCGGAAGATCGCCTACATACATGGGAGAGATTCTTCGGTCACACAAGCCAGGGTTTCCTCATTCTATACCACTTGCGCGCAGTTGGGGATCGAGGTGCCCGAGGAGTATATCAAAGAGGCCAAGTACAGAGATACTAAAGGAACCTACGAGAAGACGCTGGAGCTTCTGGATCTGCCTGATCCGCCCACTTGTATCCTGTACCCCGATGATTTTGCCGGATTCGGAGGCATCAATGCGATCAGGGAGAGAGGACTTCGTATACCGGAGGATATCTCGGTAGCCGGATATGACGGACTTCGGATCGGAAGACACTTAGAGCCCAGGCTCACGACGATCCGTCAGGATACCGAGAAGATCGGAAGAGAGGCGGCAGAGAACCTGATCCATCTGATCGAGCATCCAAGAGCGACGATCATAAGGCCGATCGTGGTCGAGGGCGAACTCTATGAAGGAGAAACGGTCGGAGACATCAGCCGGGATGAAGATGAATAAGGCCGGCAGCTTGTAAACAGTGAGCAGTATTAATAAGAAATGGCAAAAACCGCATACGCGGATTGCAAATAACAACAAAATCTAACCGTCACACAATGGGGTGTGCGGGAAATAAAAGGGAGGTTTACCTAATGAAAAAAAGAGCACTTAGTCTGATTCTTGCAACAGCTATGGTCGCCGGATCTCTCGTAGCCTGCGGCGGAAGCACCGGAGCGGCTTCTTCCGAGCCTGCAGCAGAGGCAGAGGCGGAAACAGAAGCTGAAGCTGAAACTGGAGCTGAAGAAGGTTCTGTCCTCAATGTTTACTGCTGGAACGAAGAGTTCAAGACCAGAGTAAAAGACCACTATCCGGGGTATGAGGAAGTGGATGCCACACACGGAAAGATCGGTGATATTGAAGTCGTATGGAATATCACACCGAACGAGAATAACGCTTATCAGAACAATCTGGACGAAGCACTTCTTAAGCAGGATGAAGCAGCTGCAAACGACAAGGTCGACCTGTTCCTGATCGAAGCGGACTACGCACTGAAGTATGTCGGATCTGATTACACAATGCCGATCGCAGATCTTGGTATCACAGAAGAGGATCTCGCGAACCAGTACAGCTATACCAAAGATGTAGTCACAGACAGCAATGGCGTTCTCAAGGGCGTCTCATGGCAGGGCTGCCCCGGCGTCATGATCTATAACCGTGAAGCTGCTAAGGAAGTGTTCGGCTCGGATGCTCCGGAAGACATTCAGCCCAAGTTCGCTGATTGGGATGCATTTGTAGCATCTGCTAAGGAACTGAAGGACAAGGGATATCAGGTTGTTTCTTCTGTCAATGATACATACCGCGTATACTCCAACAACGTAACTTCCCCTTGGGTTGTTGACGGAAAGATCAATATCGATGCCAACATCGACAAATGGGTAGACGATTCCAAGGCTCTTGTAGATGCAGGATATGCAGGAACTCATGATCTTTGGGGCGATGACTGGTCCAAGGGCTTCTATCCCGAAGGAAAGGTATTCGCATACTTTGGACCCGCATGGCTGATCGACTTCTGCATGGCAGCTGATACAGAAGGCTCCATCGCAAACGCAGGCGGCTGGGCAGCAACTGAGGGACCTCAGGGCTTTAACTGGGGCGGAACATGGATCTGCGCGGCAGCCGGAACCGATAATGCTGCTGAGATCGCTGATATCATGAGACAGCTCACATGCAATGTTGATATCATGACTGACATTGTCAAGGACGACAATGACTTCGTTAACAACAAGCCCGCTATGGAAGCAATGGCTCAGGATGAGACCTACGGCGACGCTGTTCTCGGCGGACAGAATGCGCTGCCTATGTTCTGCGCAGGCGCTGACAAGATCGTCATGGACCAGATCACCATCTATGACCAGGGCTGCAACGAGGAATTCCAGAAGGCTATGAAGGGCTACTTCGAAGGAACAACTGACAAAGAGTCTGCTATCAACGCATTCTACAAAGCAGTCGTTGAGAAGTATCCTGATCTGACATATTGATATAAAACGATCGACCGTAATAAATCGGAACGATCCGGGGGACTTGGGATATAGCGATAACTATAGTGAACAAATGAGTGCC
Organism: uncultured Lachnospiraceae bacterium; assembly: GCA_900319245.1. Taxonomy (GTDB): domain Bacteria; phylum Bacillota; class Clostridia; order Lachnospirales; family Lachnospiraceae; genus CAG-791. The sequence goes on along the minus strand of ONNQ01000007.1, from coordinate 56,317 downwards.
TGCCCGGTTTGATGCCGGGCAGGCATATATAGGCAGTTTTTGCGAAAACAGTTTCGGGAATAAGCATTATAAATCAAACATTTAAGTCGGGACTAGATCCTGCGGAGGGAACATGGATAAAGCAAAATCTAAGAAGGTTGTGAGCTACAATAAGTGGGGATATATATTCCTGATCCCTTTCGTTGTAGTTTATTGTGTATTTCAGTTGGTCCCGCTTGCAAGCACTTTCTATAACAGCCTTTTTGAAAACTACAGAAGCGGACTGACGCAGGTGGGCCCTAACTTTGTCGGATTCCAGAATTATGTCAAGCTGTTTACAAACGGGGATCTGCTCATCTATGCCAAAAACACAATGATCATGTGGATCCTTGGTTTTGTACCTCAGATCCTGGTATCGCTGCTGCTTGGCGCATGGTTCTCGGACCCCAGCCTTCGGCTGAAATATCAGAGATTTTTCAAGACGGTGATCTACCTTCCGAACCTGATCATGGCATCCGCTTTTGCAATGCTGTTCTTTACACTGTTTTCTGAAAGCGGTCCGATCAACTCGATCCTGCTCAACCTGGGGATCATTTCAGCGCCTTATAAATTCATGTCCCATGTATGGAGCGTCCGCGGCCTGGTCGCGCTCATGAACTTTATCATGTGGTTCGGAAATACAACGATCCTCCTGATGGCAGGCATGATGGGAATCGACCCTTCGCTCTATGAAGCGGCGCAGGTCGATGGCGCAACCGCGACGCAGATCTTTTTCCAGATCACGCTGCCTCTGCTGCGTCCCATCCTTCTGTACGTCATGATCACATCTCTGATCGGCGGTCTGCAGATGTTTGATGTTCCGCAGATCCTGACCAACGGAACCGGCGATCCGGTCAGAAGTTCCATGACTCTGATCATGTACCTGAACAAACACCTTTACAGCAAGAACTACGGCCTGGGCGGAGCACTTTCCGTATTGCTCTTTATCATCACCGGCATTCTTTCACTGATCGTGTTCAGGATCAACACCAGAACATCCAAGTAAGGAGGGCGTCATGGAAAAAAATACGAATAAGAAAGCTAAAGGTCTTCCTATCGGTGCGAGAAGAGCGATCGCTTATGCAGTGCTGATTCTGGTCAGCCTGCTCTGCCTGATCTGGTTCTATATCCTCTTTATCAATGCGACGCGCTCTAAAGGAGAGCTGACCAGGGGATTTACTCCGATCCCTTCCACACATCTGATCGAGAACCTGATAAACGGCGTTTTCCATGGCACTCTGCCGTTTGTCAGAGGCATGCTGAATTCCCTGTTTGTCGCTGGATGCAGTGCAGTGCTCTGCACCTACTTCTCGACCATGACCGCTTATGCGATCCATGTGTATAATTTCAGGTTTAAAAAGTTCATGTCCACCTTCATACTGGCGGTCATGATGATCCCCACCCAGGTTACCGCGCTCGGTTTCCTGCAATTGGTAGGAAAGATGAAACTGGAAGACAATTTCATTCCTCTGATCGTGCCCACGGTTGCAGCTCCTGTTACTTATTTCTATATGAAACAGTACATGGAATCAACCCTGCCTCTGTCTCTGATCGAGGCTGCCAGGATCGACGGATCCGGAGAATTCAGGACATTTAACACGATCACGCTTCCGCTTATGAAGCCTGCCATCGCAGTTCAGGCGATATTTACCTTTGTTTCATCCTGGAACAACTACTTTATTCCGGCCCTGGTCCTGCACAAGGACAAAATGAAGACGCTGCCCATTCTGATCGCGCAGCTTCGGTCTGCGGACTTCCTGAAATTCAATATGGGGCATGTATATGCTGCCATCGCCTTTTCCATCTTCCCGGTAATCGTGGTGTACCTTATCTTATCGAAGTACATCGTCGGCGGAACTACACTGGGCGGCGTTAAAGGCTGATCCACAGAAAATTTAACAGGAAAATCACAAACGGCGCATCTGTAAAAGCGGATGCGCCGTTTTGCTGTGCACAAATCTGTGGTAAAATACCCAAAAGATATTATTGACCATAAAGAGGATTACAATGAAGAGACTTGGAAAGAGACTTACAGCTGTCACACTTTCGGCAGTGATCGCGATGAGCAGTACCGGCTGCGGCGCGGTAACGGGAGTACTTGACAGATTCGGAATAAAAGTGCCGGGACTGACCGGCAGCAAGACAGAAAACGCAGCCGCCGCGGATACGGCAGCTGCAGGCGCCACAAACCTTAATGCAGAGCAGGCAAGCGCGGAGGAACCTGCCGCAGAGCCGATCTCTCCGGAGGAAGAGAGAAGAAGAAGCGAAGGCAAGCATCTCAACATCTGCTGCTGGGATGAATCGTTAGAATCGCTGTTTATCATGTATTATCCGGGCTATGAAGATCTCGGCGACAGAACGGGCCGGATCGGCGACGTCATTGTCAACTGGGTCATCCCGGAGGACGGCAAGTACATGGATATGGTGGCGGAAAAGCTGCTCGGCGCAGAGTATCTGGGACAGGATGAGAAGATCGATCTGTATCTTGCGCCGGAAGAGGATCTGGCCGTGTATGTCAACAGCGATTATTCACTGGACGTCAGGGAAAAGGTCGGACTTACCGATGAAGAACTGGAGAATCAGTTCTCTTACACGCAGCAAATGGCCTCCACGGACGATGGCATTCTAAAGGCGGTGACCTGGCAGGCGACGCCCGGCGTATTCGTCTATCGAAGATCCATTGCCAAAGAAGTGCTGGGAACGGACGATCCGGACGCCGTGCAGAAATTTGTGGCGGACTGGAAAACCTTTACCTCGACGGCGGCCAAGATGAAGAAAGCCAAATATCTCATGGTATCGGGCTATTTTGATGCGTTTTCCGCCTATCGATATGGCGCCGACAGGCACTGGGTGAATGACGGCAGCTTCGAAATCCCGTCGGTCTTTATGGAATGGAAGGACATGATGAAAACCTTCAATAAGAAGAAGTATCATCATGGAACGGTGATCGGCGACGACAGATGGGTGGCCGATCAGGGACCTAAGGGAAAGGTATTTGGATTCTTCAGAGCGATCACGGACATTGATTCCAAGATGGCGGCCTATTCGCTGGCAGACAGCGATGAAGCGCCAGCAGCGGGAAACGGCGTGTACGGCGATTTTGCAGTCTGCCGCGGGCCGCAGCCCTATTGCAGGGGAGGCGTCTGGATTTTGGCAGCGCCGAGCACGGACAATCTGATCCTCGACAAGGAGATCATGGAAACCCTGACCTGCAACAGCAATCTGTTGTACAAAATCGCGCAGAAAGAAAACATCTTCACCAATACGGTCACAGGAATGAAGAAGATGGCTTCCGGCGACATGAGCGATCCGTTCCTGGGCGGTCAGAACCCTTACGAAGTCTATTATGAATGCGCAGCCGGATTAAACGTACTTCCGGCGGGAAGCTACGACAGGAAGATGGCGGATAACTTCAGGGACTACATGCTCAAATTCTTTACCGACAAGATGGACGAGGATGAAGCGATGGACAGCTTTTACCAGATGGTAGACCGGGAATATCCGGAACTTACGGTGGACTACTGAGAAGGAATAGTAATTGGCGTGGTAAGTAAGTGGGATGAAAGCAGGATAGGGGATCGGTATGAAGGGACTTCGCGAGAAAGAGCATCGAAGAAGAATGGCGGCAGCGGCGATGGCGTTTGTTCTTGGCGTCTCGCTCTTTGCGGGATGCGGTTCGGGAGAGGACAAGGCACCCGCAAAGGAGCAGACGACCGAACAGGAACAGGCAACTACGCAGGAGGCGGCTGCAACAGACTCTGCTGCGACCGCGCAGACCGGTATGCAGGCGGGGACGGCGCAGACCAGTGTGGAGGCGGCGCCGGAGATCGAAGAGAAGAAACCGGTGCTGCACATCTATTGTATCGGCGAAGACTTTAAGAGCAGGGTGCAGGACTATTATCCCGAATATGAGAGCACCGGCGACAAGGCCGGTATGATCGGGGATACAGAAGTGCACTGGCATGTCTATTCAGATGCGTCTTCATACAGAGAAGACCTGGATGCGCGCCTTGCAAAGCAGGCGGGACGTTCTGAAGACGGTTCGACACTGGCAGATGACGAGAAGGTGGATCTCTTTATCGCCGACGAGGCGTATGTAAGAGATTATGTGGAGAGTGATCTGGCACTCGATGTGATCGGTGATCTCGGCATTACCACGGAAGAACTGGCGGATCAGTTTCCCTATACGCAGCAGATCGCGCAGGATTCTTCCGGCCGGATCAAGGCCCTGACCTGGCAGGCGACGCCCGGCGTGTTTACCTACCGCCGATCGATCGCGATGGATGTGCTTGGGACAGATGATCCCGAAAAGGTCCAAGAGGCGGTTGCGGATTGGGACAGATTTGCGCAGACGGCAGAAGCCGCTGGTGAAATGGATTACTATATGCTCTCCGCCTATGGAGATGCCTATGAGGTCTATGCGGACAATGTGGAGAGCGCCTGGGTGGAAGACGGCGTCCTCAATATCGATCCCCATCTGGAGGACTGGGCTGTTCAGACCAGAGAGTTTGTGGAGAACGGCTATACGCACGGAACCCGCAAGTGGAGTGACGAGTGGAGAGCGGACCACACAGGAGACGGAAGAGTGTTCGGCTTTTTCTATTCCAGCTGGGGCATTCACTATACGCTGCAGGACAAAGCGGAAGGGACTTCGGAAGACGAGGAGACAGACGAGGAAGCAGTCGAGAGTGCTGTGGGCGATTACGCAATCTGTAAGGGACCGGAGCCTTGCCATTTCGGCGGGCAGTGGATCTTTGCGGCGGCCGGCACAGACAATGCGGATCTGGCGGCGGATATCATGAGACGACTGACCTGTGACCCGGAAATCATGAAACGGATCACGCTGGATATCCATGAGTTTACCAATACGGTCAGTGGAATGACAGAAATTGCTGAGGGAGATTACACAGTAGACGTCTTGGGTGGGCAGAACCCCCTCCCGATCTATATAGAGGTCGCGAAGGAGCTCTCCCAGAGACATACGACATCCTATGACGACGATCTGGATCTTGGATTCCAGATGTCCATGGAGGACTATTTTGCCGGAACCGTTTCAGAGATTGACGCGCTGGAAATCTTTAGGAAAACAGCGCTGACAAGATATGAGGAGCTCTCTGACGGCGAAGCGGATGAAGCGGAATCAGAATCAGAATGATTCGCTACACGATCAGCTGTAGTTTATGAGGATACAGATCAATGGTGATGTTGCTTGATTTGCACAGCACTTCACCATCTGTGTGGACCCAGAGCGGGGCTGCACTGCGGATCTGGATCCTCTTTCCTTTGTCCGCAAAAAGACCCTTGAAGCGCATATGGCTTCCGCCATAGGCGGTGGGGAAGATGCGGAAGAAGTTCATGCGATTCAGGTCATTGGCGCCGAAAAGATCCAGTTCGCCATCTGTATTCACAGCGTCGGGACAGAATTTGAAACCGCCGCCCTCATAACAGGTGTTCATGGCAACGGCGAAGAGCGTGCGAGGCTTCAGGTATGTAAAGCCGTCGCAAGTGATCTTCATACCGACCATGGGACTTGCCAGGATCATATGGATGGCTTCCGTAATATAGATCAGCTTGCCCATACGGAGCTTGTTGAGCAGCGACTTCAGATAAGAACCGTCTGCCTCCTGACATACAGCCGCGTCAAATCCGATGCCGGCGCTGATGTTGAAAAGCCGCACTGTACCCGGCTCCCTGTGCGGATCCTTGTCAAGCGCCTGCCTGCCGCTTCCAAGAGGGGCGAGCGGGCGGTGTGTAAAGGAGTCGAGGAGAGACGACTGATTGTGGTAGGTGACTCTGCCGATATCACAGGTGCGGACGACTTCATTGCGCATAATGGAATCGACCAGCGTTTCAATGTCTTTACTGATCCCGAGACCCTTGACCAGATCGTTTCCGGATCCTGTCTGTATAAATCCGACTTTGGTATGCGCAAAGTCGCGGATTCCATTCACGACGGCGTTCATGGTGCCGTCACCGCCCAATATGACAAGCGTACATTCTTCATTCCCGGAAGTGAGCTCTTCACAGATTTTTTCAATCGAATTGGTGGGCGAAGAATAGTGTACTTTATAGGCGGCGCCGCTTTTTCTAAAATGTGATTCAATCTTTTCCCATTTGCTCTTTCCGCGGCCGGCAGAGCTCTGCGGGTTTACGATGATATGAAACATATATGCCTCCCAATATACGCCAGTTGGCGATACACCTAAAGAGTATAGTACCATAAACTGTCCCGTCTTTGTTATGATGTTGTACTTTTCTTTTGCCTGTACGATGTCTCTATGAATGTGATTTGCGTCAAAATATACCATAATGCGACTTATTTGCTTTCGATGATAGGATAAAAGAATGAGGATATAAATGTGTCCAATCATGCTATAGAAGAGTTTTAAACCATGCCTATATAATGAGGCAAAGAATAGACATCATGAAGTAGTTTTACTTTGAAAGGAGCACTTATGGCAATCACTGTACAGGAAAACGGAAGATTGTTCACAATAGATACAAAGAATACAACCTATCAGATGAAGGCAGACCGTTACGGCGTGCTTCTGCATCTGTATTATGGACGCAGGACAGCGGGTTCCATGGAATACCTTCTGACTTACGCGGACAGGGGCTATGCATGCAATATTTATGACACGGGAAGGGACCGCACATATTCCCTGGATTTTCTCCCGCAGGAATTTCCTACTTCCGGCACAGGAGATATGCGAAGCCCCGCGCTTATTCTCGAGTATGGAAACGGCATTGACGCCTGCGATCTCCGGTTTGACCACTATACGGTACGGGACGGCAAGTACGCGCTGAAGGGACTCCCTGCAGTCTATGCGTCCGAAGAGGAAGCGCAGACGCTGGAGATCGTCATGAAGGACATTTCCGGCATGGCGGAAGTGACGCTCCTTTACGGTGTGATCCCGGAGCTGGATATCATCACAAGAAGCGTGCTGATCCGCAATACAGCAGAAGAAGAGATCAGGGTAGAAAAAGTGATGTCCGCAAACCTTGACCAGCTGACAGGCAAATATGACCTGATCACATTCTACGGACGCCACACAATGGAGAGAAATTTCCAGAGAACACCTGTTGCGCATATGGAACAGTGCATCGGCAGCAGGAGAGGCACATCTTCTCACCAGTACAACCCTATGATGATCCTTGCCGAGAAAGAGACGACCGAGACAGCCGGCGGCTGCTACGCGATGCAGTTTGTCTACAGCGGCGGATTCAGCGGAAACGCGGGCAAAGACCAGTACGACCAGACCAGAATGCAGATGGGGCTTATGCAGGAGAAGTTTTCCTATCCTCTGGCTCCCGGCGAAGAGTTTACTGCACCGGAAGTGATCATGAGCTTTTCAGGCACAGGACTTGAGACGCTTTCCCACAATCTGCAGGACTGCATCAGAAAGCATGTCTGCCGCGGAAAATGGCGGGATCAGGTGCGCCCTGTGCTCCTTAACAGCTGGGAAGCGTACTATATGGATTTTGACGGGGCAGATATCCTTGCTCTTGCGGAGCAGGCTGCTCTGCTCGGAATGGATATGCTTGTTCTGGATGACGGCTGGTTCGGAAAGAGAAATGACGACTACGCAGGTCTCGGCGACTGGTACGTCAACGAGGAGAAGCTCGGCGGCAAGATGAAAGAGCTCATCTACTGGGTACACAGGAAAGGCCTTAAATTCGGTCTCTGGGTAGAGCCGGAAATGGTCAATGAAGACAGCGACCTCTACCGCGAGCACCCCGACTGGGCTATGACCATCCCCGGAAGAAATCCTGTCCGCGGAAGACACCAGCTTGTCCTGGACTTCTCCCGCAAGGAAGTGGTGGACGCGATCTTTGAGAGCATCTGCAAGGTCCTTGATATGGGAACTGTAGATTATCTCAAGTGGGACTACAACAGAAGCATTGTAGATGTGTATTCTCATACAGCCAAAGACCAGGGCAAAGTTCTTTATGATTATATACTCGGTCTGTATGATTTCCTGGAGAGACTTACGCAGCGTTATCCCGATATGCTGATCGAGGGCTGCAGCGGCGGCGGCGGAAGATTTGACGCCGGCATGCTTTATTACACGCCCCAGATCTGGTGCAGTGATAATACAGATGCGATCGACCGTCTGCGGATTCAGTACGGAACATCCTTCGGTTATCCGGCATCCTGCGTGGGAAGCCACGTCTCGATCTGCCCCAACGAGCAGAACGGAAGAGTTACTCCTCTTGCGACGAGAGGGATCACCGCCATGTCCGGCACATTCGGTTACGAGCTAAATCCCGAGGTCCTCTCGGAAGAAGAGAAAGATGAGATCCGCGCGCAGATCAGAAGAAGAAATGAGCTGGCGGAACTGATCCATTTCGGTTCTTATTACCGCCTGAGCGATCCCTTTGACGGAGAATGCTCCGCATGGGCCTTTGTCTCCAAAGACCGCAGCGAAGCACTCATAAACCATGTCAATCTGGAAATCCACGGAAACAGACCTGTCACGTATGTCCGCATGCGGGGCCTTGAATCCGGTGCCGCCTATCGCGATACTGAGAGCGGCAAGGTATATCCTGCCGACGCGCTGATGCAGGTCGGTCTTCCCATGCCGGCTCCTTTCGGAGATTACGGCGCGCTGCAGATCCATCTTGTGAAGATCTGAGCAGCCGGTGAAGACAGGGGATCATTTGTATAGTATTTATATAGTATCTGCATATTATTTGTAATCTATATCAGGTCCGGTAAGATGTGTATTGGCGTTTCTCCAGTTTCTGGGGGAGACGCCGTACACACTCTTAAATGCGCGGGAAAAGTGCAGCTGGTTGGGATACCCCACGGCGCATCCGATCTCGTTGACGGAGTAGCGGGTTCTGCGAAGCAGCTCTGCGGCCTTGATCATGCGGTAGTTGATCAGGAATTCCTGGGGCGATTTGCCAACAGATTCCTTGAATATTTTGCCAAAGTAGCTGCGGTTTAAACCGGAGCTCTCCGCAATGCTCTCCACAGAAATGTCATTCATATAGTTGTGCTCAATATAGGCGAGGGCCTCTTTGATATAGTAGTCCTTGACCTTACTGACGGTGGGCTGGTTCTCCTTGACAGACCGCATCAGCGCATCGATGAAGAGATAGAGGTGTCCGATCAGGTGAAGCGGTGCCTCTTTTTTATTGCGCACAATATAGAGCATCTCCTCCTTCATGATCTGCGAGAATTCGGGATGCACCGGATTGTAAATCGGATTGTTGACAGAGAGCCCTATGATTTCCAGCGATTCCTTGGCTCTAAGACCGTCAAACTCCAGCCAGCAGTATTCCCAGGGGATGCGCTCATCCGCCACATAGGTCGTGATCTGCCTTGGCGAGATCAAAAATCCCTGCCCTGCCTTCAGGCGCATTTCGTGTTCGTGCCCTCTGGCGTCCTGCCAGAAAAAGGTGCCCTTGCCGTTCAATATGTAATGGAACAGATAGTGATTGCGGATCGCGGGGCCAAAAGAATGCGCAGGATCACAGTCCTCGCGGCCGTACTGATACAGTCCCAGATCGACAAACGTCATGCTTGGAAAAATGGTGAAATCTTGTGCCATAACAAGCTCCTTATTATGAAAATATACCGATTTGCAGTGCAATATGCCAAAAATAGGATAAAAATGGCAAATATACATAAATGCAGTCTTATAAGGCTATTATAAGTCGAATATTGGCATATTACAATGAATACAGATAAGATTAAGATTCATTTTTGTTAAGAAATAATGCGTATAAGGGGAGTGAAGTTGAAGGATAGAAGAAAAGCAGAATTCGTAGAGAATTGCGATTATTTCTTTGAAAATAATACCGGATCCGAACTTGGAACATCTCTTTATCTTGATTTTTTTGGATATGAGCACTGCCTGCCAAGGCACAGCTATGGACCGCACATCAGGAATAATTTTGTGATCCATATCGTGATCGACGGGAAGGGCGTGCTGGAAAAGAAAGGCCGCCAATGGCAGATCCGGAAAGGGCAGATGTTTATACTGTTTCCGGATGAAGAGACGACCTATGAAGCGGATAAAGACGCGCCGTGGTATTATTGCTGGATCGGATTTCACGGGGACATGGCACAAAAACTTGCCGTGGCTATGGGGTTTACGGATGAAACCCCTGTTGTCACGTTCTCACAGATTGAGAGAGCGGAACAGATCGTCAAAGATATGCTGTCAAATAAAAAACTGACGTTGGACGGGCAGATGAAGAGAAGTGCAGGAATGTACATTCTGCTCTCGGATATGATTGCGGCACACGAAGTGGAGGCGAGCGGGGACAGCCCTGTTGGATACATTTCGTACGCGCAGTATGCAGCCCGCTATATCAACAATCACTTTTATGAAAAAATCCGGATTCAGGACCTTGCCAAGCATATTGGAATCTCCAGAAGTTATCTGGTCAAACTCATGAAACAGGAAATCGGTATGTCGCCGCAGGAATACCTGATCGAGACAAGAATGCGGAAAGCCTCTGATCTGCTTGGAAGGTCCAACGATCCGGTGCGCAGTGTGGCTGCGGAATGCGGATATGATGACGCGTTAGCATTTTCCAAAGTGTTTAAATCACGGTTTGGCCTGAATCCAAGCGAATACAGGCATGCGCATATGACAAGAAAAGAGGCAGGCAGACAGGACATATCGGCAGAGGAAATGGAAGAAGACAGCCATAAAGAGCAGGATTGATCGCAACTTTCATTTGTAAATAGGACACTAACAAATTGCACATAAAAATGGCGCCATTCATGTGCGATTTGTGTAGAATGATGGGATGCTTTGCGCTTTTAACTTAAAAATGACGGCAATTTGATGAAAAATAAGCCAAAAAATACATAATTCTATAAGAGTGCAACATTAGTCCATGTTCGGCAGTGTCATATTTGTATAAAATCTTTGTATCTAATATGGTCTGCGTTTATGTAGACCGCACAACAAAAGGAGGGTCGTTTATGAAAATGAGAAAATTGATGTCACTTGCACTGGCGGGCGTTATGGTGCTCTCCCTTGCGGCTTGTGGCGGCGGATCCAGCGCACCTGCAAGTTCTGATTCTGCAGATGCAGCAGCTGAGTCTTCGGACGCAAGCGCAGGCGGATCCCTTCAGGTCAACATCTGGGATAACAACCAGTTGGCAGGCCTTCAGGAAATCGCTGACGAGTGGTCCGCTACATCCGGCGTAACTGTGAAGATCAACGTCGTTGACTGGGACAACTACTGGACACTGCTCGAGGCAGGTGCTTCCGGCGGCGAGATGCCCGACGTATTCTGGATGCACTCCAACACCGCTCAGATGTACATGGAGAATGATCTGCTTCTGAATCTGGATGATTACATTGCGGCAGACGACGCTATTGACCTGAACAACTATTATGAAGGCATTGTTGCCCTTTATAATTCCAATGGTCATCAGTATGCGCTTCCCAAGGATCACGACACCATCGCTCTTCTTTACAACCAGGCTATCTTTGATAAGTATGGTGTAGAGACTCCTACAGACGACTGGACATGGGAAGATGTTTACAATGCTGCAGCTAAGATCACTGAAGCAGGCGCTGCAGACGGCGTTTACGGCTATGCGATCAACACTTCCAACAACCAGGACGGCTGGTACAACCTGGTTTACGACTACGGCGCACAGGTCATTACAGACGACCACAAGGGAACAACCATCGGATCCGACGCAGGCAAGGCCGGCATGGAAATGATGCGTAAGATCCTCACAGTCGCAGCTCCTCAGGCAACTGTAGCTGAGACAGGTACAGATTCTCTGTTCCAGTCCAACCTTGTCGGTATGATCACACAGGGTTCCTGGATGATCAACTCCTTCTACAAGGCTGAGAACCATGCTGATTACAAGTGGGCAATGATGCCTTACGCTGATGTCAACGGCAACGGCGCATGCGACAAGGGCGAGCGCTGGAGCGCATATAACGGACTTGGCTGGGCAATCTCCGCAAGTTGCGCTAATCCCGATGCAGCATACAGCCTGATTTCCTACTTCTGCTCAGAAGAAGGCCAGAAGAAGCAGGCAGAACTCGGCGTTACAATGGCTGGTTACAAGGGCGTTTCCGAAGAATTCGCCAATGCATTTGAAGGCATGGATGTTTCCCCGTTCGTCAGAATTGAAGAGGAAGGTGATCTGTACTTCAGACCTTACACCAGAAATACCACTGTTTGGGAAGATGCTCTTCAGCAGGCAGGTGCTTTCCTTGATCCTTGGCAGGATCCTTCTGATCCCGCGAAGATGGCAGCAGCATGCGACAATGCACAGAAGATCATCGAGGATGCAATCGCTAACGAATAATACACTTGTATTTGTACATTTGTGATGAATTAGTTAGGTAGATCGGAACTGCGGAATACCGGAATCCGGTTTTCCGCAGTTTCTCTCTATAAAAAGCAACTATTCATATTCATTAAGGAGGAGATGTATGGGGAAAAAGAAAGGCATGACCGCAGCTGAGAAGCGGGAAGCTATGTGGGGATGGGCCTTCATCCTGCCCACCATGATCGGCTTGATCGTTCTCAACTTCTACCCGGTCATTCAGACAGTCTATCAGTCCTTCTGTAAGACTGGTGATTTCGGTAAAGGTAATATCTTTATCGGATTCGGCAACTATCAGAAGCTCCTTGCTGACGGCGAAGTATGGCAGTCCCTGTGGAACACCATTAAATATGCCATCATCGAGGTTCCGTTCTCCGTAGTCATTGCTCTGCTCCTGGCAGTCCTGCTCAACAGAAAGATGAAAGGCGTTTCTGTCTATAGAACGATCTTCTTCCTGCCCATGGTCTGCGCACCTGCAGCAGTCGCAATGGTTTGGAAATGGCTCTACAACCAGCAGTTCGGTCTTCTGAACAATATCTTCCACAGCAAAGTCGCGTGGATCTCTGATCCCAAGATCGCTTGGATCTCTGTCGCAGTCATCGGCGTATGGTCGATTCTCGGCTATAACATGGTCCTGTTTATTTCCGGTCTGCAGGAGATTCCGCATGACTACTATGAAGCGGCAGATATCGACGGTGCTTCCGAAGTTCGTCAGTTCTTCAATATCACCGTTCCGCTTCTGAGCCCCACAACGTTCTTCATCGTCCAGACCCGTATCATCGGTGCTCTTACAGTATTCGATCTGATGTTCATGGTTATGGATAAGACGAACGTTGCGCTGAGCAAGGTGCAGTCCGTTGTTTACCTGTTCTATCAGTATTCCTTCACAAACGGAAACAAAGGTATGGGTTCTGCACTCGTTATGATCCTCGTTGTATTCATCATGATCCTGACTTTCATCCTGCAGCAGGCTGAAAAGAAGCTGGTCTATCACGCATAAGAAAGGAGAGTAATATGGAAAGCAAATATAGAGCTAAAAGTATACTCGTGCATGTGATCCTGATTATCTTCTCCTTGATCATGCTTGTACCTTTTGCATGGATGATCCTTACGGCTCTGAAGACCAACCAGGAATCCATTTCCGTCAATCCGTTCTATGTCCTGCCTCATAACGGCTGGCACTGGGAGAACTTTGCAACAGTTTGGAAGTCCTATAACTTCATCATTCTGTACAAGAACACACTGCTTTTGATTTTCTTCCGTGTTGTATGTGCATGCCTTACCGCTACAATGGCCGGTTATGCATTCGGCAGACTGAAATTCCCGGGTAAGAATTTCATGTTCACGCTTGTTCTTGTCCAGATGATGATCCCTTCACAGATTTTCATCATCCCGCAGTACCTGATGGTATCCAAGATGGGAATGCTAAACACGACCTTCGGCCTTGTGTTCCCCGGTCTTGTAACAGCATTTGGTACATACCTGCTCAAGACCGGTTATGAGGGACTTCCCAAGGATCTTGAAGAAGCGGCCGGCATTGACGGCTGCAACATCGGTCAGAAATTCCTTCGCATCATGATGCCTCTGACACAGTCCTCCATGGTGGCGCTGGGTATTTTCACCGCAGTGTTCGCGTTCAAGGATCTGATGTGGCCCATGATCGTCTGCACAAACGCAGAGACGACTACTCTTTCTGCAGGTCTTGCTAAGATGCAGGGTCAGTACGGAAGCGAATATCCTACAATGATGGCGGCAGCTACGCTGGCAATCCTGCCCATGGTCATCATCTATGTAATCTTCCAGAAACAGTTCGTGGAAGGTATCGCAACTTCCGGCGGAAAGCTGTAATATGAGAGGTGGAAGGCACAGCCTTCCACCTTTTTATAAGAGAAGATTGCGAACAGTTGCATATAAAGGATCATCGGAATTCATGTCAGTAAAGAAGTATTTTCAAAAGGAACTCAAGAATGCCAAGCGGGAAGTTTCGCAGCTCCAAGGGGCCGCGAAGCTTCAGTATGTATGGGACTATTACAAGTTGTGGATCATCGGCATTGTATGCCTTATTGCCTTTGTGATCTATTTTGTCATCGCGCGGGCCATGACGCCCAATGATAACTGGTTCTATATCACGATTGCCAATACACAGGCGGACGCAGGCAATAAATCGCAGATCTGGCGGGATTTCGTCGACTACTCGGGCTACGATACCAAAGAGAAGAACGTGTATTTCAATACGAATTGCTATTTTGACCCTTTTTCTGAGAAGGTCAATCAGTATTACACCTATTTTGTGGCTTATGTCGACGCCGGAACGCTGGACCTGATCGCAATGGAGAAGGACGACCTGCAAAAGCTCGGTGAGAGAGGAAGACTACTGGATCTCTCGCGTCCTGAGGCCTCTGAGATCATGTCCCAATATGAGGACAGACTGATTTATGCGACGCCTCTCGACGAGGAGTACAGCACAGAGCCTGTTCCCATCGGCATTGATTTAAGCGATACAAAGTTGGTCAGCAAATATCATATTTATGGCGACAGCTGCGCGATCGGCGTATCGGCCAATTGTCCGCATATGGATGCGGTACTCAAATTCCTTTCGTTTGTATTGGAGGATGGAAAATAATGTTACGGGGATTTCTTGATAACGACAGTTTGTTCGGACAGATTATGCTGCGCTGCTGGGCAATCATCATCTGCAATCTTTGTTTTGTTATAACTGTGCTTCCAATCGTGACAGCGGGAGCGGGCTGGGCGGCCATGGATTTCGCACTGATGAATACGCTCAAGAACAAAGATTCTGCCGCGCCTTTCCGTGATTTCTGGAAGGGCTTTGTCACAAACTTTAAGCAGGCTGCGATCATTTGGATCTGCAGTCTGGTGCTGCTGGCTTTTCTGGCTATGGAATGGTACTGGTGCAGACAGTTTGGCGGGATTTTTGATTATATCAAGATCGGAATCCTTATGATCGCGGCAGTGATCGTGATCACCTTGATGTATCTGTTTCCGACCATGGCAGCGTTTAAGGCAACGATCCCGCAGCTGATCCAGGACAGCATTTACTTCATGTTCAAGAAGCCGCTGAACTTGATCGTAATCGCATTTGTCCATATCGTTCCTATGGCCCTGACTTATATGGACCTGCAAAGACTTCCTCTGTATGCTTTTCTGTGGACCTTCTTTGGATTTGCGGCCGTGAGCCTTATCACGGTCAACCTCCTTCTTGCGGAGTATATGCCGTATCTGGAGACGAAAAAGGAGGTTAAAGAGGGGGAGGCGCCCGAACAATCCGGACAGAAACATCAGAAAACCGAGAAAGAAATCCTCGACGAAATGCAGAAACTAGGCATGTAATGCATGAGGACACCGTCTAAAAGTTAATAGAATATTAAAAATTCTTCCACTAAATGTTGCGTAGTTGTAATAAATATATTACAATAATGTTACATTTTGGTAAGGGAGAATTTTTTTATGAAAAAGTTACTGTCAGGAATCCTTGTTGCATGTATGGTTTTGGGGCTTGCCTCACCGGTCGGCTCCTGTTTTCTTACAGAAATTAAAGCGAATACCGATGCGGCGCGCAGCAATATCAGTGCTTCTGATCGGAAGTCGGAGAGTGCGTCGGAAGGATCGGGCCGCTTTGATCAGGCAATCCGCGATCTCTATGATCGTTCTATGACAGCGGAAGACGAAGAAGTCATTGCCTCTGCACAGAAAATGGATTCCGACTTTCAAGCGATTGAGAACAAACTCGGAAATGAAGCAGAGAATCTGATCGATTATCTCAAGTATTATGAGGCGGCCAAGAGCCGTTATATAGCCGGCAGCTATTCAGATGAATTTGCTTTCTCCGGCAATATTGTCAATGAGTGGGAAAGACAGAGCGAATACACTTCCTATGTGATGCCCGCTGAGGATGTCATTCAAACCATGGTTCCCCGGATCAAAGTAACCGGATGCCAATTTGAGGATGGAACAGCAAACCTGGATATCTATGAATGGATGACCGTTGGTTATGCGCCTTCTCATAGCACAGATGTAAACGCTGCCGCATACGGCTACAATTTCTCCCTGCAGGTAGACCGCGATGGCAGTGGCAACTGGCAGATCGCTTCTATTGGCGATACAGATCAGAACTTTGACTGGATGGACGAGGAAGCGCAGTCCGCAGCCCAGGCTGCACAGACAGATTCGGACGATCTGCGAGTGATCTCGGAAGACGGCATGCTCGAAATGATGGCGGCTTCTGCAGCGACCACGTATACATACAATGTCAGCAAGGCAATTGCGTATGCTGACAAGTATTGCATCAACTACAATTCTTCCTATAACAGCTATAAGGGAAGGGGCGGAGACTGCGCGAACTTTGTATCCCAGTGTCTGTACGCAGGCGGATTCAAGCAGGACTCTGTCTGGTACCGTCACAGCGTGGCGTGGATCAATGTCATGAAGCAGATCGCCCATTTCAAGCAGTACGGCAAATTCCTGAATGCCAATAATGGAAACCTGATCAAGGGCAATCCGATTTACTTTGACTGGAACGGCGACGGCGTGTACGATCACGCGACGATCTGCGTCGGCCGCAACAATAGTGGCACCGCGATTCTTGACTCCCATACAAAGGACCTCTATCATGCGACCTGGACCAACTGGAGCTTTAAGAAGGCAGGTACCATTCAGCTGCGCACGTCCGGCACCGCAGCTTCCACATCGTCGGAAGGCGGCTCCTTCAAAACAGACAGCACCGGCAAGTATTATGTATATCCGGATGGCGCCCGCATTAAGGGGTGCTTTAAGACCATCGACGGCAAGCGGTACTATTTTAACAACAGCGGTTATGTTGCCAAAGGACTGCACAAGATCGGGGACTACTATTATTTCTTCAATACGTCTTCGGGCGTCATGAAGACCGGCTGGGTTACCTATAACGGCCACAAGTATTACTTTGGATCCAATGGCGCAGCTTATACAGAGTGGGAAGAGATTGGCGGCAAGATGTATTATTTCAAGCCCACATCCTGTATCATGGCAACCGGATTCTATACAGTAAAGTCCAAAAAGCACTATTTTGGCACGGATGGCGTGGAACGCTTCGGGTGGATCACGGTCGACGGAAACACGTATCATCTCGATGAATATGGCGTCGTACAGCGCGGATGGCAGACAATCGGCGGAAAGAAGTATTACTTTAACTACAAGGGCGTCATGGTGAAGGGCTATATCAAGATCGGCACCACCATTTACAGTTTCGATGATAAGGGCGTCTACCAGGGCAAGGTGACTGCGAAAGGAATCACTTATCAGGAAGCTTCCACCTACGGCCAGGTGCAGGTACAGACAACAACCACTTCATCCGAAACGTCCGGAAAAACCGGCTGGGTCAAGAAGAGCGGAAACTGGTATTACTACAAGAAGGGCGTCATGCAGACCGGCTGGCTCAGAATCGGAACGCCGCAGAGGACCTTCTATCTTGGCACAAACGGCGTTATGCGCAAGGGATGGCAGGTGATCGGAAACGCCAAGTACCATTTCACAGCGGAAGGCGTCATGCAGACCGGCTGGATCACGTACAAGAACAATAAGTATTATCTGCAGAGCAACGGTAAGATGAAGACCGGCTGGCTTAAGTATAAAGGCGCATGGTACTATTTGCAGAAAAACGGCAAGATGAAGATCGGTTGGCTGCGGCTCGGCAATACCTATTACTATCTGCAGAAGAACGGCCGGATGAAGACCGGCTGGCTCAAGGATACAGACGGGCACCGGTATTATTTGAACGCAGACGGCGCAATGGTAACAGGTCGTAAAACGATCGGCGGCGTAAGCTACTATTTTGATAAATGGGGCGCGCTGGTGAAGTAAGTAAGCCGGATCTTGCGCAGTAAGGTGAAAAGATTATAAGAGGAGGCAGCTGATGAGATGATAGGTCTCAATCAAGCTGCCTCTCTTTTATTTCACATTGCAATTGCGATTCAATTGTGGTAAATTCGATTGCATGATGCAATGAAATAAATTCGGAACCGGAGGGATTCCATGAATGACAAATACGAAAGCCTGAAACTGAAAAGCCAGCTTTGTTTCCCGCTTTACGCCTGTGCCAAGGAAATCATCAGAAGATATAAACCTTTTTTGGATCAGGTGGATCTGACCTATACGCAATACATCACAATGATGGCGCTTTGGGAAAACACGAGTATGAATGTGCGGGAGCTGGGGAGCTGTCTGTTTCTTGATTCCGGCACACTGACGCCTGTCCTCAAGAAATTGGAGGCAAAAGGATATCTGACCAGGTCCAGATCCAAAGAGGACGAACGAAACCTGATCGTCACCGTTACGGAAAAGGGTTGGGAACTGAGAGACAAAGCGCTCAGCATTCCGCAGTCCATGTCGGCCTGCATCAGCCTGCAGCCGGAAGAGGCGGCGGTGCTCTATAAGCTTCTCTACAAGCTGCTCGACACGAATATGGCGCCGTGAGTTCATATAATGTTAATAATATGTTCTTGGGTGATACATGGCACATCATGCCTTTTTGTGCTATGATTTCAAAGAATATGCGTAATTGATTTTTATGACCAGGAGATAGATATATGTCCAAAATTACTGATATGCTATTTGGCACACACAGCCAGCGGGAACTTAGAAGAATCGAACCGATTGTCAAACAGATTGAGAGTCTTCGTCCGCAGATGCTGGAACTGAGTGATGAAGCACTTCGTGCCAAGACAGATGAATTTAAAAAGAGACTGACGGAGGGCGAGACCCTTGACGACATTCTTCCGGAAGCCTATGCAGCGGTTCGCGAAGGCGCAAGAAGATCGCTCGGCATGGAACCTTTCCGCGTGCAGCTGATCGGCGCGATCATCCTGCACCAGGGTCGTATCGCGGAGATGCGTACCGGTGAAGGTAAGACATTGGTTGCCACCATGCCCGCATACCTCAATGCCCTTGAGGGAAGAGGTGTGCACGTAGTCACCGTCAACGATTACCTGGCTAAGCGTGACGCAGAGTGGATGGGACAGGTCTACACATTTATGGGCCTGACCGTAGGCGTTGTTCTCAACAGCATGAGCAGCGAGGAGAGACAGGAACAGTACAGCTGTGATATCACGTATGTCACCAACAACGAGCTGGGCTTTGACTACCTTCGTGACAACATGGCAATTTATAAAAATCAGCTGGTTCTTCGTGAGCTCCATTATGCCATCATCGACGAGGTCGACTCGGTCCTCATCGACGAGGCCCGTACGCCGTTGATCATTTCCGGACAGAGCGGAAAATCCACCAAGATCTACGAAGCCTGCGATATTTTGGCCAAGCAGATGAAGCGCGGCGAAGATATGGAAGATCTGTCCAAGATCGATGCGATCATGGGCGTGGAAAGAGAAGAGACTGGCGATTTCATCGTCAATGAGAAGGACAAAGTGGTTAACCTGACTGCTGAAGGCGTCACTAAGGTTGAGAAATTTTTCCATATTGCCAACCTTGCAGATCCAGAGAACTTGGAAATTCAGCACTGCATCATTCTGGCCCTTCGCGCCAACAACCTGATGCACAAGGACCACGATTATATCGTCAAGGACGACCAGGTTCTGATCGTCGACGAGTTCACGGGCCGTGTCATGCCCGGAAGACGCTACAGCGACGGACTGCACCAGGCCATTGAAGCGAAGGAGAATGTCAAGGTCAAGAAGGAGAGCAAGACCCTTGCCACCATCACCTTCCAGAACTTCTTTAATAAATTTGACAAGAAGTGCGGTATGACCGGTACGGCGCTCACAGAGGAGCGCGAGTTCCGTGAGATTTACGGCATGGACGTCATCGAGATCCCTACGAACAAACCGGTCATCCGTAAGGATCACCAGGACGCGGTTTATAAGACCAAGAAAGAAAAGTACAGAGCGGTGGTTGAGGCTGTCAAAGAAGCCCATGCTAAGGGACAGCCGGTTCTGGTCGGTACGATCACCATTCAGGTATCGGAGGATGTCTCCAAGATGCTCCGCAGAGAGGGCATCCCGCACAATGTGCTGAACGCCAAGTTCCATGAGATGGAGGCGGAAATCGTAGCACAGGCCGGTCAGCACGGCGCCGTCACGATCGCGACCAACATGGCCGGCCGTGGTACGGATATTAAGCTGGATGAGGAAGCCAAGGCGGCAGGCGGCCTGAAGATCATCGGTACAGAGAGACATGAGTCCAGACGTATTGATAACCAGCTGCGCGGCCGAAGCGGTCGACAGGGAGATCCCGGTGAATCCCGCTTCTATATTTCCCTCGAAGACGATCTGATGCGTCTGTTCGGTTCAGACAGAATGATCGCTATGTTCAACGCGCTTAAGATTCCGGAGGGCGAGGAGATCTCTCACAAGTCCCTTACCAAGGCAGTCGAAGGCGCCCAGAAGAAGATCGAGGCCAACAACTTTGGTATTCGTAAGAATCTGCTCGACTATGACCAGGTCATGAACGAGCAGAGAGAGATCATGTACAAGCAGCGCCGCCAGGTACTCGACGGCGAGAGCATGAGAGATTCCATCCTCAATATGATCTCAGAAATCGTGGAAAGAGCGGTCGACACCAGCATTTCGGATGACCAGGACAGCGACGAGTGGAACCTGACTGAGCTCAATGAGCTCCTTCTGCCCATCATCCCGCTCAAGGTCATTAACAGGGGCCGGATCAAAGAGCGCACCATGAATGGTCTCAAGCAGCAGCTCAAGGAAGAGGCGCTGGAGGCCTATGAGAGCAAAGAGTCCGAGTTCCCGGATGAAGAGGCGGTCAGAGAGATCGAGCGTGTCGTCCTTCTCAAGGTCGTTGACAGAAAGTGGATGGACCACATCGACGATATGGACCAGCTGCGTCAGAGCATTGGCCTGCAGGCGCTCGGACAGCATGATCCGCTTGTCGAGTACAAGATCGCCGGATACGACATGTTCAACGAGATGAACCGCAATATCATGGAGGAAACCGTCCGTGTCCTCTTCCATGTCAAAGTAGAGCAGAAGGTAGAGAGAGAAGAAGTCGCCAAGGTGACAGGCACCAATAAGGACGATACTTCCATCAAGGAGCCCAAGAGAAGGGCTGAAAAGAAGATCTATCCCAATGATCCCTGCCCTTGTGGAAGCGGCAAGAAATACAAGAACTGCCATGGCAGAAAGAATGCCTGATCCGTAGATAAGCGGTTCCATTACGATCACCATGCAACGATAAGGAGAATGATATTATATGATCGAATTAGACCAGATGAAACTTGAACTGCAGCAGTATGAGAAACCGCTTGAAGAAGTCAGGGATTCGCTGGATCTGGACTTTAAGAAACAGAGGATCGAAGAGCTGTCCAGAGAATCAGAGGCACCTGATTTCTGGAACAACGCAGACATTGCCAACAAGAAAATGAAACAGCTCAAGGACCTTCAGAACCTGGTGGAGGAAGCAGACGGACTGAGCACCTCGTACGAGGATATGATGATGCTCATCGAGATGGGCAACGAGGAAGATGACCGGTCCATGATCGATACGATCCGCGAGGACCTTGACACATTTAAAGAAAAGCTGGAAGAGATGCGTCTCTCCACACTTCTGACCGGTGAATATGACGATTCCAATGCAATCGTCAGCTTGAACGCCGGTGCAGGCGGCACAGAGAGCTGCGACTGGTGCTCTATGCTCTACAGAATGTATACGCGCTGGGCGGACCGCAAGGGATTCAGCGTAGAAGTCATGAACTATATTGACGGCGATGAGGCCGGGATCAAGTCCGTTGATTTCCAGATCAACGGAACCAATGCATACGGCTATCTCAAATCGGAGAGAGGCGTGCACAGACTGGTCCGCATTTCGCCCTTTAACGCACAGGGGAAAAGACAGACTTCTTTTGTATCCTGCGACGTCATGCCCGATATCCAGAAAGACATCGATATTGTCATCAACCCCGACGATATCCGAATTGATACCTATCGAAGCAGCGGCGCCGGCGGCCAGCATATCAACAAGACGTCATCGGCCATCCGAATCACCCACTTCCCTACAGGAATCGTGGTCACATGCCAGAATGAGCGCTCCCAGTTCCAGAACAAGGACAAGGCGATGCAGATGCTCAAGGCCAAGCTTTATATGAAGAAGATGGAAGAGGAACAGGCCAAGCTTGCCGGAATCCGCGGCGAAGTCAAGGATATCGCATGGGGCAGCCAGATCCGCTCCTATGTTCTGCAGCCGTATACACTTGTCAAAGATACAAGAACAGCAGAAGAGACCAGCAATACAGGCGCAGTCCTGGACGGCGATATTGACCGCTTTATCAACGCCTACCTCAAGATGGAGGCAGGAAAAGCGGAGAGAGAAAACCTCTAATAGGCGAGCAGCGTGACAAATACGAAGATAACGAAAACGAATCGACTGTACGAGACAGATGCATATTTGACCAGATGTGAAGCGACGGTCCTTTGTGTGCGCGAAGTGGAGATCACGGAGGGCGAGAGCCGAATACGCCGGATCGAAGTGATCACAGACCAGACGGTCTTCTTTCCGGAAGGCGGCGGTCAGTCGTCGGACAGAGGGTGGATCATCCCGGAAGACGGGGAATCTGACAGCCGTGCAAGGTCCCTGGCGGTCGTAGACACACAGATAGAAGACGGCGTGATCCGTCATATTGCGCAGCCAAATGCAGAAAACGAGGATGTCTGTACGAACGGCGGCCTAAAAGCCGGCGACAAAGTCCTCCTCACGATTGACTGGGAGCGAAGATTCGGGTTTATGCAAAATCACACGGGCGAGCATATTTTGTCCGGACTTATGCATAACCGGTATGGGTTTGATAATATCGGATTCCACTTAAGCGACAATTCGGTGACGCTCGACGTAAACGGACAGCTTGACGAGGAGGAGATTCTTCTTCTCGAGTGGGAGGCAAACCGTATCGTCTACCAGAATCTGGAGACGGAAGTCTCCTATCCATCCGATGACGAATTAATGCAGATCGAGTACCGCAGCAAGATCGAGATCGAGGGACAGACGCGTCTAGTGACCATTCCCGGCGTGGATGTTTGCGCCTGCTGCGCGACCCACGTCAAGAGAACGGGCGAGATCGGCCTCATCAAAGTTGTGAAGGTGATCCGCTATCACGGAGGGATGCGGCTATTCATTGCATGCGGCGGACGGGCCTTTGCCCTGATGCAGAAGCGGCAGCAGCGCATTGAAGAGGTATCGCATCTGACCAATCGAAGCCAGGATGAGATCGCAGACGGCGTAAGGCATCTGCTCGATGAAATCGGGGCGCTCAAGCAAAAGAACAGGGATCTGGAATACCAGGCTGCGTTTCTGCGGCTTGAGACTATCCCTGCGGCGCAGAAAGACGCTTTCCTGTTCGTAGGCGATATGGATCCGATCGTGCAAAGAAACCTTGTGAATGCGCTCTGCGAGCGGCACGACGGTTTCTGCGGCGTGTTTGCGGGAAGCGATGAAGAGGCGCAGTACCGCTACATTATCGGAAGCCGCACAATGGATGCCAGAGAGATGCAGAAAATCCTTCGGGAGAAGTTTGGCGCAAAGGGCGGCGGAAAGCCTGTGATGATCCAGGGATCCGTGTGCGCAGGGGAAGCACAGATCCGGGAAATCCTCCCCTGAGAGTACTGCCCGCGATTCCAGCCAAGAAGCTATGCATAAATGGCATACATAGAAGGTATGCAGAATACAAATTAATAAAACGGAGCTGCTGTGCGTCGGCGGCTCCGTTTCGATTACAGAGAAGCGACAATACACTTACGACGACACAGAAAGGACCTTTATGAATCTGCCGATCGAGTTTACAAACCGTATGCGCGAGATGCTGCAGGAAGACTATGAAGACTTCGCTGCATCTTATGAGCGTCCCAGAAAGCCCGGACTTCGAGGCAATCGTCTCAAAGACAGCGTACAGCGTTTTGAAGAGAGTGGTTTGTTCGGCATGGAGGAAATACCCTGGGCTTTACATGGCTATTATTATGATCCGGCTGTCAGGCCCGGCAAGCATCCGTTTCATGAAGCCGGCGTCTACTATATGCAGGAGCCGAGTGCGATGGCAGTGGCCGCTTTGTCCGGCGTGAAACCGGGTATGCGGGTCCTGGATCTTTGCGCCGCGCCTGGCGGCAAGAGCACACAGCTCGCTTCGCTTCTTGGCGGAGAGGGGCTCCTTGTATCCAATGAGATTCATCCTGCCAGAGCCAAAATCCTGTCGCAAAACATCGAGAGAATGGGAATCGCCAATGCGGTTGTCACCAATGAGACGCCGGAAAAGCTGGCTGCGCGGTTTTCTGTATTTTTTGACACCGTCGTTGTGGATGCACCGTGCTCCGGAGAAGGAATGTTCTGTAAGGAGCCGGAAGCAATTCCCAATTGGAGTCCTGCAAATGTGGCGCTGTGCGCCGAAAGGCAGAAAGGAATCCTGGACTGCGCGGCACAGATGACGGTACCGGGCGGCCATCTCGTATATTCGACCTGTACGTTCGCACCGCAGGAAAATGAGCAAAACGCGGCGCTTTTTCTGATGCGTCATCCGGACTTTACGCTGGTCGACCTGCCAGCCGCATTGGGGCAGGCATACATGGAGAAGACAGGGCTTTGCCCCGGTCAGCCGCGGTTTGCGGAAGGAATCGAAGTGCCGGAAGAAGTCCGAAATGCACTGCAAGGCTGCATCCGACTCTGGCCCCACAAACTGGACGGAGAGGGCCATTTTGTGGCCGTTTTCGTTAAGAATGGTCCCTCCTATGAGCGGAGAATGCAGGCGCCGGCGCCTTTAAAGGACAAAGAGGCCATAAAGCTCTGGCAGGCGTTTGCAAAGGAGACGCTCTCTGCGCAAGGTATGCGGAGAATTGGGGGGCTGGACACGCACAGAGCACAGGGAACAGAAGGGCTTGTTCTCTTCGGCAAAGAACTCTACAGAATGCCCTGTGCGATGGACCTCAAGGGACTGAAGGTGCTGCGCCCCGGCCTTCATCTGGGAACGCTCAAAAAGAATCGGTTTGAACCTTCCCATGCACTGGCCCTTGCCCTTTCCGAACAGGACGTTCGCTGCAGCGCGGAGACGGAAGATCAAAAAGAGCATGTGATGGGGGACAACCGCCTTGCCGCTTCATACCTGCATGGAGAGAGCCTGATGGCGAATGAATGCAGCAGCGTCAAAGGGACACAGGGATGGTGTCTTGTGACGGTCTGCGGCTTCTCAATGGGATGGGGCAAGCTTACGCAGGGACAGATCAAGAATCATTATCCCAAAGGGCTCAGAAGGCCCTATTGAATGAAATGAAAAATAATACACCCAGTCTGCTTGGACCGGGTGTATTATATTGTTAGCAATACAGTCGGGATTCCATATCCCTTTCTCATATTTGTGGAGTGATCAGATGGGCTACAGAAATATGATCTTCGACGTTATGATACTCAATATGGAGAGTCAGCTGTGCGAGCTTGCGCATGAACGGTTCGGCAAACCGCTGGAAAAGTGCGGCGTCGAAGAAACCTACCATGTCCTGATGGTCCTGACGAAGAGGATTCTGGAAATCAGTGAAAAGAACAGCGGGGAGAAGAAGGTATACTATGTCTCCGCAGAGTTTTTGACGGGGCGTTTTTTGATCAATACGCTGATCAATCTGGGCCTTTATGAGAAGACAGAGGAAATCCTTCTTAAATACGGAAAGCGATTACTGACCATTGCGGAGGCGGAACCGGAACCTTCCCTGGGAAGCGGCGGGCTGGGAAGGCTGTCAGCCTGCTTCCTCGACTCCATTGCGACGCTCGGCTATCCGGCGGAAGGAATCGGCCTCAACTACCATTATGGCGTATTTAAACAGCGCTTTGCGGATCATCTGCAAGTGATGGACAAGGACGAATGGCTGCAGTGGGAGTCCTGGGAGAACCGCACAGAAGTGACCTTTGACGTGTGGCTGGGACGAAGAAAAGTGACGGCCAGAATGTATGACGTCAATATCGCAGGGTATAAGAGCGGCGTCAACAAGCTCCGGCTCTTCGATATCGATCCGTTCGACGATACATTTGTGAAAGAGGGGCTCTCTTTTGACAAAGAAGCGATCGAGAAGAACCTGACGTTGTTCGTCTATCCGGATGATTCGGATGAGGCCGGCAGAAAGCTAAGGCTTTACCAGCAGTATTTTATGGTGAGCTGCGCGGCGCAGCTGATCATGCGCGAGATGAAGGCCCGCAAGTGCGATCTGCGCAGGATGTACGACTATGCGGTCATTCAGATCAATGATACACATCCTTCGTTATTGATTCCGGAACTGATCCGGATCCTGACAGATGAAAAGGCACTTTCTTTCATGGAAGCTGTCAAAGTTGTGACGAAGACATGCGCCTACACCAATCATACGATCATGGCGGAAGCGCTCGAGACATGGTCGATCGACTATCTGTCGGAAGTCTGCCCGCAGCTGGTTCCCATTATTCACAGGATGGATCTGATCATCAAGAACCGGTATCCTTATCCTGACGTATGGATCATCGATCAGGAGAGAAGGGTACATATGGCCAATATGTGCGTGCACTTTGGCTTTTCTGTCAACGGCGTAGCCTCGATCCACACAGATATCCTCAAGAATTCCCAGCTCAAGCAGCTGTATGAGATCTATCCGGAACGCTTTAACAATAAAACCAACGGCATTTCTTTCCGTCGCTGGCTTCTTGGATGCAATCCGGAACTGGCTTCTTTTCTGTGCGGCAAAATAGGAAACGCCTTCAAGCAGGATTCTATGCAATTGGAAAAACTGCTTGTATTTACAGACGACGAAGAGACGCTGACAGCGCTTTCCGGGATCAAATACGACGCGAAGGTGCGGCTGTCTCTATATATTCTGCAAAGAGAAGGCGTGGAACTTTTGCCCAACGGAATCTTTGACCTGCAGGTCAAGCGCATTCATGAGTACAAGAGACAGCAGATGAATGCGCTTTATGTGATCCACAAGTATCTGCAGATTAAGCGCGGACTGCGCCCGGCGCGTCCCATTAACTTTATATTTGGCGGAAAAGCGGCCTCTGCCTATGTTTTGGCACAGGACATCATTCATTTACTGCTCCTTCTGCAGGATCTGATCAACGGGGATCCGGACGTCAATCCGTATCTTCGCCTTGTCATGGTCACCAACTATAATGTGACCTATGCAGAGAAGCTGATTCCGGCGGCGGAGATTTCCGAGCAGATTTCCCTGGCTTCGAGGGAGGCGTCCGGAACTGGCAATATGAAGCTCATGCTCAACGGCGCGCTGACATTGGGCACCATGGACGGCGCCAATGTGGAGCTCAGCGAACTGGCAGGGACAGAGAATATGTACCTGTTTGGATCCGACGCCGGCACGGTGATCGGACATTATGAGCGGGGCGACTACGACCCGTCGATCTACTACAACAAAAATGAAGAGATCCGAAACGCGTTGGATTTTATTGTCAGTCCGGCGCTGATGGAAATCGGACACAGGGAAAACCTGGAGAGACTCTACGACGAGCTTCGCTGCAGGGACCGCTATATGGCGCTTATGGATCTGCAGTCCTATATAGAGACCAAGGATCGCATGATCCGCGACTATGAGGATCGAATTGAATGGAACCGGAAAGCGCTGATCAATATTGCGAAAGCTGGGTATTTCTCCGCGGACCGCACGATTTCGGAGTATAACAGAGATATCTGGAAACTCAAATCGTTTAAGACCTATTCAGAGGAAGGAAAATAAAGAGCTTTATGGATCTTTTTGATTATATGCGGGAGACCAATCAAGAGACGGAGTCTCCTCTTGCCGCACGTCTGCGGCCGACAAAGCTGGAAGATGTTGTCGGCCAGCAGCACATTATCGGGCGGGACAAGCTCCTTTACAGGGCCATTAAGGCCGATAAGATCAGCAGCCTGATCTTTTACGGACCGCCCGGAACCGGCAAAACAACGCTGGCCAAGGTGATCGCCGGAACAACCAAGTCACAGTTTCAGCAGATCAATGCCACGGTGGCGGGCAAGAAGGATATGGAGGAGGTTGTCAAAAAGGCGCAGGACCGGCAGGGTATGTTCGGGCAAAAAACCATTCTGTTCATCGATGAGATCCACCGCTTTAACAAATCTCAGCAGGACTATCTGCTTCCCTATGTGGAAAACGGGACAGTGACGCTGATCGGCGCGACGACAGAAAACCCCTATTTCGAAGTAAACGGAGCGCTTCTTTCGAGATCGATGATCTTTGAACTAAAGCCCCTTGCGACAGAAGACATTCTGGAACTGATCCGCAGGGCGGTCTACGACATGGAGCGCGGAATGGGCGCGTATGACGCGGTGATTGATGACGACGCGGCCCGTTTTTTGGCAGATCTATCAGGAGGCGATGCGCGCAGAGCGCTCAATGCAGTGGAACTGGGCGTCATGACAACGCCCCGCAGTGAAGACGGGAAAATCCACTTGACGATGGATGTGGCGCGCGAGTGTATTCAAAAGCGCACGGCAAGATATGACAAGAAGGGGGACAATCACTACGACACAATCTCTGCCTTTATTAAGAGCATGCGGGGGAGTGATCCCGACGCCGCAGTCTACTATCTGGCCCGCATGATCGAAGCGGGAGAGGACCCGGTCTTTATTGCGCGCAGGATCATGATCTGCGCAGCCGAGGACGTGGGAAACGCAGATCCCAACGCGATCGTCGTGGCGGTGAACTGCTCGCTGGCCTGTGAGAGGATCGGTATGCCGGAATCACAGATCATTCTGGCACAGGCAGCGGAATATGTGGCGACAGCGCCCAAGAGCAATACGGCAGTGGAATCCATCATGGCGGCCAGAAGGATCGTGCAAGAGACCGGAAGTCTGCCGATCCCCGGCTATCTGCAGGACGCCCATTATAAAGGGGCCGCAGGGCTTGGACGGGGGCTGGGCTATCAGTATGCCCACGAATATGAGGATCACTATGCGGGGCAGCCGCTTCTTCCGGAAAAACTTCGCGGAACTGCCTTCTATCAGCCTTCGGACAATGGATATGAGAAGACGATCAGAAAGCATATGTCTTCCCTGACCGGGGATGAGAAATACACCCGTCCCGAACAGCTTCTGCCAAGAGAACACGGTAAGAAAACAAATGAGGAATAACAATGGCGTCACCGCTTGCAATTTATAAACTGATCATATTGTATCTTTTAAGCAGAACAGAGGGAGAGATTGCCATGGACAGGATCTCTTCGTTTTTGCTGGAGAAGGGATATGTCAATTTTTTGTCCCTGCTCAATACCTACGCCCAGATTGAAGAGAGCGGTCTTGTGCGCTCCAGAATTGCGCAGGACCGGTGCTTTTACAGTATTACGGAGGAGGGCAGGCAGACCCTTAGCATGTTCCGCTCGGAACTTAGTGACGAGATCATCGGGCAGGCAGAGCTCTTTCTGACCCGCGAAGGCGCAGTCCTGCGCAATGAACAGTCCGTCAGAGCGGATTGTGTTCCGACCGAAGGCGGCATGTATAATGTGATCCTGAAAGTCCTTGAGAGGAAGGAACCTGTCATGGAAATACGGCTGCAGGTGCCGGACAAGTCCGTGGCAGAAGAGATCTGCCGCAAATGGCCTGAGAAAAATGAGCAGATTTATCACACTTTGATTGAAAATTTATTTTGATAGGATTACAATGATTAATGGTACTTCTAGAGGGCGTCCATGCCTGTTCATATCACGCGATCATCTCGAGTAAATACCCCAGGAAATTTTTAAATCAGAACGTCCCTGCTATGGCAGGTTGTATTATGTAAATCTGCACTTATTAATCTATATGTATATACCTGATCTTTGTAAGGAGGAGCATGACTAAAGAAAGATATGAGTCCCTGGCACTTCAGAATCTTCGTGAAATTGCCAAGAAAAGAGGAATGAAGAAGATATCGACACTGAAAAAGGCGGACTTGATTGAGGCGCTTCTCAAGAAAGACGAAGAGGACGCCGCGCAGCTCGCTGCCCAGAACGGCGGCAAGATTCCGAGATCGGAACAGAAAAAGCCCGATACGCCGATTGTTCACAAAAATGAATTGCCCAGTGAACTTGACAGCGGACAGATCGCAAACGGTATTCTTGAGGTCATGCCTGATGGATACGGATTCATCCGGTGCGCCAACTACCTGCCGGGAGAAAATGACATCTATGTGGCGCCCAGCCAGATTCGAAGATTTAATCTTAAAACAGGCGATATCGTAAACGGAAATATCCGCGTTAAGACCCAGGGGGAGAAATTCGGCGCGCTGCTCTTTGTGAAGTCTGTCAATGAGATGAAACCGGAAGAAGCCACGAAGCGCTATAATTTCGAGGACATGACGCCGATCTTCCCCGAAGAAAGAATCCGTCTTGAGAAACCCGGCGCCGGCGTTTCCATGCGGGTCATGGACCTCATGTGCCCTGTCGGCAAGGGACAAAGAGGCATGATCGTTTCACCGCCTAAGGCAGGTAAAACGACCCTGATGAAAGAGGTCGCGAAATCGGTCAAGGCCAATAATCCGGAGATCCACCTGATCATTCTGCTCATTGACGAGCGCCCCGAGGAAGTGACGGATATTAAAGAGGCAATCGAGGGCCCCAATGTAGAAGTCATCTATTCTACGTTTGACGAACTTCCGGAGCACCATAAGCGCGTCTCTGAAATGGTCATCGAAAGAGCCAAGCGCCTTGTTGAACACAAAAAGGACGTCATGATCCTGCTCGACAGCATTACGCGTCTCACCCGCGCCTATAACCTGACGGAGCCTTCCAGCGGAAGAACGCTTTCCGGCGGTCTTGACCCGGCAGCGCTGCATATGCCCAAGCGTTTTTTTGGCGCAGCCAGAAAGATGAGAGAGGGCGGAAGCCTGACCATTCTCGCTACTGCTCTGATCGAGACAGGCAGCAAGATGGATGAAGTTGTTTACGAGGAATTCAAGGGCACCGGCAACATGGAAATGGTCCTTGACCGCAAGCTCTCCGAGCGCAGGATCTTCCCCGCGATCGATATCCAGAAATCAAGTACGAGAAGAGACGACCTGCTTCTGACGCCCGACGAGCTCGAATCGATCAATATGATCCGCCGGGCCTTCAACGGCGTCAAATCGGAAGAAGCTGTCAATCAGGTCCTCGATCTGTTTGCCAAGACCAGGAACAACGGGGAATTCGTAAGCATTGTCAAAAAACAGAAGTGGCTCTACTAACCACTTCCCAATCCTGTCTAAGACAGGTGCCGCTATTAACTGTTTGTAAGAGGACTATAGTATGAATAGAAGATGTGGGGTGCTGCTCCCGGTAGCAAGCCTCCCTTCCCGCTACGGGATCGGATGCTTTTCCAAAGAAGCCTATGATTTTGTTGATTTCCTTGCCGAAGCCGGGCAGACCTACTGGCAGATTCTTCCGCTTGGACCGACGGGATATGGGGATTCACCCTATCAGTCTTTTTCGACCTTTGCCGGGAATCCGTATTTTATTGATCCGGAGGCCATGATCGAAGCCGGATACATAGACCGGGAAAGTGCCGAACGATTTGATTTTGGCAAAGAACCCCGCACGGTGGATTATGAGAAAATATACAGAAGCCGCTACGCGTTTCTTCGCAGATCCTACGTCGGCAGCCCTTTCTGCCTCCATCCTGGCGAAAAATGGGCAGGGAAAGAGTATGATCACGAGAGGAAAGAGTTTGAGGATTTCCGAGCCAAGAACAGCGACTGGCTGCCCGATTTTGCCTTGTTCAGCGCTGTGAAAGAGCATTATGACGGCCTGATGTTCATGGTATGGCCCGAGGATATCAGGCTCCGCAAAAAGGCTGCTATGGACCACTATAGAACCATGCTCGACGAGGAGATCCGATTCTACGAATTTCTCCAGTATCTGTTCGCGGCGCAGTGGAAGAAGCTGAAAGAGTATGCCAATAAAAAGGGCATTCGGATCATCGGCGATATTCCGATCTACGTGGCTTTTGACAGCGCGGATACATGGAGCCATCCGGAGCTGTTTGAATTTGACGAAAAAGGGTTTCCTACGGTTGTGGCCGGCGTACCGCCGGATGCTTTTTCGGCAACGGGCCAGCTGTGGGGGAATCCGATCTATCGCTGGGAGTATCACAAGAAGACCGGGTACGAGTGGTGGATCCGCCGCCTTGCGCAGATGTTCCGCCTGTATGACGTTGTCAGGATCGATCATTTTCGCGGATTTGACGAGTACTGGGCAGTTCCTTATGGAAGTGACACAGCGATGGATGGTGAATGGCGTAAAGGCCCGGGGTATGATCTCTTTGCAACTGTCAAAGAGAAGCTTGGAAAGCGGGAGATCATTGCGGAGGATCTGGGGTATCTGACCAAATCGGTCCTGCGCCTTGTCAAAAAGACCGGCTATCCCGGCATGAAAGTCCTGCAGTTCGCTTTTGAGGGAGACCCGGACAACGAGTACCTGCCCCACAATTATCCCACGAACGCGATTGTGTATACGGGAACGCATGACAATGATACAACTCGCGGCTGGTTTACAACCGCTGACAGAAAACAAAGAAAATTTATTAAACAGTATGCAGATATTCACAGCAGCCGCACAGCGACGTGGGATCTGATCCGGCTCGCGATGCGCAGCGTCGCCGGTACGGCGATCATTCCGATTCAGGATTACCTCGATATTGGATCGGAAGGCAGGATCAACACCCCCTCAACACTTGGTGGAAACTGGTGCTGGAGACTGCTTCCGGGCGAGCTGACGCCGGATCTTGCTGCTTCTATGAGAGAATTCGCGGAAGTTTATGGAAGAATCGGCAAATAAACAGATTTCCATGTTGGAAATTTCAAAGATGTTGTGATATAATGCACTGTAATTGCGTAAACCAGACAGGAGGATAATATTCAATGAGCGTTACCGTTGAAAAATTGGAAAACAGTATGGCGAAACTCACTATTGAAGTGAGCGCCGAAGAATTTGATAAAGCAATTGATAAAGTATATCGCAAGCAGAGAAACAGAATCAATGTTCCCGGCTTCCGCAAGGGTAAAGCGCCTAGAAAGCTCATCGAGCAGATGTATGGCACAGGCGTATTCCTGGAGGATGCGATCAATGACACGATCAACAGCACCTATCCTGAGAACGCACAGAACTGCGAGATCAGCGATGAGATCTCTTCCAACCCTGAGATCGACGTTGTGCAGGTTGAGGCCGGCAAGCCCTTCATATACACCGCCGTTGTTGCTGTAAAGCCTCCGGTAGGCCTTGGCAAGTACAAGGGCGTAGAAGTCGAGAAGACTGAGATCAGCGTATCGGACGAAGAAGTCGAGGCTGAGCTTACCAAAGAGCAGGAAAAGAACGCGACTTACAACGAAGTCACAGACAGACCCGTTGCGGATGGCGACAGAGTCAACCTCAACTTTGAAGGCTTTGTTGACGGCGTAGCGTTTGAAGGCGGCAAGGGCGAGGATTATCCGCTGACCATCGGTTCCGGTTCCTTCATCCCCGGCTTCGAAGAGCAGCTGGTAGGCGCAGAGATCGGCAAAGAGATGGATGTCAACGTGACATTCCCTGAGAATTATCAGTCTGCTGACCTGGCAGGAAAGCCCGCCGTATTTAAGTGCACCGTTCTCAAGATCACAGAGAAGGTCCTTCCTGAACTCAACGATGAGTTCGCAGATGATGTTTCTGAGTTCTCCACACTGGACGAGTACAAGGCTGACATCAGAAAGAACCTTGAGGTCCGCAAGGAAGAGCAGGCCAGAACCGAGAAAGAGAACAAAGTGATCGACGCGATCATCGCTGATTCCGATATCACCATCCCCGAGCCCATGCTCAAGGCACAGCAGGAGCAGATCGTCGATGAGTTCGCACAGAGACTGCAGTCTCAGGGACTTAACATCGATCAGTACTTCTCCTACATGGGCGGAAGCAGAGAGAAGATGATGGACGAAGTGAAGGATCAGGCTGACAAGCGCATCCGCACTCGTCTCGTTCTGGAAGAGATCGTGAAGGCTGAGAATATCGTTGCTACCGAAGAGGACTTCGAAGTCGAGCTCGGCAAGCTTGCAGAAGCGTATGGAACCGATCTTGAGACGATCAAGAAGATCTTCGAAGGCAGAGAGAAAGACAGAATGATGGAGGATATCGCTGTTCAGAAGGCTGTTTCCTTTGTCGCTGACAATGCTGTAGAGAAGTAATTGGGAGGCGGAGTGCAGGAAATTATGCGCTCCGCCTTACGTAATGATTGGAGACCACAAATGGCAAATTATATTCCTTATGTAATTGAGCAGACAGGAACCGGCGAACGTTCCTACGATATTTTTTCCCGTCTCCTTAAGGAGAGGATCATTTTCCTCGGCGATCAGGTGACGGATGCGTCTGCAGAACTCATCGTAGCGCAGATGCTGTTCCTCGAGGGAGAAGATCCCGACAAGGACATCCAGTTCTACATCAACAGCCCCGGCGGATCCATTTCCGCAGGTATGGCGATCTATGATACCATGCAGTTTGTAAAGTGCGACGTATCAACGATTTGCGTCGGCATGGCTGCCAGCATGGGCTCCTTCCTTCTGGCAGGCGGCACAAAGGGCAAGAGATATTCTCTGCCTCATTCGGAGATCCTGATCCACCAGCCTCTGGGCGGCACAGAGGGACAGGCCTCCGATATCGCGATACAGGCGGCGCATATGGCGGCGATCAAGGAGAGAATGAACAGACTCCTTGCACAGAACACCGGCCAGCCCTATGAGAAGATCGTAAAGGATACCGATCGCGACAACTGGATGACCCCTGAACAGGCCCTTGAATATGGCCTGATCGACAAGATCTATACGACCCGCAAGGAGATTACGGATGGCAGATAAAACAAAAATGCAGCCGCCGCGCAGATGCTCCTTCTGTGGCAGAACGGAGAATCAGGTATCCAAACTGATCGCCGGCCCGGAAGGCGTTTATATCTGCGATGAGTGCGTTGCGATTTGCGCTGACATTATTGACGAATCCATGCCGGAAGACGATTATGCTGACAGCGAGAATTCTACAGAAGGCATCAATCTGCTCAAGCCCGCGGAGATCAAGGCTTTCCTGGACGAATATGTGATCGGACAGGATGAAGCCAAGAAAACACTGGCTGTCTCTGTATACAATCACTACAAGCGCGTGATCAAGAAATCCGGCGCACAGGACGACGACGGCGTGGAACTGCAAAAGAGCAATATTCTCATGCTCGGTCCTACCGGATCCGGTAAGACCTATCTGGCGCAGACGCTGGCCAAGATCATCAATGTGCCGTTTGCGATTGCAGACGCAACAACGCTTACAGAGGCCGGCTATGTCGGTGAAGATGTGGAAAACATCCTTCTGAAGCTGATCCAGGCAGCGGATTACAATATTGAGCGCGCTGAACTCGGCATTATTTATATCGATGAAATCGACAAGATTTCCAAGAAGGGCGAGAACGTCTCTATTACAAGAGACGTCTCCGGTGAAGGCGTACAGCAGGCGCTCCTCAAGATTATTGAGGGCACGAACGCATCGGTACCTCCCCAGGGCGGTCGCAAGCACCCGCAGCAGGAACTGATCCAGATCAATACGACCAATATCCTGTTCATGGTCGGCGGCGCATTTGACGGCCTTGAGAAGATCATCAACGCCCGTATGGACCGCAGATCAATGGGATTTAACGCGGCGGTTGAGGGACGTGAAACCAAGAAGATGGATGAGACCCTGCGTCAGGTTCTGCCCCAGGATCTTGTCAAATTCGGACTGATCCCCGAATTTATCGGTCGTGTGCCGGTTGTCACTACGCTCAATGAACTGGATCGGGACGCACTGATCCGGATCCTCAAGGAGCCCAAGAATGCGCTGATCAAGCAGTACAGAAAGCTGTTCTCCTATGACGGCGTGAAGCTCTCCTTTGAAGACGACGCGCTCGATGCGATCGCGGATCTGGCTGTGGAGAGAAAGACAGGTGCCAGAGGACTTCGCTCCATTATGGAGAAGGCCATGATGGACGTCATGTACACGATTCCCTCTGATAATACGATCAAGGAATGCGTTATCACCAAAGCGTGTGTTTTGGACGGCGCAGCGCCGCTGGTGATCAGAGAGAAGCCGGAGCTCAAGACCATCGACCTTTTGGAGGCCAACTGAGTGCAGGACGCAGATATACAACAGAAATGAATTCGCTTCTGCATTACGGTGCGGAAGCGAAATCTTTATATGCAATTTTTGATAGACGATCCAACAGAAAGGAAATCTATGATCATTAAAACTGTCAATCTTGAGACTGTATGCGGTATTACCAGCAAACTTCCCGAGAATACCAAACCGGAATTTGCCTTTGCCGGAAAGAGCAACGTCGGTAAATCTACGCTCATCAATGCGCTGATGAACCGCAAATCCTATGCCAGAACAAGTGCCACGCCTGGCAAAACACAGACGATCAACTACTATAACATTAACGACGAATTATATCTGGTCGATCTGCCCGGATATGGCTATGCGACGGCCGGCGTCAAGGTCAAGCAGCAATGGGGCAAGATGATCGAGAATTATCTGCATTCCAGTAAAATGCTGGAAGCGGTCTTTCTTCTAGTTGACGCAAGACATGAGCCTTCTGACAACGACGTCATGATGTTTGATTGGGTTGTCGCGGCGGGATTTACGCCCTATATCATTGCGACCAAATCCGACAAACTTAAGAGAAGTCAGATTGCCAAGCAGACAGCCATGATCCGCAGAACCATCAAAGAGAAGAGCAGGGCAAGCCATGAGGTGAGTTTTGAAGTGATCCCCTTCTCGGGACTTAGTAAAGCGGGCCGGGAAGATATCTACAATATACTGGAAGGATTTCTTCAGAAAGACGAACCTATGGTATAATGGTTAGTGACGTAATGTTACAAATCACAGGGGGGATTACTGTATTCCTGCGCAGATTGTAAGAGAATGGATCGGAGGGGATCATGAAGAGCTTTACGACCAACCGCATCATATTTGCAGTGGGCGCTGCTGTACTGGGCATCATACTACTCATATGGCCGGCCGCCAGTTTGATCATCATGGCCAAGTGTGTCGGTGCGCTTGTGGCAATCGGCGGTCTCGCCGCGGCGTATCAGTTTTATAAAGACCATGATTCGCCAGCCAAATCGCTCCTTCTTGTCATGGCAGCGGTCATGATCATTTGCGGGGCGGTCATTTTCCTGCATCCGGAGGAACTGGTCAAACTGATTCCGATGATCATGGGAATTCTGGTTTTGATCAGCGGACTCATCAATCTCGGCGAGACATTTACACTGTCAAAAAAACGCTACAGCAGATGGTGGCTCTCCCTGATCATCGCAGTGATCACAATCGGTGCCGGCTTGTTTTTGATCACCAGAGCCTTTAGTCTCGCGGCGCTGATCACGCGGATCGCAGGCGGCATTCTCCTCTTTGACGGGCTTTCGGATCTCTGGGTCATCTCCAGAGTACACAAGGCGGACAAGGACGCACAGGCGGTCGATGTGCAGGCAGAAGAAGTGAAGCCGGAGGCAGGCGCATCACCGGTACAGCCAAATGCAACGTCCGCACAACCCCAGGCGACGGCGGAACAGCCTGCAGTAACACCGGAACAGCCAGTAGCAACACCGGAACAGCCAGTAGCAACACCGGAACAGCCAGTAGCAACACCGGTACAGCCCGCAGTGACGCCGGAGCAGCCCACAGCGGCACAGGAACAACCCACAGCGACACCGGTTCAGGAAACGGTCACAGCAGAGCCTGTGGAAGCAGCGCCGGAAGAACCGGCCCCTGCGGCCAACAAGCCGGATCTGACCTTCGGAGAGGAAAATCCCCAATAAGAACTGATCAAAACGAAGAAGCAGGCCTTTGCGTGTGAGTATGCGAAGGCCTGTTTTTACTATTTTGGCAAAATATTGCTTGACAAGAATATAGCACGTGTTATAGTAGTTATAGAACAAAGAAATCTAAGCAAGGAGGACTTGTGATATGAATATCCAGAAATTTACACAAAAGTCCATTGAAGCTGTGAATCAGTGCGAGAAGCTTGCATATGAATATGGGAATCAGCAGATCGAACAGGAACATCTGTTATACAGTCTTTTGACCATTGAAGACAGTCTGATCCTGAAACTGATCCAGAAGATGGAAATCGACCCGCAGGAGTTCAAGCAGAGAGCGGAGAGAGCGCTCGCAGGCGTCAACAAGGTGCAGGGATCCGAATCCCGCGTCTATGTCAGCGGCGATCTGAATAAAGTGCTTCTTGGCGCGGAAAATGAGGCTAAGCAGCTCGGCGACGAGTATGTGAGTGTGGAACACCTTTTCCTGTCCCTCATCCGCAACGCAGACCGCGTTTTAAAGCAGATTTTTAAGGAGTATGGCATTACAAGAGACAGCTTCTTAAAAGCGCTGTCGACTGTCAGAGGCAATCAGAGAGTGACATCGGACAATCCGGAAGCAACCTATGATACGCTTGCCAAGTACGGCGAGGAGCTTGTTGAAAAGGCGAGAGATCAGAAGCTTGATCCCGTCATCGGAAGAGACGCGGAGATCCGCAATGTGGTCCGCATTCTCTCCAGAAAGACCAAGAACAATCCGGTTCTGATCGGTGAGCCCGGCGTCGGCAAGACCGCCGTTGTAGAGGGACTGGCCCAGAGAATCGCCGCCGGCGATGTGCCGGAAGGTCTCAAGGACAAGAAGATTTTCTCCCTCAATATGGGATCTCTGGTGGCAGGCGCCAAGTATCGAGGTGAGTTCGAGGAGAGACTGAAAGCCGTTCTGGAAGACGTTCGTCAGAGTGACGGTGAGATCATTCTTTTTATCGATGAGCTGCACACGATCGTCGGCGCCGGCAAATCAGAAGGCGCCATGGACGCCGGCAATATGCTCAAGCCTATGCTGGCCAGAGGCGAACTGCACTGCATCGGCGCGACGACCCTCAAGGAATACAGGCAGTATATTGAGAAGGATGCCGCACTGGAAAGACGTTTCCAGCCCGTCATGGTCGACGAGCCGACTGTGGAGGATACGATTTCCATTCTGCGCGGACTCAAAGAGCGCTATGAAGTCTATCACGGCGTCAAGATCATGGACAATGCGCTGGTGAGCGCGGCGGTGCTTTCCAACAGATATATTTCGGACCGGTTTTTGCCCGATAAAGCGATTGACCTTGTGGATGAAGCCTGTGCTTTGATCAAGACAGAGATGAACTCGCTGCCCACAGAACTCGATGAGCAGCAGAGGAAAATCTTGCAGCTTGAGATCGAAGAGACAGCGCTCAAGAAAGAGGATGACAAGCTGAGCATGGAGCGCCTGCAGGATCTGCAGAAGGAACTTGCCGAACTCAAGGAGTCTTTTGCCAGCCGTAAGGCGCAATGGGAGAATGAGAAGGCGAGAGTCGACCAGCTCTCCAAGATCCGCGAGCAGATCGACCAGGTGAACGGCGAAATCCAGAAGGCCCAGCAGAAGGGCGACCTCAATAAGGCGGCGGAACTGCAGTATGGCACACTGCCGGCTCTGAAAAAGCAGCTTCAAGAAGAAGAGAACAAGATGAAGGACGAAGATGTCTCTCTTGTGCACGAGCGCGTCACGGAGAACGAGATCGGACGTATCGTATCCCGTTGGACCGGCATCCCGATCAGTAAACTGACCGAGAGCGAGCGCTCCAAGACGCTCCATCTGGACGAGGAACTCCATAGAAGAGTGATCGGACAGGATGAAGCGGTGACCAAGGTCTCCGAGGCAATCCTCAGAAGTAAAGCCGGCATCAAGGATCCCACCAAGCCGATCGGCTCCTTCATGTTCCTGGGACCTACCGGCGTCGGTAAGACGGAACTTGCCAAAGCACTGGCTCAGGCCCTGTTTGACGACGAGAAGAATATCGTCCGCATCGATATGAGTGAGTATATGGAGAAATTCTCCGTATCGAGACTGATCGGAGCGCCGCCCGGATATGTGGGCTATGAAGAAGGCGGCCAGCTGACAGAGGCGGTTCGCCGCAAGCCCTACAGCGTTGTCCTCTTCGATGAGATCGAGAAAGCGCATCCGGACGTATTCAACGTCCTTCTGCAGGTCCTCGATGACGGACGGATCACCGATTCCCAGGGAAGGACTGTGGACTTTAAGAACACAATCCTGATCATGACTTCTAATATCGGTGCCCAGCAGATCCTGGCCGATCTGGAAGACAATGTCGGAGAGGAAGGAGAGATCACGGAGGCGACGCAGCAGAGCGTCATGAACCTCCTGCACAGCCATTTCCGTCCCGAGTTCCTCAACAGATTGGACGAGATCATTCTCTTCAAGCCTCTGACCAAGGACAATATTGCGGGCATCATCGACCTGATCATCGAAGATCTCAACAAGAGACTGGAGGACAGGCAGATCACCATCCGCCTTACGGAGGAAGCGAAGAAATTTGTCGCCGATGCGGCCTATGATCCCTCCTATGGCGCAAGACCGCTCAAGAGGTATATTCAGAAGCATGTCGAAACACTGTCCGCAAGGCTGATCCTGCAGGACGAAGTGGAAGAGGGCGATATCATCGAGATCGACGTGGAAAACGGAGAACTTGGCGCTTACGTTGTCAAGGACGAGGAGTAAGATCGCAAATTATATAGCCATGAAAAGGAGTGCCGAAAGGCGCTCCTTTTTTATGTAACAAAACAGAAATTGATAAATAATTATCGATAATAGATTCTAATAATGCTCCAAATGGTGTAGAATAATATAAGATCCATATAGCCGGGTCGCCATTTTGATGCGTGAAAACAAGACCCGCTTCATCAGATCAACAAACAACAGTTTCTTACTTGTAACCGAAAGGAGAAGGGAATCGATGGCTACAATGGCTTTTCGGGGAACCCCCAAACAAGAACGCGAGCTTCGCAAATTTATTAAGAAGCACAAGGACCAGCCGGGCGCAATGATGCCTGTACTGCAGGAAGCACAGGGAATCTACGGATATCTGCCCAGAGAAGTGCAGGAGATCATTGCTGAGGAAATGAATGTTCCGCTTTCTCAGGTTTTTGGCGTAGCGACATTTTATTCACAGTTCACTTTGACACCTAAGGGAGAGCACACAGTCAGCGTATGTCTCGGTACAGCCTGCTATGTAAAAGGCGCGGATAAGATCCTTTCGGCGATTGAAGACCGCCTGGGAATCAAAGCCGGAGAATGTACGCCGGACGGCTTCTTCTCCATCGACAGCTGCCGCTGTCTTGGTGCCTGCGGACTTGCGCCCGTCATGACCGTTGATGGAGAAGTGTACGGCAAATGCACACCGGAATCCGCAGTCAAGATTATTGATTCCTACTACGAGGAGGTGTAAGCCATGACAATGACATATGAAAAGCTCATAGAGATCAAGAAAAACAACCGAGAGCTGGTCATGGTCCGCAGACTGGTCGCTTCCAAGGCAGAGGAAATGGCCAAGCATACTGCATACCGCAAGCAGATCCTGGTTTGCGGCGGTACAGGATGTACTTCTTCCGGAAGCCACAAGGTTGTGGAAGCGCTCGAGAATGAGATCAAAGAAAAGGGGCTTACGGATGTCCTTGTTGTCAAGACGGGATGTTTTGGCCTCTGTGCACTGGGCCCCGTCGTTATCGTATATCCGGAAGGCGCTTTCTATTCCCAGACAACGCCTGAAGGCGCAAAGCGCATTATTGACGAGCACATCATGAAGGGCATGATCTGCAAGGATCTTCTGTATCCCGAGACTGTGCACGAGGACGGCGAGATCCTTCCTCTTAGCCAGACCAATTTCTATGCGAAACAGATGCGTATCGCACTGAGAAACTGCGGCGTTATCGATCCCGAGAATATCGAAGAGTATATCGCACTCGACGGCTATGAGGCGCTGTACAAGGTGCTCACTTCCATGACCCAGGACCAGGTCATTGATACGATGCTTGCATCCGGTCTTCGCGGAAGAGGCGGCGCAGGATTCCCCACCGGCAGAAAGTGGGCCTTCTGTAAAGCAACCAAATCGGACATCAAATATGTATGTTGTAACGCAGACGAAGGCGACCCGGGCGCGTTCATGGACCGTTCCATTCTCGAAGGCGACCCTCACGCTGTCCTCGAGGCAATGGCCATCGCCGGTTATACGATCGGCGCAAGCCAGGGCTACGTCTACGTACGTGCGGAGTATCCGATCGCTGTTGAGCGTCTCAAGATCGCGATCCAGCAGGCAAGAGATTACGGCCTTCTTGGCAAGAATATCTTTGGCACTGATTTCTCATTTGACATTGAGATCCGTCTCGGCGCAGGCGCATTTGTATGCGGTGAAGAGACAGCGCTCATGACTTCCATCGAAGGTAAGCGCGGCGAGCCTCGTCCCAGACCTCCGTTCCCGGCAGTTGAAGGCCTCTTCAAGAAACCTACGGTTCTCAATAACGTCGAGACCTATGCAAACGTCGCACAGATCATCCGTAAGGGTCCGGAGTGGTATTCCTCGATCGGAACAGAGACCTCCAAGGGCACCAAGGTATTCGCACTCGGCGGCAAGATCACAAACGTAGGTCTTGTGGAAGTTCCCATGGGAACCACCCTTCGCACGATCATCGAAGAGATCGGCGGCGGCATCCCCAACGGCAAGAAGTTCAAGGCGGCGCAGACCGGCGGTCCTTCCGGCGGATGTATTCCTTCCGTCCACATTGATACGCCCATCGATTATGAGAGCCTTGCTAAGATCGGCTCCATGATGGGATCCGGCGGACTGATCATCATGGACGAGGACACCTGCATGGTCGATATCGCGAAATTCTATCTGGAATTCACCTGCGAGGAGTCCTGCGGTAAATGTTCTCCCTGCCGTATCGGCACAAAGCGTCTCCTGCAGATGCTCGACGACATCACAAAGGGGCATGCGACACTGGAAGAACTGGACAAGATCGAAGAGCTGGCAGCGCATATGAAGGTTTCCTGCCTCTGCGCACTGGGCCAGACGGCCTCCAACCCCGTTGTATCGACACTTCGGTATTTCCGTGAGGAGTATGTGGAGCACATCGTCAATAAGAGATGCGCGGCCAAGAAGTGTAAAGATCTGCTGCACTATGTCATCGATCCCGACAAGTGCAGAGGCTGCACGCTCTGCTCGAGAAACTGCCCTGTCGGCGCGATCAGCGGCAAGGTGAAAGAGCCTCACCACATCGACATCAACGTATGCATCAAGTGCGGACTTTGCAAACAGAACTGTAAGTTCGACGCTGTCTATATGGACTAAGGAGGGATCATAAACGTGAAGAAGATGATCAATTTAAAGATTAATAATATCCCGGTCACTGTTCCCGAAGGCACAACAGTCCTTCAGGCGGCGAAGATGGCCAACATCGAGATCCCTTCTCTTTGCTATCTCAAGGACATCAACTGCATCGGCGCCTGCCGTGTATGCGTTGTGGAGATCAAGGGAAGACGCGGACTCACAGCGGCTTGCACCTATCCGGTCGAAGAGGGACTGGAAGTCCTGACCAACACAGCAACCGTACGTGCATCCAGAAAGACCACCATTGAGCTGATCCTTTCCACGCACCACAAGAAATGTCTTTCCTGCGTGCGCGGCAACCACTGCGAACTGCAGAAGCTCGCCTATGACTACGGCATTGACGAGGATCACTTCAGGGGTGAAGAGCCGCAGTACGAGATCGATGATTCCACGCCGTATGTCGTGCGTGACAACAACAAATGTATCCAGTGCCTGCGCTGCGTATCCACCTGCAATAACGTGCAGGGCGTCGGCGCCATCGGCCAGATCCGCCGCGGATTTGACGTCCGTGTCGGCTCTCCCTTTGATCAGGGCCTTGATACCACTACCTGTGTCGGCTGCGGCCAGTGTATCGTCGCATGTCCTGTCGGTGCGCTCTATGAGAAGAGCAATATCGACGACGTATGGGATGCAATCGCGGATCCCAAGAAGCACGTTGTATTCTTTACGGCGCCTTCGATCGCGGCGACCCTCGGAGAATGTTTTGACATGCCGCCCGGAACCCATGTCGAGGACAAGATGGTCCAGGCAATCCGCATGCTCGGCGATGTCAAAGTATTCAATATGAACGTGACAGCGGATCTTACCATCATGGAAGAGGCCAACGAGCTGATCAGCCGTATCACCTCCAACAAGATGGACAAGCCGCCGCTTCCCATGTTCACATCCTGCTGCCCCGGCTGGATCAAGTTCATGGAGCACAATTATCCCGAGATGCTCCCGAACCTGTCCACCTGCAAATCCCCGCAGGGAATGTTCGGCGCGCTGCTGAA
This sequence comes from uncultured Lachnospiraceae bacterium, assembly GCA_900319245.1. Taxonomy (GTDB): domain Bacteria; phylum Bacillota; class Clostridia; order Lachnospirales; family Lachnospiraceae; genus CAG-791. The sequence continues at coordinate 11,796 of ONNQ01000007.1, read as the reverse complement.
GAGCTACTACTGCCAGAAGAACCACATCGATCCCAAGGATCTGTTCGTAGTCTCTGTCATCCCTTGCACGGCCAAGAAGTTCGAGGTCACCAGACCTGAGCTTTCCAACCGCGGAATTCCGGACGTAGACGTTGCGCTGACAACCAGAGAGCTGTCCAGAATGATCAAGGGCGCAGGTATCACCTTCAAGGATCTTGCGGGCGAAGAGTTCGACGATCCCTTCGCAATCGCATCCGGCGCCGGTAAGATCTTCGGCGCGACCGGCGGCGTTATGGAAGCGGCCCTTCGTACGGCAGCCAACATCCTCGACGGTTCCAATGAGAAGGTCGACTTCATGGATGTCCGCGGAATTCCCGGCATCAAGGAAGCAACCTATCGCATCAACGGAAGCGAAGTAGACGTCTGCGTAGCCAGCGGCCTTGCAAACGCAAGAAAGGTCGTCGAGATGGTCAAGAGCGGCGAGAAGAAGTATCTCTTCATCGAGATCATGGCCTGCCCCGGCGGCTGCATCAACGGCGGCGGACAGCCCGTACAGAGCGACAGCGTCCGCAACTATGTGGACCTCAAGTCCCTCCGCTCGGCAGTCCTCTACAACTCCGATAAGGACAATGACCTTCGTTGCTCCCACGAGAGCCCGGTTGTCCAGAAGCTCTACGATGAGTTCCTGGAGGCGCCCGGAAAGGCAAAGGCACACAGCCTGTTGCACACGACCTACACACCCAGGTAATCGGCAGACAACAAGTGAAATACGAGCCATATTGATGGTATAATAAGGACCACCGGTTTGCCGGTGGTCCTTATCTTTTTTGAATTAAACGTGAGGTTTCTATGAATTCTGAACGGACCATTTTCCATGTGGATGTCAATTCTGCCTTCCTGTCCTGGTCGGCGCTCAAGAAGCTGCGCGAGGAGCCGGGAAGCGTAGATCTGCGCACAATTCCGTCCGCAGTGGGCGGCGACGTCAAAACCCGCCATGGAATTATTACCGCCAAGTCCATACCTGCCAAAAAATATGGCGTCCAGACGGGAGAACCGGTCGTCAAGGCGCTGCAGAAATGTCCGCAGCTTGTCACAGTCCCGCCGGATTTTCCGACTTACCATGAGTATTCCCAGGCGCTGATGGATATTTTGGCACAGTATTCGCCGCTCCTGCAGCAAGTGTCCATCGATGAGGCTTATCTGGATATGTCGCATCGAATTGCGTTTGGAGACAGGGAAGCAGCTCTGCTATGGGCATCGCGCATCCGGGAGCAGGTGAAGAGGGAATTGGGCTTTACCGTGAACGTAGGGATCTCGACCAATAAGCTCCTGGCCAAAATGGCAAGTGATTTCCAGAAGCCGGACCGAACGCATACCCTGTATCCGGACGAGGTGCCGGCCAAAATGTGGCCGCTCCCCATCCATTCGCTGTACGGTTGCGGCAAATCGACGGCGCAGAAATTGCAGCTGATCGGCATCAACACGATCGGCGAAGCGGCTGCGTCAGACCTGACGGTCCTCCAGTCCGTACTGGGCCAAAAGAGCGGCGCCTACATCTATAACAGCGCAAGCGGCATTAGCAGATCCCCGGTAGTCGCGGAGAGAGAGCAGGCCAAGAGTATCTCCAACGAGCGCACGTTGTCGTCAGACATTGACAGAAACAATTATCAGGCAGACGGCGTTCCAGTCATCCGTGCCCTGGCGCAAAAGGTCGCTTCCCGCATGCAGAAGAAAGGACTTTCCGGGCAGACAGTCACATTCCAAGTCAAATCCTCGGAATTTGCCAGATATTCCCGGCAGATGTCGCTGCCTGAGCCCACTGACAGGGCTGCCGCAATTGAGTCTGCGGCTTTGCTCCTTGCCGATCGGCTCTTGAACAGGCCGGACGGACTCTTCTCAGCCGGAATGACCATCCGTCTGATCGGCGTGGGCGTATCGAGACTGAGCGAGAAGCAAGTGCACCAGATGGACCTCTTCGAGTGGGCGGACCAGAACCTTCTTGCGGAGAATAGAAAGAAGGAGGAAGAGCGGCTGGCGGCTGCGAAGGAGGAAGAGAAGCGTCGGGCGGAGGCGGAAGAGGAGGAGAGACAGCAGGCAAAACAAGCTAAATTAAATGAAATGATGGAGAAAATTAACAGCCGATATGGGTCTGGAACGGTGAAGAAGGGAAAATGAGCGGATTGGTTTCTATAACTTGTGTTTCTGCCTTGCCGCAGGCACTTGCGGTGCATCATTGATTTATACTTTCCTTAATGCAAGATGCAACTCCCTCTTATTATTTATGACGGTTGGGCACAGACAAGGGGAATCTCAGATTCAGATCCCAATGATTCCTTGGCTTACTATGTCGTTTGGGCACAGATGGTGCTTAATCCCAATTTAGTTCCAATTGATTTCCTGCCTTTCCAAGGCGGTTGGGCACAGAAGCTCCATAGCCGCTAAATAGTTCCACAAATTCTTTCTTCGATTGGAGACTTTTTCTCGGGAATCCTCGTATATACCCAATGCACCGTTGATACTGTCTGGTCATTGGATGACAAATTGCTTGAATACAGCCCGTGTGCCCAAACCCGCAGAATTCATGTGGTTCCATTTTTATGAAACCGGGCTTCTATGCCCAACCCTCTATCCATATAGTTCTACGTTTATGAAATCGGGCGGGAGTATAGTAAAGTGGAAGTAGTGGCGACCTAGGAATCGGTGATGTCGACCACAGAAGCAAGTATGATCCGTCAGGAATAAGGAGACAATAAAGGATGAGCTTTCTGAATCTGTCGTTGCAGGGAAAAAGACATGCTGCATGAACTCATTGGTGCAGTGACACAACAAAAAGTTGACAAATTCAGATAATTGCGCTATTTTGTTTAGAGTTTTGGGGAAGTCCGAATATGCATACTGCGGGGGCTAGAAAGTTATAAGGAGAAAGAACCATGGCAGAAGCAAAGAAGACAAGAACAAGAAAAACAACCGTAAAAGAGGCAGCACCTAAGGCAGTTGAACAGAAAGCAGCAGTTGAGAAAGCAGCGCCTAAGACATCGGCTAAGAAGACAACAACTAGAACGACAGCGGCCGTGAAAGAGAGTATCACCATCCAGTTTGCAGGCAAGGAATATACTACGGAGCAGCTCGTTAAGATTGCTAAGGATGTGTGGGAGTTCGACCTGAAGAAGGAGCCCGCTGATTTCAAGGAAGTTCAGCTGTATGTGAAGCCGGAAGAGGCAAAGGCATATTATGTGATCAACGGCACAGAGACCGGAAGCTTTGAGATCTGATCGAAGTGAGAGATGAGCACAGGAATAATGAGATTGAAAGAGGGAGTCATGTCCCGGGAAACCGGGATGTGGCTCCCTTGTTATGTAACGCTATTAACTCCTGCCATCATTCCGGTTTGCTATTTTCAGGACCTGTGGTAAATGGATATACTGTATCTATGAGGAATTTCTATCGGCATGTTTTACAAAAATTCGTCATTAAGTATAATGATAGTTGAGGAATGGCAGGAGGCGCACAGTACGAATGAGGATAAGAGCTGAATGCCGGAAATTGCCGACAAAACTCCATCCCCATAGGAGGAGATGAGTATGAAGTATCGCATTGAAGCGGAAACCAAACACAGAATCCGTATCCGGATCAGCATTCGCAAGCTGACAGAGGAGCAGGCCAAAATACTCAAATATGCTTTCTCACGCGCACCCGGTGTGACTAGTGTTACAATCTATAAACCCACGGCCGGATGTGCTATTACCTACACTGGCGACCGACTCGAGATCATCCGCCGACTGAACGCGTTCAATTTTGAGAATGTACAGATGATGGCGGAGAAGAAGGATGAAGAGAACGCCAGAATAAGCGCCGACGAGATGAAGAAGAGAAAGCTGGATCCCGAGCTCAAGCATAAGCTCCGTATGCGAATCCTGGGGGAGACGATCGCAGATACGATTCTGCCGCTGCCGGTACAGCTTGCTTATCATGCCTATCAGATGGTGACCCTTAAGGAGATGTAATGATCTCCGATGGTGGTTCGCAAAGAGATGTGACGATCTTTTTACTTGTTTGACGAGAAAATACCTGCGTTTGAAGGAGAAGAGAATATGGAAATGTCATTGGTCTTTATGATCTTCGTCATCATTGCACTTGTATCAAGGGTGAAGAAGAGCAGTTCCCGCAAAAACAGCAGTCAAAACAAAGCCAGCCGCGACTATACAGGCTACCTTGCCGCTGATTTGCGCAAGAAATTCGAAAGCGGCAGAGGCGCTGTCAATGCCGCTAACCAGAACAAGTCCTACTCCAGTAAGTGGCATACGGAGAAGCTTCCCGGAAGCGGATTGTTCCAGAGACCGGTGCGTACTTCCGACGGTCATCAGCTCAGTGACGAGCAGGATATTACCTGCCGCCAGTACGGTCATAATCATTCCGGGGTGGAAGAGCCTGGGGTTCGCTATATTGTGCATGATGATCCCGAGGACGGATTCATAATTCTCAATGGAAAGAAGATGCGGATCACGGAAGCGGATAAGTACGAGAATACAATCTGATTGATTTCTGATTCCGAAATATCGAAAAGGCGCGTACCCTCCCAACGGCCGACGAAGTCGATCGCGGGTACACCACGAAAGGATCACTATGATAAAGAAGTTTCTAAGCGGACTGGATCAAAAATACTTGAAGATATGTGTATATGCGGCTGTCACGGTCCTTTTGACCGGGATTGCGGCGGTCCTGCTCTCAGGTACGGGACCGGTCTGGTCCAAGCTCGGAGCCATCTTCAGCGCGGTTCTCAAGCCTGTCGTGATCGGCGGGATTCTCTGGTACCTGCTCCTGCCGGTCGTAAACCGATTTGAGAAACTGATCAATGGAGGAAAAAAGCGAGGATACGCAAGGACTGTCAGCGTGCTCCTCACGTTCGCGATCATTGCAGCTGTACTCATCGCTGTACTTGTGATGATCGCTGTGTCGATTTACAAGAATTTGGGCGCTCTGAACTGGGACTCTTTCTCCAACATCTATGCGGAGCTGGAAGAGGAGTATCAGGACTTCAGCAAGTACCTGGAGCAGATCATGCAGTCCCTTAATCTCTCAAGCGGCAGTGTTTCGACAATTCTCAAGGGAATTACGAGTGCGGTAGAGAACTTCTTCTCGGGCCTTCTGTTCGGCGTCATTTTCGCCGTCTATTTCCTGCTGGATGAAAAGAACAGTATTATTTCTTATTGGGGACGTGCGTTCCGCCTTCTCTTTGGAGAAAAGAACAGAGATGAGCTCGTCGTCTTTATGAAAGACGCAGATCACGCCTTTTCCGGCTATATACGCGGGCAGATGGTGGATGCGGCGATTGTCGGCGTGCTTTCTTCTATAGCGCTCTCGATTGCGGGCATTCCGTATGCCGTCCTGATCGGCGTTTGCATGGGCTTTGGTAACCTGATTCCGTATTTTGGCCCAATCGTCGGCTACGCAGCGACTGTGATCGTGTGCATTCCCTCCGGCGACTATGTCAAAATGCTCCTGGGCGTCGCGATCATCGCGATCATTATGTTTGTAGATGGCAATATCATCAATCCCAGACTTCTCTCTGAAAATGTGGACGTCCATCCGCTGCTCGTAGTAGCCGCCCTGTTGGGAGGCGGCGTCCTCGGCGGAATCGCAGGTATGCTGGTCGCAGTCCCGACCGCTGCGCTCTTAAAGCTGCAGTTTGATCGATTCTTACAGAAACTGGAAAATGGAGAAAATGGGGGCTGACCCCACAATGCATGACAGGGGTCAGACCACACTGCGTATGTCAGGGGCCTGACCCCAATAGAGCAATAAAAAAAGGAAAACGCATTTGCGTTTTCCTTTTTCTACGTAGCGAGAGGGGGACTTGAACCCTCGACACCGCGGGTATGAACCGCGTGCTCTAGCCAGCTGAGCTATCTCGCCATGTCGCTGCTTCATCAGTCAGCTTTTATAGTATACGAAAGGTGCCAAAGTTTGTCAATAAGGAAATGCAAATATTTGCGATAATATTTTGGGCCATACTGGAGGGCTTTAAAGACCCTAAAATGGACCTTTGATCAACTAACCGGCAAATACATACTTTACAAACCATTCAAAGAGTAAGAAGATAACAAGTGTCCACGACTTTTTCGTTGTCTTAATACACTTTAATATATAGAGTACGACAGTACCCATTCGGAGGATACCATGAACGGAGTGATCGCAGCAATACTTTCCGTGATGATCGGGTCAGCCGCCGCTATAGGAAATGCGGATTGTTCATCGATCATTAAAGAGGCGCAGAGAATAGAACAGCAGAATGCAGCTAAAGAAGAGGCGGCCGGCTATGTGATCGCCATCGACGCAGGGCATCAGGCGCATGGGAATTTTGGCCAGGAGCCTATAGGTCCTGGCGCATCGACCATGAAGACCAAGGTGGCGGGCGGAACAAGCGGCACAACGTCCGGCGTTCCGGAATATCAGCTGACGCTGGATGTCAGTTTGAAGCTTCGTGACGCACTGGAAGAAAAGGGCTATCAGGTGGTCATGATCCGCGAGACCAACGATGTCGATATTACCAACTCGGAGCGCGCGCAGATCGCAAATGAAGCGGACGCGGACGCCTTCATCCGGGTACACGCCAATGGCTCGGACAGCGCTTCGGCCAACGGCGCCATGACAATCTGCCAGACATCCTCTAATCCCTATAACAGCGAATACTATGAAGATTCCAAACGGCTCTCGGAACTGGTGCTGGATGCTTATACAGAGGCGACCGGTATCCGCAAAGAGTGGGTCTGGGAGACCGATACCATGAGCGGGATCAACTGGTGTATGGTCCCTGTGACGATCATCGAGCTCGGCTATATGACCAATCCGGAAGAAGATATGAAGATGCAGGACGAGGAGTTCCAGAACACTATGGTGGAAGGCATCGTCGCCGGCATCGAAACCTATCTGGATGAGAAGAAAGCGGAGGAGCCGGACGAAGTAAGCACAGAAGAGAGTACAAATACCGGCAGTACATTGAATCCAGAGCACGCAGAAGTAGACGAGCAGGCAGCCCATGAGAAGGAACCGCAGGCGTCTCGAGACATCCTCGCATCGACCATCTTTACGCCGGCCCGTAAGGTGGACCGATCTGCCAAAACAGTGAGGAAGCTGATCGATTCTGCCGGCAAAGGCGTGCTGGACCGCCGCCATCAGGAACTACTGGCTAAGACGAGCGCAGAGATGCAGGCGCTGCAGGAAGCGCTGGAGGCGGAAATCGGAAGGCTCGGCGGAAAATGGTCCCTCTATCTCAAGCGTTTGGATACGGACCAGGTAATCGGCGTTCATGCGGATGAAAAGATGGTGGCAGCCAGCCTGATCAAGCTGTTTGTGGCGGGAGAGTTCTTCCGTCAGACGGATGAGAACATGCTCGACATTGAAAAGTACGGAAGACTTCCGGATGCCATGATCAATGTCAGCGACAACGGCGCAGCCAATACGCTGATCAATGCAGTGGGAATGGACAACGTCAACAAATTCGCACAGGAGCACGGGTTCACAGAGACAGAGATCAATCGCCGCATGCTGGAGAATAACGGGACGGAGAACTACACGTCGGCAAAGGACTGCGGCGTGATGCTGGAGCAAGTCCTTGCAGGAAAGTATGTGAATCCGAAGGCCTCCGAAAGAATCCTGCAGGCGCTGAAGGACCAGCAGAGAACAGGAAAGATCCCGGCCGGAATCCCGTCTGAAGTGCCGACAGGCAATAAGACAGGAGAGCTCAGCTACGTCGATAATGACGCCGCGATTGTGTGGGCGCCGTCCTGCACCTATATTCTGTGCATCATGAGCAGCGATGCCGGCGGCCGAATTTCTGAGATCGTGCGGCTGTCGTCCATGGTCTATCATGCGATCGGCGAGTGAATCAATCGCACGTATTTCTTTGGAAAAATAAAAAGTGTAATGCTATAATGAAGCATCACTTTAAAGCGGCATTCAATATCTTCCGACTTTCCTCGGCGGAAAGCGGAAATTGGAGATCTGAACAGTATTTTGACAGCATATTGTCGGCAAAATACGGATTTTATCGGAATTGCTTATCCATTTGGGACATTGCGCTTTGCGCAAAGTTATTTTATGATACTTGTGCACTGATGCAATTGGATCAAAAACTTGCAGCAGTCAACCGCTTTTACATGCAAATCCGCTGGATTTGTCGTACATCACCGAAGGAGAGGAAAGGACGTAATGGCAGATTTTGAGAAGATTCTGAGAGAGACCAGTTATCCCGGCCGCGGCATTATGATCGGCAGAAGTGCTGACGGCGCCAAGGCAGTGACCGCTTACTTTATCATGGGAAGAAGCGTCAACAGCCGCAACCGAGTCTTCGTCGAGGACGGAGAAGGCATCCGCACGCAGGCTTTTGACCCTTCCAAGATGGAGGATCCAAGCCTGATCATCTATGCACCGGTTCGCGTCTATGGCAACAAGACCATCGTGACCAATGGCGATCAGACCGATACGATCTATGAGGGCCTCGACAAGCAGTACACGTTCGAGCAGGCGCTCCGCAGCAGAGAGTTTGAGCCCGACGCCCCCAATTACACACCTCGTATTTCCGGCGTGATGCACGTGGAAAAGGGAAAGTACAGCTACGCTATGTCCATCCTTAAGAGCGATCAGGGAGATCCTTCTTCCTGCCTCCGCTATACATTTGCCTATGAGAATCCCAAGGCCGGCGAGGGACGCTTCATCTCCACCTATATGGGCGATGGCAACCCGCTTCCCAGCTTTGAGGGAGAGCCCAGAGCGCTTGTACTCAGCGATGATTTCACAGGCGACATCGACGGCTTCACAAACCGTGTATGGACAGCGCTGAACGAGGATAACAAAGTATCCCTGTTCGTACGCTTTATCGACATCGCTACCGGCGAATACGAGACCAGAATCGTCAACAAGAATCAGTAAGCAAGGAGAGCATGAAACGATGAAAGAAATGGAACTCAAATACGGATGTAATCCCAACCAGAAGCCTTCCCGCATCTATATGGAAGACGGCTCCGATCTGCCGATCGAAGTGCTCTGCGGAAGACCCGGCTATATCAATCTCCTCGACGCATTTAACGGCTGGCAGCTGGTCAGTGAGCTCAAGAAGGCAACCGGTAAGGTGGCGGCTACTTCCTTTAAGCACGTTTCTCCCGCCGGCGCAGCAATCGGACTTCCTCTTACAGACGTAGAGAAGAAGATCTACTGGGTGGACGACATGGGCGAACTGACACCTATGGGAAGCGCTTATGCGCGTGCCCGCGGCGCTGACAGAATGTCCTCTTTTGGCGACTTTATTTCCCTGTCCGATACCTGCGACGTCTGCACAGCAAAGCTGGTATCCAGAGAAGTATCCGATGGTATCATCGCACCCGACTATGAGCCGGAAGCGCTGGAGATTCTCAAGAAAAAGAAAAAGGGCAACTACTGCGTCCTCAAGATCAATCCGGATTACAAGCCGGCAGCGCTTGAGAAAAAGCAGGTGTTTGGCGTCACATTTGAGCAGGGCAGAAATGAACTGGTGATCGACGACGCACTGTTTGCGAATATCGTCACCGAAAACAAAGAGCTTCCGCAGGCCGCACGCGACGATATGGCCATTGCGCTGATCACGCTCAAGTATACACAGTCCAATTCCGTCTGCTACGTCAAGGGCGGACAGGCCATCGGAATCGGCGCCGGCCAGCAGTCCAGAATTCACTGCACCAGACTTGCCGGCAGCAAGGCTGACAACTGGTATCTGCGCCAGTCTCCCCAGGTTCTGAATCTTCCCTTCAAAGAGGGAATCCGCAGAGCGGACAGAGACAATGCAATCGACCTCTACATGGGCGAGGACTATATGGATGTTCTTGCAGACGGCAAGTGGGAAGCGCTGTTCACAGAGAAGCCCGCTGTCTTTACAGCAGAAGAGAAGAGAGCATGGCTGGACGGCAACACAGACGTCACACTTGGCTCTGACGCCTTCTTCCCCTTCGGCGACAACATCGAGAGAGCGTTCCGCAGCGGCGTCAAGTATGTCGCACAGCCCGGCGGCAGCGTTAGAGATGACAACGTGATCCAGGCCTGCAACGACCACAACATGGTCATGTGCTTCACCGGCATCCGTCTCTTCCACCACTGATCATGCAGTTCAGAAGGAGTCTTCCCGGAAGAGGCAGCACAGACTTTTATTTTACAGATCCGGGGCAGGGCGGACTCAGTGAGGAGCAGCAGCTCTTTATAACGAATCTGATCATGCACTACCTGAAAAAGTATCCGCAGCTAAAGATCAACGCGGTTTGGGACTTCGGTATTGAAGAAGGAGACCCGGTGTGCGGCGAAAAGTATGGCGATTTCGCAAAGAGCAGAGATAATGCGGTCTATAACGCACAGCTCCTCACGATTTCCTTCAATCACGTACGGATCCGCAGGATGTCCTCTGAGCCAAAATTCAGCGATATCCATGCGGCTGTCGAATACTATGAGAACCATAGAGACCTTGCGGCGCAGGCTGCCGCCATGCAGGCGGATCTTCTTCGTGAAGGCGTGCCGTGGCCGCAGATTGAGGGGATGATCAGGGAGAGACTGAAGATCGAACCGCTTGCGGAGAACGCACTGTCGATCATGGAACCGTATTTTGCCGACGTGCAGGCCATCCGGATGCTTGAAAATTCAGAGAGTATCCGAAGGCTGGTTGTCCACGAAATCGGGCATATGATCTCAGAAGAGACAGGCGCGGTCGACAACAAAAAGATTCGGAATCTTTTCAGCAAATGCAGGGACGGATTTGAGAACCTGTATGAATTCTGCGCGGAGTGTTTTATGGCGGCGGACCTGACCGACGCGATCGGTCTTGCCAATGAATATGCCCGCATTTTAAAGAGTGTGATTTGATGTGAATAAAAACAGCTGCGCACAGCTTCATGCTGCGGCAGCTGTTTTCTTTATGAATTTGTGTAGAAACTTACTTAAATTCCTCGTCGTCCACCATCATGTGATCGCGCAGATAGCGCATCACTTCCCTTCTCGTGATGATGCCGATAAAGCAGCCGGTATCATCGACAACGGGGACAAAATTTTGTGTGGTGGCGGAGCTCAGAAGGTCCTCCATATCGGCGTCCGCCTTGACAGCGGTATAATCTCTCCTTCTGGAAACAGATTTGAGAGGTCGATCGGAGGCGGCCGCTACGGTGAGAGAGGGGTGTCTGTTCAGCTCACGGAGCAGATCGTCATTGGCAAGCGTGCCCTCGTATTTGCCGGTGACTTCGTTCAGAACCGGCACGGTTGTGAACTGGTACCTGAGCATCTTATCGATCGCCTGTCCCATGGTGTCTGAACTGTAGACATATCCGACTTCCACCTTAGGGGTCAGAAAAAAGAGAATATTCATGCATAGACCTTTCTATTATTGATAATACAGGATGTTCCGGCCAAGATCGTCCGCCTTCTCTTTGCCCAAATAGTGCTCGACAATAGCGAGCGCAAAGGGAATCGCGGTACCCATGGCACGGCTTGTGATGATATTGCCCGTCGTCACGGCGTTTTCTCTTACCAGATCGGCACCGCCGTCGAGCAGGATACTCTCTACGCTGGGGTTACAAGTTGCGCGAACGCCCTTTAACAGCCCGAGCTGCGCAAAGATTGAAGGGGCCGCACAGATGGCGGCGATCATCTTGCCTTTTCTGTGGAAACGGGCAACCTGCTCCATTAAAGGTGCGCAGGCCTTGAGATTGGGCGTGCCCGGGATTCCGCCGGGAAGCACCAGCATGTCGAAGCTGTCCCAGTCGAGATGATCGACCGTCGTATTAGCGACAACCGTTACGTTATGGGAAG
>ONNQ01000023.1:579-50749 GCA_900319245.1 uncultured Lachnospiraceae bacterium | reverse complement strand
TTCATAAAGATCGTTCTTAAACGATTTGTCCCGATCTTCTTTTAGGAATATATTCAGGGTTGCATTTCTGTTAAGTTGTCATATATTCGATTGTTATGGTTGACTCACCAGCTGCATGACAACTGATGATGAGCGGAGAAAGAGGGATTTGAACCCTCGCGCCGGTTCTCCCGACCTACTCCCTTTCCAGGGGAGCCCCTTCGGCCAGCTTGGGTATTTCTCCATGCAGATACCTACAGAGTAAGTTTCTATATTATATCGCTTTTGTTTCCTGTTTTCAAGGACAAATTTAACTTTTTCCTGGGATTCGAACCCATGTGCCCGTGAGGACAAACGGTTTTCAAGACCGCCGCGTTATGACCACTTCGCTACCTCTCCAAAACGGTGGCGCAGCACCTTTTTAGTCTTGATTCGCACTCGATGTTCTCGCGCGAACAAATGATATATTAGCAGAACCATTTAGCATTGTCAATGATGATTTCAAAAAATAATAGGAGAATTTTAAGTGCCGCCGGAACGCTGTCCGGCGGCACCAAAGGTCAATGATCAAAGCTAAATGCAATTAGTCAAGTTCTTTCTTGAGCTCCTTGACCTTGTCCAGTCTCTCCCAGGGAAGGTCGAGGTCGTTTCTTCCGAAGTGTCCGTAGGACGCGGTCTGCTTGTAGATCGGGCGGCGAAGGTCAAGCATCTTGATGATGCCGGCCGGGCGCAGGTCGAAGTGTCTTGCGATCACCTCTTCGATCTTCTCCTGCGGTACATGTCCGGTGCCGAATGTGTCTACCATGATCGATGTGGGCTTTGCAACGCCGATCGCATAGGAAAGCTGGATCTCGAGCCTGTCAGCAAATCCTGCCGCAACCATGTTTTTGGCAACATATCTTGCCGCGTACGCAGCGCTTCTGTCCACTTTGGTGCAGTCCTTGCCGGAGAAGGCGCCGCCGCCGTGGCGTGCCATGCCGCCGTAGGTGTCGACGATGATCTTACGGCCTGTGAGGCCTGCGTCGCCCTGCGGTCCACCGATGACGAAGCGGCCTGTGGGATTGATAAAGAACTTGGTGTTCTCGTCGATCATATCCGCGGGGAGGATCGGGTCAAACACATACTTCTTGATATCTCTGTGGATCTCCTCCTGGGTAACGTCCGCCGCGTGCTGGGAAGAGAGGACAACTGCCTCAAGGCGAAGCGGCTTACCGTTGTCATCGTATTCGACAGAGACCTGCGTCTTTCCGTCGGGTCTAAGATAAGGAAGCGTTCCGTCCTTTCTGACCTTGGTCAGTCTTTTGGCAAGCTTGTGGGCAAGATCGATGGGATAAGGCATGTAGTCTTCGCACTCATTGGACGCGTAGCCAAACATCATACCCTGGTCGCCTGCGCCGATTGCTTCGATCTGTTTCTCGCTCATGGTGTTTTCTCTAGCTTCCAGCGCTTTATTGACGCCCATCGCGATATCGGGTGACTGCTGGTCGAGGGCCACCATAACCGCACAGGTGTTGGCGTCGAATCCCATATCAGAATCCGTATAGCCAATCTCCCTGACAACGTCTCTGGCGATTTGTGAATAGTCCACCGCCGCCTTGGTTGTGATCTCGCCGCAGATCAGGATAAAGCCGGTGCACGCGGTTGTCTCGCAGGCCACGCGGCTCATCGGATCCTGCTCCATGCAGGCGTCGAGTATTGCGTCTGAAATTGTGTCACAGATCTTATCAGGATGTCCTTCGGTAACAGATTCAGAAGTAAAGATATGTCGTTTCACCTAATTCCTCCTTGTTGTGGATTTGTAAATATAAATGTAATTAAAAATGCAAATAAAAAAACCCGCAGGCGACAGCATACGGATTCGGTCAAAACACAAATCCCTTATTGTTCGATCGCCCCTTGAAAGGGTCTCTCGCTCAGGTGGGCACCTACCTGCTTCGCAGTCTGTAATCTGTTAACAGGGGTTGCCGTGGCTTCACAGGTCCTATGTACCTCCACCACTCTGAATAAGAGAACATGGTATTTAGTTGATTGGGAACTTACCGCTCCCATTGGTGCATATCATATCGCTAGTAGCATCATATGTCAATTAGTACATTTTACTCAATTCTGCTGATTTATCGCATTTTTTTAGACAATTTATGTTTTTTCCTCGTTTTACATTTGAAGAAACACTCTGTATACTCATACATAGAATCCTTTAAACAATATTTTGACCAACAAGGTGTGTATCCTATGACCTATTCTCCAAGCGACAGGCTCTCGAGAACCGCGATGAGTCTGGCAGTCCTGGCTATCTTTTCTATACTGTCGTTCCCGGTGGTGGCCCCCTATATACTGGGGTCCCTTTCGCTGGTATTGGCGGTGCTCTCCAAGGGAGGGAGCGAAGTCTACCCGCGCAGGAGCAAAATAGCGACCATCGTAGCGATTGTCGCGCTGGTTCTCAACACGCTGATGCTTGTGTATTCTGTCATCTATTTTAACAGAGTGCTGCACGACCCGGTTCTGCAGGAACAGTTCAGCCAGACGCTCTACCGCATGTACGGGATGACGTTCGATGAGTTTATTGCGCAGTTCGGGAGGTAAGAGTGGATAATCAAGGATCATTTTATAAAGGAAATAAAGCGCTGAAAGCAGATGCGCGGGAATCGCTGCTCGGTCATCTTTCAATTGCTGTGCTCTCGGTATTCTTATACACGCTCTCGACGTCGCTGATCATGGAGCTGATCGCCAACTTCCAGTCCGGCTCGGTCCTTCTGTCGCTTGTACTCTCTGTTGTCGTCTTCTTTGTGGTCAGCATCTGCTCCCACATGCTGCGGATCGGGCTTGCCGACATTTTCATGCAGCTTCTGTATAAAAAAGACGCCCGCATTCGCGACCTATTCTGCGCTTTTCGTTACAACTCCGACACTGCTGTCACGATCAGTGCGTTCATCTCTCTTCTGGAGCTGGCCTGCATGCTCCCCGCGATCATCGCAATGTCTGTGATCTCTGCGGAGGACATGCTCTCCTACATCGGTTTGATCCTCCTGCTTCTTGCTGCGGGCGGCGCCGGTATTGCGTTCATCCGGATCCGCTATGCAATGTGCGCGTATCTGTTTCTGGATTATCCCGAGTATTCGGCCGGTGAGCTGATCCGCGGAAGCGCCAGAATGATCAAGGGACACAAGTTGCGCCTTTGTAAGCTCTATCTGAGTTTTATTCCGCTTTATTTTCTCGGGGTTCTGTCCTTTGGAATCGCGGGGATGTGGGTGATCAGTTACAGCCGGGCTGCCGTTGCGGCGTTTTATCGCGATATGATCAATGGAATTCATGCGAGGGGTTGACTCCCCCACTACAAAAGGCTCCGCAGACGCGGAGCCTTTTTCGTGCTTATGAATCGATCTGGACGGAATATCCGCCATAGATCTGTTGGTACCTATTAGCTAAAAAGCGGTGTGGAGAGGTATCTGTCTCCGGAGTCGGGCAGAAGGACCACGATCCTCTTGCCCGCATATTCGGGTCTGGCTGCCACCTGTGCCGCTGCCCAGAGCGCCGCGCCGGAGGAAATGCCGGTCAGGATGCCCTCTGTGCGAGCCAGCGCCTTGCCTTCCTGGAAAGCCGCCTCATTGGGGCACTTGATGATCTCATCGTAGATGCTTGTATCCAGTGTGGCCGGAATGAAACCGGCTCCGATTCCCTGGATCTTGTGCGGACCGGGCTTCTCGCCGGAAAGGACCGCAGAGGTCTCCGGCTCCACAGCAATGACCTTGATCGCCGGATTCTTCTCCTTGAGGAACTTGCCGGTGCCGCTGAGTGTACCGCCTGTGCCGACAGCGGATACGAAGACGTCCAGCTCTCCGTCGGTATCCTTCCAGATCTCGGGACCTGTGTGCTCATAGTGCGCCTTGGGGTTGGCGGGGTTGTCGAACTGTCCAAGGATAATGGAGCCGGGGATGGAATCCCTGAGTTCCTCCGCCTTCTTGATCGCGCCCTTCATGCCCTGCGCGCCTTCCGTGAGGACAAGCTCTGCGCCGTATGCCTTCAGGAGATTTCTGCGCTCCAGGCTCATGGTGTCTGGCAGAGTCAAAATCGTCTTGTACCCTTTCGCTGTCGCCACCGCCGCGATACCGATACCGGTATTGCCGCTGGTAGGCTCGATGATCGTGGCGCCTTCCTTGAGAATTCCCTTCTCCTCTGCGTCCTCGATCATGGCCAGCGCGATTCTATCCTTGGTACTGCCGGCCGGATTGAAAAGCTCGACCTTGGCTACGATCTCCGCCCCCGTGATCCCTTTCTTCTTCTGATAGTTTCTCAGGGAAAGAAGGGGGGTTCCACCGATCAGTTCTGTTGCGCTCTGCTTAATATTACTCATGGCATCTCCTTTCAGCTCGTATGATCTATCGCTATTTTGATCCATCTCTGTCTTGATCTACCGCCATATTCATACTATTCAAATAGGATTATCGGGATTGAGTACAATATAGCACCTGGTCCCATGTTTGTCAACGCATTTTCCAAGTTTTCCATCAACCATTATGCGATCATTGCGAGACCATTATGAGATCTTTCAGTGACTTTTCCCGCACGCTGTCCCGTGCTAATATTGTGATTAGTGAAATGGCGGCCAACGCCGCAGAGAGGAGATGGTTCCATGAATGTACTGCAACGATTCCGCTCGCTTCCGGATTCCGACGCGGACGGTTTTCGCAATGAGCACAAATACATATGCTCTACAGCCCAACTGGCCGAGCTGAAGGTACGGCTGGCTGCTCTGATGATGCCGGATCCACACAGCGGACCGGACGGACAGTACCGGGTGCGCAGTCTGTATTTGGACACCTATGACGACCGCCTCATGCGGGAAAATGAAGATGGGACGTCGCCCAGAGAAAAATGGCGGATTCGAAGCTACAACATGGACAGAAGTTATGTCGCCCTGGAATGCAAGATGCATGAGGGGGACCGCGTCCGCAAAAAGGTCTGCCCCATCTCCGCAGCTATGTTCGATGCGATCATCTGTGACCGCTGGCCCGAGATCGGCCCGCAGAATCCGCCGCTTCTCAACCGCTTTCTGACGCTCCACTACACGCAGCTTCTGCATCCGACTGTGATCGTCGATTACATGCGAACGCCTCTTCTCTTTCCGGAGGGCAACGTGCGGGTGACGTTTGATTGCGGCATCGCATCCGGCGCAGAGCTCACCCGTTACTGGGACGAGGATGCAGCGCTTCGGCCTGTTCTGCCGGCCGGCAGGGAACTGTTGGAAGTGAAATTTGACGATTTTTTGCCAGGCTCTGTGCAGCAGGCAATGCAGATGCGGGATCTGCAGCGAACGTCCTTCTCCAAGTATTACCTGTCAAGGCGATATCATTTGTGATAGAATGGCACAGTGATACAAAGACATGGAGGTAACTATGACTTTTTCAGATATATTTAAGAAATCGTTTCTGGAGGGATACTCCACGGTAGAAATGAGTACGAATACGATTCTGGCGGCCCTTCTGTGGACGACGATCCTGGCGCTCTATATCTACTTCTGCTACAGGATCATGACCAGGAAGAGTTTCTACTCCAAGAGCTTTAACATCGCGCTCGTCGCCATGGCGCTGCTTACGTCCGCGATCATTCTGACCATCCAGTCCAGCATTGTCGTCTCGCTCGGTATGGTCGGCGCACTGTCCATCGTCCGCTTCCGGACCGCCATCAAGGATCCGATGGACCTGGTGTTTCTGTTCTGGTCGATCAGCGTCGGAATCATCTGCGGCGCAGGACTTTCCGAAATCGCCCTGCTCGTATCCCTCGCAGTGACGCTCCTTCTCTTTGTCCTGGACCGGGCTCCCATTGTGGCCGCGCCCATGATTCTCGTCGTCAATGCGGCTGTCTCCGGGGACCGTCTTCCCGAAAAGGAGATCATGCAAGTCGTGTCCAAATACAGCAGCCACTCTGCCATCAAGACAACGCGCCTTGCCGGCGACCAGCTGGATATGGTGATCGAACTGCGGGTGAAGGACGGCCTGAAGCTGACCCGCTCCGTTTCCGCCCTCCCCGGCGTCACGTCTGTATCGCTCCTCTCCCACGACGGAGAAGTCACCTACTGATCAGAATTGCTCTGGATGCATGCTATCCGGATTACACCGGATTTTGATCAGAATCGCTTTGGATGCATGATGTCCGGATCACGCCGGATTCTGTCACTATGATCGGGATCGTGTTGTCAAAATATTGCGTTGCCACGGTCTCGATCTCCTGTGCATCGTAGGCCACCATAATAAGCTTCGTATCCGGTCTGCAGGCCGGAATGAACCTGTCATAATATCCTGCGCCGTGCCCGCAGCGCCTGCCGCTCCTTTCAAAGGCCACGCACGGCACGATGATCACGTCAATTTCCTGCGGTGCAAGGACCGTTGCGTTTTCAAGCACCGGCTCAGGAATGTCATATTTGCCCTTTCTCCAAGCGGATCGATCCCCGGGGACCGCTGCCAGCATATTTCCCTTGGGTTGAGAAATCGGGTACGCGACCTGCGCGCCCTTCGCTTTCGCCCATTCATTAAAGAGGTCCACATTGGCCTCGTCCCAGACACCCCTATAAGAAAACAGTTTCACAGGCTGTTCAGCGAACAGCTCTTCTAATACCTTCTGCAGGTTTTCGCTGATCTTGCGATTCTTCTCTTCCCGCTCTTCCTGCGACATCGCGCGGCGTCTTTTCGTTGCGATGATCCGCTGCTGTTTTTTGCACAGCCTGGGAAACGCAGTTCTGATGGCCCCTGCCATGTAGAGAGAGCCAAACGCCACCACGGGAATCCCTGTATCTGATACGCCGCTTTTCTTGGCCGTTGTCTGCTGCCCATCTGCCACGGAACCCGCCTGGTCTCCGAGCGAAGCAGCTCTGGTAAGTGCCGTTGTGATCCCCTCTTCCACGCTGCCGCAGGCCTTCGCTTTGAGGCCTCTTTCTTTCAGATAGGCAGCGAGCGCCGTCGCCTTCATGGCCCTCTCGGAGTCCGGCGTCACGCAGACGAACTCGGCAGCATAGGGGGCGATTGCATCGACGATCTTGACATAATCCTTTTCCGCCAGAACGCCCATGAGATAGACCACCTTTTGCTGCGGCAGGTAGGCTTCGATCGACTCTGCCAGCGCCTGCGCACACTGCGGGTTGTGTCCGCCGTCGAGGATGAAAAGCGGTTCCCGGCACAGGACTTCGAAGCGCGCCGGCCACTGTACTTTAGCAAGGCCCCGCCGGACATCCTCGTCTGTGATTGCAAATCCTCTGCCGCGCAGCACTTCCACTGTCGTCAGGACGACAGCCGCGTTGTCGAGCTGATAGCGGCCCAGAAGAGGAAGGAAGAACGCCGTCTGAGCAGGCAGATATTGGAAAGACTGCCCCTGCAGCGAAGCCTCCATCGGCACGATGCGATTTCTCTGTGCAATATGCAGACGGCAGTTTCTCTCCTTGCACACCGCTTCCACCACGTCCATGACTTCCGCGTCGTTTTCATACAGGACAACGTCTGCACCGGTCTTGATGATGCCGGATTTGGTCCTGGCGATTGCCGCGAGAGTATCCCCGAGGTACTGCGTGTGCTCGAGACCGATATGTGTGATCACTGCTGCCTCCGGCGGATCGATCACGTTCGTAGCGTCGAACTCGCCTCCAAGGCCCACTTCCAGCACCACGATATCGCATTTTGCCTGGTCAAAATACAGCATACCGATCGCCGTGATCAGTTCAAACTGGCTCGGATGGTCCTCCATAGCGTCCGCTTCCTGTCTCACCCTGTCTGTGATCTCGCACAGCGCCTCCTCGGTGATATATTCTCCGCTCACCTGAATCCGCTCACGGAAATCCTCGATGTAGGGGGACGGAAAGAGACCGGTGCGATATCCCGCTTCCCGCAGGATCCGTTCCAGCATTGCGCAGGTAGAGCCCTTCCCGTTCGATCCGGCCACATGGACGAAGCGAAGATTCTTCTGGGGATCGCCCAGTCTGTGCAGCAGTTCCCGTGTTCTGTCAAGGCCAAGCTTCCACTGGCTCCAGTTGTGATGGTTGATATAGTCGATCGCTTCCTGTATTGTCATCTGCCTGATTCCTCTCGCTCGTTAGTTCCGTCTCTCCCCGTTCAAAGTGTGTTCATGTGCAAGCGGCGCATGGCATTTGCCAATGGCCTGCCGATCAGGTAAAGAGACATCAGCTGAACCGGGATCATGACCAGACACTGCGTCAGGCGAACAGGAAGAAGTCCTATATAGGGTGCGCCATACGTCATGGAAATCCACAATGTCTGCACAAAAAGGCTCAGAATAAGCTGATTGACGGCCACTGCCCCAATCATGCGCTTGACCGTCATACCCTTGTAGAGGAACAGTCCGAATACGGCGCCTGTCAGGAAGGCGTTCAGCGTAAAGCCCGGGAAATAGGGTCCCGTGGGGAACAAAAGCATTCCCAGGATATCACCCGCCGCACCTACCAGGCCAGCTGCGAGCGGGCCGTAAAGCATGCCCGCCATGGCCAGCGCTATAAAAGCAAAGCCTATTCGCATATTCCAGACATTGATCGAGAGAAAGCGCTCCAGCACAATGAACAAAGCCGTGAAGAGTGCCAGCCATACAATCGTGCGCACGGGGGAACCCCCGCTCGCAAGCGGACGGCCATCCTCTCCCGTCCCCGGTTCCCTAGCGTTTCCATTTTCCATCAATGCGCCAAAAAATCGTTTGAACATAAAAAAACCTCCTTTGTGATAGGCCGCTAACTACAGTGTTACGTTTGCTACCACGCCGGAAGCATGACAAATACGCGGCAGCGGATGCGAAATGACACCGCAGGATTTCAAAATCAAATCCTTTCGTCCGCGAACGACCTCCCATTTCGCGACACTTGACGCGTCATTTCTACTCTGTCCATTCAATTTCTTTTAATAGTGCCTTGACGAAATCTGCTGTCGTCAAGGCACGCCATGATTTACTAATGGAATTCTAATACACATGTGCACGTTTTTCCATAACCAAAATTGTATATTTTGTGTTTATTCCATGTTCTTTATGTAAAAAAGCAGAAAGTAATATCGAAATTGATACTTTTTCTGCTTATGAATAGTTCCTTATTGGAGCGTCCTTCTGGCCGCCTCGACAACGTGCCCGATCAGCACACAAGTGGTGACGCCTCCTACGCCGCCCGGAACAGGCGTGATCGCAGAGACATAGGGCTCAACATCTTCAAAAGCGACGTCGCCCGAAATGCCGCCCTTTTTCTCGTCCCAGTTGATACCCACGTCAATGACGACCTGGTCCGGGTTTGTGTACTCTCTGGTCACACTGTGCAGCTGACCCGATGCCGCGATCAGAATATCTGCCTTGCTGGTGATCGAAGGGACGTCGACGGTCCGCGTGTGGCAGTTGACCACCGTCGCGTTTTCGTGCATCAGCATCATACCCACGGGCCGGCCAATGACAAGGGAACGGCCGATGACAGCCGCCTTTTTTCCTTTGATCTGAATGCCGAAGTGGTGCAGGATTTCCATGGCCGCCTGCGCTGTGCAGGGCGGAAATCCGGTCTTTGTATTCGTGAAAACGCCGGCCAGAGAGAGATCCGTGCAGCCGTCGATATCCTTGGCGGGGTTCAGCATCTGCCGCGCTTTCTCATTGTCGAGCTGTTTGGGAAGGGGGCGGAAAAGGAGAATTCCATGGATGCTGTCGTCCTCGTTGACCTTTGTAAACGCCTCGTCGAACACTTCCTGCGTCACATCCGCCGGAAGCACCACTTTCTTCACATCGATCCCCACTGTCTGCGCACGCTCGGTGGCGCCGCGCTCATAGGACAGGTCATCCGGCCGCTCTCCCACCCTGAAAATACAAAGTGTCGGCGTGACGCCTGCTGCCCTAAGTTCTTCCACATCCTTCTGCATCTGCGCAGTCAACGCGTCTGCCACTTCCTTGCCTTTGAGAATTCTGGCCATATTCGTCCCCTTTACTGCCTGATCTTGTCTACCACCGCGCCATAGATCTCATCGCCCATTGCGGTGTATTTGGTCAAAAGATCGCCTGCCTCCTGTTCCAACGCCTCTGCACAGGCACGGTCCTTCATAGACTTCGTGTTGATGAAGACGTTGAGCGAAGCCGCCTGCATCGCTGCTTTGCAGAGAATTGCGCCGCAGCCGGCGTCTGAAATCGCCAGCTTGGAACCCTTTGCCGCGAATTCCTCGATCAGATCCAGTGCCTCCGCGCAGCTGCGCATGATGTCCATCGGGGCACTGCAGGCCACCTGCAAGGCATTTTCCATGATTTCATCGCGACCGGGATCCCCTTTGGGAATACTGTATGCTTTGGCCAGAGGCGCAAACGCCTCCGCGTCGCCGTCGACAAGCGCAAGAAAACGCACGCGCAGCTCCTGCGCGCGCGCCATCAGCGCACGGACGTCTTCTTCCACATCCGCATATCTCTTTTTGCCCACAGTGAGTTCTCCCACCATGTCTCCCAGTGCAATACCAATTGCGCCCACAAGCGCACTAGCGCCGCCCCCGCCCGGAACGGGGGCTGATGACGCGAGTTCTTCTGTAAAGACTGTAACTGTCTTATCAATCATTTTCATATTGATCACCATGTTGGAGTGCTTGGCCGCACTCTCAGGGTTCGAAATCCCCGGATCAGTTGGCAGGCGCTTCCGCCTCTCCCTTATCGGGCAATTTCTTCTGTCCGCGAGCGCCGTCGACAAGATCCGAGCGGATCTCGATTCTGGGGCCGCCCTTGCCTTCTACATACGCGCGGGTGATGGTCACTGTTCCGATGTTCTCATCCTTGGGGATCTCATACATGATATCCAGCATGAATTCCTCAATGATGGACCGCAGCGCTCTCGCGCCGGTGTCTTTCTGCAGGGCTTTTTCCGCGATTGCGTACAGGGCGTCGTCCTCGAACTCGAGCTTGACTTCGTCCAGCGCCAGCAGCTTCTGGTACTGCTTGAGGATCGCGTTCTTGGGCTCTTTCAGGATTTTGACCAGCATATCCTCATCCAGGCCCTGCATAGGGCAGATGATGGGAAGGCGCCCGATAAACTCGGGGATCATGCCGAATTTGCGCAGGTCTTCGTTGGTCACGCGGTCCAGGATGTTCTTCTCCTTGTCGTACTTGTCGCGGATCTCCGCGGAGAATCCGATGGACGTCTGCTTGGTCAGCCGCTCGCGAATGATCTTCTCCAGATCCGGGAAAGCGCCGCCGCAGATGAACAGGATATTCCTGGTATTGACGGTTGTGAGGGGCACCATCGCGTTCTTGGAATTGGCGCCGACAGGCACTTCCACATCCGCGCCCTCGAGGAGCTTGAGCATGCCCTGCTGTACGGACTCGCCGCTGACGTCTCTGGAGTTTACGTTCTTCTTCTTGGCGATCTTGTCGATCTCGTCGACAAAGACAATGCCCTTCTCCGTCTTCTCTACGTCGTTGTCCGCTTCCGCGAGGAGCTTGGAAATCACGCTCTCGATATCGTCGCCGATATAGCCGGCCTCTGTGAGGGACGTTGCATCCGTGATAGCGAGCGGTACGTCCAGAATGCGGGCCAGCGTCCGGACGATGTATGTTTTGCCGCATCCGGTGGGGCCCAGAAGGAGGATATTGGACTTCTCGATCTCAATATCGTCCATGGTACCGGTCTTCACACGTTTATAGTGGTTGTAAGCCGCCACGGAGATGACCTTCTTGGCGCGCTCCTGCCCGATGATATACTTGTCCAGCTCTTCCTTGATCTTGTGGGGCGCCGGGATATTGTCGATGGAGAATACCGGCTTGGGGCCCGTCTTTTTCTTCTTCTTGACCTTGGCCTGCTGGGGACCTCCGAAGTTGCCGAAAATGTCGCCCAGGTTCAAAAAACTGACCGAAGGCTGTCTGCCTTTTTTCCCGCTGCTCTCCTCTTTTTCTTCCTTCTCTTCTGTCTCGGGCTCGTCCTGGTCACCGGGCTCATCCTCGTCCGCAGGCTTTTTCACACCGGAAGGCGACGCCTTTACAGGCGCTTCGTCCTGTGCCGGCGCAGCGGACTTCGTATCCTCGGCCGGATCCACAACCGGCGCGTCTGTGTTCGGTGTCCCCGCGCCGCCCGGGAAGAAGGGATTGTTCTGCATAAAGAGCGGATTGTTAAAGATGCTCTGGAAATCGATCTTGCTGGCTTGGTCTACTGTCTTCTGCATGCATTCCGGGCAGAGCCTGAGTCCGCCGGGCAGATAGACCATCTTGCCGGCCTCCTTTTCCGAGCGTCCGCACATGAGGCAGTACTCCCCCGATCCGCCTTCATGTCCATTCGTATTGTTTGCCATATATTGTCCTCGCTTTATTCCTTATCGCCAAAACCGTATGGACGATCAGTTTCCGAAGGGGAATCCGAACTGTTCAAAGGGATTGTAGTAGCTTCCCTGTCCGTTCCCACTCTGACCATTATACCCGTTCTGGCCGTCCTGTCCATTATTTCCGTTCTGACCGCCGTTCTGGTCAGGCATGTTCGGATCGACCTGCTCCTGCTGGCCATTCTGCTGCTGTCCGTTCTGCTGGTCGTTCTGCTGCTGGTTTTCGATCGAAGCACGTGTTCCGAGCGTAACCTTCACTTCTGCTTCTTTATAAGAGCCCTGACCGTCCTGTCTCTGCACGGTCAGCGTCACTTCTGTGCCTGCCTTGTAGTACTGCAGCATTTTCTGCAGCTCTTCCATGCTGGAGACGCTCTGCTTGTTGATCGCGGTGATGATATCGCCTTCTCGCAGGTCGGAGCTTGCTGCGCCGCCGTTTTCAAGGATCTGGGCGACATATACACCTACAGGCATGTTGTACGCCTTGGATACGTCAGAAGTTACGGTTGCTCCGCTGATTCCGATTGTTCCCTGCTCCGCCTCATCGACCTTGTTGAGGGTTTCTCTGCTCATCAGATCCTCGATGATCGGGATCGCTCTGGTGATCGGAATGGCAAATCCCATTCCCTCAACGGTATCTCCGCCGATTTTACTGGAATTGATGCCAATCACGTTGCCATTGATATTGACGAGTGCGCCGCCGGAGTTGCCGGGGTTGATGGCTGCATCTGTCTGAATGAATGTACCTGTGATCGTCTCATCACTGATCTCTCTGTTGTTGGCGCTTACGATTCCGGTCGTTACGGACTGACCATAGCCAAGGGCGTTACCGATTGCGATGACGTCCTCACCGATCTTAAGGTTGTCGGAGTTGCCGAGCGTTGCCACTTTGATCTGTCCCTGGGTTGTATCCTTAATGCTCTCGAGCGGAACTGCGATCACAGCCAGGTCGTTGCTGGGATCTGTTCCCTTGATCTCCGCGTTGCAGGTCTCCTGGTCAATAAAGAGAACTCTGAGGTTGTCCGCGCCTTCTACGACGTGATTGTTGGTCACGATCAAAAGCTCGCTGTCCGTCTTACCGATGATGATACCGGATCCGGTGGATTCTCCCTGCCTTGTATAGGTCTGTCCGTAGAAGGTCTGTACTTCCTGTGTGAAGTCATTGTAGACCGATACGATGGAAGGCATGACCTGATTGACAACTCTGGTCAGTTCCGTATCGGGCGTCTCTGTGTCGGCGATGATCAGACCCGCTTCATTCTTGATGCCTTCGGCCTGTTCAAAGGAACCGGCGTTCTGCGTCTGCGGTGCCGTCGTCTCCGCCGGCTGCTCCTGTGCGGCCTGCGCATCCTGCTCTGCGGCGGGATCCTGTGCGGGGGCCTGCTCTTCTGCCTGCGGTGCCTCCTCTGCAGGCGCCTCTGCCGGCTCTTCTTCTTTCTGTTCTCCGGTGATGGAAGAATCCTGATTGCCTGCGGCGTCCGCGATCGCTGTCTCCGCAGCGCTCGTCTTGCCTACATAGCGGTGTACGCCCCAGAAGCCTGCGCCGATGCATGCGCCGAAGATGATGGC
Organism: uncultured Lachnospiraceae bacterium; assembly: GCA_900319245.1. Classification (GTDB taxonomy): domain Bacteria; phylum Bacillota; class Clostridia; order Lachnospirales; family Lachnospiraceae; genus CAG-791. The sequence continues at coordinate 36,902 of ONNQ01000023.1, read as the reverse complement.
CAGTACAACCGCGAGGAAGCCCTTGCCTCTTCCGCCTCTGTTTCCGTTTCCGTTTCCACCCGTACCGCTGCCAACAGATGAACCGTAGTTCTCACCCTGATAGTATTCGTGATTGGCGCCACTGTACTGATAGCTGCCGTTACCGGTCGCAGACCCTGCGTCCGCATGCATATATTCGTTTGTGCTTGTATTGGTGCTGTAGGTCTCATAGGAATACGTGGGCGCCTCTTCCTTCGCGGCTTCTCCCGAAGGCGCTTCTGTCGTCACGGACTCGCTGATCACTTCCGCCGTGCTCTCTACAATATTCTGATCGACCGGCTCCTGTGCACCATTTGAAGTAACTGTCTCGTTCGATGTGTCAAAATTCAATTTCTCGTCACTCATCTCAAACCTGCCTTTCAATATCGGTATTCTACCGTTTTTCTTATCTCGATACGGCAAGTATACGGTTCAATTGTGTAGAAACTGTGATGATTCAAAGGCAATTCCGGGTAAATCGTGAAAAAACAGTGAAGAAGCCCCGGAAAAGTGCTGTGCCTTTTCCGGGGCTTTCTACTCACCACATATCTTCTTCAATAACCCATATTTCCAGATAATCGAAATCGATTTCTTCAATAAAGGAGTCCTTTGTAAAGCGGCATCTCGCATGCCTTTGGAAATCACGGATCGACGAATCCAGCCAGATCGGCACAGCGAGATCGAACCTGCGGCACCCCTCTTCCAGCCCGTTAAGGACCTTGTGTGTCCGGGTATCGTGCTCCGCATTTTCCACCACGGTGTCTTCTACGAGGCGGTTATCTTTCCATTTTTTGACCCACAGTCTGAACATACTTCTCCTTGTTCGGTATTACAGTTCAATTCCATTCTTCCTGCAGAGTTCTCTTGCGGACTCCACGGAGTCAATGCCGGTCGGATTCTTGATCGGCGCAAACTCTTTCTCGCGCAGTACCTCGTACGGGAGGCATGTGTCGAGTTCTCTGACAAGGTCCACGGCCAGCTGCTCGAACTTGTAGCCGTTGGGCTCCGCAGGCTTTACCTCGTTGCCGTCCTTGTCGATGTGCGGGATCTTCTTCTCCACAACGTGGACAGGCAGTTCGTCGTTCACGATCCGCTCAAGGTCCTTCTCACGGAAGAGATAGTTGAGGATGACGCCGAAGTTGTACGCGGGATTCCCCTTCTCGTCCTTGGCCTCGAGAAGCTCGGGCGTCATATCGTAATACTCGACGATCGAGGGCATGCCGTCCTCGAGGCAGAGCGCGCCGACCTTCTCATCCGGCGTGACCTTGCGCACGACCTTGGCACCGGTTGCGCAGCCGCTCTCGAGCGTCGCGCCTACGAAGCAAGGGTCCGAGATTCTCTGCAGTACGTTGTCCACTGCAAAGATATTGAGCCACTCGACGCCCAGTTCCTTGGCCCTGTCGAGAACGCCGGAATTCATCATGGACAGGAACCATCCGCCGTTTCCGTTGGGGGACGTCGCGATCCTGTAGTTGGTCTCCATGTATACTTTGCCATTGTAATCCACCGCCGGCGCCATATCCTGCTTGAAGAAGCGGACCATGTCCTTGTCATAGCCAAAATAGTCCATCTTCTCCATGAAGTTGACCGTCTTCTCGTGGTTCTTGTCACTCGTCATGATAAAGAGGGGCACATAGACGCCCGCTTCTCTGACAACGTCCATCAGGTTCTCGATCAGGCGCTGCATGATATAGACCGGTTTGGTAATGCCGATATCGTACATGCACTTGGGGTCGTCGGATCCAAGCCTGGTTCCCATACCGCCGGCCAGAAGCACTGCGCCGATCTTGCGCGCGCGAAGGGCGGCAAGGCCCACCTCTCTGAAATGCTGTTCGTTCTTCTCTATTTCACTGATTTCCATGGCGCCGAGCGGCTCGATCTTGCCTCTCTTCTGATTGCCGTGCGGATTCTTCGCATAGCGGATCACAGAGAAGTCCGTCTCATCGATCTGTGTCAGAAGTATCTGCTTCTGTTCGTCCGTCAGCGCGTCATAATGATCGAGGACATGGAGCTGTCCATACTGATTTAATTTTTCTCTTGCCTGTTCCAGATTCATATACATTGCCTCTATTCTTTAGTTCAAACAACAGTGTGCATCAGAACGATTTAATGCAAACGTTAACGCAAACGGATCTGCACCTATGTTCTGACATTTCTATTCTAGCTGATTTTGTGAGGGATGTCTATTTGCAGCGCATATCATATATAGCGTTCGAAGCGGACGATCAGTCTGCCCTTGCGCGTCGTCTTGTCGGTTCCCAGATAGCGGAATTTGCCATGGCCTCTGACCGAAATCCGCTCTCCCTGCGAGGGCGTGTAGGAACTGGACGTGATGATCCGCCCATCCGCAAATACCTTCTCCTGTTCGATCAGCCGCTGGGCCTGCGAACGGGACAAATGAAAGACCAGCGCCACAAGGCTGTCGACACGCTCGGAGGCAGAGCTTCCGCTTTCCAGCCTGGTATTGACGACTGCCGGGCATTCGCCGGGCGCTGTAATAGCTGTCGTGACGGTTGTATGGCGCACCCTTGTCAGTTCCCGGCACACAAACGGCGCAATGTCCCGCAGCACGAAGACATACGCCTCCTCCTCGCGGCAGATAATGTCGCCGATCTGCTCGCGCGTAATGCCCAGATGCATCAGGCTTCCCAGGTAGTCTCTGTGGGTCGGCGGCGTCGCAAAGCCCGCTTTCACCGCTGCGATCCTGACGCAGGTAAATACGCCTTCCCCCTGTGCGATCCCGGCGTCCAGATCCTCCTCACGCATATAAGAGGGGACCATGCACAGCACTTTCCGGTCTGCTTCCTCATATCCTCCGCGAAAGGCGCAGTAGGCGCCTGCGCTCGAATGCATGGGAATCTTCTCCTCTCGGATGACTTGCATGGCGTAAGACTGCAGATCCAGTGCCAGAAAGCCTGTATGATTCAGGTAGTCGCCCTGCTGCGTCCGGTTCCACAGGTCCCGGATCCGGCCCCGCAGTACTTCTCTCTCATCCATAATGTTCTATCTCTCATACGTGGCCGACCGGGGCTGTCCGGCTGGCCGCCATTTTCGTATTTTCGCTCCTGTATTTTGACCCCAAATGGCCAAGTTTGTATTATAATAGCTGATGTGGCAAACGCCGCACCCAATCTAATTTTCTAACTGTCTGCGGACAATCTATTCTCTGATCGAAAGGAACATATCATCATGCGTGTTACATGCAGGTCCCGTATTCTTAAACTTCGCACCCAGAACAAACTGACACAGAAAAATCTTGCCGTTCTTCTCAAAGTGTCTCCCCGGACCTATTCCGACTATGAGACCGGTCGTCTCAGGATCCCGTTGGAATCGCTGATCACGCTTGCCAGATACTATGACGTCGACCTCAACTATATATGCGGTATCAGCAACATTCGCAAGGAATATCCCAGTGCGTGATCAGTTCTCCTCTCCCATAGCCGTGGCTGCCTTGAGCATAAGCGCGCACTCGATCCTTTTCTTGAACAGTTCGCACCCATATTGGTAAACGCCCTGGATGGTTCCGGTCGTATGGTACGCGTTGGCGGCGCATCCGCCCGAGCAATAGAGTTTGGCCCAGCAGTCCTGGCACTCCGGATGGGAATAGACGTTGCAATACTTGAATTCATCCTGTTTGGCCGTATTGGTCACGCCGTTCCAGATGTCGCCCAGCTTATAGTCGGGGTCTCCCACGAACTGGTGGCAGGGGTAGAGATCGCCCCACGCAGTGACGGCCATATATTCCGTGCCGGATCCGCAGCCGGAAATGCGCTTATAAATGCAGGGTCCGTGCTCCAGATCGATCATGTAATGATAGAACGTGATTGGCTTGCCCTCGCGTTCTCTGCGCAGCATATCCTTGGCGAGAATCTCGTACTGTTCAAAGAGAACCGGAAGATCTTCCTTCGTGAGCGCACTGGGGCTGTCCGGCGATGTAACGACCGGTTCCATGGAGAGCTCTGTAAAACCGAGGTCGTCTGCCATATGGAAGATGTCCTTGGTAAAGTCTGTGTTAAAGTGCGTATAGGTGCCGCGCATGTAGTAGCCCTTGCCGCCCCGCGCGTCCACGAACTTGCGGAAGTTCGGCACAATGCGGTCATAGCTTCCATTTCCCTTATAATCCACGCGGAAGCGGTCGTTGACGTCTTTTCTGCCGTCGAGACTGAGCACGACGTTGTGACACTCGCGGTTTGCCCACTCGATCACCTCGTCCGTGACGCCGACGCCATTTGTGGTCAAGGTAAAACGGAAATTCTTTTTCTTCTCCTTCTCGATGCTTCTGGCATACGCGACGAGCTGCTTACAGACTTCAAAGTTCATGAGCGGCTCTCCGCCAAAAAAGTCCACTTCCAGATTTCTTCGAAAACCCGAGTGCTCGACCAGAAAATCCAACGCCCGTTTGCCGGTCTCAAAGCTCATCAGACCTGCAGAGCCCTGGAACTTTCCCTGGGAGGCAAAGCAATACTCACAGTTGAGATTGCAGGTGTGCGCGACAAGAAGACAGAGCGCTTTGATGACCGTATTTCTCTGTTTCATGTCGTACTTGTGATCCTGGTACACATCCTGTGTGAAGAGCTTTCCGGCGCTTTTGAGTTCCTCTATATCAGAGAAAATGTCCGCTATATCTTCCTTCGTGATCCCCTGGTCTTTGTAACTATCGAGAAGAAGTTTCTCTGCCTCTTCCCGCGTCTTTCCCTCGTCCACATACCGGATCGCGTCGTAGGCCGCCTCATCCGTGAGGTGAATGCTGCCGCTATATACGTCCAGCACGATATTATATCCATTAAGCTTATACTGATGAATCATCTTCTTTTTCCTTATCGATCGTTCTTAGTATAGACACCATAGACACACAACAATGGCCGGAGTGCTCACGCACCCCGGCCAATTGAGCGGTCTGTTTCCCGTACGTTGTTTCTGCTGATTACTGCTCGTTCTTGTTCTCACAAGCCTGGTTCGCAATACCGCAGCTGGTCTTGCATGCGCTCTGGCAGGAAGTCTGGCACTCGCCGCAGCCGCCGTTCTGCGCACTCTTAGCCATATCACGGGTATTCAAAGTCTGAATGTGCTTCATATCATTTCCTTCTTTCTGTCAATTATTGCATCAACGCTACAACTATAATACTAACGCTCTACTTCTTTTGTCAAGGCATCACTCGGCAAGGCATGTGATCCTGTCCGGCTCCTCAGATACTGTGTGGTGGATCCGGTTTCCATCTGTCTCCATCTGCTTGAGGATCTCCAAATGCTCTTTTTTGATATACTCTCCCGGTGCCAGGATCGGTATGCCCGGCGGATACGCGTAGAGATATTCGGCGCAGATCCGCCCCTCACTCTCCTCCATAGGGACATCTTCGTGCTCGGTGCTTACGGCTTGTAAGATCGTACAGGCCGTGTGCACCGGGGGAAGGGACGGGATCGCAGACGTACGGCCCGCTGCCGATTCCTTCAGAGAAAGCGCTTTGTCAAGACTTTGCAGGGCGTCGGCGAGCTGCCCAAGCTCTTTCTCCGTGTCCGCGCAGCTTGTCATGGCAAGCACGTTGCAGCCACTTGCCATCTCCGTCTCAATGCCGTATTGCTCGCGCAGGAGCCGGGCGGCCTGCGCGCCGGTGATCCCGGCGTTTCGGAAATTGATCAGTATTTTGCCCCTGTCCCGCACAATGTCGCTCTTACCGCGTCCCTGGCGCAAGTCCGGATTCCAGACACGGATCAGATGGAGTTCCGCCGCCCTTTTATAAAAGCGGTCCAGGATGTCCTTCCACTGGGCAAACAGCGCGGCGCCGTATTCGCGCAGCATTTCGACACAGCTGTCGATGGAGATCATCAGAGGGTAAGACGGCGAGCTGGTCTCGAAGATCGCGAGCTGTCTCTCCACCTCCTTCTCCCGAACCAGGTCTCCATTCATGTGAAGGAGCGCCGTCTGGGTCAGGGAAGGCAGCGTCTTGTGCACGCTCTGAACCACGAGGTCGGCGCCGCATTGGACAGCGCTCTCCGGAAATCCGCCCTCCTCAAACAGGCCCAGATGGGCGCCATGCGCCTCGTCGACAAGCAGTGGGATCTCCGCCTTGTGGCAGAGCGCGGCAATCGAACGGATCTCAGAGATGACGCCCTCGTAGGTGGGGGACGTCACGATCACGCAGGCGCTTTCCGGATATTTGCGAAGGCTTGCCTGCACCTGCTCCGGCGTAATCGAAAGGCACACGTCAAAGCTCTTGTCCTCTGGCGGCATCATCCAGTGAACCTTGTACCCGCCCAGCTCGATGGCATGATAGACGGACCGGTGGCAATTGCGAGCAGCGATGATCTCACTTTCAAAAGGCGCTGCCGCGCGGATCGCGGCAAGAAGGCCGCAGGTACTGCCCCCGACCAGGAACCAGGTGCGGCGGCTCTTCCACAGTGCGGACGCCCGGTCCATCGCGTCTTTCAAAATCCCATTGGCGTCGTGCAGATCGTCCGCCCCCTCGATTTCTGTGATATCCCACTCATAGGGCAGTATATCAGAGGGCCGCATCACTCTCTTGTGTCCCGGCATGTGCATGGGGCGCGTCTTGTCCGAAAGCGCTTCAATTTGTGACTGGAGTATGGATCTCATCTTGTACTGTGTACTCCTGTAAACTGTAGTCTGTAAAAGAAAAACTGCCGCGTTTTACGCGGCAGTTTGCATGTTCCGTTGTTTCACCGCAGACGGTCTTCGTTGTCCGGCCGGCAGATTAAAGCTGGGATGTGCAGTGAGGGCATCTTGTTGCCTCAATGGAGATCTCGCTCTTGCAGTAAGGGCAGATCTTGGTTGTGGGCGCTGCTTCGGGCTCAGGCTTCTTGCCGAGGGATGCAGCTTTGTTCATAGCCTTGATGATGCTGAAAAGGATGAATGCCATGATCAGGAAGCTGATAACTGCGTTGATGAAATTGCCGATTCCAAGTGATGCATCGCCGACCAGCGGGATCTTCCATGCGCTGAAATCCATGCTCACAAAGCAGCCGAGCAGGGGATTGATGATATCATCTACCAGAGACTTGACGATCGCTGTGAAAGCGCCGCCGATGATGATACCAACAGCCATGTCCATGACGTTGCCGCGGGAGATGAACTCCTTGAACTCTTTCATAAAACTCTTCATTTCCTGTACCTCTTTTCCTAAAAGTTTATGAAATATTAATTTATCTTATTGTAGCAGATTCATCCGACACATCAATATATTAATTTATATTTTTTTTATTATTATAAAAATTCTATGACTGCCCGAGCGCTTTCAGACCTTCATACGTCGTCGTAAACTCGCGCTCAAGCCACAGCATTTCCTTCTTCGCAGTCTCCAGATCGCTGCTGCGCAGTAGTTCTGTCACCGAATTGACAGGATCATATAGACCGGTCAGTCCGAGATTGAGGCAGACGCCTTTCAGCGTGTGGGCCGCCTGAAAAGCCATCTCACAGTTATCTTCCTCCATGGCTTTTCTAAGTGCATCCATGCTGTCGTCCTGTAAGAACAGCAGCGCGAAGCGCGTGATCCTGCTGTCAGAGAGGAATCTTCTCTTGACGTCTTCGTAGTCACCCTTAATCAGCTCATAGCATTCTTTGACGTTCATTCGTCTTCCTTTCTGTTCAAGTCCGTTCATATCTGTTTATATCTGCTCAGCATCGCAGCGCTTGCAAGGTCCCGGCGCATGTTGTACCCGGTGATTTATTGCACATAGCTGTTGATAATCTCTGTGTTCTCTTCGACTATGGAAGACGGTTCATACTCCTCCTGCCCAAAGAGCGTTCTGTGGAGCGTCTTCACATTGGTTGTCAGATAGTAGGGTGCCACGCAGGATTCGCCATTGATCGTTGCAAATACTCTGTCCTCTTCGGACGGGAATCCAGTACTTTCTGTCAGTTCCAGGTTCCTTGCCCGGAGGATCAGCATCAGGAGTTCCGTGTTGTCCAGGGAGGTCGCTGTTTTGCCAAGGACCGCATTCGCGACAGAAATCAGCTGGAAGGGATTGGCCTCCTTCGCTTTCTGCAAAGTGAGCTGCAGTACCGTTCTCTGTCTCTCTGCTCTCCTGAAATCATCGCCCGCCGTATAGCGGATCCTGCAATATGCCGTAGCCTGGATGCCGCTCAAGTGCTGCATGCCCGCTTCGGTGACTTCCTCATAGTCTGTGCCGATCTCATAGTACATGTCGTCCATGTAGCTATTCATGTACTCGCGTTCTTCTTCTGTGATCTCCAGATCAATGCCGCCCAGCGCGTCGATCGTATCCGCAAGTCCTTCAAATCCGACGGTCACAAAATCCGTGATATTCATGTCCAGATTGGCGTTGAGCATTGTGATTGCCTGCTGGGGGCCGCCAAACGCGTACGCCGCATTGCACTTACGAAATTCTCCACCGCCGATATCGAGCACCGTATCTCTGTAGATGGATACCAGTTTGATCTCCCCGGTCTTTTTGTGAATGGAGCAGATCATGATCGTATCGCTTCGGTTATCGCCGTTCAAAAGGTCCTGTTCTCTCGAATCTACGCCAAACAGTGCGATATTCTGGTACTCTGCCATAGTCGGGTCCTCTCTGACCTGCTGGCAGATGCTGCCCTGCACGGACTCCTCGAGATTGACAGAATTGACGGTTGTAAGGAGCGAGCGCATATAAGCCGCGCCTCCCACCGCTGCTACGATGAGCAGGAGCAGCAGTGCAAACAAGAACCCGAGAATCGGATGGGATTTCTTTCTCTTTCTCTTATTATAGGTTCTGAGCCTGTTTTCCTCTTCTCTCCGGCGCGCCTCCTCTTCCCTTTGAGACTTGCGCCTCTCATACTCTCTTCTCTGACGGGCCTCTTCTTCCTGCTCGATCCTCACCTGTCTTGCGCGGACGCCCTCTCTGGCGTCCCTGAGCCGTGCGTATTCTTCGTAATCCTCTTCGTCTCCGAGAACCTCATTTTGGAGTATCTCGTCTTCAATTTGTTTTCTGTTTTTTGCCATATACATCCTCTTTCCGAAGCGCCATGCGCGACGGAACATTGAAACTATTCGATCAGTTCCAGTCCGTTTTCCCTGCACCAGCGCCTGGAAAATTCTTTGATGATCCCGTCACGGTAATTGAACCATTTCAGAAGAAGCTTTTCCTCTCTGACCGCTTCGTCAAAACCTTCAAAGCCCCTTTCTGTCAGTCCCGCGAGCACCTTCTCTTTGGCGCTGCCGTCCGGAATTGCCGACATAAACCCGTACATCACTTTATATCGTCCGTTCTCTCCCAGATCGGGGAGCTTGATAAAGTCCTCTTTACGCGCTTTCACGTCCTCTTCCGTGGTGATGCCATGCACCGCTTTCCCGTATATCATGCCGTTCATAAACATCAATACAGTTTCCAACGGAATATAATAGTAATAGGTCGCATGAAAAGGATAGGAGAAAGACTGCATCACATCGTCCAGTCTGATTTTCATTTTGTATCCTCTTTCTTTAAGTAAGTCATAAGTCAGTTTCGTACGTGCAGTCAGGCGCTGATCGTCTCTTCATTTTGTAATACAGAATAGTGCTTCAACTGCTCTTTCTTGTCAAGACCTCTTTTTTGCTCTTTTATGGGTTTTTCTTGAGAATTATCAAATCCCGAATTATACTTTAATATTAAGATTGTCGGGTGTGGATCCGAATGTATGAACGCCCGCTCCATACCGTGGTATGACACTATTACAACAACACAATACGAGGTACCCTATGCGCAGAACCATTTCCAATATCCTGATCATCGTATTTTCCGCCATCATCGCTTTTAGCGGGTTTAGACTGTGGAAGATCTTCCACGAGTACCACGAGGGCGACAAGCAGTACAGTGATACAGCCTCTCAGTATAGTCACACAAAGGATCCCGACAATACGCTTTCGGATAACGATCCGCAGGTCTGTCCGATCACCGTCGATTTCGAGGGGCTAAAGGAAATCAATCCCGAGGTTGTCGGCTGGATCTACAGCCCCGACACACAGATCAATTATCCTGTCGCGCTCGCCGAAGACAATGAAAAGTATCTGCATCAAATGATCAACGGACAGTACAACTCCGCCGGCACGATCTTTATGGATTGCCGCAACCAGGCGGATCTGAGTGATTTTAATACCATTCTCTACGGGCACCACATGAAGAACGGCTCCATGTTCGCCTCCCTGCACCAGTACACCAAGCAGGAGTTCTACGATGAGCACAAGTACATGTGGTATCTCACGCCCGAGCACACCTACCGGCTGGATGTCCTGTTCGGATATGTCGGTGAGGCGGAAGCGCCGATCTATACGATCTTTACAGAGCGGGATGAGCTGGACGCCTATTTGTCCTGGGCTGAGGTCCAGTCCAGTTTCACACCCGACGAGATTCCCAAGCATATCGACGGTATAGTCGTTCTGTCTACCTGCTCCTATGAGTATGACAACGCCCGTTATGTCGTCGTCACCGTTCCTGTGATGGTCGACTGACCGGATCACCGGTTCATTTGTCCATGGTAAAGCCCGTGGAGGAGACCGTCGCGATCAGGGTATCCAGTTCGTCCCGGATCTCTGCTTCATAGAAGCTGGCCTTTTTGCCTTTCCGAACAGCGCGCGCTTCCGCGGTCAGATACTGGCCCCTTGCAGCCGTGAGGAAACTGATCTGGCTCGACAGCGTAAACGTGATCGGTGCATGGCCCGCGTCCGGATTGGAGGCGACCGCAAACGCGAAATCCGCCATTGTGTAGTACACGGCTCCCATCACGCGGTTTCCTGCATTCATATGGCCTTCATGGACGGCCAGTCCGACCTTTGCATAGCCGTCGCCCGCTTCCAGGATCTCAATGCCTGTCGTCGCGGTTGCGTAACGGTCGTGACGAAAGAATTCACGGAGTTCTTCAAGGCTTCTCATTGGCAAACTTCTCCCAATTGTTGTTCTTTATCATATTGTGATATGGTTTACGGGGATCTGCAGACAGATCCCCGTTTTTTTGACTATTTCTTTTTTGACTGTTTTATACAGTTTCTTGTTGAACCGTTTCTTTCTTGTTTCAGATTCCCTGTTTGATCTCGAACAGGATGGCGGAGAAAGGAGGCAGTTCGATCTTGCCCCCTCCGATTCCACGCGCCTTGATCTTTTTCCTGCGTGCGGGCTTGGGAATCGTTCCGTTAAAGCACTCCCAATCGGAATGGAGGACCTGTACCAGCGTCTCATCCTCCTTGGGCGTGTACACATAGATGTGCGGCTGATCGGAGAAATTAAAGAAGGCCGCGACACTCTCTTTACTGCCGTTTCTGCGGATTCCGTACACATTGTTCTGCATATCGTTGATCGCGATCCACCTAAATCCCTCCGGATCGTAGTCCTTCTCATACAGCGCAGGTGTATCCAGATACACCTTGTTGAGCTCCATGATGTAATGGTGGAAGCTGTCGTGCAGAGGATACTGCAGCAGGAAATAATCGGGCTGCTTGGTCTCGTCCCACTCGCGGATCATCGCGATCTCATTGCCCATGAAGTTGAGCATTTTGCCGGGATGGACGGCCATGTACATATACAGCGCCCTGCACTGCGGGAATTTCATCTCGTAATTGCCAAAGATCTTGTCGATCACGGTCTTCTTGCCATGCACGACTTCGTCGTGGGACAGGGGAAGAAGGTGTCTCTCATTGTAATAGTAGAACATGGAGAAGGTCAGCCTCTCCGCGAAGGAGACTCTCTCGCCGGACTGCTTCATAAAATAGTCCAGCGTATCGTTCATCCAGCCCAGATCCCACTTGTAGTCAAATCCAAGACCGCCCTGGTCCACCGGTTTCGTGCAGCCGGGATAGGAGGTGGAATCCTCTGCGATCAGCATTGCCGTGGGATGCCGCTGATGCAGGCCAAAATTCATCTTCTTGAGAAAATCGAGGTTGAACTCATTGACGCCACGGCTCTCGTTGCCCATCCAGTAGATCAGGCGGCTGACCGCGTCAAAGCGAAGTCCGTCAAAATGATACTCCGCGAGCCAGTAGTTCGCCGCCGACTGCATAAAGCAGGCCACTTCTCTTCGGGAGAAGAGGAAATTGCAGCTGCCCCACTCACTGTCCGAGACGTCAGACGCCGGATATTCATACAGATCCGATCCGTCATAATGCCTGAGTGCGTAGTAATCATTTGCGAAGTGCGCCGGCACAAAGTCGATGATGGCGCCGATGCCCGCCTTGTGGAGCTCATTGATGAGCTTCTGCAGCTGGCTCGCTGTGCCATATCGGGCCGTCGGGGCAAAAAATCCCGTGTTCTGATAGCCCCAGCTGCCATCGAAGGGATGCTCGGAAAGAGGCATAAACTCTACATGGGTATAGTGATTGTCCTTGACATACTGGATCAGTTCCTCTGCAATCTCATCGTACTGATACCAGCCTTCCTCCACTTTTCGATCAGGATCGTCCTGTCTGTCCGCATCCTTGCGCTTCCAGGATCCGAGATGGAGTTCGTAGATATTCAGAGGCTTGTCGAAATTTCTGGAGCGGTTCTTCATCCACTTGGCATCCGTGAATTGGAATTCGTCAAGATCCCTTACGATAGATGCAAAAGCGGGACGCAGTTCCATTCCAAATCCATAGGGATCGCAGTGTTCTACTCTGCCGTTCCTGCCATAGATGACATACTTGTACATCTGTCCGGGTCTTGCGCCTTTTATGTGAATCTCATAGAATTCAGCGCGGACCGCCTCCACCATTTGCTCTTCCTGCCAGTTGTTGAACTCGCCGATGATCATGACCTTCTCTGCCTGCGGTGCAAAGGTTCTGAATACGACGCCGTCCTCCTCTACGTGCGCGCCCAGATACGTATACGCGTCATAGACGTCGCCCATATAGAACTTCTGAAAGTCCATACTTCCTCCTTTTCCTACGTGCTGCATGTACCTGCTGTCTTTCTCTATCTTTCGAAACTCCGTTCAGGATCCGCTTTCCGCTTCCTCCAACGCAGCTTCTTCGTCCGTCGCATCCTCCCCCGCGCTCTCACTGCCGCTCTGCAGAGAAAGGATGTCCAGAATCTCCTGGGCGTTGTCGACCGTCACATTGACATGGTCGAACGCAGTGTAATGAGGCACTTCGATGCCTTTTAAGAAGGAGATTGTATAGTCTGCCGTGCACTTGGCCTGTTCCATCGAGTTGTTGAATAAGGTGCCGGTAATGTTGCCTCTTGCCACTTCACGGAGGGTCTCCTCCCCTGCGCCGAGTCCCAGGATCAGCACGTCGTGGCCAACCAGTCTCTTTTCCTCGCTGATTGCCTTCCATACGCCCGCCGCCTGGCTGTCATTGGCGCAGAGAATCAGTTCCAGTTCCCGGCCGTATTCTTCCATCTTGCCGATCACCAGTTCATAGGTTGCTTCCCGCTCGATCTCTTCCGGCGTTGCATCTTCTTCCCAAATAGCTTCATGGGGTTCTTCATTTTCGCCGTCCGGGGTGCCTTCTTCTACGTCCGCTTCCGAATCCTCTTCTGACTCTTCCACCGGATTCTCCTGTGCTTCTTCCGCAGACGCTTCCTGCGAGTCGTCAGACTCTTCGCTGCCCGACTCTTCGTCGTCTGCATCCAGTATATGCACCGTGTAGTGGCGCTCTTTAAGAACTTCCACCGTCTCCAGGTTAATCCGTTCCGCATCCGATCCGTCGGCATCCTTTAAAATGATCGCTCCGATCTCGCGGTCTTCATTGAGATCGATCTTGGAAAAGTCCATTGCGTCAAGGATGTCTGCCCGCTGCTGGGCCGCCTTGGTATTGTCGCCGCCCACATAGGCCGCCTTGATCCCTTTCTTCTCCCAGCGCGCCCGCTCTTTCTCTCCGGGATCCATGCCAAAATACAGGATCGGGACGCCTGCTTTATGCGCATTGTCGGTAATAGCTGAAACCGGAACATCGCCCGTGTTTCCAACGATCAAAACCGAGCATCCGGCATCCGTCAGTTCCTTGATCGTATCTTCCATATTCGCAGCTGAGACAACGCGCTCTAAAATGTGATCGTCAGCAATATCCGCCTGCGCCAGATATCCCTTGAGGCTTCCCGTAAAGCGCTCTGTAAATGTGCCGATGTCCTCCTCGTATACAAGACCGATCTTTGCGTCCCGCGGCAGTACAGACTCTGTCCCGGGTTCTGTAGCCTGTGCCGTTTCATTTGTTGCGCTCGTTCCGGATCCATTCTGTCCCGCGCCTGCAGAACATCCTGTGAGCAGGAGGAACCATGTTACGAACGCAAGGAGAACACCTATGCTCTTCCTGTTCATAATTACACCTTTTTTCTTATCAAACCGACATTTTCACAATTCTTTTGTATTCATTATTATAAACGAATGATTGCGCAAAGTGTACTGTCTTTCACTTTAATCTGTGATCCTAAAGCCTCTAAGAACCGCTCCCGCTTCCATGGGACCGCTGCCGGCTGGAATCACCGCCAGAAGGTCTGTACCGATTGCCGAACTAAGCACACTGTTCCCCTGTTTTTCATCGATGGCCAGACAGGCCTTTCCCTCTGTGAAGACAAGTTTTCCCCGCAGAACCCGCGTCGCGCCTGACTTCTTGGGGAACCGGTTCATCAGCGCGCACCGGATTTCTGTAAGGCGCGGCTTATTCCATCCCGCAAGCTTTCTAAGGACCGGCGCGCCGACAAGCCAGAAGGCCGTCATACAGGCGGCCGGATTGCCGGAAAAGGCGAGGACTGGAATCGCATTGTCTTTTTGGATCACTCCGTATGCACCCGCCATGCCGGGCTTGAGGTTCAGCCCGCGGATGAGGACCTTCGTCCCCGCCATCTGCATCGCGTCGGGCGTCAGATCGAAATCGCCTGCCGAAACGCCGCCTGTGAGGAGGACCACGTCACAACGCGGTGCGTCTGTACCTTGCACGCCGCGCAGGATCAGGTCCGCAATCTCTTTCGTGCTGTCCTTTCCCATTCCGAGGTAGACCGGCTGGCACCCGAGCGACGCGCAGGCCGCCTCCAGTGTGTAGCGGTTGGTATTGTATATCTTGCCCGGTGACAGCGGCTGTCCCTCATCGACAAGCTCACTTCCCGTGGAGATGATCCCCACGACAGGCTTTTTATAGACCCTGGGCCGGAAGACGCCCTGCGCGGCCATGACGCCGCAGAGTCCCGCGTCGATCTTGATGCCGGGGGCGGCCAAACGCTGCCCTTTTTGCACGTCTTCGCCCCGTCGGACTATATTTTGCCCCGCAGCGGCTTCCTGAAAGATCTGGACCTCGGTATCCGTAAACCTGGTCACTTCATAGGGCACGATGGCGTCTGCTCCGCTTGGCACCGGCGCACCGGTCATGATGCGCGCCGCCGTGCCGATTGTGATCGCTGCATGGGGTACTTCGCCCGCCGCAATCGCGTCCACAACGGACAGTGTCACCGGATGAAGCGAATCTGCGCCCTGCACGTCCTGCGCACGAAACGCGTAGCCGTCATAGGGGGACCGGTCAAAACCGGGCACGTCCTCCGCGGCCAGGATCTCCTGTGCCAAAACTCTGCCCGCACTCCCGCTAAGTCCGATCTCCTCCGTGCCGGTCACCGGCGTATATGCAAGGAGAAGGTCTCTCGCTGTCTCAAAATCCGGTCTCTCTACCATAACGCGCATCCTTTCGTCGAAAATGTCCCCTGAAAATCCATAGGATCATGGATTCTCGATTCCAAATGTATCCCTAAATGTATCCCTAAACAATACGGGGCCGCGCTGGGCGACCCCGTACTCACATTATACCGTATTATGCCGGATCAGTGAAGTTCGTTGACTCTGTCATAGTGCTTGCCGCCCCAGTAGATGCGGGATGCGACTTCTGCCTTCTCAGGCAGCTCCACGCCTTCCATGACATACTTGAGGAATTCCTCGTATCCGGTTCTGTCGACGATATAGCCGACGTGCTCTTTGCCTTCCAGTGCGTTCTTGTCGATATACTCCTCGACGTACGCATAGCAGTTCTTAACGATCTTGACGATGCTCTCTTCGTCTGCCCAGCGCAGGAAGTCCTCTGCCAGACGGGGATTCTTCTTGCCTGTGCGGCCCATGATGACGACGCGGAAGTAATGCTCTTTACTTCTGGTCCATGCACGGGTCGGGCAGTAAGTGACGCAGACGCCGCAGCCGACACAGAGATTGGGGTCTCTGACAACCTTTCCGTTTACAAGGGAAAGGGCGCCGGTGGAACGGATCTTGCAGTACTTGACGCACTGCTCGCAGCCCACGCAGCGGTCGGGATCATACTGGGGCTCCGTCATACCGATGATGCCAAAGTCGTCCATGCGAACCTTGCCGCAGTCATTGGAGCAGCCTGTGAAGGCCACTTTCATGTGCAGGTTGTTGGGGAAGATCTCCTTGTCCATTCTCTGCGCGAACGCCGTCGTGTCATAGCACCCGAAGGGGCAAAGTCTCTTGCCGGGACAGGCGACCACGTTTCTGGTGCCGGAGGCCGGATAACCGCCCTCATAGACTTCCTGATTGACGCCGGACTCATCGATGATCAGCTGCAGCTCCTTGTTGACCGCATCCATATCCTCCATCTTGATGCCGGGGATCTCGACACCCTGGCGGTTCGTGATGAAGATCGTTCCGTTGCCGTACTTCTCAGCGATCTCGGTGATGCGGAGCATGCTCTTTGCGCCGATGACGCCGCCGGGAATACGAACGCGGGACGCTGTCTCGCCTCTGACCTTGGAGTAACGGAAGGCGTTCTTTTTCAGTTTTTTCAGATTCACATCCATACCCATAGTATTATTCCTCCTTCCCGTTTCCTTAGTCGATCATGTCTTTGCTGACTGTGTAGTTGAATACAGGACCGTCGAGGCAGATGTACTTCTCGCCGACTCTGCAGTGACCGCATTTGCCAAGGCCGCAGCACATCTTGCGCTCCTGGGATACCCAGATGTTCTCTTCCTTGAAGCCCTTCTGCAGAAGGCCCATCACGGAGAAGCGCATCATGGGCGGCGGGCCGACGACGACTGCCTGCGCCGTCTCAAGGTCGCGGATCGGAACGTCCGGAATATACTTGGTGACCAGACCGATATTGCCGGTGTAGCCTTCCGGTGCGCCGTCAACGGTGAGGATCAGATCGAGCTTTTCATCCCATCTCTTGAGGTCGTCTCTAAAGAGCATGTCGTCAGGGCTTCTGAAGCCGACGATCACATGCTTGTCCTTGGGTGCCTTGGTCTCTGCCAGCGCGTCAATGACGCCGCGTACCGGAGAAACGCCGGTGCCGCCTGCGACTACGATCATCTCGCAGTCTTCATACAGGCTGGTATCAAAGCCGTTTCCGTAAGGTCCGCGAAGGAGGAGACTCTGTCCTTTATATTTTTCAAACACTTCCCCTGTGACGCGGCCGACTTTGCGGATCGTCAGGTCCACATAGTTCGGGCCGATGCCGGAGACAGAGATCGGTGCTTCGCCGTATTTTGGCATCGATACTTCAAAAAACTGTCCGGGCTTTACCTCCCCGACATATTCCATACGGAATGTATATTCCTTCTGCGTGTGCTTGATCACATCCAGGATCTTGGAAGGCCAAGGCACATAAGGATTGTTCTGCATATTAGTTGCTCCCATTCTGCACCTCCTCTACTGCCTTGTTGACCTTGTTGATGCATGCGGAGAACGAAATGTACTCCGGACATACCATGTCGCAGCGGCCGCAGCCGACGCACATGTCATAGCCGAATCTCTTTCTGAAATCGAAGATCTTGTGAAGGACCTTGAAGCGCATTCTCTCTCCCTTGGTCCTTCTGTACTGTCCGCCGCCGGCCACGTTGGTGTAGCCGTCTACCATACAGGAAGCGCCGACTCTTCTTCTCTCGCCGACTTTTCCGTTCTCTGTATAATACACATCCTGCATTGTGTAGCAGGTGCAGGTAGGACATACGAAATTGCAGCGGCCGCAGCCGATGCAGCGCACGCTGTACTCGTCCCAAACGGGATTCTTGTAAATGCTGTTCGGAACCTCTGCCGGAATCGTGACATGTGTCGCGTTCTCTGTCACATATTTGGGCTCTACTGCTTCTTCTCTGCCGCCGCATTCTGAGAAGATCGCAGCAACGTCGTCGCACTTGACGTCGCAGTAAATCTCATCGCCGATCACGTCAATCGAGAAGAGATAACCGTCTGTGGTCTTGTTGGTGCCCATATCCACGCAGAAGCAATCCGCGCCGGACTTCTGACATCCGATCAGGACGAATTTGAGTCTGTCGCGCACTTCTTTGTAAAAAGGATCGACAGAAATGCCGTTGTTCATGTAGATCTGGTCCAGACGGCGCACTGCGTGCATGTCGCAGCTCTTCAGGAACACGATCACTTCTCTGGTGTCTCTGTCCGCTGTCTTCACCTCGTTCTCTGTAAAGAAGAACAGGGTCTCAGACAGAGGCGTCAGGATCTCTTTGAATGCATAATCGGACTTCTTAGAAAGCTCGATCTGTGACAGCTCTGTCACATAGTCATAGCGGACAACGTCCGTGTCCGTAAACCTTCCTTCACCCACCTTGAGGACCGGCGCATAGATCAGTCTCTCCTCCGCGAGTTTCTTCAGGGCTTTGTCAAACCCTTCTTTTGTCAGAACATAACCCAATTTTTGCCTCCCTTCTGCTGCTTACCAGCCATTTATCCTATTCTGTACAGGCCGCCAAATGCGGGCGGCCTGTACAAGCAAGATCAATTTGCTGCGTCAGCCCCTCTTCTGTTTCTTTAAAAGCATTCTGAGGAACATCAGCATGACATAACCGACCAGCATAGTGGTCACAAAAATCTGCACTCCGACGAGCTGGGTGACCGCATTGCCGAGGCCTTCGCTGCCCTTCTCGATCAGATAGCCGGCCATCTTCTGGGACGCCACAACGCCGATCGCCATCGGGAAGGTAAGTCCCGCAAATCCCGGATAGAAATCAAAGGAGAAGAAATCCGGGAGCTTATACAGGATAAAGGCCAGAGATGCCAGTACGCAGATATACATAAATGTCAGGACAATTCCGTTGTTCTGTCCGTTTACATTGATCAAGCTGACGACGCAAAGGCTGCAGGGCGCCAGAAGAACGGCCATTGTGTGATACGCGGCGTTCTTGATCTCCACATTGAAGAGTCTCCAGATCATAAACGGAAGCAGCACGACATAGATGATGCATCCATAGATCGTGATGAACTTCAGGATCGGGCCGGCGTTCATCTTGCCGCCGGTCACACATGCGACCATCCAGCCGTTGTAGGTAACGTACCAGCTGGGCATCATGTTGATGAAATTCTTGGGCATCACTACTTTGCCAAATGTGTGCTTGATCGTAAAAACAATGATGTGAACACAATGGATCGCGACCGCTATAAACCAGATGATCTTGCCGAAGGGAAGACCGATCTCGTAATAAAAGCTACCAAGGACCATCAGTACCATGCTGAAGGCGCCATACAGGCTGGCCGGGATCGTCTGCTCATACTCGCTCAGGCATGTCTTCGAGAACATGGCCAATTTCAGGATATAGCAGATCATGAAAATCGTGCCCAGTGCCATGATCAGATAGCGGAGCCATACGAAGCCGAGGCCTCCATATACATTACCCAGAGTCAGAAAACTCAGGAATGTGGCAATACAGGGTACCGGAATTTTTTCTAAACGACTCATTTGTCACAATCTCCTTTATCAATCGTAATAGAACTCATAGGTATTGTCTCTGATATGGAAGAAATCAGAGTAGTCGATGTCAAACAGAGGCTTCTTGACCTTGCGGACATCGATCTTGCGGGCGATCATCTGCTGCAGTACGCCGCCATATGCCAGGTCTCCCTGCAGGAGCGCGCCGATGATCTTGCCGTCCTGGTGGACGATCTTCTTGTAGACGTCGCCTTTTTCGTATGTCTCTACCTGAATGCTCTCGTCTGCGGGATCGGGATTCACATTGCCAAGGGACATTGTGCTGATCTCGAGGAACCGCATTGTGGACTTACTTGCGAAGAAGTCCGTCATTTTCTCATTGTAGCCGGCCATATTGGCAGCGGCGATCATGCCTTCCTTGACAGCGACAGGCCAGATCGGACTTGTGCCGGACACATCGCCTGCGCCGTAGATATCCGGATCGCTGGTCCTTCCGGTCTCGTCATAGACAAGGCCAAAACGGCTGAGTTCCAGGCCGCTGTCCTTAAGGAATTCGACGTTGGAGCGAACACCTGCGGTAACGACGAAGAAATCGCAGGGGATCACTGTGCCGTCGCTGAGGATCACTTCCGTGATCTCGTGCTGATCATTGATCGTCACTTCATTGACGCCGACGCCGTAGTGCTGCTCAACGCCATGTGCGTTAAAGGCATCGATATAGGTCTGGGCGGCTCTCTGGTCCAGCTGCTTGTTGAGAAGCCAGCCGGCGAAATCGCACAGAACGACCTTGACGCCAAGCTCCAGGAAACCGGTCGCGCAGTCAATGCCGACAAGTCCGGAGCCGAGGACCACGATATTCTTGTGGGTCTTGGCCACTTCCTTGAGGACTTCGATATCGTCGATGTTGCGGAAGCCGATCATATTGGGGGAGCCGAGCATATTCTTGATCGGCGGGAAGAAGGTGTGGGAGCCGGTCGCGATCAGGAGCTTGTCATAGCTGACTCTCTCATCGCCGTCCAGGATCACTTCTTTCTTCTCTCTGTCAAGACCGATCGCCTCTCTGCCTTTCATCCAGTCGACCTTGTACAGCGTCTCGAAATCTTTTTCAACAAAGCGAAGGCGCTCAATACTTCTCTTGCCGGCCAGATACTCGTGGAGAATGCAACGGGAGTAGATATCCTTGTCCTTGGAGATCAGAACGATCTGACACTCCTTGTCCAGTCTGCGCAGCTCTCTGATGGCGTTGACGCCCGCTGCGGAAGAACCGATGACAACATACTTCATATCAGTTTTTCACCTCCTCGAGAGTGATCGCATGCATGGGACATTTCTCCACGCACATGGGGTTGGCGGTCTTTCCATCCTCACTTCTATGTACGCACATATTGCACTTCATGATCTCGCGGAAGTGGATGCTGTCGGGCTTGAGGATGCCGAAAGGACAGGACATGACGCACATATAGCAGCTTGCGCACTGCTCTTTGTCATAGGTGACATATCCGGTCTCCGGATTTTTCTTCATAGCGCCTGTCATGCAGGTGTACACGCATTCGGGATGCTCGCAGTGACGGCAAAAGATCGGCGCCGGCTTGGTCTCGCTGTCGATCACGACACGGTTGCGCGCATCGCCGCTCTCCGTCTCATGGCTGACCACGCAAGCCGTGACACACGTAAGACATCCGATGCAGCGACTGCGGTCAATTTTGATTCTATACATAATTACCATTACCTCCTACATCAGATCTTCTCAAAGCGGCAGATTCCGCCCTTGTAGTTGGGCTCTTTGGAATACTTGTCATAATTGGAAGGCGTCAGCTTGTTGCACTCAATATAATGGATCGGTGCGTAGAGCTGGTTGTAAGGAACATTATCCGTGATCTTGACGTAGAACTCCGCATTCTGTCCGTTTACGGAATAGACACGGATGCGGTCCATTTCGTAGATGCCGTTTTCCCTGGCCTGCTCTGTATTCATGAACAGATACGCCTTGCTGAGCGATACGTCCTCGACGAACTTGACTTCCTTGGTACGGCTCTGTGTATGCCACTGTCCAACGGTGCCTCGACCGGTATTGAACACGATCGGGAACTCCTCATTGGGAACATAAGGGTTGGGAAGAGGCTCTTCAAACATGAAGTTCGCTTTCTGGTTGGGCGTATAGAAGCGTCCGTCCTCATAAAGTCTTCTCTCTTCCGCCGCAAACTCCTCTTCTCTGCCTTCCGGATAGGGCCACTGTCTTCCGTGGGAGCCTTCCAGTTCATCCCACTTCACGCCGCTGAAATCGCAGGGCTTGCCCTTCGAGATCTCACGCAGCATGTCAAAGCACATTCTGGGGGTCTCCCATTTCTCGATAGCCTTGCCCATGCCGAGCGCCTTGGCGACGCCGAGGATGCACTCGTAGTCGGAAATCTCGTTCTCGCCGCGAGGCAGGACCTGACGCATAGCGGAAAGTCTTCTCTCCAGGTTGATATAGGTACCTTCCTTCTTGATGCCGGGAACGACAGGGAAATAAACGGTTGCGTTCTCCGCGCTCTCGATCGTGTCATAGATATCCTGTACGACGAACAGGTCGAGCTTCTTGGTCGCTTCCGCAAAGGTCTCGTTGTTGGTCCAGCTGTGTCTGGGATTGGTGCACAGGATCCACAGGCCCTTGATCTCGCCCGCGTTGATGCCCTCCACGATCTTGTTGTAGGGAATGGTGGGCTTCTTGGCCACGTGATCGATATCAATGCCGGTCAGCCGGGCGATCCTTGCTCTCTCATTCTCATCGGTAAAGTCGCCGCCTGCGAACAGGCAGGTCGTATTACTAAAGAGTCTGGATCCCATCGCGTTGCACTGTCCGGTGATGGAGTTGCCGCCGGTGCCGGGCTTTCCGATGTTGCCGGTCATCAGCGCGAGGTTGATGATCGACTGCGCCGTGCGGACCGCTTCGTAGCCCTGGTTGACGCCCATGGTCCACCAGAATGATACGGCCTTGCCGTTGTGAATCAGGCCGACAAGCTCTGTGATCTGCTCCTCGGAAAGGCCTGTGACCTCTGCGCCTCTCTTCAGCGTGAAGTCCTTTACGAACTCAGCAAATTCACCGAATTTGTTGGTGTGCGCCTCGATGAAGCCGTGGTCGATCCAGTCGTTCTCGATCAGCATGTTGGCGATCGTGTACATAAGGACCAGATCGGTTCTGGGCTTTAAGCCATACCAATAGTCGGCGTTCATCGCTGTCTCGGATTTTCTGGGATCGATGACAATGATCTTATGTCCGGGCACCTTGTTCTGGCGGAGGCGGCCCCAGATAATGGGATGCGCCACGACAGGGTTGGCGCCGATGAAGATCAGCGTATCGGACAGTTCCAGATCCTTCAGAGTATAGCCGGGCGCATCGTAGCCAAAAGTCTGCTTGTGGCCGACGGCTGCGGTCGCCATGCAAAGACGTGTATTACCGTCTACATTGGTCTGCAGATAATTTCTCATGACATGACCAAAGATCGCGAACTCCTCCAGCGTAAGCTGCCCTGTACTGATGCCCGCAACGCTCTCTGTGCCATACTTGGCCTGGATTTCCTTGATCTTGTCTGCGACATGCTGGAATCCCTCGTCCCATGATACTTCCTTCATGGTTCCGTCTGCCTGCCGGATCTTGGGCAGCGCACCGGGCTTGACGGTTGTCTGCTGTTTGCTCAGCGACAGGCCCTTAATGCAGCTGAATCCATCGTTGACAGGATATCCCTTGGTGGGAATTGTCCTGACGATCCGGCCGTCTTCAACGCAGAAGTCCAGATTACAGTCAATCGCGCAGAAATTGCAGGTTGATTGTATCCTTTTCATTGTGTCCTCCATTCCATTTCCGAATCTGTTTTGGTAAGTTTGCATAAACTAACCAATATTATTCCATAATTCTTTATGAATTATAACATAATGGGAGACATCTCTACGTTGCATACGCAACGAATGCGCTCTATAATGTTATTGCATTAACAATATTTGGTTTGTTAACCGGATCAGAAAGTGGGACGATGATGGCAGATATACTGATGCGGGCGTTTCAAGAGCACCCGATGTTTGCGAATATATCGATGGGCAACTGCAGCACATTGATGGGATGTCTTGGCTGCATAGAAAAGAGTTATCGAAAGGATCAGATCATATCGCCGCCCGACGCCTCTGCCAAACAGCTGGGGCTTGTCATCAGCGGCTGTGTCCATACAGTCAAGGAGGACGTCTGGGGACGCCGCACCTTCCTGTCTTATACAAATGACGACGGGATTTTCGGAGAAGTGATGGTCGGCGAGGCCTATCAGGAGCGGGGCATCCATTTCAAGGCGGCGGAACCCACCGTGGTCCTGTACCTGCCGGTCGAGAGGATCCTCCACCCCTGTAAAAACGCATGTCCCTTCCACCACCAGCTCTCCCGCAATCTCTTTACGATGATGAGCCGCAAGAATATCGCGCTCACAGAGAAGATCGAGATCACTTCCAAGCCGTCTTTGCGGGAGAAGATCCTTGCCTATCTGTCCATGGAGGCCCAGAAGGTCGGTTCTTTGACCATCACGATCCCGCTCAACCGCACGGAGATGGCCGATTATCTCTGCACCAATCGAAGCGCCCTCTCGAGGGAGCTTTCGAGCATGAAAAAAGATGGAATCCTCGATTATGATCAGAGGGTCTTCCATCTTTACAATGTGTCACAGGAACAGTGATCCCGACAGAAACGCCGCAAGCGCATCCGGGTCATCGATCGGAAATACCGGCGCTGTCGTATCCACCTGCACATCCGAGACGACGGCCGCGCAGGTATCCGGATCCGCCGCCATGGGTTTGCCGCTGCTCTCCCTGTATAGAAGGATCTTGGGCCACTTTCCCTTTTTGCACCCTTCCGTGAGGATCAGGTCGGCCGTCCCGCTCATGGAGATCAAAAACACCAGTTTCTCGGCTTCTATAGGACCGTTCAGCATGACGGCCGCATGGGTGTCTGAGAAGATCCCGGCTACGTCCGCACCGGCTCTTGTGAACCGCGCCGAGTCGGTTCCCTCGTGATCGATGTCAAAATCGTGCCCGTCGTGCTTGATCACAGCGACCCGAACGCCCCGCTTTTTGAGAGCGGGGATCAGTTTTTCCAGATAGGTCGTCTTTCCGGTATCGGACCAGGCGATCAGCGAGTAGACGGACGCCGCCGCCTGCACAGCCATTCTGTACGAAGCCTGATTGTTCATATTGGTCAGCTTCTTCTCTCCCATCGTAAGCGCCTCGGACGGGACATAGCACACGCGAAGCCCTGCCAGCGCATCCCGCACTCTGAAATTGCCGTTTGCAAGCTGTCCCTCCAGAATCGGAAGGCAGCGCTTATGATAGACCGCGCAAAGCGGATGTTCTTTCCCATCCAGCGTGACGGGAACGACCGCGTCCCACGGTTTGCTTTCGGCGCTCTCAGGGCTTCCGATCCGCAGCATCAGTTCTTCCGCGATTGCAAGATCCGAATAAGGCATATCCACTGCTGTCACGAACAGATAGTCCTGCCGGCAGTGGCGAAGGGAGGTGCAGATTCCTCCTAAAGGCCCGCAGCCCGCCGGATCATCTGCCAGCGCCGCCGCCTTGCCTCCCACAAGTCTCTCAATCTGATCCCCCTGCTCTTTGTCGCGGACAGAGAAGAACACTTCCGCATCTTCACCTGCAAATTGCGCCCATTTATATCTGGCCAGCGGCACGCCCTTAAAGGCAAGAGACGCCTTGTCTTCGCCCATGCGCCGGCTCAGACCGCCGCACAAAATTGCTGTGCTACATCCGGTCATAGGATTCCATCTCCCATCCTTCGAATTCCTCACCCCATTACACGATTGTTTATTCTTTGGGCACGATAATGCCAAGGATCTTCTCTTCGTTATAGCGGGACAGGATCAATGCGCCTGCAAGGCAGATCACAGCCGCGGAGACCGCCGCAATCCGGTACCCCAGACCGGTCTCTGGGCCAATGCTGGCAAAGGCCGTAAAGATCAGCATAGCAATACTTTGGCCAAATTTAAATGCGAAGGTTCTCGCCGCGAAGAACATACCCTCCCGGTTCTCACCTGTCACAATGGCGTCCGCTTCCGCGATATCCGCTACGATCGCCTGCGGCAAAATACCAAGGATTGCCATAGGGAACGCCGCGGCACAGACAATGATAATGCCAAATACAAGGCCGGAGCCGCCCAGAAGGCCGGAAATTGCCGTGATCAGGTATACGATGGACAGGCCGACGAAGCCGATCAGAACCAGCTTCTTCTTGTTCATGCGGTGTGCCAGCGCGTTGACCGGCATGTAGCAGGCGAAGGACAGAAGCGTCATGGCCACATACAGGATCGTCGTAAAGGTCTCCGGCAGCTTCATCAGCGATGTGATAAAGAAGGGAAGGCCTGTCTGGAAGATGGTCAGTCCCAGGAAATAGAGGACGTCGCTTCCGACGAAGACACGGAAATCACCATTCTTGAAGGTCTTGATCAGGGATGTGAATGCGTCGTCTTCCGAGGGCACCGTGTGCACATATTCCTTCTCATTGATCGTGAAGGTCGGCACCAAAAGCGCGGCCAGGCCGATTACCGCCAGAATCGCAAAGGTGACGCGGATGGCCATCACTCTCCCCAGGGAGGGCTCCATCGCGCCCCAGATAAAAGGCGCCGCATAGCCGATCGCGGATCCCAGAAGGAAGGTGACGGATATATAGGTCGAAATACTGATGCGGGTGTCCTGTGTGGTTCCCAGTTCTGAGATCAACGCGTTATAGGGCGTGCAGTAGGTTGTCATGAACAGATAGAACAATAAGAGCGTGACCAGAAGCCACACGCAGTTCACTGTCGAAATCGCATTGACCGGCGCCCAGAACACCAATACGGTGATCAGCGCAAACGGGATTGCGATCTTTTGCATAAACGGGATCCTGCGTCCCTTGGGATTCTGGGACCTGTCGGACAGATTCGCGATCATCGGGTCTGTCACTGCGTCAAACACTCTTCCCAGCGCCGCAATGCCGCCGATCACGGTGGCAATTCCGAGAATCACGCGTCCCTGCGGAATGAACAGCGTCTGTCCCGCGGCGATGGAATCCGCGTCAGGCTGGTAAAAATAGACCAGCCAGTTCGTGATCAGCGCTGACAGAAGCGACCAGCCGAACTGTCCGATCGCGAAACACCACATTTTCCCTTTAGATAAAGTCTTCATCCCTGTTTCCCCTTTTGTATGCTGTATATTGATTCGTCATTCCGGTATCCAAAGACTTTACCGGTCTATGTGTCACTGCTTTTTCTTCTTGCGAAAATGAATCTCCGGAATCGCAACGTTGTCATAGACAACGTCCTTCTCCTTGCGCTCCTTGTTCTCATCCACATCTGATTTCTTCTGCTTCTCTTCATAGGAATCGGTATGGATCTCAGGCATAGCAAGATTCTCTATCTGTACATGAAGCTTTTTGTTCGCACTCATTCGTGGCGCTCCTTCCTTTCTGTCAGACCAAATTGATGAAAAATGTAATCACAAGCGAATTGATGAAATCCGCAAAGAGACTTCCGACGATCGGGATCAGCAGGTAGGCCTTGATCGAAGGCACATATTTGTCGCAGATCGCCTGCATGTTGGCCATCGCATTGGGCGTTGCTCCCATACCGAATCCGCAGGTTCCGGCGGTGATGACAGCCGCGTCGTAATCGGCGCCTGTAAACCTAAAGATCACAAATCTTGCAAACAGATACATAAATACCAGCTGTACCAGAAGCAGGATGACCAGAGGAAGCGCAAGCGCGGCCAGCTGCCAGATCTTGAGGGTGATCATGGCGATGCCAAGAAAGAGCGACAGGCAGATACCGCCGAGGTCGTTGATCTCGCCCATGTAGACCTTGATCTTGCCGGTGTACTCACCGACGTTTCTGATAATCGCCGCGACGATCATGGCACCGATATAGACCGGGAAGGTCATGCCGGTCATGGTTAAGAGCGCGGAAACCAGCGTCCCCAGACCCACTGTCACGCACAGCTCAAAGACCGCCGGCGCGTACTGGTCAGAGTGCCTGACATGCTGCTCTTCATCTTCTTCAAAGATATCATTGCCCTCATCGGCCGACTTTGCAGTCTCAAGCAAATTATACTTCTTGATCAGGGAATTTCCAAGGGGCCCGCCGATCAAGCTGCCTGCGATCAGGCCAAACGTAGCCGCCGCTGTTGCGATCGTTGTTGCACCCTGAATTCCGAAGTCCTCGATGACCGGACCAAAGGCGCCGGCTGTACCGTGTCCGCCGACCATGGGGACCGAACCTGTGCACAGTCCGACCAGCGGATTGACGCCGAGAAGCCGGGAGACGCCGACTGCCAGCACGTTCTGCAGAATGATGAGCAGAATGACCTGGATCAGGAATATGATCAGGTCCTTGCCGCCCTCCTTGAGGACGGCGAGATTGGCCTGGAATCCCACCGACGTAAAGAAGAATACCATGCAGATCTCACGGAATGTGTCGTCATAGACAAACTCTACGATGCCGCACACATAGAGGATGCAGGAAATGATGGCGACGATCAGGCCGCCGACGACCGGTGCCGGAATGCAGAATGTTTCCAGAAAACGGATCCTCTTTCTGAGGAACTGTCCCAGAAGGAGAACGCCCACCGCAATTGCAAGTGTCAGGTATTTGTTGATTTCGATAGTCAGCATAGAACTCCCTCCTTACTCTTTCGCAGTGTCGACCGAAATGCCGCACTCTTCATAGTACTGGGCTGCGCCGGCGTGGAAGGGAATTGTGATCGACTGCGTGGCGTTCTGCTCCTGCAGGTCAAATTCTACCGGAACCGCACTGTTAAGCGCCGCCTTTTGCTGAAAGAGAGCGCCTGTGATCGCATAGACTGTCTCCTGCGGCACCTTGTTGGAGGCAAGAAGGACGGACTGGACCGCCAGTGTCGTGACGTCTGTATTTTGACCATTGTAGGTGCCCGCCGGGATCACGGTTTCCGTGTAGAATCCATAGGACCCTGTCAAAAGACTGCTCTGCCGGCTGTCGATGGAAACGAGGCGGACCGGCGTCTCTCCTGCGAGGTCGGTGATCACCTGGGCCGGTGCGCCCGCTGTGCAAAACATGGCGTCAATCGATCCATCGCTGAGCGCATTGGCCGCTTCTGTATAGGTCATATTCTGCACCGACAGTGTGTTGGACGTAAGGCCGTAGGCCTGCAGGATCTGCACCGCGTTCTTCTGCGTGCCGGAGTCCTCTTCACCGACGCTCACCGTCGTGCCGACCAGGTCGCTGACTTTTTCGATCGGCGAATCCGCCCGCACTACGATCTGCACGGGTTCCGGATACAGCGCAGCTACCGCGGAGTAGCCTTTCATGGCAGCGGTTTCCAGCGTGCCATTGTACATCTCGTCAATGACGTCGGACTGGGCCAGCGCCAGTTCCAGATAATCCTTGGAAAGGAGGCGGATATTGGCTGCCGAGCCGGCCGTCGTCTTTACCTCTGTGCTGATCTTATAGGGATCTGCCGCAAGCGTGGAAGACAATGCGTGTCCCAACGAATTATAGTTGCCCCCTTCGCCTGCTGTACCGATGCGCAGCGTATCCTTCTGCCCGCAGCCTGTGAACGCTGCAAGAACCAGGACCAGGGCCATCATAAGCGCCGTTCTTCTTGTCACTTTCAAAGCTTTTCCTCCTGATTATGTATTCTTTACTGGTTTAGACACTTTATTGTAACACTTTAACTTGTTAATGCGTAAACCTTTTTGCCAATGGTCGAAGCTTTTGTGTTCTATGGTCCAGGCGCACCACGATAAAGACCGGCACATCTGTGCGATGCACCGGTCTTGTATGGGTATGCAATTATTGAGAGGACTTGCGGTTCAGCACTTTTCCGGCAAGCTTCTTCGCTTTGCGGATTTCAGGCCTTGCGAATTCCCTGGTCGCGATGTCCTTATCCGCGAGGCAGACCAGAATCGCCTCTTTGGATTTGGGCGGATGCACCAGTGTCAGCGGCCACATATGCCCCCTTATAATATTGCGCTCTTTCTCCGTCAGGTCAAAATCCTCCTGCGCCTTTTTCATCGCGGTCAGCGGATGAGATGTGCCATGATGATAGGCAGAAAAGCCCTCCTTCTTGATGTCATACTGATAATAGTCATGGAGCATCGCGCCGCGCGCAAGCTCCTTTTCGTCAATATCCCAGCCGAATTCTTCCGCGAGTGCAAAGCTCCGTTTCGCCACCTGCACGCAGTGGGTCAACGTGTTGCTCCCGTTGTGCTGGGGATACTTACTGAGCCTGCGGATCCTGGAATCCATGACCAATTTGTTCAGTTCTTCGTAGAAAAGCTTCTTATCGTTCTTCACTCTTCCCTCCATGTCGAAGCGCTTTGCTTAGCGCATGCGGTAGGTCATTCACTCCGTCCTCTGAATCGAGATCGCGACAAAGACAGTCAGCACAAACGGGTAGATCAGGAAGGGGATCATCGACACACTGGTCAGCTTCGCGATATTGGCTGCCACCAAAAGCTGCGCGCCATAGGGAATGATTCCCTGCGCGATGCAGGAGCAGGTATCGAGGAGCGAAGCCGTCTGCCGGGGATCGACCCCATATTCCTTGGTAATGTCTCTGGCAATCGGAGCCGCGATCACGATCGCGACGGTATTATTGGCCGTAGCAATATCCATAAACGCGGTCAAAAAGGCGATGCCGTGCATGCCGCCCCGCTTGCTGTTTGCGTTCTTTCGGATAAAGGAAAGGATCGCTTCAAAGCCTCCGTTTTCTTTCATCAGCGCTGCGATCGACGCCACAAGGATCGTGACGATCATGGTCTCGAACATGCCGCTGATGCCATTTCCCATGGATGCCAGCGCCGTGGCGTAGGTCAGTGAACCTGTCACGATGCCAACCACGATGAAGAGCAGGATTCCCACGATCAGGACCAGGAATACGTTGATCCCGAAGATGGACATGCCCAGTACGATGAAGTAGGGAAGCGCCTGCCAGATATTAAAGGGAAAGTCCCCGATCACTGCGCCGCCGCTGACGAATGCGTAAACAAGCAGGATGACCAGCGTAATCGCTGCCGCCGGAAATGCTACTTTTATATTTGTACGAAACTTGTCTTTCATTTCCACGCCCTGCGTCTTGGTCGCCGCAATGGTGGTATCCGAAATAAAGGAGAGGTTATCGCCAAACATAGCGCCGCCGACAACGACGCCGACACACAGGGGAAGGAAAAGTCCTCCGTTCTTCGAAACCGCACAGGCAATCGGCGCAAGGACGGAAATCGTTCCCACGCTGGTACCCATGGCCATCGAAATCAGGCAGGCAATGAGAAACAGACCGGGCACGGCAAATTTACCCGGGATGATGCTGAGAAGCAGGTTTGCGGTGCTCGATGCGCCGCCCGCCTCTGACGCGATCCCGCTGAAGGCGCCGGCCATCAGGAAAATGAACAGCATGATCACAATGTTGTCATCGCCGATTCCCTGGGCGCAAATATGGATCTTTTCATCAAAAGATAGCTTTTTGTTCTGCAAAAAGGCCGCGATCAGGGCAATAGAGAACGCCAGCACCACGGACACTACGTAAAATCCCATCTGTCCTTCTGCGGGTCTTATATACTCGAAGAAAATACCGTTTCCGAGATAGACGATCAGGAACAGAAGAATGGGCAGCAGCGCTTTCGGATTGGCTGACGGTGAAACTGACGATGACTGATTCATGATGCACTCCTTTTCTAATTCATTACTCTTTGCACAGTGTTCTAAATATATCATATTTTGACCGTATTTAAAGCATTTTCTGCGGAACAGGCCGCTGGAAAGAAGAAAGCCCCGGAGCTTCCGCGCCCCGGGGCTTATTGCGTGTCCTGTCTTTGTACCGCTGCTCTATCTTTCTCTGACAAGGCCGCTTCTGTAGGCCTTTAAGAGGTCCTTGAGATCTTTGATCCTCTCGCGGATGATCACGCCCTGGTCCGTGTCGGCGACCAGAATGCGCTCCTCTTCCTCTTCCACGATCTCTGTATCCGAGTGAATATCCAGATTCTCCTCCAGGGCCTTTTTGAGGCTCTCGAAAGGCTGGTGGGTCTTGAGCTTCATACCGTGGGAGCTGAAGATCAGCGTGTAACCGGCAATGCCGGTCGCTTTCTGGTAAGCTTTGCAGAAGCCGCCGTCAATGACATAGAGTTTTCCGTCAGCGCGGATGGGGGACTCTCCTTTTTTGACATTGACCGGTGTGTGGCCGTTGATGATGTGACTCCGCTCGGAATAGAGTCCGAACTCATGCAGGATCATCTTGGCCGTGCGCTTCTCCCTGTTATATACGTAATAGGGATTGCGCGGTTCCTTCCAGGTGCTCTTATCTTCCAGATAGGTTCTCTCAAATGTCTTGATCACCCTGCCGAACAGAGGCGAATCATAGCCGCACCACAGATACCACAAAAAGTCCACGCTGTTCTGATCCGGCGTGCTCCACGCGCTTCTGACTTCCTGGTCCACTTTGTCCAGATACGCTCTTCCCTGCACGGGATCACCCCAGAAATCGACACGGGCAAAGTTTCCGTCGTCGTCCAGCGGCATGCACCCGTGATAGAGAAGATTCTCATTGATGCACTTGTACATGGATCCGTGGGAATACAGGAAATCCACGTGCTGGCGGAGCCGCACGGAATGTGTAAACGCGTATTGCAGGTCCCGGACCACGGTCTCTTCCTCAGCGCTGAGCCTGAAGGGATCTTCCCTGTCTACGGTAGGGAAGTCATGGGTCTTGAGCGGATGAACTGTGCCGTCCAGCGTAATGGTATAGTTGTCCCAGTCCACCTGACCCAGGAGCATGCGATTGTCCATCTTATATTCCGGATGTCTCTTGATCAGCTGCCCCTCCAGCTTGAAGATCAGCACGGAAATCGCCTTCTTGAGAGGGTCCATACCCTCTTCATGGGTATAAGTCTTTTCCGCGAACAGCACCAGGTTTCTCATGCTGATGCCGTAGCCGTTTTCAAGAACTTCGTAGTTGCCGTATTTGACGTTGTTGTTGATGCATACAAAGATGCTGGCCGGATTGCCCGCCGCGGCACCCATCCAGAGAATGTCGTGATTGCCCCACTGGATATCGAGCTCGTTCTCGTAGCTCATCAGCAGGTCCATGATCAGGTCCGCGTGCTCGCCCCGGTCGAAAATGTCGCCGAGAATGTGCAGGCGGTCCACAAACAGCCTCTTTGTCAACGTACAGAGCGCCACGATGAAATCATCCGCGCTCTTCGTGTCCATGATAGAATCAAGGATCTTGGTGTGGTAGCGCGCGCGGTTGTTGTCCTCGTCCTTCTGGGCGTGCAGGAGCTCGTCGATGATGAAGGCAAACTCCTGCGGCATGGCCTTGCGGACCTTGGAGCGGGTATACTTGGAAGACGCGTAGCGGGTCAGTTCGATCAGCCTGTCCAGCATCTGCCTGTACAGAAGACGAGGGATCTCGCCGCCCTGCTTCATCCTCTCCAGTTCTTCCACCGGATAATAGATCAGCGTGCATAATTCCGCCTGCTCGGCCGGCGTCAAAGTATCCCCGAACAGAAGCTCTACTTTCTCCCTGATGACGCCTGAACAGTTGTTGAGAATGTGCTTAAACGCCTCATATTCTCCGTGCAGGTCGCTCAAATAGTGTTCCGTTCCCTTGGGAAGGTTCAGAATTGCCTGCAGATTGATAATCTCCGCAAAAGCCGCCCTGCGGTTGGGAAACTCTCTGGCAAGCAGTTCCAGGATCTTTCTCTTTTCTAATGTTAAGTCCATACTTTATCCCCTTTTTCTATTTTCCTGAACTTAGCGCCTCTTAAATATGTCATAATGTAATCGTTACTAACAGTATACAGTATTAATGCGCACAGAAAGTGAAAAAGCGATGATAAATGAAGAATTTTACATTCCTTGTGACGGAATTTCAGTACACATAAAACTCGACCTGCCTGACAGAGATTCCCGCGCGGATCATTCTAAAATTCCCATGGTCCTCGCCATCCCGGGCCTGACCGGGCATATGGAAGAGCCCCACATGACGGCCATTGCGGAGGCCCTCCCCAAAGCCGGTTATGCCTGTTTGCGCGCCGAACTGTATGGCCACGGCAAAAGCGGCGGGTCTTTTCATGACCACACGCTGTTCCACTGGGCTCTTGAGTTGATGGACCTGATCGACTACGCCCGGGGGCTCGATTATGTCTCCGAGCTCTATCTGTGCGGCCATTCCCAGGCAGGCGCGGCAGCCGTTCTCGGCGCGGGTCTCGAGCCCGATAAACTGGATGGACTCATTCTGCTCGCTCCGGCCATGCTGATTCGCGATGTCAGCTATTCCGGCGGCTTCCCGGTCCGCTTCTTTGATCCCGAACACATTCCGGATGAGACACTTGTCTTTGACAGCGCTCCGATCTCCGGCAATTACTACAGGGTAAACCGGCTTCTGCCCTTTGATGACGCGATCCGCCTTTACGGGGACAGGCCTGTGCTGGTTGGTCACTCCCCCACCGATGAGCTGGTCCCCTATGAATACGGCGTCCGAACCGCAGAGGCCTATCAGAACGCTGAAATGTTCACGACGGGTGACGACGATCACTGTTTTGCCGCGCATATCGATCAGGTGACGGGAAAAATGGTCGCCTTCCTCAACTCGATCTCCAAAGATCCGGCGTCCTATCGGTATCTGCTCTTCGACCTGGACGGCACGCTCACGGATCCCAAGGAGGGGATCACAAAGAGTGTGCAGCATGCACTGCGGCACTTCGGCATCGATGTCGCGGATCCGGACACGCTGACGCCCTACATCGGGCCGCCGCTCATTCCCTCTTTCATGGAGTTCCACGGGCTGAGCCGCGAGCAGGCGGAAGAAGCGCTGATGGTCTATCGCGAGCGCTTTTCGACGGTCGGATTATTCGAAAACGAGGTGCTGGAGGGTGTCCCCGAGATGCTGCGTGCTCTTCATGAAAAGGGCCGTTTTCTTGCTGTCGCCTCCTCCAAACCGGAGGAATATGTGCGCCGGATCCTGGAGCATTTCGATCTGATGCAGTATTTTGACGAGGTAGTCGGAGCGAGCATGGATGAGAAGCGCTCTGCCAAGAAGGACATCATCGAAGAAGCCCTGCGCCGTATGGGCAAGTCCGCCGGCGATCCGGAGGTCCTGATGATCGGCGACCGCAAGCATGACGTCGAAGGCGCGAAGCAGTGCGGCCTCGACAGCCTGGCTGTCTACACCGGTTTCGCACCGCAAGGCGAGCTGGAGGAGGCTGGCGCAACCTTCATCTTCCGCACGATCGGGGAGATGGCGGAGTTCCTAGTGTGATTTTCCCGGGTCTTCTGCCTGATTTTATGGCGGTTAGGTACAGCACCTTGGTTTTCTTGATTTGTTCTCCAAGGTTTTCTCTTGCTCGGGGGCGTTTAGGTACAGCACCTTGGTTTTCTTGATTTGTTCTCCAAGGTTTTCTCTTGCTCGGGGGCGTTTAGGTACAGCCGAGTGTTTTATCGAATTTGTTATCCATGATTTTAATGATAATTGGAGTACAATCACAAGGAATATGTCTCCCATACCTAAATGTCTCGCTGAGACAGAGAATATTGGAGTACAATCGCGTGAAATCTGCTTGTTGTACCTAATTACGCAAAAATCCGTGGGAAACAAACTCATGAAATCAGGCTTCTGTACCTAACGGCTAAAAAAAAGAAGCTTTCTGAACTTGTCAGCCAAAGACGAAGAAATTTTCTGTGCCTGACTGCAAAGACGAAGAATTCTTATGTCTCAAAAGGCCGAAGAGGACGATAGAAATAAGATTGTTTCCAAAGAAAACAGGCTCTTTTCCAAGCTGGTTACACAAATCCGCTTGAAAAAGAGCCTTTCTATTGAACTATACTATTTATACACAAAAGTCAAAGCACCTTCATCACTTATTGATCTTCCCCAGAAGATCCATCAGCGCGTTCATTGTATCCTTGCCGGCTGCACCGCCAGAGCTTCCGCCCGCCTTTCCGGAGAGAAGCGCGCTGATCAGGTCGGACGTCCCCGAAGACCCTGAAGAAGACCCGCTGCTTCCGGCCCCCTTCGCGTTAGCGGAAAGGAGTGCGCCGATCAGCTCAATGGCGTTGCTGTCGCCTTCCAGAAGGTTGATCGCAGCCTTCTTGGTTTTGGTATCCGCATCTCTGTAGAGCTGCACAAGCTTTTTCTCAGTCGCGGTGAGTGTAAGTGCGTTGACTGCCTTGGCGGCAGTCTTTTTTGCAGCAGTCGTCTTCTTAGCCGTAGTTTTGCCGGTGGAAGAAGTCTTTCCGGCAGTTGAAGTCTTGCCGGCAGCCGTAGTCTTTCCGGTTCCGGTCACCGCGTCGAGAAGAGACTTCTGCGTCACCCCGAGGACCTTAGCCATCTTTTTCAGAACAGCCTGCGTGGGCTCCTTCTCCCCGCGCTCGATCTTGCCCACATCGGATGCAGTGATTCCGTCCACCTGTTCCGCTACAGCCGCCTGTGTAAGTCCCTTGGCTGCGCGCGCCTCTTTGATCAGATCCCCAAGCTTTTTAGACATACTTACCTCCCTTTCTTAAGCACCTAGCGCCACTTGCTCAGTATATATCTGGACTGAACACCAAATTATGCCAAATCCGAATGACACGATATTCCATATAAGTATTATACTTTTTAGCGCATGGAAAGTAGAATACTTTTATCCAAGTGAACTACCCACCGCCTACGCATAATCGCTTAGAGGCGGGGGCTTCGTGCCGCTTACGCGGTCACAGGGCAGACACATGCCCGCTGTCCCGTTTGACC
>ONNQ01000023.1:0-574 GCA_900319245.1 uncultured Lachnospiraceae bacterium | reverse complement strand
TCGCTAAGAGGCGGGGGCTTCGTGCCGCTTACGCGGTCACAGGGCAGACACATGCCCGCTGTCCCGTTTGACCGGGATTACTTTTGTTTCTGTTGCGGCCGGCACACAGGATATCTTTATAGGTCATGGCTTTCACTGTGCCATACAGATATCCGCAGTCCATTCCTTCCGGGAAGATCCTCTTGTCATATTTCCTTCCGGTATTGGCGGCTCCATTGATATCGGCATTCATGACCTTTCCGTCATCCTGAAGGTACAGGCCCCGCTTTATCCTCTTTCCGGTGAAGGATATGTTTTCCGCGTCCCCTGTTCCGTATGTCGGGATACAGTCCCTGTTCCCGAAACAGGCTTTTGAAGTATAGCTCTCTTCCTGCAGGATGACCCGGATCCCGTAACGCACGCAGACTGTCTGCAGGATCCGGCGGAACCTCGCGAATGGGATCTGCACGAAAGACTGGTTTGTCTTTTTCTTAAGGTCTATCCCCTGCTTCTGGCCCTTGTTGTAACCGATGATGAGGTAGGAAAGGTCTCTCTCCTTCATCGTCCGGCAGATATAGTGGGCATACTTGTAGAA
>ONNQ01000074.1 GCA_900319245.1 uncultured Lachnospiraceae bacterium | reverse complement strand
CAGCGCACATGATTATCAGAAGTATGCGACAGATTTTATCCTGACGCATCCGGTGTCCGCGGTTTTTCTTGAGATGGGACTTGGAAAGAGCGTCATCACCCTGACAGCCATCTTTGATCTCTGCCTCGATCAATTCCTTATCGGAAAAGTGCTGGTGATCGCACCGCTACGGGTAGCGCGGGACACCTGGCCTTCGGAAATAAAGAAATGGGACCATCTGAAGGGGCTGACCTACTCCGTTGCGGTCGGAACTGAGGCAGAAAGGAAAGCAGCCCTCATGCAGCAGGCAGATGTCTACATCATTAACCGCGAGAACGTGGACTGGCTGATTAACAAAAGCGGGATACCATTTGACTTTGACATGATTGTGATCGATGAGCTATCGAGCTTTAAGTCGTACCAGGCGAAGCGGTTCAAGAGCCTTTTGAAAGCAAGACCGAAGGTGAAACGGATCGTTGGTCTGACCGGAACGCCAAGTAGCAATGGTCTCATGGATCTGTGGGCGGAATTCCGGGTGCTGGATCTTGGGCAGAGGCTTGGCCGGTATATCACGCATTACCGGAATGCCTACTTTGTTCCGGACAAGCGTAACGGCGAGGTGATCTTTTCCTATAAGCCACGCCCGGGAGCAGAGGACGCCATCTACAAACGGATCTCAGATATCACAATCTCGATGAAGTCCTGCGATTACTTGCAGCTTCCGGAGTGCATCATCAACGAGGTGCCTGTTGTGATGAGCGAAAAGGAAATGGCCGTCTACGACGAGTTCCGGGAGGAGATGGTCGCCCAGATCAAGGATAAGGAGATCGATGCAGCCAATGCAGCGGTTCTTTCCGGAAAGCTCCTGCAGATGGCAAACGGTGCGGTCTATGACGAGGACAAGAAAACCGTCGTGATTCACGACAGGAAGCTCGATGCCCTGGAGGATCTGATCGAGGCGGCAAACGGCAAGCCGGTCCTCATTGCGTACTGGTACCAGCACGATGCCGAGCGTATCAAGGCGCGGTTCTCCGTCCGGGAGATCAAGACAAGCCAGGATATTGAAGATTGGAATGCGGGAAAAATTTCTGCGGCAATCATCCATCCGGCATCGGCAGGTCATGGCTTAAATCTTCAAAGTGGCGGATCAACGCTCATCTGGTTCGGCTTGACCTGGAGCCTGGAGCTTTATCAGCAGACGAATGCAAGACTCCATCGGCAGGGCCAGAAGGATACGGTGGTGATTCACCATATCATTGCGAAGGGAACGATTGACGAGCAGGTCATGAAAGCGCTCCGGAAAAAAGAAAAGACTCAGGATGCTCTGATCGATGCAGTGAGGGCAAACCTGAAAAGGAGGCGGTGCTGATCGATCCCTACGTAAAACTTGCGAACGCGATCATTATTCAGGCTGCAAAAGACTATCGCAACGCAAGAAAGAAACTGAAAAAGAACCGAAAGAACGAAGAAGCAAAGCTCATGGTAGAGGACCTCGAGAGATTCTTCCGTTCCGACTATTTTGCGGCGCTGTCCGATCTTGATGGACAGGCGCTGCTTACGAAATTAGAGGAGGAATGGCTACCATGACAGCAAAAGAATATCTGCGCCAGGCATACCGTCTGGACCAGAAAATATGCAGCGATCTTGAGGAAGTGGCATCGCTTCGGGAGATGGCATCCAGCGTATCCTCTCCACAGCTGACAGAACGCATCCAGACGTCCAAGAACTACGATGCGCCGTTTGTCCGAAGCCTTGAGAAGATCATGGAGCTTGAGGACAAGATCAATAAGGAGATTGATCTTCTGATGGAGCTGAAGAAAGAGATACGATCCGTCATTACATCGGTGGAGGATACGGATGAACGCATGGTGTTAAAGTACCGCTACGTTCATAACTACACGTGGGAGCAGATCGGGATAGAGCTCCACGCCGATGCCCGTACCGTAAGAAGATGGCACGGTAAGGCGCTGCTTCACATGGTGCTTCCGGAAAATCCGATCACGATATGAAATGCGCCCGAAATGTCCAGCTTTGTCCAGAGATGTCCAAGCGCCTGCTGTGATACTATATAATCAGCAGAAATGCAAAAAGAATACAGAAAGCACGAAGCCTTGTGGGGACCTCCTCGCAGGGCTTTCTTTATGCCATGAAAGGAGGCGCAGGTCGTGCCAAGGAAACCTAAAAGACCCTGCCGCTATCCTAGCTGTCCGAACCTTTGTGAGGACGGCGAGCAGTACTGCGAAGAGCACGCCAAGATCATGAACGCTCACTATGAGAAGTTTACACGTGGCTACTCACCCGGCAAACGTTACGGCCGAGCCTGGAAGAGAATCCGTGATCGTTATGTTCGGAAGCATCCGCTCTGCGAGCAGTGCCTGAAGGAAGGACGATACGTTGCGGCCGAAGAGGTGCATCACATCGTGCCGCTGTCCGAAGGCGGAAGCAACGAGGAAAAGAATCTGATGGGCCTTTGCCGGTCTTGTCACGAAAAGATTCATCGTGAACGCGGTGACAGATAAATATTTTCTGACCGGGAGGGGCGGGTCAAATCGCTGTGCGCTTTTGCCGCGGAAAACGGCGCGGGGTCACGCGCGAAAAAAACGCGTTTTCAAAAAGGGTATTGACCCGGTGAAAAAGGGGGTGTGAAAAATAGCAAAAGACGGAACCATGCGAGGGGGAT
>ONNQ01000013.1 GCA_900319245.1 uncultured Lachnospiraceae bacterium | reverse complement strand
ACGGCCGCTATATGGAAGAAGACATGCACGCGGACGAAGAGATCATGAGCGAGCAGGAGTTTCAGAGGGCCTGCAGCAAGCGAAGCGAATCCGCCTGCAGTGAATTCGCGTTTGACAACGCCGGATTCTCTGCCAGGATCAATCTGCCGAGCGAAAACCTTGTATTTTTCTCCGTTCCCTACGACGAGGGATTCACAGCGCAGGTGGACGGCGTGCAGGTTCCCATCGAGAAGGTGGACGGCGGTCTGATGGCGATTCCTGTACCGGAAGGAACCCACGAGATCCGCTTTACCTACCTGCCAAAGGGATTTTATTTGTGCTGCGCCATCTCCGCCATCACGGCCATCCTGCTGCTGATTCATGGCGTGCACCAATATGTCCGCCTGCGGAAAACAAATGTCCTTGCATTAGAGAACAATGCGTGATAGTATAATCTTCGTCGGTTTCGTCTATTCATACATCCAAGGAGTCCGCTGTGAGCGAAAAGTCTGAATTTTATATTGTACGCAAGAGAGCCGTGCCCGAAGTGCTCCGAGGCGTCGTAAAAGTGAATCAGCTTCTGGCTTCCGGCAAGGCCAGAACCGTCAACGAGGCGGTGGAACTGGCAGGGATCAGCCGAAGTTCCTACTACAAATTTAAAGACGATATTGAAGAATTCCATGACAGCATGGCGGGAATGAACGTCACCTTATCCTGTGAGATCAACGATGAGACAGGAATTCTGGCAGAGCTTTTGGGCATTATTTCCGCATGCAACGCCAATATTCTCACCATCCATCAGAGTATCCCGATCAGCGGCGTCGCCGATCTGAGCATCAGCCTGCAGATCAAGGACAATACAGACAATATCAGTCAGATGATCCGCAAGATCGAGGAAATGGAAGGCGTCCGCAGGATCCGCATCATGGGCCGGGAGAAAATGCAGTAAAAGGCTATTGATTGCAGTGAAGAAACAAATCTTCTTATTGCTATAGAACGTTAGATACAAAGGAGATAAGAGTTATGGTACAGATGGCAGTTCTCGGATTTGGTACCGTCGGCAGCGGCGTCGTCGAGCTCATTGACCGCAACCAGGAAGTGATCACCAAGACTGTCCCGGACGGGATCCATGTCAAGTATATTCTTGATCTGCGCGATTTTCCGGACAGTCCCTACAATGACAGAGTGACGCACGATTATCAGGACATTCTTGATGACGGGGAGGTCTCTGTGATCTGTGAGACAATGGGCGGCAAGGAGCCTGCATTTACCTTTACCAAAAAAGCGCTTGCACGCGGGATCAGCGTCTGTACTTCTAATAAAGAGCTTGTAGCGGCCCATGGCCCCGAGCTTTTACAGATCGCGAAGGCCAACAACTGCAGCTATCTCTTTGAAGCCAGCGTCGGCGGCGGCATTCCGCTCCTTCGTCCGATCAACGCCTGCCTGACCCAGGAGGATATCACAGCTGTATTCGGTATTTTGAACGGTACGACCAACTACATCCTCACGCGTATGGAAAAAGCCGGCATTTCCTTCGAGCACGCGCTGAAAGAAGCGCAGGAAAAGGGCTACGCCGAGAGAAATCCGGAAGCAGACGTGGAAGGGCACGATCCCTGCCGCAAGATCGCGATCCTGTCGTCTCTGATCAGCGGCCGCACGATCCGCTACGAAGACATTCCCTGCGAGGGTATTTCTCACATTACAACCGATGACTTCGGCTACGCGCGGGCTATGAATATGGCTATCAAGCTGCTCGGCGTCTCCAGAAAGCTGGAGGACGGAAGCTACAGCGTCCGCACCGCGCCGTTCCTTGTTCGAAGCGACCACCCGCTGCACAGCGTGCAGGACGTCTTCAACGGCGTCTTTGTCCACGGCAATATGGTCGACGATCTGATGTTCTACGGACGGGGCGCAGGCAAATTCCCTACGGCGAGCGCGGTTGTTTCAGACGTCATGGAATGCGCCAGGAATATCGGCCGCAATATTCCCATCCTCTGGGCGGACGAAGTCATGCAGATCGCGGATCCCATGAAGGAGTCCTATCGGTACTTCATCCGGATCTCGAAAGAGGAAGAAGCGAAAGCGCACGAGGTATTTAAGGGTTCTCCTGTGATCCACGCCCCCGGCGCACCGGAAGATGAGCTGGCGTTTGTGACGCTAAGCATGACGGAAAAAGAGCTGCAGGACGCCGTTTCTTCTTTTAAGACAGTGAAACAGTGTATTCGTCTCTTGCAGGATTAAATGAATTCTGCTATTACTTATTAGACAGTCTTACGCCAGCATCAAGGCAGAGAGGAGAGTTTCCTGTGCAGACACAGGGAAATAGAATATGAAAAAGGTAGTTAAATTCGGCGGGAGTTCACTTGCAGATGCAGAGCAGTTTAAAAAGGTCGGAGACATCATCAGAGAGGATCCCTCCAGGGTGTATGTCATTCCCTCCGCACCCGGAAAACGGTTCAGCGGAGACGACAAGGTCACCGATCTTCTTTACAGAATGCAATCCAAAGCTTCCAAAGATGATGATTTTGGCGAGGAGTTCGATATCATCAAGGAACGCTATCAGGAGATCATCGACGGACTTGGTCTCGAGGGCTTTAGTCTCGAGGGCGAATTCGCGCAGATCGAGCGCCGCATGCATCAAAATCCTGACAGCAATTACGCGGCTTCCCGCGGCGAATACTTGAACGGCCGCATCATGGCGCGCTATCTGGGTTACAAGTTCCTGGACGCCAAGGACGTCATCTTCTTTGACGAGCACGGCAATCTGGACGCGGAGAAGACCAATGAAGTCCTGTCCAAGGTACTGGAAGAGACCCCCAAGGCCGTCATCCCCGGCTTCTACGGAAGAGGATTCGACGGAAACGTCAAGACATTCTCCAGAGGCGGCAGCGACATCACAGGATCGATCGTCGCGAGAGCCTGCCGGGCCGACGTCTATGAAAACTGGACGGACGTCTCCGGTTTTATGGTGGCGGATCCCCGCATCATCAACAATCCCGTCGGCATAGAGACGATCACCTACAGAGAACTGCGAGAGCTCTCTTATATGGGCGCCTCCGTTCTTCACGAGGACGCGATCTTCCCCGTCAGACACGAGGGCATTCCGATCAATATCCGCAACACCAATAAGCCTGCCGACGATGGCACCTGGATCGTGGAGAGCACATGCCAGAAATCCGGCTATGTCATCACCGGTATTGCCGGCAAGAAAGGCTTCTGTGCGGTTCTGATCTCCAAGGCGCTGATGAACTCCGAGGTCGGTTTTGGCCGCAAAGTCCTGCAGGCGTTCGAGGAACAGGGTATTTCCTTCGAGCACATGCCTTCCGGCATTGATACAATGACGATCGTCGTCCACGAGGACGAGTTTATGCACAAGGAGCAGCGCGTCGTCTCCGCGATCCACAGACTGGCACAGCCCGATTCCGTGGAGATCGAGTCGGATCTGGCGCTGATCGCCGTCGTAGGACGCGGCATGAAGTCCATGCGCGGTACCGCCGGCCGGATTTTCTCCGCTCTGGCCCACGCACAGGTCAACGTCCGCATGATCGATCAGGGTTCGAGCGAGCTCAATATCATCATTGGCGTCGATAATGCCGATTTTGAAATCGCTGTCAGAGCGATTTATGATATTTTTGTCAAAACACAGGTTTGATTTGTCCTTTTTCCACCTTGCAATCTCAAATGTTCTGTAATATTATGGTAAAAATAATCTGAGAACATGAAAAGTGAGGTGGCGGGAAATGGACGTAGGATGCCTGGAAGTTGTAGTAAACAGGAAACCAAACACACTGATTAAGGCGATTTGCTATGGAGCAGGCGTTCTTGCAGTGTGTTTTTGTTTACTATCTTTTATGTTCAGCTATCTGCTGCTGATCCCGGCGGTCTTGTGCGCAGCGGCTGCCTATTTTGCCTGGCTTGAATGCGTTGTGGACTTTGAATACGTCTATGTGGACAAGGAACTCCGCGTCGCCAAGATCCAGCAGAAGCAGCGCCGCAAGGAGCTGGCGGTTTACGACCTCACCAAGATGGAGATTCTGGCGCCCATAGACTCGCATCATCTTGACGCCTATAAGAGCAAGGAGCGCAAGGTGCTGGACTACAGTTCCCAGGGCGACGAGAACAAGCCCTGCCGCTATGCACTGATTCTTTCGGACGGCACGGAGCTGATCCTGGATATGGTCGGCGAGTACGGCGCACAGATTCTGGATATCATCCGCATGTTCAGCCCCAGAAATGTTTTCAGAAACTGACATCTACACAAGCGCAGCGAGGACACAATCATTTAAAGACCATTCACAGGAGGAAAAAATGGCAAAACTAATCGGTGAAGGCATTACATTTGATGACGTACTTCTGGTACCCGGATATTCCACAGTCATTCCCAATGAGGTTGACCTTAGCACAAATCTTACAAAGACCATTCGTCTCAACATCCCTATGATGAGTGCGAGCATGGATACAGTGACCGAACACAGAATGGCAATTGCCATGGCCAGACAGGGCGGTATCGGTATCATTCATAAAAACATGTCGATCGAGGCACAGGCCGAGGAAGTTGATAAGGTAAAGCGCTCTGAAAATGGCGTCATCACCGATCCCTTCTCCCTTTCTCCCGAGCACACTCTGCAAGACGCAGAGAATCTGATGCGCAAATTCCGGATTTCCGGCGTTCCGATCACGGAGGGCAGAAAGCTCGTCGGTATCATCACCAACAGAGATCTGAAGTTTGAGACCGATTTCTCCAAGAAGATCCGCGAAGCCATGACCTCCGAAGGTCTTGTCACTGCCAAAGAAGGAATTACCCTCGAGGAAGCGCAGAAGATCCTGGCCCGTTCCAAGAAGGAAAAGCTGCCGATCGTCGACGACGACTACAACCTTGTCGGTCTCATTACCATTAAAGATATTGAAAAGAATATCAAGTACCCCAACGCAGCCAAGGATCCCCAGGGACGCCTTCTGTGCGGTGCCGGCGTCGGCATCACAGCCAACGTGCTTGAGAGAGTCGAGGCACTTAGAAAGTCCAAGGTCGATATCATCGTGCTGGATTCCTCCCACGGTCACTCTGAGAACGTTCTTCGTTCCCTGCGCATGATCAAGGACGCCTATCCGGATCTTCCTGTCATCGCAGGCAATATCGCGACTGGCGAGGGCGCCCGCGACCTGATCAAGGCCGGCGCAGACGCTGTCAAGGTCGGTATCGGCCCCGGTTCCATCTGCACGACCCGTGTTGTCACAGGTATCGGCGTTCCGCAGATCACCGCTG
This sequence comes from uncultured Lachnospiraceae bacterium, assembly GCA_900319245.1. GTDB lineage: Bacteria > Bacillota > Clostridia > Lachnospirales > Lachnospiraceae > CAG-791. The sequence continues at coordinate 76,483 of ONNQ01000013.1, read as the reverse complement.
TCATGAATGCCTACGAAGTGGCAAAACAGTATGATATCCCCGTCATCGCCGACGGCGGTATCAAGTTCTCCGGCGATATGACAAAGGCACTCGCGGCCGGCGCGAACGTCTGCATGATGGGTTCCATGCTGGCAGGCTGCGAGGAGAGTCCCGGTGCGACCGAGCTCTTCCAGGGCCGTAAGTACAAGGTATATAGAGGCATGGGTTCCATCGCCGCTATGGAGAACGGAAGTAAGGACAGATACTTCCAGGAGAACGCCCGCAAACTCGTTCCCGAAGGCGTCGAAGGACGCGTTGCCTACAAGGGTGAAGTGGAAGACGTGATCTTCCAGATGTGCGGCGGCATCCGCAGCGGTATGGGCCTCACAGGATCCCGCACGATCAAAGAGCTGCAGGACAAGGGCCAGTTCGTCAAGATCACAGCGGCTTCCCTCAAGGAGAGCCATCCTCACGACATCCAGATCACCAAGGAAGCGCCCAACTATTCTCAGGACGCCTGATCGAAATCATTTACAATAAGGCATACAGATTATTACAGGACACAGGAGCATTTATGGGTAAAGAAGAACTGAACAAAGACGACGCAGCCGTAGTAGCGGAAGAGAAAGTGAGCCGTCATTTTATTGAAAAAGAAATTGAAAAGGACTTGGCGGAGGGCGTCTATACGACGGTCCACACACGGTTTCCTCCCGAGCCGAATGGATACCTCCATATCGGTCACGCAAAGAGTATCCTTCTCAACTATGGCATGGCGCAGCAGTATGGCGGCAAGTTCAATCTCCGCTTTGACGACACCAATCCGACCAAGGAAAAGAGTGAATTCGTAGAATCCATCAAAGAGGACGTGGCATGGCTCGGCGCCGATTATGAGGACAGGCTCTTTTTTGCCTCCAATTACTTCGGACAGATGTATGAGATTGCTGTCGAACTGATCAAGAAGGGGAAAGCCTATGTCTCTGACCTCACTGCGGAGCAGATGAGAGAGTACCGCGGCACCCTCGACCAGCCCGGCATCAACGATCCAAACAGAGACAGAAGCATTGAGGAGAACCTGGATCTGTTCACCCGCATGAAGAACGGGGAATTTAAGGACGGAGAGAAGACTCTCCGCGCGAAGATCGACATGGCAAGTTCTAATATGAATATGAGAGATCCCATTCTCTACCGTGTGGCGCACATGCACCACCACAACACCGGCGATAAATGGTGCATCTATCCCATGTATGACTACGCGCACCCCATCGAGGATGCGATCGAGGGCATCACACACTCTCTGTGCACACTTGAATTCGAAGATCACCGCCCGCTCTACGACTGGGTTGTGAAAGAGGCGGGATTTGTCCATCCCCCCAGACAGATCGAGTTTGCCAAGATGTATCTGACCAATGTGGTCACCGGAAAGCGCTATATCAAGAAGCTCGTGGAAGAAGGCATTGTAGACGGATGGGATGATCCCAGACTGGTCAGCATCTCCGGCCTTCGCCGCAGAGGATTTACGCCCGCATCCATCAAGAAGTTTGTGGAGCTGAGCGGCATCTCCAAGGCCCAGTCCTCCTCTGATTACGCGATGCTGGAATACTGCATCCGCGAGGACTTAAAGCCCAGCTGCAGCAGAATGCTCACCGTACTCGATCCCCTCAAGCTGATCATCGACAACTATCCCGAGGATCAGATTGAGATGCTCGATGCGGACAACAACCTGGAGAATCCGGAACTGGGTGTCAGACAGATTCCCTTTGGCCGTGAGCTCTGGATTGAGAGAGAAGACTTCCTTCCCGCACCGGTGCCCAAGTATAAGAGACTCTATCCCGGCAACGAGGTTAGGCTGATGTATGCGTATTTTGTCAAGTGCGTCGGGTATGACACCGATGAGAACGGCAATATCACGGCTGTACACGCGACCTACGATCCCGAGACCAAGAGCGGAAGCGGCTTCACAGGTCGTAAAGTCAAGGGGACCATTCACTGGGTCAGCGCTGCCGAAGCGGTTCCTGTCAAGGTCAGACTCTATGAGAATATCGTGGATGAGGAAAAGGGCGTCTACAACGAGGACGGCTCCCTCAATCTCAATCCCCATTCTTTGGTCGAGTGCAGCGCGTATGCAGAGCCTGCGCTGAAGGACGCCAAGCCTTTCGAGCGCTTCCAGTTCGTCAGAAACGGCTATTTCTGCGTGGACTGCCACGATTCCAAGGATGGCGCGCCTGTATTCAACCGCATTGTAGGACTGAAGAGTTCCTTCAAGCTGCCTGCCGGCAAATAATCGAAATTAGAAATTACAAAAGACCAGGCTTTGAGAGCCTGGTCTTTTTTTCGAATGTCATAGCGAACATCACTTTTTATATAGTTTTTCAATGAACCGAATGGTTTCTGTCACCTCTGAGAAGTAGCGATCCGGCGTGAAACTGCCGTCCCGCAAGAGGGCGGACGCCTGCTCCTTTCGGGAAAGGCGGATCAGTCCGTCAAGCCTCATCGCTTCTTTCAAAGGCATAGCCGCTGCAGCGGCCGCGCCTTCCATAAGCGCATTGCGGCGGTCCCGGTACAGCAGCAGATGGTCCCGGGCCAGATCGTAGGAATCCGCCTCTTTGTCGAAGCCTGCGTGGTCCATGAAGAGGAGCATATAGGGATACTGCCGCATGATGAAGGATTCGGCCCTTGTCAGCGCGTGCTGGAAATCCCAGAACGGAATGTCCTCTTTGCGCCGCAGTTCGGAACTAAGTTCTACCATGGAAAACCTGGCGCTGTATTCGGTGAGAAATGTATAGAGCCCGGCCTTACTGTAAAAATAGTGAAACAACAGGCCCTTACTGATCGCTGCCTCTTGTACGATCTCATCCGTGCTTGCATGCCGGTACCCGTTTTGCGCAAAGATTTTGAGCGCGCCGTTGATCATTTTATCCTGCTTGGCTTTTTTCAGATCCCAGAACTTGTCATTCAATGCTACTTCCTCCCTTGTACAGGCACCGCATCCAATGCATTTATGATACCATCGCTTGGAAACGCAGACAAGAAACGGGATGAATTTATCCGGCGCCGTCTCAAAATATATCTTTAATTTTAAGGTCAAATAGAGTAGTATTGAATTCAAATGAGGCGTACGCCCAAATGATCACATTGAGGAGGTTATTATGTTCAGATTAGGAAAGCTTCTTTTCGGATTGGCAGTGGCAGGTGTAACGGCAGCGACCGTTTATAATTATCTGGATGAGAGCGGCAAGGAAGCCGAGGATGAGTTTGAAGAGGATCTTGATGACATCGACGAGGACGCGGAAGAGGAAGAGGATCCCACCGAAAAGTTCAAGACTGCTGCAACAAGAACCTATACAACGATCAAGGCCAGCTCCGCTGACGCAATGGCGAAGGTAAGAGAAGCGATTGGTCCTAAGGGTGAAGAAGTGCTGGATGTGGTCAACGAGACTGCCGGCAAGGTCAAGAACGTTGTCGCCGACTCCGCAGCCCGCGTCAAGGATATTTTGGCAGAGGAAGAGAGCGAGCTCGACGAGGAAGTGGTTGAGGAAGCTGTCGCCAACGCGGTTGCAAAGGAAATGGATGAGGAAGAGGCGAGCCGCAAGGTCTATGTAGACTGGGAGAGCGAAGCGACTGAGGAGATCCACGAAGACGACGACGCCAAGGAAGCAGTCTACGAGGGCGAAGAGAACGGAGAGGCCATCCACGAGGACGACCACGACAAGGAAGCCATCTACGAAGAAGAGCATCCTGCGGACGCAGAATGATCGGCCCGCATGCGGTCATACCAGATGAAATTATCTCAACAATTTTCTTGACTATTTTTATGTTCTTATATAAAATCAGCTTTAGATTTTGAAGGAAGGACATCTATGCGTCAGAAATTCATTCTTAAAGACAAGTTGATACGTTAAATAGACACGTCAGGGATAGTGTTCCCTGACGTGTTTTTTAAAGAACAGGAGGAATGTAAATGAGTAAACAAGATTACAAAGTTGGCGAGCGCGCGATTTACGATGCGCGTGAGCTGGGAACCCCCAAGATGCTGGTTCTTGGACTGCAGCACATGTTTGCGATGTTCGGCGCGACCGTAGTCGTTCCGCTGATCACCGGACTTGATGTCTCCACAACACTGCTTTTTGCAGGTCTTGGAACCCTTCTCTTTCATCTGATCTCCAAGAGAAAGGTGCCCGCATTTCTGGGTTCATCCTTCGCATTTCTTGGCGGTTATGCAGCGATCGCGCCTCTGAACGCAGACGGCACGCCCAGTGAGCTTCTTCCCTATGCATGTTTTGGCGTTGCATGCGCAGGCCTTCTTTACCTGGTCCTCGCAGCACTCTTTAAAGCATACGGAACAAGCAAGGTTATGAAGTATTTCCCTCCTGTTGTCACAGGACCGATCATCATTGCAATCGGACTGAACCTGGCTCCCTCCGCGCTGAACAATGTGGAGAGCTGCTGGTGGGTTGCACTGATCGCGATCATCATCGTCGTGATCTGCAACATCTGGGGCAAGGGCATGATCAAGATCGTCCCCATTCTGCTTGGCGTCATCGGCTCTTACATCTGCGCCGCGATCGCCGGCAAGATCGACTTTACGCCTGTTGCGGAAGCAGCTTGGATCGGCTTCCCCATTCACTTTGAGAAAACGGTGTTCTCCATTTTCGCAGGCGGAAACCTCAATACCGGCCTTCTGATCACCAGCGTCGTGACCATCGTTCCGATCGCGCTGGCAACCATGATGGAGCACATCGGCGATATCTCCGCGATCAGCTCCACATGCGGCATCAACTACATTAAGGATCCCGGCCTTCACCGCACACTGACCGGCGACGGTCTTGCAACCGCACTGGCTTCCCTGTTCGGTGCGCCTGCCAATACAACCTACGGTGAGAATACCGGCGTCCTCACACTGACCAAGGTATATGATCCCCGCGTCATCCGCATTGCAGCAGCGTTTGCCGTTCTGCTTTCCTTCTGCCCCAAGTTCGCGGCTGTCATCGAGGTAATGCCTTCCGCAACCATCGGCGGTATCTCCCTTGTCCTTTACGGCATGATTTCCGCTGTCGGTGTCAGAAACCTTGTTGAGACCAACACCGATTTCTCCAAGAGCAGAAACGTCCTGGTCGCAGCGCTGATCATGGTTCTTTCCATCGGCATCAGCTACTCCAACGCTGGCGCGATCAACATTCCCGTCGGCGGCATGACCCTGAGCCTGTCCGGTCTTGCAACCGGCTCCCTCGTCGGTATCATCCTCAACGCGATCCTTCCCGGCAAGGACTATACATTCGAAGATGACAAGCCCAACCGCACCGGCGTCAACTTCGAGATCATCTCCGGCGAGACCATTCTCGAGAGCCGCGAGAAGAGCAAAAAGAAATAATTAAAAGCGTTTTTAATATGCTCGCAAAGCACAGCCTGCACACAGGCTGTGCTTTTGTTTGTACAGGCTGAGGTGTAAAATGAGGACATGTGAAGGTTGATTGTCGTCTGATTGCAGTTTGATCGCAATTTGACTCTCATTCACACATCAAGATCACGCAAGAAATGGAGAGCATTATGAGCTACAGATTTTGCTTCGGCGCTTCCGGTTCCGGAAAGAGCCGCATGCTTCACAATTGGATCCTCGAACAGGCGGAACAGGCTGTGCAGGAGGGCGATCACGCCAGGGATAACTATTGTCTCATCGTCCCTGATCAGTACTCCATGCAGACCCAGAAGGAGATCGTCACTGAATCTCCCCGACGCGGGATCCTCAATATTGACGTACTGAGTTTTGGCAGGCTCACCCATAAGATCTTTGAAGAGATCGGCGTGCCCAAGCGGGCGGTTCTTGATGACACGGGCAAGACGCTGCTTCTAAGGAGAGTGGCCGGACAGCGCGCCGCAGACCTTACAATTCTTGGAAGGAGTATCCATTATCCCGGCATGATCGCGGAAGTGAAATCGGTCCTTTCAGAATTCATGCAGTACGGGATCGGCGGCCAGGAACTAGAATGGATGCAGAACTACGCCTCGGACAGAGGACAGGGCGCCCTCACGGCAAGACTCCATGATCTTGCGATTCTTTATGACGCCTTTCTGGAAGGCAAGAAGGACCGCTTTATCACATCGGAGGAAAAGCTCGACCTCCTCGCGGAAGCGATTCCGTCCTCGGAATGGGTCAGGCGCAGTACATTTGTACTGGACGGTTTTACCGGCTTTACGCCGGTGCAGTATCGTGTACTCTCGGCGCTGATCCGCTGCAGCCGCGACGTGGTGATCTCTATGACGCTTGGCACGGACGATGGTCCACCGATCAGTAAGGTGCGTGCGAGTAAGAGCCCCGGCAGAGAGGATTCCCTTTTCTATCTGACAAGGAAAACGGTATGCGATCTGGAAAAGCTGGCTGACAGGGAGGGGCTCACAAGAGGAACCGATCTTTTTGTGGGAGATCCAGGCAATGCGCCTGCCCGTTTCAGAAATAACCCGGTACTGACGCATCTTGAGCGCAGCATATTCCGCTATCCATCCGCTGCTTATACGGCGCCTGTTGAAGACAAGCTGCGCCTCTACGAGACCGATACCCCGGAAGAGGAAGTGCGGCAGATCTGTATCGAGATCAGGAAACTGGTGCTGACCAAAGGGTATCAATATAGAGATATTTCTGTCGTCTGCGGCGATCTGGACAATTACGGCCAGCTGTTCGAGAAGCAGGCCGCCCGCTATGATATTCCCGTCTATGTGGACAGGACAAGCTCCGCAGGTCTTAGTCCCCTGACCGAATCGATCCGCAGCGTATTACAGATCCGGCCGCAGGGATATTCCTATAATGCTGTATTCAAGTACCTGCGCAGCGGCATGAGCAGTCTTACGATGGAAGAGGTCGATATACTGGAGAATTACTGTCTGGCACACGGGATCAGAGGGCGCAGAAAGTGGAGCCTTCCCTTTGACACGCAGACAGAGCCCTTACGACTTCAGTTCCTTAAGGAAATAGAGCCTGTTGCAGGTCCGATCGATCAGGAGCGGGCTGCCGCCGGTACCGCTTCAGAGAGAACGGAAGCCTTATATCGCTTCATAGCCGGTCTCTCTATGGAAGAGAAGATGCAGCAGTGGGCGTCTGCTTTCCAACAGGCGGGTGACGACGTTCGCAGTAAACAGTTCAGCCAGCTCTACCGCTATGTGATCGATCTCCTTGAGCAGATTCACGATCTTCTGGGCGATGAGAAGATCTCTTCGCAGGACTACCTGGAGCTTATTGAGGCAGGTTTTGCGGAAATCCGTCTTGGCACTTTGCCGCAGCAGGTGGACCGCGTTCTGGTGGGAGACATTGAGCGGACGAGAGTTTCACAGTGCCGCGTTCTGTTCTTTACAGGCGTCAATGACGGGAACATCCCCAGAGGTACATCCCGCGGCGGCCTTCTGTCCGATCTTGACAGAGAGTTTCTGAAATCCTCAGGTACCGAGCTTGCTCCGACGCCGCGCCAGCAGATGTATCTGCAGCGGCTGTACCTGTACATGAATATGACCAAGCCCACCGACGCTCTATATCTGTCTTTTGCCAGGACCAAGCCGGAGGGCAGTACGCTTCATCCCTCCTACCTGATCCAGATGATCCGCAAGCTGTTCCCCGGGGCCGCAGTGGAGCATCCGCAGCTTCGTTCCGCGGCGGAGCAGCTCACCGGCGCCAAGGACGGCATTGTCTGGCTTTCCGGCGCGCTGCGGGAATACGCCCAAGGCAAGTGGGAGCCCGGCAGCGCTGCATCGGACACGGTTATGACCGCATACGGTTTCATGATGCGGGATGGAAGCGCCGAGACCGGCGCTGCACTGGAGAAGCTCAAGGACGCCGCCTTTACCCACTATGATCCCGTCTGGATCAGTAAGGATATAGCGTCTTCTCTGTACGGCTCCACAGTTTATGGCGGGATCAGCCGTATGGAGACGGCCGCCAAGTGTCCTCTCATGCAGTTTTTGCAGTACGGACTCAGACTTAAAAAGCGCGACGAATACGTAATCGAACCTGTGGACACGGGCAGTATCCTTCATCAAAGTCTGGAGCGCTTCAGCAGAAAGCTGCAGAAGAAGGGGCTTTCCTGGCGCACCTTCACCCCTGAAGAGGGGCGGGAGATTGTAAGAGAATCGCTCCGCGATACCGCAGCCTCCTACAACGACCTGCTCATGTACTCTACCAAGAGAAGTGAGGCGCAGCTGGCTCGGATGGAACAGATCCTGATCCGGACTGCAGATACCTTACAGTACCAGCTTCAGAAGGGCTGGTTTGAACCCGAGGGATTCGAGTATTCCTTTGGTCCGGGCGGCGAGGCGGATCCGATCACATTCCCTCTTACAGACGGCAGATGGCTGAAGCTTGTCGGGCAGATCGATCGCCTTGACCTGTGCCGTCAGGATGACGCGATCTTTGTCAAGGTATTGGATTACAAATCCGGCAGCAACGATCTCAAAGAGGACCTCATGAAGCGCGGACTGCAGCTGCAGCTCCTCATGTATATGAACGCAGTTATCAAGAATCTCTCTGATTCCAATCCTGATAAAGAGATCCTTCCGGCCGCTATGCTGTACTACAAGATCACGGACGCCGTTCTGGATGGCGGAAGCGCAGCCGGTGAAACCGGCGCCTCCGACGAGCCCTCCGATCAGACGCTGGCTGAGATCAGAGCCGCTCTGCGGCCGACCGGCTTGGTCAACGACGATCCGTCTGCCTATAAGCTTCTTGATACTGGAATTGCAGGTAAGAGCGATGTGATCCCGTTATCAATCAAAAAAGACGGAAGTATCAGTGGTAAGAGCCCCCACGTATTCTCCACAGAAGGCTTTAAGGCGCTTTCGAGAGAAGTCACGGACGTCGTATGCAAGCTGGCAGAGGGGATTCTGGACGGCAACGCGGCGGCCGAGCCCGCCGTCTGGGACAAGGACAAAGAGGCTTGTACCTACTGTCCTTATAAAGAGGTCTGCGGATTTGATCTGTCTATCGACGGATACCGGTATCGGGATCACTGACAGCATCCTGGCTTTCACACCTGTTTCATTTGGCTAGTGCAACGATAGAGGCAATTACAAATATGGCAATTACATTTACAAGCCAGCAGACAAGAGTCCTGCAGGCAAGAAATCACAATATACTGGTTTCCGCGGCGGCCGGCAGCGGCAAGACGGCCGTTCTTGTCGAGAGGATCGTCCGTATGATCAGCGAGGGGGATTCTCCCCTTGATATCGACAGGCTTTTGGTCGTCACCTTTACCAAAGCCGCGGCGGCACAGATGCGGGAGCGGATCGGCGCCGCCATCGCAAAGAGAATTGAAGAGGACCCGGGCAACGCGCATCTGCAGAGGCAGGAGACGCTCCTTCACAATGCGCAGATCACCACTATGGACAGCTTTTTCACATTTCTCCTTCGCAATAACTTCAGCGATATCGACATGGATCCCGCGTTCAGGCAGATGGACCAGACGGAAGGAGACCTCATGCGCAAGGACGCGCTGGAGGACTTTCTGGAAAAATGCTACGCAGAGGGGGATCCCTCTCTGCAGATCTGTGCGGACAGCTTCTGTCATAATGCCGGTGATAAGGAACTGGAGACTATTCTTGAGTCGCTCTATAGGCAGGCGGTCAGCCATCCGGATCCCGAAGAATGGATCAAAGAGAGAGCGGCCGATTATGATGTCCTGCGCGAAGAGGAATTGTTCTCTTTCAACTGGATGCAGTTTATCATCCTTACCGCAGCAGAGCGGATCCGGGATCTCGCAAGACAATACGAACAGATTCTGTCGATCTGTGCCCGTCCAGACGGCCCCTCGCTCTATATTCCTCTCCTAAGGGAGGAGTATGCTGTTCTCAGCTCCCTGGGGGCATGCCCGGCTGCAGTCAGCGCCGGACAAGTTCCTGTTGAGGAGGTAAAAGCGCTGTGGTCCCAGATCCTTGCCATTCTCTCTATGGATTTTGCCACCATGCCGCGCTTTAACGCCAAGAAAAATCCGGAAGTCGATCCCGCTCTCAAGCAGCTTGCCTCTGATATGCGGGATAGTCTCAAGAAGAAGATCGTCAAACTCAGAGACCGCTATCAGGACGCGGATCCTTCCTCCATCCTCGCCTCGATGCAAAGGCTCCGCCCGGCGGCGCAGGCGCTTTCTGACCTGACCTGCCGTTTCAGACAGCATTTTCAAGCGGTCAAGAAGGAGAAGAATGTCATCGACTTCGCGGATCTGGAGCATCTGGCCCTGCAGGTTCTTACGGAAAAGGACGCCGACGGAAATTATCAGCCGCGCAGGGCTGCCATGGCATATCGGCAGTATTTTGACGAGATCCTCATCGATGAATACCAGGACAGCAACGAGGTGCAGGAGCTGCTGCTGCGGATCATTTCAACAGAAGATGAAAAGGTTTACAACCGCTTCATGGTCGGCGATGTAAAGCAGTCGATCTACAAATTCCGTCTGGCAAGACCTGAGATCTTCATGGCGAAGCTCGGCGCATATCGCCCTATGGATGAAGAGCAGGAGCGAATCGATCTCGATTGTAATTTTCGCAGCCGCAGCGAAGTGCTGGACAGCGTCAACGACGTCTTCTTCAGGCTCATGCGGAGCGAGATCGGCGGCGTCGAATACGGAGATGACGTCTCGTTGAAAGTCGGCGCTTCCTACCCGGCAGCGGACGATCCTGATACTTACAAGACAGAACTGATCCTTGTGGGCGGGCCCGAGGATCCCACAGGGAATATCCCGCCTGAGATCGAACAGCTCAGTGCGCGGCAGCGCGAAGCGCTTGCTGTGGCGGGCAGGATCCGTGAACTTGTCGGCACTCTTCCTGTCATGGGGGAGGATGGGCAGCCTCGTCCCTGCCGTTTTGGGGATATTGTCATTCTTCTTCGGAGCGGCGCAGGCTGGAATGAGGATTTCAGGGACGTCTTTGAGAAGCAGGGAATTCCCTACTATATCGAGTCCCGCACCGGTTATTTTTCCGCCAGTGAAATACAGACCGCCCTGCAGATGATCCGTGTTCTCGATAATCCGAGGCAGGATATTCCCTTATATGGCGTATTGCACAGCTACTGGGGTGGCTTTAGCGAAGAAGAAATTGCAAGGATCCGGCTGGCCTCGGACCGTGAAGCCGACTTATACAGCTGCATAACGCACATGGCGGAGCTCGCCGGGGAGGACGACAGCACTGCGCTTTCGGCTAAATGCGCTTCGTTCCTTGCTTTTATTGTCCGCTGGCGCGCAAGGACCACCTATCTCGGCATCCAGGATCTTCTCACGGCTCTGTTCACAGAAACCGGTTATGAGGAGTGGTGCAGGGCCATGCCGGGCGGAGAGCAGCGGTCCGCTAACCTGCAGCTGCTGCTGGCGCAGGCCGCGTCCTTTGACAACATGGCGCTGAGCGGACTCTTTGATTTTGTCCGCTATATCGATCAGGTCCACCACAGGGAAGTGGACTACGGCGAGGCCAATATCCTGGATGAAAACGCCGACGTTGTGCGGATCATGAGCATTCACAAGAGTAAGGGCCTGGAATTTCCTGTCTGCTTTATCGCAGGCACAGCCAAAAGCCACAGCTACCGCTACCACGATACCAAGGGGAGCCTGATCTGCGACAACGACTGGGGTATGGGCATCGATTACTGGGATCCCGTCTCCAGGACCAAATACCGCACGCTCCGCAAAGAGGCGATCGCCGACAAGATCCGCAGGGAAAGTCTCGGCGAGGAGCTCCGCGTTCTGTACGTCGCCATGACGAGGGCCAAAGAAAAGCTGATTCTCACCGGTTACCTGGAAGATATTCCCCATAAATGCGAGGATTGGGAGAAGAGTATTCCGTCCGCTATGGATGATAAGGAGAAATTGCCCTCGGCGCTCCTTGCGGATTCCGAGAGCTTCCTGCAGCTGATCTGGTATGCAATTCACGCAGGACAGGGATCCGGGCATTTCCAGATCCGGATCTGCAACACGGCCGACCTTATATGGAATGAGATCCGCCAGCAGTCCGACATGGCCGTCCGCAAGCAGCAGCTTGAACAGGCAGGAGAATATGGCGGCATTCCTCTTCCGGATCCCGCTCTTTTAGACAAGCTGCAGCAGAATTTCTCACAAAGATACGCCCATGAGAACCTGCAGGGACTCTATACCAAGACCTCCGTCTCAGAGCTCAAGCTCGCCTCTCTCGAGGAAGAGGGAGAGAACGCCTATGAGATCTTCCCGGAGAACAATCCGGCGCCTGTGATCCCTTTCTTTGCAAGGACCAAAGATGCGGCAGAGTCCGATGAAAAAGCAGTCCCCGGGGACAAGGAGGAAGAATCCTCCGGAAAGGTCGCAAGCCACGGTCATGATCAGCAAACCAGTGCCTTTAGCGGCACGGAATACGGAACGGCCGTCCACAGGCTCCTGGAACTGTTTGATTACACAAGGTTCCCGAATCCTGCGCTGGTTGAGCGCTCCGTCCTTTATGCGTGGAGACGCGAATTGGCAGACAGCGGCCGGATCCCCGCTTCCTATGCAGAGGATCTGCCGGCCGGCGGCATCATCGCATTTCTTCACAGTGATCTCGCAAAAAGGATGGCCGATGCGGAAGCGCGCGGCGAACTGTTTCGTGAGCAGCCCTTTGTCCTCGGCGTCGAGGCGAGCCTCCTTCGTCCGGAATTTCCGTCGGAAGAGACTGTGCTCGTACAGGGCATTATCGATGCGTATTTCATTGAAAACGGTGAGCTTGTCCTCGTGGACTATAAGACGGACCGGGTGTCGGATCCGCAGGCGCTCAAGGACCGTTATCAGATCCAGCTCGATCTGTATGAGCGGGCGCTTACTCAGATCACCGGCATGAACGTGCGCGAAAAGCTGATTTATGCAATTGCTTTAAAAAGGGTTATCACACTATAACTTTTGGGCAAAAATACCACAATGTTGTTGTACTTGTTAAGAAAAAGTCATTCTTTTTGTGGAAACTAAATAGATAGAATGATATAATATCTGTGATTGGATAGATGATTACTGTTTATCTAAAAACTGCTACATTGTAGCGTATTTAAAAAGGAGGTCGCAATGAGTTTTTTTAATGACGAAATTCATCAGGATATGGTGAATATGTACCGTGACTTTGCAGTAGGTGTCTGCGGACCGATCGCTGCTGAGATCGACGAGGAAGAGAAATTCCCCGTAGAGACATTCAAGCAGGCTGCTGAGATGGGACTTCTCGGAATCCCCTTCCCGGAGGAGTACGGCGGAGCAGGCATGGATGAGCTGTCCTATGCACAGTGCATCGAGGAAGTTTCCAAGGTTTGTGCTTCCACAGCTGTTGGTATCTCTGCACACACATCCCTCTGCGCATGGCCGATCTACAAGTTCGGTACAGAAGAGCAGAAGCAGAAATATCTTCCCCAGCTGCTTTCCGGCGAGAAGCTCGGCGCTTTCGGTCTGACCGAGCCCAACGCAGGTACCGACGCAGCAGGTCAGAAGACTGTATTTGAGGACAAGGGCGACTACTATCTGGTAAACGGCTCCAAGATCTTCATCACAAACGCTGGTGTAGCTGATATTTTCGTAGTATTCGGTATGACAGACAAGTCTCTTGGAAACAAGGGTATCACCGCTCTGATCATGGAAAAGGATATGGAAGGCTTCAGCGTTGGTTCCCACGAGAAGAAGATGGGTATCCGCGGATCCAGCACATGCGAGCTCGTATTCGAGAACGTGAAGGTTCCGAAGGAGAACCTCCTCGGCGAAGTCAACAAGGGCTTCAAGATTGCTATGATGACTCTGGACGGCGGCAGAATCGGTATCGCTGCACAGGCTCTGGGTATTGCGGAAGGCGCAATCGACGTAACCGTTGAGTACGTCAAGCAGAGAGTACAGTTTGGCCGTCCGATCGCTAAGTTCCAGAACACACAGTTCGAGCTGGCTAAGATGAAAGCCAATACCGAAGCTGCTAAGATGCTTGTTTATCGCGCAGCAGCAGCTGTTGATGAAGGCAAGCCTTATACACAGTACGCAGCAGAGGCTAAGCTTGTTGCAGCAGCAAACGCTTCTGACGTAACCCGCAGATGCCTGCAGCTGTTCGGCGGCTACGGCTACACTCGTGAGTATCCCATCGAGCGCATGATGAGAGATGCTAAGATCACCGAGATCTATGAAGGAACCAGCGAGGTTCAGATGATGGTTATCGGCGGCGCTATGCTTCGCTAATCAGATTTCCGGATGAGGATTTCACATCGTAAGTGAGACAGTTTGAAAACAGCCCGGCGTTTTTCGCCGGGCTGTTTTTTCCGTATTCCCAGGGATTCCAAAGAATGCCAAGGCGTTCTTACATAAATAGTTTTGGCATAACAAGAAAGGCGGCATGATCCAATGCGGCGGGAACGACTCGAGATCGGCTGGTATGCCGTTCGCCCATTTTTCGTCTATATCGTTTTGTTTATCACAGTCCGCTCGATCCTGTTACGGCTACTCGAGTCGGTCCTAATTGCTATGTCCGCGGATATGACCGTCTATTATTCGTTCTGGCATGACGCCGCAGACCTCTTGATCCTGGGAATCGCCTCGGCCGGCGCTGCGATCCCTCTTATCAAAGAAGGGCAGCGGGAGATCATGATCACCCGGGCAAGGAGCGTCGGCGCATGGATCAGGCACCGAAAGGACCGCCGCCTGTTAATGGGACTTCTCCCTGCCGGTACGATCAGCCTGTCCGCCTTTTTCAATCTGCTTCTGGCCGGACAAGGCGCAGCAGGCACAGTCTCACCGGATCCATACATTCTCCCTTTTGCGGCTGCTGTCTATGGTTTTCTCACACCGTTTGTGGAGGAGCTTGTCTACAGAGGGATTGTTTGGCACCGATTAAGAAGAGGTTTCTCCCCTCTGGAGGCGGCGTTCTGGTCCTCCCTTGTATTTGGCGCCGCACACGCCAATCTCCGGCAGGGCCTCTACGCCTTTGTGATGGGAATGGTCTTCGCAATGAGTTTTGAGCTGACAAGGCGCTTTGAAGTGCCGTATCTTCTCCACTGCAGCTGCAATCTGGCTGTCCTGGCTGCCTCAGCCGCCGGGTGGGGAGAGGTGCTGGCGCACCCCATGTGGATTCTTTTCTTTGGCGTCCTTGCTGCTGCTGTGTTCGGATACTGGGGCAAAAGACTGCAGGAAACGAATTACAGATTATAATGACCGATTAAATTGCACACTGAATTACAAACAATAACTTGCACAGCGCACACTCCCGTGCTATAATCATAACGCTGTTCTGATATATGAGCAGTTTCAGTAATTATAATCATACAGAGCACCGTTACTCCTGTGGCCATGGGCCCGGGTGCTCAGGTAAGGAGGAAATCAATGAAGTCATCTATTCAGCCCAAGTATTATCAGGCAACCGTTACCTGCAACTGCGGCAACACTTTCGTAACCGGTTCTACAAAGCCTGAGATTCACGTCGAAGTCTGCTCCAAGTGCCATTCTTTCTACACCGGCACACAGAAGACTGCCGCTGCTAAGGGTCGTATCGATAAGTTCAACAAGAAGTACGGCTACAGCAAGTAATAGAATCGCAGTGATGAATGAAGACAAGGCGGAGTGCATTCTCTGCCTTGTTTTTTACTATTAGGAGGCATATTTTGGCAAATAATAAGGTTTGCGCGCAGCACTACAGCGGGATCGGCGGACAGGCCGTTCTCGAAGGCGTCATGATGAAAAATGGCGATCGCTACGCAGTCGCTGTCCGCAAGGAGGACGGCAGTATCGTTCTTCGGAATGAGACCTATACCGGACTGTTGTCCGGCACGCCCGTAAGGAAGATTCCGATCGTGCGGGGCTTCTTCGTACTGATCGACTCCCTCGTTTTGGGACTTCGTGTAACCGATTACTCCGCGTCCATGTACGATCCAGGCGAAACGGTGGATCCTGCATCCCCCAGGGAGAAGTTCCTGACGGGCCTGATCCTGGCTGTTTCTATGGTCATCGCGGTCGCGCTTTTCATACTTCTTCCCTACGGCGCCGCTTCGTTTCTGAGTTCTTTGATCGGACACACGGGGCTTCTTGTCGTATTTGAGGGAATTCTTCGCGTCACGATCTTTCTACTCTATATATGGGCGATCACGGCCATGGAAGATATCAAACGCCTCTATCAATATCACGGCGCTGAGCACAAGTGCATCAACTGTCTGGAAAGCGGGCTGCCTCTCACGGTTGAAAATGCCAGAAAGAGTACCCGGCTTCACAAGCGGTGCGGAAGCAGTTTCACGATGTTTGTCATGCTTGTCAGTATCGTATTGTTCTTCTTTATCCGCACGGACAGCCACATCATGCGGATCGCGCTCCGAATCCTTCTGATTCCGGTCATTTCGGGCGTCTCCTATGAGATCATCCGACTTGCCGGCACGAGCAGCAATCCCTTGATCCAGCTGATCTCCAAGCCCGGCCTTTGGATGCAGCTGATGACGACCAAGGAGCCCGACGACGATATGATCGAGGTCGGCATTGCCTCCGTTGAGGCCGTATTTGACTGGAGAGAGTATCTGACACAGGAATTTGGCGTCCATTTCGATCAAGAGGGTGATCCTGCAATCGGTCAAAATATAGACCAAGCGGTCGATCCCATCCCCGGCAATGCCTGATTGGAGGAAACGGCGTGTTTTGGAATGAATCTGCGAGAGATACAGTTTATAGAGACCTCTATGAGGAAGGCGCCAGAATCCTGTCCGGCGTCATAGAGGAGGAGAGGGAGGCGCGGCTGGATGCCCGGCTTCTGCTCGAGCATGTGTGCGGCACCAACCTGCAGACTTTGCTGCTGGACGCGGAGCGTATTGTGCCCTGCGAAGAGGTAGCGCGCTATAGAGAGCTTCTGGTTCGCCGGAGTAAGCGAGAACCCCTGGCCTATATCGTGGGCTGCAGTGATTTTATGGGGCTTACCTTTGCAGTGGACCACCGGGTACTGATTCCGGAGCAGGATACGGAGAACCTGATCGAGGAGATCATGAAGGAAACCTGCGACGGAGACCGGATCCTGGACCTGTGCACAGGCAGCGGCTGCATACTTCTGAGCCTCCTTCATTATTCCAACGGATCGACCGGCGTTGGCACAGACCTCTCCCGGGATGCGCTGGACGTTGCCCAAAAGAACGCAGAGCGGCTCTCATTACAAGACCGCTGCGAATGGCGCGAGGGCGACCTCTTTGAAGCCGTACGCGAGGGAGAGAAATTCGATCTGATTGTCTCCAATCCCCCCTATATCTGCTCCGCTGTCATAGGAGGGCTTGCACCCGAAGTGCAGGCGCACGAGCCCATGATGGCGCTGGACGGCGGCGAAGACGGTCTTATGTTCTATAAGAGGATCATTCCCGAAGCCTGTCAGTATCTGGTGACCGGCGGCATGCTCTATCTGGAGATCGGCTACGACCAGGCGCAGGAAGTGACGGCGCTCATGGAAGAGGCCGGCTATTATGAAGTCAGGACCATCCGCGATTATGGCGGAAACGACCGCATTGTATGCGGCATTAAGAGTATTCATCAGAAGTAAACGGTGACAAGTATGTTTGATCAATTAGACAGCGTAATGCTGCATTACGAAGATATACAGAGAGAACTGGCAAGCCCGGATATCGCCTCCAACCAGAAGCGATTTCGCAGCCTCATGAAGGAGCAGAGCGATCTGGCGCCGCTTGTGGCGGCTTATGGGGAATACCGGGATTGCCGGCAGGCAGCCGAGGATTCCCTGCAGATGCTGGAAGAAGAGAGCGACGAGGAGATGCGGGAGCTGGCCAAGGAGGAACTCGCCGAGTCCAGAAAACGGATCGGGGAGCTGGAAGAGCAGATCAAAATATTGCTGCTTCCCAAGGACCCCAACGACGACAAGAACGTCATTGTGGAAATCCGCGCCGGCGCGGGCGGCGATGAAGCCGCTCTGTTTGCCGCGGAGATCTATAGAATGTACGTCCACTACGCGGAGGGACGCGGCTGGAAATCGGAGATCCTGGATTTTGAAGAAATCGGGATCGGCGGCATGAAGTCCGTCAGTTTCATGATCCGCGGCCAGGGCGCCTATTCCCGCATGAAATATGAGAGCGGCGTCCACAGAGTGCAGCGTGTGCCCGCGACCGAATCCGGCGGACGAATCCACACCTCTACGATCACCGTCGCGGTGATCCCTGAGGTCGACGACGATATTGTCATCGATATCCCTGAAAAGGACGTCCGCATCGACGTCATGCGCGCATCCGGCAACGGCGGCCAGTGCGTCAATACAACGGATTCAGCCGTTCGCCTGACCCATTATCCGACCGGCATCGTCATCTACAGCCAGACTGAAAAGTCTCAGCTGCAGAACAAAGCCAAGGCCTGGGCCCTTCTGCGCTCCAAACTCTATGATCTGGAGATGCAGAAGCGCCACGACGAAGAGGCCGACCTTAGAAGGAGCCAGATCGGCACTGGTGACCGCTCTGAGAAGATCCGCACCTATAACTTCCCGCAGGGACGAGTGACGGACCACCGGATCAAGCTCACGCTCTATAAAATTGACGCGATTATGAACGGAGATCTGGATGAGATCCTGGACAGTCTGACGGCGGCCGATCAGGCGGCCAAGCTTCTTAAAATGAACGGAGAATACTGAGTTTGGACCACGCCGGCACATTCTTCATCTCATTCTTTCGCTCATTCTATTGGAAGCACAGGTGCGAACTTGTTATAATACAAATGTTTGATAATTACGTTTCTTCGACTGTTATTGGTCAATACTTACAAAGGGGATAATAAATCATGGCAGTGCATCTATTTGGCGCGATCGACGTGGGAAGCTATGTCTATGAAATGAAGATTTTTGAGCTTTCCAGAAAGAGCGGGATCAGGCAGATCGACAATATCCGTCATATGATGGATATCGGTACGGATACCTATCATACCGGTAAAGTCTCAAGGGTCCACCTGGCTGAGCTCAAGCGGATTCTTTCCGAATCCCAGAAGATCATGAAGAATTACGGCGTCGAGGCTTACACCGCCTACGGCACGAGCGCTTTTCGCGAAATGAAGAATTCTTCGATGATCGTGACACAGCTGGAGCAGGAGACCGGTATTCACATCGATATTCTTGAGAATACAGAGCAGCGCTTCATGGACTACAAGTCGCTCGCTTCCAAAGGATCGGTGTTTTCCAAGATCATGGAGCAGTCTACGGCGATCGTCGATATCGGCGGCGGCAGCGTCCAGATCTCTTTGTTTGAAAAGGACAAACTCAGCGCGTCCCAGAACCTGCGCCTTGGCGTTTTGCGTATTCGCGAGCAGCTCGAGAGAGTTGGCGCAAGGTCCGTACAAAATGAGTCCCTCATCGAAGAGATCGTCAACACGCAGCTGTCCGTGTTCAAGAAGCTCTATCTCAAGGACCGCGATATCAAACAGATCGTCGTCATCGACGACTATCTCGCGGACGCGGCGGGCAATGCCAGCAATTTCTCCGGCACCGGCAAGGTGATTCCCGGTCCCATGGGCGAAGCTGAATTCATCGATACCGCTGCCCTGATCGGCTTTATCGACGGCCTGAAGAATCGCAGCACCATGGAGCTGTCCGACCAGCTCAAGATCTCCGATGAGAAGATCCCGCTTCTGCAGATCTCCTCGATCATTATTAAGTGCATCGCGAAGGCCCTCAAGGCGGACGTGATCTGGATCCCCGGCGTCACACTCTGTGACGGAATCGTTTACGATTACGCGACGGCCAAGAAGTTCATAAAGCCCGAACACGATTTTGAACAGGATATCCTGACCTGCGCTTTACAGACGTCCAAGCGCTACAAGGGAAGCGAAGAGCGTGCCAAAACACTGGAGTTTTTGACACTGCAGATTTTTGACAGTATGAAGCGTATTCATGGCATGGGAGACAGGGAAAGACTCCTTCTGCGCCTGTGCGCGATCCTGCACGACTGCGGCAAATATATCAGTATGCAGAACCTGTCCGACTGCTCCTACAATATCATCAAATCGACGGAGATCATCGGTCTTACGGCCAGAGAGCGGGAGATCGTTGCCAATGTCGTTCGCTACAATCACAGGGATTTCGTCTTTTATGAGGAGCGGGAGGATTTTGGCATTCTGACCCGCAGCGACTATATGATCATCACCAAACTGACCGCCATTCTTCGCCTGGCCAACGGACTCGACAGATCCCACAAGAAGAAGTTTACGGACGTCCGCATCCGGCTTCGCGAGGGACAGCTGCAGATCAGTGTCAGCACGAAGAAGGATATCACCCTGGAGAAGGGTCTATTCAGCAAACGCGCGGCGTTCTTTGAAGAAATATTCAGTGTGCGGCCTGAGATCAGGCAGCGTGAATTCTGATGGGGCAAGGAGGGATAAAAATGGCAGCAGCGACGATCGATTTCAGAAATCCACAATACTACATTAACAGAGAACTGAGCTGGCTCGAGTTCGACAGAAGGTGTCTGAGCGAAGCGAGAAACAAGGAGAATCCGCTGTTTGAGCGGCTCAAATTCCTGAGCATCACCGCTTCCAACCTCGATGAGTTCTTCCAGGTGCGCGTTGCGTCTTTGCAGGACATGGTCAACGCGGGATACAAAAAGAAAGATATCGCCGGGATGTCCGCGTCCGAGCAGCTCACGGCTGTTCTTTCGGCAACCCAGGTTTTCATGCAGCAGCAGTACTATACCCTGAACAGGCAGCTGATCCCGGCGCTGGAGGAGCAGGGTCTTGTCATGGTGCGCGATCTGGATACCTTAAGTAAATCCGAGAGCCGATTTGTCGAGGAATACTTTAGTTCCAACGTGTTCCCGGTCCTTACGCCTATGGCGGTCGACAGCTCCAGGCCCTTCCCGCTGATCCGCAATAAGAGCCTGAATATCGGCGCGCTCCTTGTCCGCAAGGAGACCGCTGCGCCCGGCATTCTCGGCACGGGCAAAAAAGCCAAGAAAGGCGCCAAAGCCGGCAAGGACAATAAAGACAATAAGGTCAAATATGAGTTTGCGACTGTGCAGGTTCCCAGCGTCCTGCCCCGCATCCTTCTTCTTCCCCGCACGGAAGGAGAGCCCAGAAGACTGGTCCTATTAGAGGATGTGATCCGCCAGTATCTCCCCATGCTGTTTGTCAATTATGAAGTCAAGTGCTCGAGTCCTTACCGGATCATGCGCAGCGCGGACCTCGATATCGCAGAGGACGAGGCGGAAGACCTTCTCAAGGAAATCCAGAAACAGCTCAAAAAGCGGCAGAGAGGCGACGCGATCCGCCTGGAAGTGGAGAAAGGCATCGATGAACAGCTCAGGGCCCTTTTGATGACGGAGCTCTCCCTCACAGACAACTTTGTCTATGAGATCGATGGCCCGCTGGATCTGACCTATCTGATGAAGGCGTACGGCATCGAGGGCTTTGACGAGCTCAGAGAGCACCGCTACGCGAAGCCGCAGCTTGTGCCGGCTTTCCCTGCCGGCTGCAATATATTTGACGAGATCCGCAAGGGGGACGTCTTCATGCATCACCCCTACGAGACGTTTGACCCGGTTGTCAAGTTTGTGGCGTCCGCTGCTGTGGATCCCGACGTTCTCGCGATCAAACAGACGCTGTACAGAGTCAGCGGCAATTCTCCGATCGTCGCAGCGCTTGCCCGTGCGGCGGAAAACGGCAAACAGGTCACTGTGCTTGTCGAGCTCAAAGCCCGTTTTGACGAGGAGAACAATATCGGCTGGGCCAAGGCGCTTGAAAAAGCAGGCTGTCACGTCATTTACGGCCTTCAGAATCTCAAGACCCACAGTAAGATCACACTGGTCGTGCGAAGAGAAGAGGACGGCATCCGCAGATATGTGCACCTTGGCACAGGCAACTACAATGACTCCACCGCAAAGCTCTACACCGATGTGGGCCTTATGACCTGCAGCGATCCTATCGGCGCGGATGCGACAGCCGTCTTTAACATGCTGTCCGGCTATTCCGAGCCCCGCTTCTGGAATAAGCTCAGCCTTGCGCCGCTATGGCTCAAGGACCGCTTCCTGTACCTGATCGGCAGAGAGCAGCGTCATGCGGAAAATGGAGAGACCGCGCACATCATCGCCAAGATGAATTCTCTGTGCGATCCGGACATCATGGAAGCGCTCTACAAAGCGAGCGCGGCCGGCGTGAAGATCGAACTGATCGTCCGCGGCATCTGCTGCCTGCGCCCCGGCATTCCCGGCGTCAGCGAAAATATCACGGTCCGTTCCATCGTCGGCAATTTCCTGGAGCACAGCCGTATTTACTATTTTGAAAACGGAGGATCACCGGAATTCTTTGCCGCAAGCGCAGACTGGATGCCCAGAAATCTGGATCGCCGTGTAGAGATCATGTTCCCGCTTGAGGAACCCGCGATCAAGGACAAAGCACTGCACATTCTGCAGCTCGAACTGCAGGATACCGTAAAGGCGCATATCATGCGCACAGACGGAACCTACGACCGCGTAGACAGACGAGGAAAGGAACTGATCAACTCGCAGCTGCAGTTCTGTGAAGAGGCTGTCCGCCAGGCAAAAGCGCTTAGGAGCGGCAAGGATAATCGCACCTTCGTCCCCAGACAGCCGCAGGAATCGCAGGAATAATCCTGCAGTTCCCCTGCGAAAAAGGCGCTGCAAACGGCGGCTTTACATGCCATGCGAATGGCTTTAAAACGTGTATACGCCTTAACATTTTGCGCTGTTTATGGTATTCTTTTATATATGTGAGCACCAACATAATTCACGCACGAAAGTGCAGTTCTGCGGCATCTTTACAAGCTGATCCCGCAGGTAAGAGGAAGGGGCGCAATTATGGCACAGGTATCTGAAATCAAGAAATCACCTGCTAATCGCAAGACCGGCTATGAGTATGAAAAAGGAGCGAAGTTCGTAGCCTACGTGTCTTCTTATACAAGGGGAAAGGGAGAGAAGTACGGCATTCGGATTTATGATGTTGATATGGAGAATGGGTATCTCATAGAAAAGCAGCAGATTGAGATCTCCAATTCTTCCTATGTGACCATTTCACACAACAGAAAGTATCTGTATTCCATCACAGACTTTGGTATTGAAGCATACAGGATCATAAAGGGCGGCGATCTGGAGAAGATCAATCTCGCCTCGATCAATGGAATGAGAGGATCCTACCTCTCCACGGACTATGAAGATGAGTTTCTCTTTGTGTCCGGCTACCACGATGGCAAGATCACCGTACTGCGTCTCAATGAAGACGGCTCTGTCGGCGAAATCTGCGACGAGCTGTTCCTGAAGGGCCTTGGAAGTATTGCAGAGCGCAATTTCCGCCCCCATGTGCAGTGTGTCAAGATGACAAGAGACAACCATTTCCTTCTGGCTGCAGATCTGGGTATGGATCATGTCAATGTGTACACGCTCAACAGAAAGAACGGACACATCAAGCAGTGCGGCATCCTTCACTCGGAACTTGAATCGGCGCCGAGGCACCTCAAGTTCTCCAAGGACGGCCACTTCCTGTATGTCGTCCATGAGCTGAAGAATATCATTGACGTCTATTTCTACCATGAAGTGGACGGCGCACCCGATTTTGAGAAGATCCAGACCGTTCCCACGCTCAACAACTATCACGCGAAGGGATCTGCGGCGAGCGCGCTCAATTTCTCGTCCGACTTTAAGTACCTCGTCAGCTCCAATGCCGGCGACAACTCCGTAGTGATCTTCAAGATCGACCCTGACAACGGCTATTTGAGCAAGGTGCTTTGCCTGCCGATCAGCGGAGAGTATCCCAAGGATGCGGCTCTGTTCCCCGATAACCGCCATCTGGTATCGCTCAACCATGAGTCCAACACGATGACTTTCTTTAACGTGGATCTCAAGAAAGGGCTTTTAATCATGCACGGCAAGGAAATCAAGATCGACAAGCCCAACTGCATTATCTTCCATAAGCTCACTGAAGATCAGCTCTGATGTTTCGCAATGTAAGACCGGCGGCTTAATGTCAGCCGGATTCGTGAATCGCAATACACCCGATGATCGGGATGAACGAACGGCGCCTTCAAAAAGGCGCCGTTTGCACTGACATAAAAAATCGTTTGATACAGAACAAGGAAGCAAGCTACATGGCAAAAATGAAATATGAAGTAAGAAAGAGGGAGGGGATGGCGAAGAGAGCCCATATGGAGACGGTCCATGGCTCTGTCGAGACCCCTGTTTTTATGAATGTCGCGACGGCGGGCGCTATTAAGGGCGGCCTCAGTGCCGATGACCTTCGAAGTATTGATACGCAGATCGCGCTTTGCAATACCTATCACCTGCACGTACGTCCGGGGGATGAGACCGTTTATAAGCTTGGCGGCCTGCACTCTTTCATGCGATGGGACAAACCGATCCTTACCGATTCCGGCGGTTTTCAGGTGTTCTCCCTGGCAGATCTTAGAAAGATCAAGGAAGAGGGCGTCACCTTCCATTCTCATATTGACGGCGCCAGAATCTTCATGGGCCCCGAAGAGAGTATGCGGATCCAGTCCCACCTGGCTTCCACGATCGCAATGGCCTTCGACGAGTGTGCGCCCAGCCACGCAGAGCGCGACTATGTCGAGAAATCCGTCGCGCGCACAACCCGCTGGCTCGCACGCTGCAAAGAGGAAATGGCGCGTCTGAACAGCATGGAAGAGACGATCAACCGGGACCAGCTTCTGTTCGGCATTAACCAGGGCGCCGTCTATCCGGACATCCGGATCGACCACGCGCAGCAGATCTCCCAGATGGACCTGGACGGCTATGCCGTGGGCGGCCTGGCTGTCGGAGAGACCCATGCGGAGATGTACGAGATCCTGGATGCGGTCGTCCCGCATCTTCCCGCCGACAAACCGACCTATCTGATGGGCGTCGGCACTCCTCAGAATATTCTGGAAGGCGTGGACAGAGGCATCGATTTCTTTGACTGTGTCTATCCAAGCCGCAACGGAAGGCATGGAAACCTCTACACCAATAAGGGCACTGTCAGGATCAAAAACGCAAGATACGCGCTGGATCCAAGGCCCATCGAAGAGGGATGCGGATGCCCCGTCTGCAGGGCCGGCTATTCCCGCGCGTATATCCGGCATCTGGTCCGGGCGCAGGAGACACTGGGCCTTCGCATGTGCGTCATGCATAATCTGTATTTTTACAACCATCTCATGACTCAGATCCGCGAAGCGCTGGACCAGGGGAATTATGCCGCATTTAAGAAGAAAATGCTGGATCAGCTGGAGGGTGATGGCGATTAATCCCTTATTTAGGGCAAGGAAGACTAGATTTTGTGCTCGAAGCTACTAAATATAGATTGAAAAACCCCAAAGGGTTGTTGTATGATATATCCTAACTGATTGAAAGCCGCCTGTGTGCGGGAATGGAGGTTAAGTATTATGAATGGTTTCATGTTGACCGCAGCGAACGGGACGATCTTCACACTGCTTTATGTTGTTGTCATTGTCGGTTTCTTCTATTTCTTCCTGATCAGACCGCAGAGAAAAGAGCAGAAGCAGAAGCAGGACATGCTCAATGCCCTGGCCGTTGGTGACAGCGTACTCACAACAGCAGGTTTTTACGGCGTTGTTATTGATATGACAGATGATACAGTCATCGTAGAATTTGGTAACAACAAGAACTGCCGCATCCCCATGCAGAAGGCAGCGATCGTTCAGATCGAAAAGCCCGAAGATGCAATTGAAACAGCGGACGACAAATAATAGATGATGCTACGGCTGAAGGCATGTGCAGGGCACATGCCTTCTCTTTGGTATATGCGATAAGATCAATATAATTCAAATTTCTCATGTTTATGATTAGTTTTATTCATCTTTGAACATATCCTGCTATGGAGGAAACGGACTTGAATAAGAACATTGCAGTGATCGCCGGCGACGGCATCGGACCGGAAATTGTAGCGCAGGCCAAGAAGGTGCTGGACCGTGTCTGTGACAAATACGGACATTCTTTTACCTATACGGACGTCCTCATGGGCGGATGCTCCATCGATGCATACGGCGTACCGCTCACGGATGAGACGATCCGAATCTGTAAGGAGAGCGACGCAGTCCTCATGGGCTCCATTGGCGGCGACGCTGCCACGTCCCCCTGGTACAAGCTCGCGCCGGAGCTTCGCCCCGAAGCCGGTCTTTTAAAGCTTCGCAAATCGCTCAATCTCTACTGCAACCTGCGTCCCGCCTATCTGTTCAAGGAGCTGGCGGATTCCTGCCCGCTCGCTGCCAAGGAGGGCGGACGGAATTTTGACCTCGTGATCTGCAGAGAGCTGACAGGCGGCCTGTATTTTGGCGACCGATACACCAAGGAGATCGATGGCGTGACGACCGCCGTCGATACAGCTGTCTATAACGAGAACGAGATCCGGCGCATTGCGGTGAAGGCGTTTGAGATCGCCATGAAGCGCGGTAAGAGAGTTTGCAGTGTCGACAAGGCCAACGTGCTGGATACCTCCAGACTGTGGAGAAAAGTTGTGGCCGAAGTCGCGGCGGACTATCCGGAAGTCTCGCTCTCCAATATGCTGGTTGACAACTGCGCGATGCAGCTGGTCAAGAATCCCGAACAGTTCGACGTGATCGTGACCGGCAATATGTTCGGCGATATTCTCTCTGACGAAGCCAGTATGATCACAGGTTCCATCGGAATGCTCTCATCGGCCTCTCTCAGCGACGGAAGCTTTGGCCTGTACGAGCCCAGCCACGGCAGCGCGCCCGACATTGCGGGCCTTGGAATTGCCAATCCGATCGCGACGATCCTGTCCGCTGCGATGATGCTCCGCTACAGCTTCGGCCTTCTTGAAGAGGCGGACGCTGTGGAAAGCGCCGTCAAGCAGACGCTGGCAGACGGCTATCGAAGCGTGGACCTGATGCCCCGCACGGGTGCGGAAGGCCTCACCAGCCAGAACTGCGACGAGCTCGGAGACCGGATCTGCGAGAGGATCTGATCGTTTGGTGTCGCATAGCCTGATAACTACGTCAAAAAAATGATAGCTTCGTCATACGCGATCACGGAGCCATACTTGTAATCAGTTCGAAAGACCTTGAAAGAAGGGAAGGTACATAAAATGAAAAGTGATAGTGTTAAAAAGGGAATCTCCCAGGCCCCCCACAGAAGTCTCTTCAACGCGCTCGGCTATACCGAAGAGGAGAGAAGACGTCCGATGATCGGTATCGTCAGCTCCTACAATGAGATCGTGCCCGGTCACATGAACCTGGACAAGATCACAGAAGCAGTCCGCATCGGCGTCGCCATGGCCGGCGGTATGCCCGTCGTATTTCCCGCGATCGCTGTCTGCGACGGTATCGCGATGGGCCACATCGGTATGAAGTATTCCCTGGTCACAAGAGATCTGATCGCGGACTCCACGGAGTGCATGGCGAAGGCGCACGGTTTTGACGGCCTTGTCATGATCCCCAACTGCGACAAAAACGTCCCCGGCCTTCTGATGGCGGCGGCCCGCGTCAATGTGCCCACGATCTTCGTTTCCGGCGGCCCCATGCTGGCCGGTCATATCGACGGCAGAAAGAGAAGCCTTTCCTCCATGTTTGAAGCAGTTGGCTCTGTTGCAGCTGGCAAGATGACGATGGAAAAGCTTGCTGAGTACGAGGAGAAGGTCTGTCCTACATGCGGCTCCTGCTCCGGTATGTACACCGCCAACTCCATGAACTGCCTGACAGAGACCATCGGTATGGGTCTTCAGGGCAACGGCACGATCCCCGCTGTATACAGCGCGAGAATCCGTCTGGCCAAGCACGCCGGCATGAAGATCATGGAGCTTGTGGAAAAGAACATCCGCCCCAGAGATATCATGACTAAGAAGGCGTTTATGAACGCCCTGACCATGGATATGGCCCTCGGCTGCTCCACCAATACAATGCTGCATCTGCCCGCCATCGCACACGAGGCAGGCGTCGAGCTGAACATGGAGCTTGCCAACCAGGTTTCCGACAGAACGCCCAACCTCTGCCACCTCGCGCCTGCTGGCCCGACCTATATGGAGGACCTCAATGAGGCGGGCGGCATCTACGCCGTTATGAACGAGCTTGCCAAGAAGGATCTTCTGGATCTCGACGTCATGACCGTCTCCGGCAAGACAATGCGTGAAAATATTGAAGGATGCTACAACACCAATCCGGAAGTCATCCGTCCCATCGAGAATCCCTACATGCCAAACGGCGGCATTGCGGTTCTCAAGGGCAACATTGCGCCCGATACCGGTATCGTCAAGAGAAGCGCGGTTCTTCCCGAGATGATGAAGCATGAAGGCCCCGCGAGAGTATTTGACTGCGAAGAGGACGCGATCGCGGCAATCACCGGCGGCAAGATCGTTCCCGGCGATATCGTTGTCATCCGCTACGAAGGCCCCAAGGGCGGCCCCGGTATGAGAGAGATGCTCAATCCCACTTCTGCGATCGCAGGCATGGGCCTTGATTCCTCCGTCGCGCTGATCACAGACGGACGCTTCTCCGGCGCTTCCCGCGGCGCGTCCATCGGACACGTCTCCCCTGAAGCAGCGGTCGGCGGACCGATTGCCCTGATCCACGAAGGCGATATCATTTCGATCGACATCAACGCCAACAAGCTCAACGTCAAGGTATCCGACGAAGAGCTGGCCCGCAGAAAAGCGGAGTGGAAGCCCCGCGCGCCCAAGGTCACGGACGGCTATCTCAAGAGATACGCGGCGCTCGTCACCAGCGGAAACCGCGGTGCGATCCTTGAACTTCCTAAAGAAATGCAGTAATCGATTTGCCTATACGTTTTAAGTCAGATTGTAACCAGGGAGGAATTTAGCATGAAAATGACAGGTGCTGAGATCGTAGTGGCCTGCCTGCTGGAGCAGGGCGTCGATACGGTTTTCGGATATCCGGGAGGAGCCATCCTCAATGTCTATGACGCATTATACAAACACAGAGACCAGATCACCCATTATCTTTCCTCGCACGAGCAGGGCGCTTCCCACATGGCGGACGGCTATGCGAGAGCAACCGGCAAAGTAGGCGTCTGCCTCGCGACCAGCGGTCCCGGCGCCACCAATCTCGTGACAGGAATCGCCACCGCGTATATGGACAGCGTTCCGCTTGTCGCCATCACGTGCAACGTAACGCTGCCGCTTCTTGGCAAGGATTCTTTCCAGGAGGTCGATATCGCGGGTATCTCCATGCCGATCACCAAGCATGGCTACATCGTCAAGGATGTCAAGGACCTCGCGACGACGATCCGCAAGGCTTTCCGGATCGCCACAACCGGCAGGCCCGGCCCGGTTCTGGTCGATATTCCCAAGGATGTGACCGGCGCAGTGACCGAGTACGTCGCCGCTTCCCCCTCTGCCAAAAGATTGAAGGGAGAGGGACGCCGTTACAGCGATTCCGACATCGACCGCGTGATCGAAATGATCGAAGCCTCCAAACGCCCCTTCCTCTATGTGGGCGGCGGCGCTGTGATCTCCGGGTCCAGCGAAGAGCTCAAGAAATTTGTGGAACTCATTGATGCACCCGTGTGCGACACACTGATGGGAAAAGGTGCTTTTGACGGGCATGATCCCCACTATACCGGCATGATCGGTATGCACGGCACCAAGACTTCCAATCTCGGCGTCAGTAAATGCGACCTTCTGATCGCGATGGGCGCGCGCTTTACGGACCGCGTGATCGGAAATCCCAATAAGTTTGCGACCGGCGCCAAGATCATCCACATTGATATCGATCCCGCAGAGATCAATAAGAATATCAAAGTGCATGAGTCCGTCATCGGAAACCTGAAGGATGTCCTGCACGATCTCAACGAAAAGCTCGTGCCGCAGCACCACGACGAGTGGATGAAGCAGATCGGCGAGATGAAGGCCAAATATCCGCTTTTCTACGACAAAGACAGGCTGACCTGTCCCATGGTCATCGAAAAGCTCGACCAGCTCACAAAGGGCGATGCGATCATCGTCACAGACGTCGGTCAGCACCAGATGTGGGCGGCCCAGTACTACACCTTCTCAAAGCCCCGGACACTCCTGACATCCGGCGGTCTTGGCACAATGGGATACGGACTTGGCGCCGCGATCGGCGCGAAAGTCGCCTTCCCCAAGCGCCAGGTCATCAACATCGGCGGCGACGGATGCTTCCGCATGAATATGAATGAACTTGCTACTGCAAGCCGTTATAACATCCCGATCGTTGAAATAGTCATTGACAACCGGGTACTTGGAATGGTAAGACAGTGGCAGACTCTGTATTACGGCGAGCGCTACAGCGCGACCGTGATCGAGGACAAGGTGGACTACTGCAAGGTGGCGGAAGGACTCGGCTGCATGGCCATCCGTGTCACGAAGCCCTCTGAAGTAGAGCCCGCACTGAAGAAAGCACTTTCATCCGGCGTCCCCACTGTGATCGACGTCGTGATCGAAGAAGATGACAAGGTATTTCCTATGGTTTCCCCCGGTGCTCCGATTGAGAAGGCGTTCGACGCTTCCGATCTCGAGGCTCAGAGCCATAATTAATACTATAGATCATCTTGTAATACCGTTATAACAAGGAGGAAAGAATGGCAAGAGTTTACAACTTTTCAGCTGGTCCCGCAGTGCTTCCGCTTGAGGTTCTCAAGGAAGCGCAGGAAGAGATGCTTGATTATCGCGGAAGTGGAATGTCCGTCATGGAGATGAGCCATCGCGGAAAGGTCTTCGACGGCATCATCAAAGAAGCGGAAAAAGATCTTCGCGAGATCATGAACATCCCGGACAACTACAAGGTCCTGTTCCTGCAGGGCGGCGCGCATCAGCAGTTCTCCGCGGTTCCCATGAATATGACCAGAAACGGCAAGGCAGCCTATATCATCACCGGTCAGTGGTCCAAGAGGGCATTTCAGGAAGCCGGCAAATATACGGATGCCGTAGCAGTAGCTTCTTCTGCTGACAAGACATTCAGCTACATTCCCGACTGCTCCGATCTTCCCATTCCCGAGGATGCTGATTACGTCTATATCTGCGAGAACAACACGATTTACGGAACCAAGTTCTGGGAGCTTCCCAACACAAAGGGACATGAGCTTGTATCCGATATTTCCTCCTGTTTCCTGTCTGAGCCCATCGATGTGACCAAGTATGGCGTTCTCTATGGCGGCGTGCAGAAGAATGTCGGCCCCGCCGGCGTTGTCATCGCGATCATTCGTGAAGACCTGATCACCGACGATGTTTTACCCTATACACCTACCATGCTCAAATGGAAGACCCAGGCGGATAACGATTCCCTGTACAATACGCCGCCGGCATACGGCATCTATATCTGTGGCAAGGTCTTTAAGTGGATCAAGGCACAGGGCGGTCTGGCAGCCATGAAGGAGCGCAACGAGAAGAAGGCAGCGCTTCTGTATGACTATCTTGATCACAGCAAACTCTTTAAGGGTACCGTTGTGAAGAAGGACCGTTCCATCATGAACGTTCCTTTTATCATCGGCGACAAGGATCTGGAAGCACAGTTCATCAAGGAAGCTGCTGAGAACAGTCTTGTCAGCCTCAAGGGTCACAGATCCGTCGGCGGCATGCGTGCCAGCATCTACAACGCTATGCCTTATGAAGGCGTAGAAGCCCTCGTGGCGTTTATGAAAAAATTTGAAGAGGAGCACACTGAGAGATAATATGACTTACAAATTTGCATGCCTGAACAGCATTTCTCCCATCGGACTTAAGAATTTCACCAACAAATATGAGCAGGTCAGCGATCCCGCGGAGGCGAACGGCCTTCTGGTCAGAAGCGCTTCCCTGCATGACATGGAGTTTTCCGACTCTCTCTATGCGATCGCCAGAGCCGGCGCAGGTGTCAACAATATTCCGCTGATGAAGTGTGCTGAGAAAGGTATCGTTGTATTTAACACGCCCGGTGCCAACGCGAACGGCGTCAAAGAGCTCGTTTTTGCCGGCATGCTGCTTGCCGCGAGAGATATCGTAGGCGGCGTCGACTGGGTGCGCGATAACTGCAGCGATGAGAACATTGCCAAAGTAGCGGAGAAAGAGAAGAAGAAGTTCGCAGGCACAGAGCTGCAGGGCAAGAAGCTCGGTATCATCGGCCTTGGCGCCATCGGCGTCATCGTCGCCAATGCGGCTGTCAATCTCGGCATGGATGTGTACGGATATGATCCGTATGTCTCCGTAGACTCCGCATGGCACCTCAGCCGCAAGATCACCCACGTTCTCAATGTCGACGACATTTACAAGAACTGCGATTTCATTACGATCCATGTGCCGCTTCTGGACTCCACAATACATATGATCGACAAGAAGGCCGTTTCCATGATGAAAAAGGGCGTCATCCTGATCAACATGGCGAGAGACCAGCTGGTCGATGAAGAAGCTGTTGTCGCTGCGATCGAAGCCGGAAAAGTGCGCAGATACGTATCCGACTTCCCCAATTCGACGGTAAGCGGCAAGAAGGGCTGCATCACAACGCCGCACCTCGGCGCTTCCACAGAGGAATCCGAGATCAACTGCGCCAAGATGGCTGTCGATGAGCTGAAGGACTATCTGGAGAACGGCAACATCAAGAACAGCGTAAACTATCCCAGCTGCGATATGGGCGTCTGCACCGCAGGCGGCCGCGTCGGTATCTTCCACAAGAACCAGCCCAGCATGATCACACAGTTCACGCAGATTCTGGGCGCCTCCGACGTCAACATCGCGGGGATGGCCAATAAGTCCCGCAAGGAAGTAGCCTATACGCTGATCGACTTTGACAGTCCGGCAGACAAGAAGCTGGTTGAACAGCTTGCACAGGTCAACGGCGTCTACAGAGTCAGGATCATCAAATAACAAGGAGTTTTCTCTATGGCAGAAATCAGGGCATTTGCGGCTTTTCGTCCCGCCAAGGGGCTGGAGGACAAGATCGCGGCATTGCCATACGATGTGTATAACAGAGAAGAAGCAAAGCGGGTTGTAAAATCCAACCCGCTTTCTTTTCTTGCAATCGACAGGGCTGAGACACAGTTTCCCGATGATGTGAGCACCTATGACGACCGGGTCTACCTAAAGGCCAGGGATATGCTGGCAGAAGCGATCAAAGAGGGCCGCTTTGTACAAGATCCCACGCCTTGCTATTACCTCTATGAACAGACCATGAACGGCCGCTCCCAAACCGGCATTGTCGCCTGCGCCTCGATCGATGATTATCTAAACGGTGTGATCAAGAAGCATGAGAACACCCGCGTTGCCAAGGAAATGGACAGGATCCGCCATGTGGATACCTGTAACGCGCAGACCGGTCCCATCTTTCTCTGCTACCGAAATGACGCGGTACTGGACGCGCTGATGGCCCGCTGCCGTAAGGAGCGCCCTGTGTGCGACTTTCTTTCCGATGGGGACATCCGCAACCGCGTCTGGGTCATCAGCGATCCGGCAGATCT
Organism: uncultured Lachnospiraceae bacterium; assembly: GCA_900319245.1. Classification (GTDB taxonomy): domain Bacteria; phylum Bacillota; class Clostridia; order Lachnospirales; family Lachnospiraceae; genus CAG-791. The sequence continues at coordinate 43,206 of ONNQ01000013.1, read as the reverse complement.
TGAGACTATCCGCGGCGCGTTTCATAAAATGGACAGGATCTATATTGCGGACGGGCATCATCGGTGTGCCTCCGCTGTCAAGGTCGGCCTGAAGCGAAGAGAAGAGAATCCCGGATACACAGGAGAAGAGGATTTCAACTTCTTTCTCAGCGTCCTGTTTCCGCAGGACCAGCTGATGGTCATGGATTACAACCGGGTTGTCAAGGATCTCCATGGACGGACTCCGAAGGCGTTTTTGGACGCGCTGGCGCAGATTTTTGACATCCGTGCATGCGGGAAAGAGCCTGTGCGTCCCACGCGAAAGGGAGAATTCGGATTATACCTGTGTGACGGCAGCTGGTATCGACTGACGCTTTTAGAAGCGCCGGACGGAAGCGATCCGGTCGCCGCGCTGGACGTCTCTATTCTGCAGGACAGAGTATTGACGCCGATCCTTGCGATCACAGACCCCAAGGAGGATCCGAGAATCGATTTTATCGGCGGCATCCGGGGCCTGTCCGAGCTGGAAAGGCGCGTGGACGACGGCAGCATGGCGGCAGCCTTTTCCATGTATCCGACTTCACTGGACGAACTCTTTGCTGTAGCAGACGCGGGAGAGCTGATGCCTCCCAAGTCCACATGGTTTGAACCCAAACTTCTGAGCGGCCTATTTATTCACAGACTCTAAGGGAATTCCATTGCTCTTCTAAATCGGAAAAACTGCTTGCAATCCCCGGACAAAGTCTATATAATACATAAGACGCTTAATAAGCCGTCTATCAATCACAGAGACGGCACATGCTGGAATAGCGCAGTCGGTAGCGCAACTGATTCGTAATCAGTAGGTCGAGGGTTCGAGTCCCTTTTCCAGCTTTTCCTGGAAGCGCGGGGGACCAAATGGTTTTCCGCGCTTTTTGTTTGCAGTAGTGACATACCGGTTGAAGCGCCTTCCCGCCATAGGCGAAGCGCAGACGAACCGGCAGATTATGAACACGGAGGTGTTTTACATGGCACAGCTTTGGGGCGGCCGCTTTACCAAACAAACCGATGAAGCCGTCAAGGCCTTTAACGATTCCATCGGATTTGACAAGCGCCTGTACAGAGAGGATATTAGGGGCAGCATCGCGCATGCGCATATGCTCGGCGCACTGGGCATAATCAGCGCCGATGAGAGCGCCCGGATCATCGAGGGGCTCAAAGGAATCCTTGCGGACGTAGAGAACGGATCTCTCGTGATCACAAACGAGTACGAGGACATCCACAGCTTCGTGGAAGCCAATCTGATCGACAGGATCGGCGACGCCGGCAAGAAGCTTCACACCGGCCGGAGCCGCAACGACCAGGTCGCACTCGATATGAAGCTCTATACAAGGCGCAAGACCATCGAGATCCGAAAAGATCTGTCCGGACTACTTTCGACGATTCTTACTTTGATGGAGGACAACACGGACACCTATATGCCCGGTTTTACGCATCTGCAGAAAGCGCAGCCCACGTCGCTGGCCCATCACCTCGGTGCCTATTTTGAAATGTTTAAGAGGGACGCCACAAGACTGGACGACTGTCTTGTCAGAATGAATTATTGTCCCCTGGGATCCGGCGCGCTGGCCGGGACGACCTATCCACTGGACAGAGACATGACGGCCTCCCTGCTGGGATTTGCAGGTCCTACCCTCAACAGCATGGATTCCGTATCGGACAGGGATTACCTGATCGAACTGATGGCAGATCTCTCCCTGATCATGATGCACCTGAGCCGGTTCAGCGAGGAGCTCATCACCTGGAATTCCAACGAATACCGGTTTGTGGAGATGGACGACGCCTTCTCCACCGGCAGCAGCATTATGCCGCAGAAGAAGAATCCGGATATCTGTGAACTTGTGCGCGGCAAGACCGGCAGAGTGTACGGCGATCTGATGTCGCTTCTTACGACAATGAAGGGCCTTCCCCTCGCCTACAACAAGGATATGCAGGAGGACAAGGAGCCTGCCTTCGATGCGATCGACACGGCGGAGGCCTGCATTTCTCTCTTCTCCGGCATGCTGTCCACGATCACATTCCGCAAGGACGTGATGCGCCTCAGCGCGGTCAAGGGCTTTACAAACGCGACGGACGCCGCCGATTATCTCGTTGTAAAGGGCGTTCCCTTCAGGGACGCGCATGGGATCATCGGAAGACTGGTCCTTCACTGCATCGATGAGAATAAGAGTATCGACGAGCTGAGTGTGGAAGAACTCAAAGAGTTCAGTCCGGCTTTTGACGAGGATCTGTACGAAGCGATCTCCTTAAAGACCTGTGTGGAGAAGCGTCTGACACTCGGCGCGCCCGGATCCGGCATGATGAAGAAGGTCATTGCGCAAGAGAAGCAGTGGCTCAGCGACTGGAACAGCCAAATCGCAGACGATGAAAACGTTTGACATATAATAATTTGACATAGAATAAACGGAGGAAATGATCATGACTAAGAAACTAAGAGTCGGTATCCTTGGCGGAACAGGTATGGTGGGACAGAGATTTATCTCGCTCCTTGAAAACCACCCCTGGTTCGAAGTGACAACGATCGCGGCAAGTCCCCGCAGCGCAGGCAAGACCTATGAGGAATGCGTTGCCGGCCGCTGGAAGATGGACACGCCGATCCCGGAAAAAGTGAAGGGGATCATCGTCAAGAATGTCCAGGACGTCGCAAACGTCGCTGCAGAAGTGGATTTCTGCTTCAGCGCCGTTGATATGTCCAAGGACGAGATCCGCGCTATCGAGGAAGAATACGCAAAGACAGAGACGCCTGTCGTCTCCAACAACAGCGCGCACCGCTGGACGCCGGATGTCCCCATGATCATCCCGGAGATCAACCCCGAACACAGCGCCGTGATCGAATTCCAGAAGAAGAGACTGGGCACGACCCGCGGCTTCATCGCTGTAAAACCCAACTGCTCGATCCAGAGCTACACGCCCGCCTTTGCCGCATGGAAAGAGTTCGAGCCCTATCAGGCGGTCGTTTCCACCTATCAGGCAATCTCCGGCGCCGGCAAGACCTTCAAGGACTGGCCCGAGATGGTTGGCAATATCATCCCCTATATCGGCGGAGAAGAGGAGAAGAGCGAGAAAGAGCCTCTTCGCATCTTCGGTCACATTGAAAACGGTGTGATCGTCCCTGCAGACAGCATTACGATTACAAGCCAGTGCATCCGTGTTCCCGTTCTGAACGGCCATACGGCGACCGTATTTGTCAATTTCCGCAAGGATCCCACCAAGGAAGAGCTGGTACAGGCGCTCAGAGATTTCAGCGGCTTCCCGCAGAAAGAGAATCTTCCCAGCGCTCCCAAGCACTTCATCCAGTACCTGGAGGAGGACAACCGCCCTCAGGTCTCCATGGATGTGAACTTCGAGAACGGCATGGGCGTATCCATCGGCCGACTCAGAGAAGACACCCTGTTCGACTGGAAGTTTGTCGGACTGTCCCACAACACGATCCGCGGCGCCGCAGGCGGCGGCGTTCTCTGCGCGGAACTGCTCACAGCACAGGGATATATCACAAACAAGTAATTGACACAAGAGAGTGTGAATGAGCAAGAGAGTATTTATTGCAGAAAAGCCCAGTGTGGCGCGTGAATTCGCGTCCGCACTGGGGCTTGATTTTACATCGAGAGATGGGTATATGGATGCGGGAGATACGATTGTGACCTGGTGCGTTGGGCATCTGGTCACAATGTGTTATCCTGACGCCTATGACCCCAAATACAAAAAGTGGTCGCTCGCGACCATTCCCTTTATACCGGATACCTACAAGTACCAGGTGATTGACGGCGTCAAAAAGCAGTTTGGGATCGTCAAGAGGATCCTGACGGATCAGGACGTGGATACCATCTACATCTGTACCGACTCCGGGCGCGAAGGCGAGTATATCTACCGTCTGGTCGCGCAGCAGGCCGGCGTGCGGGGCAAAAAACAGCTCCGTGTGTGGATCGACTCCCAGACCAAAGAGGAGATCCTGCGCGGGATCCGCGAGGCAAAGGATGACGTCGAATACGATCCGCTCGGTGCCGCCGCCTATCTCCGCGCCAAGGAGGATTACCTCATGGGTATCAATTTCTCCCGCGCGCTGACGCTCAAGTACGGAGACGGAATCAGCAAGGTGATGGGCACGCGCTACTCCGTCATCGCTGTCGGCCGTGTCATGACCTGCGTCCTTGGCATGGTCGTGCGCAGAGAGCGGGAGATCCGGGACTTTGTCAAGACTCCTTTTTACAAGGTAATCGGCAAGTTTTGCCCCCGGGAGGCGGACGGAAGCGAGTTCGTAACAGCGGAGTGGCATGCCGTCGAAGGCAGCCGCTATTGGGGCACGCCTGCCCTGTACAAGGAAAACGGCTTTAAGGAGCGAAAAGACGCGGAAGCCCTGATCGAGTATCTGAAAGCGGCCGCCGATGCAGGAGACTGCAGTGTAAACTCGATCAGCCGCCGCAAGGAAAAGAAAAATCCGCCGCTTCTCTATAACCTGGCGGAGCTGCAAAACGACTGTTCCAGGCTCTTTAAGATCAGTCCCGACCAGACGCTGCAGGCGGCGCAGGAACTCTATGAGAAAAAGCTCACCACCTACCCCCGCACGGACGCGCGCGTCCTTTCCTCCGCGGTCGCGAAGGAAATCGGCAAGAACCTCAAGGGCCTCTCGACGCTTCCCATGTACCGCCCTTACCTGCAGAATATACTCGAAAGAGGCTCCTACAAGAGCATTGGAAAGACCCGCTATACGGATGATAAAGCGATCACGGATCACTATGCGATCATCCCCACAGGGCAGGGCCTGAACGCGCTTTCTTCTCTATCGGATACGACCGCCAAGGTCTATGAGTTGATCACACGAAGATTTCTGGCCATCTTTTATCCGCCGGCGATCTTTGATAGAATAGCACTGGAAATCCGCCTGGGCACAGAGATGTTCTCGGCGTCATTTCGAAGCTGTGTCGATCCCGGCTATATGCAAGTGATGGAATACTCCTTTAAGAAAAAGGGGACCGATGAAACGAAACGGGAAGACGAAGAGGAGACGGACCAGGACAAACTGCCGTCCTTTGTCAATACTTTGAAAAAGGGTGTGAAAATGACCTGCCTGGATCTTTCGATCAAGGAGGGAGAGACCAAGCCGCCCAAGCGCTATAATTCAGGAAGTATGATCCTGGCTATGGAAAACGCCGGCCAGCTGATCGAAGAAGAGGAACTCCGTGAACAGATCCGCGGCAGCGGGATTGGAACCAGCGCGACCAGAGCGGAGATCTTAAAGAAACTCTTTAGCAACAAGTATCTGGCTCTCAACAAAAAGACCCAGATCATCACCCCGACGCTCATGGGTGAGATGATCTATGACACGGTGGACTGTTCGATCCGTTCACTGTTAAACCCCAAATTGACAGCCAGCTGGGAGCTTGGACTTACGCGCGTGTCAGAAGGCACTGTCACCGAGCAGGAATATCTGGAGAAACTCAACGGATTTGTCGCGCGCAATACCAACAATGTCAAGAACAGCAATTGGGGCAGCGCGCTCCAGGCTATGTATATGCGGGACAGCCAGTTTTACAAAAAGCCCGCCGGGCAGACTTCTTATCCCCGCAGGAAATCCGCTAAGAAAGGAAAAGCCAATGCATCTGAGTGATTTTACGACCCAAAACCTTCTAGACCTGTCCGAGACGATTGCCGCCGATCTGTTTGACGGCAAGACTTACCCCTGGGAAGTGCTCGGGGACATCGAGGACTTTATCATCGCGCTTGGAAACAAGCTTCCCGCTGACCGCTTTGAAAAGCGGGGCGACAATATCTGGGTAGCGAAGAGTGCCAAGGTATTTGACAGCGCCTATATCGGCGGCCCCTGCGTCATTGATGAGAACGCGGAAATACGGCAGTGTGCCTTTATCCGCGGCAGCGCGATCGTCGGCAAAGGCGCCACCGTTGGAAATTCCACGGAACTCAAGAATGTGGTCCTTTTCAACAAAGTGGAAGTCCCCCATTACAACTATGTGGGCGACAGTGTGCTCGGCTTCCATGCACATATGGGCGCCGGTTCCATTACTTCCAACGTCAAGGCGGACAAGAAAAACGTCGTGATCCACTGCGGTACCGAACGTATGGAGACGGGGCGCAAAAAGGTCGGTGCGATCCTGGGCGACTGGGCGGATATTGGATGCAATAGCGTCCTCAATCCCGGCACTGTCGTCGGCAGGCACACCAATATGTATCCGCTCTCCATGGTCAGAGGCTGTGTGCCCGCCTGCCATATTTACAAAGACAAGGATCATATTGTGGCTAAGGTTATGGACTAAACGAGGGGACAGAATATGAACAAAATAGTAAAAGAGTGTGTAGACTACATACGTTCCATCACGGATTTTACTCCCAGGGCCGCTCTGATACTTGGATCTGGTCTCGGTGCGTTCACGCAGGAGATTGATCACGTCGTATGTACGATCCCTTACAAAAATATTCCCGGATTTCCGGTTTCGACGGTATCCGGCCACAACGGCCGATTTATCATGGGCTATATCGATGATATTCCCGTCGTCTGTATGGACGGCCGCGTGCATTACTATGAGGGCTATACGCCGCAGGAAGTCGTCCTTCCGATCCGTGTGATGAGAGCGCTCGGCGCAGAGTTTCTTTTTATCACCAACGCTGCGGGCGGCATTCACTCCGACTATGTGCCCGGCACCCTGGTGCTTGTCAGGGACCACATTTCCCTGTTTGTACCCAATCCGCTGCAAGGCCCCAACGACCAGCGCATCGGCACGCGCTTCCCGGATATGACAGACGTATATGATCCTCATCTGCGGAGCCTGATCCAGCGTGCCGCGGAGTATGAGGACATCCCGCTGGAGACGGGCGTCTACTGCCAGCTGTCCGGTCCCTCCTATGAGTCCCCTGCGGAAATTCAGGTCCTCAAGGTGATCGGTGCGGACATGGTCGGCATGAGCACAGTCATGGAAGCGATTGCGGCCAAACACGCAGGGATGAAGATCAGCTGTATCTCGCTGATCACCAACATGGCGGCAGGCATCAGCGCCACCCCCCTCAGCCACGAGGAAGTCAAGGTCGCAGGCCTGCAGGCAGAGCCTGTCTTCAAAAGGCTGCTCCGTGCCGCGATCCAAACCGTCAAAGAGTATAAGTGGTGAAACTAGTCAATGGAAACCTATAGTACAATGTTTGTCCTGCTCGCCCTGTTTCTGATCATCTCAGCGGTCATCGGATACCGCGACAGGCAGCGAAAGGATCGCCTCGAAAGGAAGACCCTGCAAGAAGCCTTCGGCAAACCGGGCTGCAAAGAATACCCGGACGGAAGGCTTGCGCAGATACAGGTCTCTGCAGACCGCCACAGCGCGCCCTTTACGATCGATGCGATCACCTGGAATGACCTGGATCTGGATCTTCTCTACCAAAAGATGGACACGACCTGCAGCGGCGCAGGCGAGGAGTATCTGTATGGTCTTCTCCGCGCGCCGAGGATCGACGGCGGTTCTTCCTGCAGCGAAGAAGGGCTTGTCTGGTGGGCGGCCCACGATAAGGAGAGGATCGACGTACAGCGCATCCTCCAGACCCTTGGCCGAAGCAGCAAATATTCCATCTATGATTACCTGGACCTGATCGACGATCTGCCTGACAGACGGATCGCGCAGGACCTTCCGGCGCTGGCCCTGCCGGCCATCAGCTTACTGGTCATGGCCATTCGCCCGGCTGCCGGCCTTCTGTGTCTTTTGGCAAGCCTGGCCTATAACATGGTCACTTATTTCAGGGTCAAAAGAGAGATCGAACCGTATCTCTTTACCTTCCGCTATGTACTGCGGCTGTTGGAGTGCGGCCGAAAGCTTTCGGACGCGCCGTTCCTTCACTATGAAGAAGAAAAAGAGACCATGCGGGCCGCATACGCCTCCATGCGGGGATTTGCTCGCGGAAGCAGCCTTTTACTTAGAGGCGGCGCCGGCATGACGTCCGGCAGCCCCCTGGACCTTTTGCTGGACTATCTGTGCATCCTGTTTCATATCGATCTTATGAAATTCGGTTCTATGCTCCGGCAGCTGCGGGGCCGGCAGGATGACATTCACGCGCTGATCCGGGCGGTGGGCTCCATTGACGCGCAGATCAGCATTGCGTCCTTTCGAGAGAGCCTTCCGGTCTTTTGTGTGCCGGATCTGACAGGCAGCCATTTCGAGGTCAGGGACCTGGTGCATCCGCTTATCCATGACCCTGTTCCCAACAGCATGGATACATCGCGTCCGGTTCTTCTGACCGGTTCCAACGCGTCCGGGAAATCCACGTTTCTGAAAGCGGCTGCGCTCGCGGCGCTTCTTGCGCAGTCGGTCCACACAGTGCCCGCTGCGGCGTACAAGAGCTGCTGCTATAGGATCTATACATCCATGGCGCTCAGGGACGACATACGCACCGGCGAGAGCTATTTTATCGTGGAAATCCGCTCGCTCAAGCGGGTTTTGGACGCCGCCGATGAGACGGCTGCCGTTCCGGTCCTTTGTTGTGTCGACGAAGTTCTGCGCGGCACCAATACGATCGAGCGCATCAGCGCCTCCGCGGAAATACTCAGGAATCTGTCGCAAAAGCCGATCCAGGTCTTTGCCGCAACCCACGACATGGAGCTCACCGGGCTTCTCAAGGCGCAGTATACGAACTATCATTTCACGGAGACCCTGGATGGCGACGACGTGACGTTTTCCTATCGCCTCCAGGAGGGCCCCGCGGACAGCCGCAATGCCATCCGCCTGCTCAGGGCTCTTGGATATGACAAGGATATCGCAGACAGCGCAGAAGCGCGGGCAAGGCGATTTGAGGAGACAGGGATCTGGACGCTATGATCATAAAGCCTGCGCCCTGAAGATCGAAAGGGCTGATGATCGAAAGGCTGGATGATCGAAATGCCTGATCATCGAAAGGATAATAAGTACATGCTCAAAAAAGTGAAGATTTATTCGGACGGCGCCGCGAGGGGAAACCCCGACGGTCCCGGCGGCTATGGCGCCGTCCTGCAGTATACCGACAGCGCCGGCACGCTCCACGAAAAGGAACTCTCGGAAGGATTTGTCAAGACGACCAACAACCGCATGGAACTGCTCGGCGTCATCGCGGCGCTGGAATGTCTGCGCGTCCCCTGCGAAGTCGACGTCTATTCGGATTCCAAATATGTGGTCAGCGCCTTTAACGAGAACTGGGTCGGCAACTGGCAGAAAAACGGCTGGAAGACAGCCTCCAAGCAGCCTGTCAAGAACAAAGAACTGTGGGAGAGACTTCTTGCCGCCATGCACCCTCATACCGTTCATTATCACTGGGTCAAGGGACACGCCGGACATCCGGAGAATGAGCGCTGCGATACGCTCGCAACGACAGCGGCAGACGCAGCCGGTGAAAAAGGGCAGGATACTGGGCCTCGATAATGCCGGAAAGCGCCTGCTCACGGATCATATAGCCTAACAACATAGAGGGTAAGAGTGAAAAGTATGATAGAACACCCGATCAAGGTCAGATATACGCGCGTCAGCGAACTGGCCCACATCCCCACAAGGGGCAGCGAGAAAGCAGCCGGTTACGATCTCTATGCGGCAATCGATTCGACGATCCGGATTGCGCCGCATGAGACCGCGAAGATCGACACCGGGCTCCGGTTTGAAATCCCGGACGGCTATTTTGCCGCCATTTTTGCAAGAAGCGGCATCGCGGCCAAGGAAGGGCTTCGCCCCGCCAACTGTACCGGCGTCTGCGACAGCGATTATCGCGGCAATTATATCGTCGCAATGCACAATGACAGCGAAGTGACAGGCGTCGTCGAACCCGGCGAGCGGATCGCACAGATGGTTGTACTCCCTTACCTGCCTGTCTTTTTTGAAGAATCCGACTCGCTCACCGATACAGAGCGCGGCGAAGGCGGCTTCGGAAGCACCGGCAGACAGTAAAGGATGCATGAATAGATAGCACAATACATGGATATACACGGAGGAAACACAACATGAAAATCAGAACCAGATACGCTCCCAGTCCCACCGGCAGAATGCATGTGGGCAATCTCAGAACCGCTCTTTACGCCTATCTGATTGCCAAGCACGAAGACGGCGATTTCATTCTGAGGATCGAAGATACCGATCAGGGACGCTATGTGGAAGGCGCTGTCGATATCATCAAGCGCACAATGGCCGATACCGGCCTCATCGAGGACGAAGGTCCCGACAAGGACGGCGGCGTTGGCCCTTATGTGCAGAGTGAGCGCATGCGCGCCGGTATTTACAGCAAATACGCGCAGGAACTGATCGACAAGGGACAGGCCTACCGCTGCTTCTGCACACAGGAGAGACTGGCGTCTCTGACCCAGGTCGTCGATGGCAAGGAAATCAGCGTGTACGACAAGCACTGCCTGCATCTGTCTCAGGAAGAGATTGAAAAAAATCTTGCGGAGGGTAAGCCCTATGTCATCCGCCAGAACAACCCCACCGAAGGCACAACGACCTTCCACGACGAGCTCTACGGAGACGTCACGGTGGAGAACAAGGAACTGGACGACATGATCCTCATCAAATCCGACGGATATCCGACCTACAACTTCGCCAACGTTGTGGATGACCACCTGATGGGCATCACGCATGTTGTCAGAGGCAATGAGTATATTTCCTCCTCGCCCAAATACAACCGCCTGTATGAGGCGTTTGGCTGGGATATTCCCAAGTATATCCACTGCCCGCTGATCACAGACGAAGATCATCACAAGCTCTCCAAGAGAAGCGGCCACTCCTCCTATGAGGACCTGATCGAGCAGGGATTCCTTCCCGAAGCGGTCGTCAACTTCATCGCGCTCTGCGGATGGTCCCCCGACAGCGACAGAGAGATCTTCAGCCTCAAGGAACTGGTTGAGATTTTTGACTATCACAGGATCGGCAAAGCGCCTTCCGTATTCGACTATCAGAAGCTCCGCTGGATGAACGGCGAGTACCTCAAGGCAATGGATCCGGACAGATTCTACGAGATGGCCGAGCCCTATCTGAAGAAAGCGCTGACCAAAGACCTGGATCTTAGAAAGATCGCCGAGATGGTCCGCACCAGAATTGAGATCTTCCCAGACATCGCGCAGATGGTCGACTTCTTTGAGGCACTGCCGGAGTACGATATCTCCCTGTACACCCACAAGAAGATGAAGACCAACGCGGAGTCCTCCCTCGCTGTGCTGCAGGACCTGGTTCCGATTCTGGAGCAGCAGGATGAATTCACCAATGACGCGCTCTTTGCGGCCATGAAGGCCTATATCCAGGAGAAGGGCTTCAAGAACGGCTATGTGCTCTGGCCCGTGCGTATTGCTGTCTCCGGCAAACAGACCACCCCGGCCGGCGCCACAGAGATCATGGAGATTCTCGGCAAGGAGGAGTCCATCGCAAGAATTCGCAAGGCGATCGACAAACTCAGCGCCTGACGGTACGCCGCGATGGAAGCCGCAAGCCATATCATCTCACATTATGAACGCAAATCTTGACGCCTCCCAAATGGAGGCAGTTTGCTGCAGCCTAAGGCCCTGCGAAGTCATCGCGGGGCCCGGCAGCGGCAAAACACTGGTTCTGACAGAACGCATCCATTACCTGATCGATCACGAGAAGATCGACCCGTCCCGCATTCTTGTATTAACCTTTAGCCGCGCGGCAGCGGCAGAAATGAAAGATCGGTTTACCCAAAAAGCCCAGGAGAAAAAGAAAGGCGTCCTGTTTGGAACCTTTCATTCTGTCTTTTTTCATATTCTCAAAAAGAGCACACAGGTCGAGTATTCTCTGCTCGGACAGAAGGAGAAGGAGCAGCTTTTAAAACAGCTTCTGCGCAATCATTTTAAAAGCCCCGATGACCGTCCAACGCTGGAGGAAGCCGAAAAAGCGCTGCGAAGCCAGTCCCATGTTCTTCCCGAGCCCGATTCCTATAGTGCGCTGCGACGGGATTACCATGCTTATTTAAGAGAAAACCATTATATCGACTTTGACGATATGATCCTTCTGTGCCGCCGCCTTTTACAGGAGCACCCGGCCGTACGACAGTACTGGCGAGGCCGCTTTCAGGCGATCCTCGTCGATGAATTCCAGGACATCAATGCGGAACAATATGAGATTCTATGCCTCCTCACGAGCGGAGAAGGCTTATTTGTCGTGGGAGACGACGATCAGAGTATCTACGGATTTCGGGGGAGCGATCCGTCGATCATGGAGCAGTTCATGGCCGATCACAGGGACGCCGCCAGGATCTTCTTGCGGAACAATTACCGCTGCAGCGGCGCCATCTGTAAGACGTCTTCGCGCCTGATCCGCGCCAATCAGATGCGGATTGACAAGCATGTGAATGCGGTCCGCCCGATGGGGGACAAGACCGTACTGCGCGGATTTACTGACGATTCCGACGAATATCGCTATCTTCTTACGTCCATAGAAGCCCTGACTCCCCAGGAGCAGGCGCGCACCGCCGTGATCGTGCGCACCAACACCCATGTGGCGCGGATTGCCGCCTACCTCGCAAGTCATGGCGTTCGCTGCAACGGACAGGCAAAATTCTCCCAGCAGATCCTTACGGTGATCACAAGAGACCTTGCGGCCTACTGTGAACTCATGAAAGGGATGAAGGCGGGGCTTCTGTCCAGGCAGGCCCTGTTCCGGGTCATGAACCGCCCGGAGCGGTATCTGCTTCGTTCGATCGCCGCGCAGGAGTACTTGTCGCCGGACGCTCTTTTGACAAGGACCGCTGCCACCAGCGGTTCGCTCTCGGCCTTGTCGGATCTGTTTCACGATCTCTCTGTACTGGGAACGCTGGATGCGGAAGGCTTTGCGCGCTATCTGATGGATGCCATGGGCTACGGTGCGTGGGCTGCCGCACATCTGGGGAATCGGGAGGCCGTGGAGGCTGTCCGTTCGATGATTCTTAGCGCGAGTACCTCCTTCCGGGATCCGGAAATGCTGATCCGGCATCTTGCGAAATCGATGCCTGCCGGCGGCAGCGGGTCAATGGGAGATGGGCAGCCAGGCAGCGGACAGACAGGCCGCACGCAAAACGGCAACGCACCCGGCCGCGAAGAGCCGTCCCGGGGCGTCACGATCATGACCATGCACGCCTGCAAGGGTCTCGAATTCGACCACGTCTATCTTCCGGCGCTCAACGAAGGGATCATTCCCGTGCGGCGGTGCAGCACTCCCGCTGATTTTGAAGAGGAGAGAAGGCTCCTATATGTGGCGATGACCCGAGCGCGCTGCCATCTGGAACTTTTATATGTGCGGGGCACCCGCGATAATCCAAGACCGCCTTCCCGATTCCTTTCTGTTTATGGCGTCAGAAGCTTTGTATCGCACTGACTCTTGTGGTAAAATAATATGATATGAGTTTTTTAGAGTTGTTAGTACGCAATATAAGGAGGCGCTGAAGTGGGTCTTTTTTTACCGCAAATTGAACCAGCCCATATGTTTCATACCGGAATCATTGTGACGAAGGACGGAATCCTTGTTTCCACTGTTTTCAGGGGCACCGATTCCTGCGGCATCATTTTGTATCGCATCGCCGATGGTACCTGTATCCGGTTCCCTTTCACCGATGAATACCGGTTCGGCAATCTGTATTCTGTCAAAATAGCACCGTTACAGGCAAGTGAATGGTGTTATCAGCTTTACAACGGCAGTACCTCCTTTATCGACCCCGGCTGCCGATCCGTTGTAGAAATCGAGTCAGAAGGAAAGACCATACAGGCCGGAGGTTTCTTCTATGCGCCGGATGACCAGAGGCCCGCTTACAAAAGCGGCTGCGCAAAAAGAGATGGAAACGACTTTATTTACAGCCTGCATGTACGCGGCTTTACAATGCTCTCCAAGGATCTGCAGTCTGTGCCCGGCACATTTAGCGCGGCGGCAGAGAGGATCGATTATCTAAAGAGCCTGGGCGTCACCGCCGTCGAGCTGATGCCGATCTATGAGCTGCAGCCCGAAACCCGCGCTGACAAGGGCCCCCGCACCATGGAAGACGCCCTGGCCCTCTATCCGGTCAATCAAAAGGGGCGTCCCATCCGTGATCTTAGCGTGAAGAAGGTCAACTATTGGGGCTACACAAGGGGCTTTTATTACGCGCCTCGCAATTCGTACAGTACGCCCGGTTATCCGGGCGGTCCGCAGAAAGAGTTCGCCGATATGGTGAAGAAATTCCATGCGGCAGGGATTTGTGTCTACTTACAGCTGTATTTCCCGGGTTCTGTCTCTACTTCGGCGCAAATACATATTGTGCGCTATTACGTCACGCATTATGATATCGACGGATTCCATCTGATGGGCGCTTGCGCGGATCTGCGCGTGTTCTCGTCGGATCCCCTCCTTGCGGACACCAGGCTGTTCCACACCAGCTTCCCTTACGAGGATATTGCGGGCACCGATGCGGAGAACCCGGAGTCGGGCCTCATCAGCACCGAAAACCTGTATAGTTATAATTCCGAGTTTTCAAACCTCCTTCGCAGGTTCTGTAAGAGCGATGACTATGTGCTGCGCGAATTCATGTATGAGTTTCTCAAGGTCCCGACCGGGCACGGAAACGTTCATTATGTCTGCAGCAACGACGGATTTACCCTCCGGGACCTGGTCTCTTATAACGACAGGCACAATGAGGCCAACGGAGAGGGCGGAAACGACGGCGAAGCGCACAATTACAGCTGGAACTGCGGCGTCGAGGGCGATACGGACATAGAAGACGTCCTTCGCCTTAGGAAAAATCAGATCCGCAACCTCCTGACCCTTCTGTTTCTGTCCCAGAGCACGCCGCTTCTAAACGCCGGCGATGAGGCCTACAATACACAGATGGGCAACAACAATCCCTACTGCCAGGACAACGAGCTGGGCTGGACCGGCTGGGACAATGGGGTGACCGGCGATGAGATCCGCCGTTTTGTGCAGAAGATCGTCGCCTTTAAGCGCGCCCATGCGGTTTTCACCGGCGTAAAGCCCTTTAAGAGTACTGATTATCTCGGCTGCGGCTATCCGGATCTGTCCCTGCACGGGAAAGAGGCCTGGAAGCCGGATCTGGGGCATTTTAGTCACTCCATCGGGATCTGCCTGTGTGAGAATTACGTGCGTCCGTCCGACAAGACGGACCTCCTCTACATCGCCGTTAACATGCACTGGGAGACGCAGGAACTCGGTCTTCCCAAGCTTGCGCCGGGAAGGCGCTGGAATCTTCTGATCGACACAGCGCTCGAGGATTCCTTCATAGAAGGCGAGCACATCATGGACGATCAGCACGTCGTGGAAGTGGCGCCCAGGTCCATACGGATTCTGAACACCGTCACCTCCAATAAGCCTGTAAAGCGCAGACCCGCGAAGAAGAAGGCGGCGCCTGTACAGACCGAGGCGGCGCCCGCCCCGGCAGAGGCCGCGTCTGTCAAAACAGAAAGTACGACCGTGAAAGCAGAGGACGCGTATGCCAATAAAGAGGCGGCGCCCGCAAAAGCGGAAACGCGTTCTGCTGCCAGAACGGCAGAAGCGCCCGAAGCCAAACAGAATATAGAGCCGGCCGCCGATACGGCGCCGGCACAGCACAAAAGCAAGGTTTTGTCGAATGAAAAAGAGTAAAACGCCGGTCACGCCGGAAAAGTTTATCGGACATTTACATACAGTCACAAGGCACCGGTACCTGGTCATGAAGGGCTGTTTTCGCGTAGGCCTCTACCGCCAGGGACTCCTGCACGACCTCTCCAAGTTTTCGCCGACTGAATTTATGGTCGGCGCCAGGTACTGGCAGGGGACCCGCTCGCCCAACAACGCGGAGCGGGAAGAGAAGGGCTACAGTGCCTCCTGGCTTCATCACAAGGGACGCAACCGCCATCACTTCGAGTACTGGGTGGACTACAACCTGCGGGGCGAACTGGGGGAGGATCCCGTCATTCCCGTCAAAATGCCCGGGCGGTATGTGGTGGAGATGCTCATGGACCGCATTGCCGCCAGTAAGGTGTACGCCGGCGACAAGTATGATGATTCCTACCCGCTTCGCTATTTTGAACAGGGTACCAAGGTCATGCAGTTCATGCATCCCGAGACAGCAGCGCTTCTTCACATGCTCCTGCGCATGCTGGCCGAGGAAGGGGAGGACAAGACATTTGCTTACGTGCGCAGACACCTGCACAAATGAAGGAAGAGACGAGCGGTTTCAAAAGGCCCTGGACACAATTGTCCGTCCGGGCGACCGGGCGCGTCATGGCATCGGCATGCAGAAGGAAAAGACTCTGCATGCCGTTCTTAAGGCGTACGAGGACCCTGACGAGGACCATCACGAAATCCCGATTGGGAACTATATAGCGGATATTTACTGCCGGGAGACAGAGTCGATCACGGAGATCCAGACCGCCAACATGGGGTATCTGCGGGACAAGCTGGACGCCTTTCTCCCCGCCTACCGGGTGACCGTGGTCTATCCGATTCCCGCCGCCAAGTGGGTGACCTGGATCGATCCGGAGACCGGAGAGCTGGGAAAGCGGAGCCGCTCGCCCAAGAAGGGGACCTTTTACAACGCCTTTCGCGAGCTGTACAAGATCTCGTCCTACCTCGATCACCCCAATCTCTCCATCAAGCTGATCCTTCTGGATATGGAGGAGTACCGGCTGCAGGACGGATGGGGCCGGGGCGGCAAGCGGGGCTCCCACCGCTATGACCGCGTTCCCACAAGGATCGTCGGGGAGACGCTTCTCACAGATCCCCGGGACTACATGCAGTTCATTCCCTATGATCTTAAGGAACCCTTTACGGCCAAAGAACTGGCCAGAAGCTGCGGCTATCCCAGGGAGAGTTTCTCGACGGAAGCGCTGATCCTAAGAAAACTCGGCGTCATCGAGAAGACCGGCACGAAAGGGCGTGCCTACCTCTACAGAGTAGCGGAATGACCGTTTGCCCTTTATAGTATGGTTTGTGTAAATAGAGGAAAGATAGAAACAGGAAAACAAGGAAACCCGCGGCGCGCAGCGCTTCGGCATGAGGATAAGAATGTATACAGATACGAAACTGGAAGAAGAGATCGCAGCCATCGACCTGATGGGTCCGGAGCCCTCGGATGAACACAGCCGGGAGCTCTATTATATCGGCAAGCTCCGCACACTGATCGCGGAGCGCTCCAAAGAGGCAGGGCGGCAGCTGACTGCCTGCACAGTCACCTTCGGCTGCCAGATGAACGCAAGAGATTCCGAGAAGCTGATCGGCATCCTGGTGCAGTCCGGCTTTGCCCCTGTCGAGACCGAGGAGGCGGATTTTGTCATCTTTAATACCTGCACCGTCAGGGATAACGCCGACCAGCGCACCTTCGGGCGCCTCGGCCGGATCAGCCACCTTAAGAAGAAAAATCCCTATATGAAGGTCGCGATCTGCGGCTGCATGATGCAGGAGAAGGGCAACGTCGACAAGGTCAGAAAGAGCTATCCCTTCGTGGATCTGATTTTTGGCACCCACAACATCTACCGCTTCGCCCAGTATCTGTGGGAAGTCTACAGCACGGACAAGAAAGCGGCCCATATCTGGGAAAAGACCGACCAGATCGTGGAAAATCTGCCCGTCGAGCGAAAATTCTCCTATAAGTCCGGCATCAATATCATGTTTGGCTGCGACAATTTCTGCAGCTATTGCATCGTCCCCTATGTGCGCGGGCGGGAGAGAAGCCGAGACCCCAGAGAGATTCTGCGCGAGACGGAGAGCCTTGCGCAGGACGGCGTCCGCGAGATCATGCTGCTTGGACAGAACGTCAATTCCTACGGAAAGGGACTCGAAAATCCCATCACGTTCGCCGAGCTCTTAGACGAAGTATGTAAAGTAGACGGCATCCGGCGCGTCCGCTTTATGACGCCGCATCCCAAGGATCTGTCCTACGACCTGATCCGGGTGATCCGGGACAATCCCAAGGCAGCCAGACACGTCCATTTGCCTCTGCAGAGCGGCTCTGACCGGATTCTCAAAAGGATGAACCGCCATTATACCAAGGAGCAGTTCATCGAACTGGCCCTGAAGATCCGCGAAGAGATTCCGGACGTATCGATCACGACGGATATCATCGTCGGCTTCCCGGGCGAGACCGCAGAGGATATCGAGGATACGCTGGACGTCATCCGCCGCGTCGGGTTCGATAACGCCTATACCTTTATTTATTCTCCCAGACGGGGCACGCCCGCTGCCAGGATGGAAGACCAGGTCCCCGAAGACGTGGTCAAGGAGGGCTTTAACAAGGTCCTCACCGCCGTGCAGGAGAGCGCCAGGACGAGATCTGCAGCGCTCGCAGGCCGTGTCATGGAAGGCCTCGTCGAGGAAGTGAACAGCCAGAAGGAGGGCTATGTGACCTGCCGCCTCTCCAACAACATGATCGTCCATGTGCCGGGCGACGCCTCTTTGATCGGCCGTTTTGTGCCGGTCCTTCTTGAGGAGTGCCGCGGATTCTATTACTTTGGCAAAATTGTCGAAGAATAATTGTTGAAGAGAGATTTTACGAATAAAAGTATTATGAATAGAAATGAAGGTAATGCATGAGTATGAAGCTGGAAGATCAGGACCTGTCCAAACTGAGTCCTATGATGCAGCATTATCTGCAGACCAAAAAGGAATATCCGGGCTGTATCCTCTTTTACAGGCTCGGCGACTTCTACGAGATGTTCTTTGAGGACGCCGAGATCGTCTCCCGGGAGCTGGAGCTGACCCTTACGGGCAAGAGCTGTGGTCTACCCGAGCGCGCGCCCATGTGCGGCGTGCCCTATCACGCCCTGGACAGTTACCTGACGCGCCTTGTGGAGAAGGGCTACAAAGCCGCCATCTGCGACCAGGTGGAGGACCCCCGCACTGCAAAGGGCATGGTGAAGCGCGAAGTCACAAGGATCGTGACGCCCGGTACCAACCTCGATATGGACTCCCTGGAGGAGGGAAAGAACAACTTTATCTTCTGTATCCTGTACAGCAGGCAGGGCGTGAGCGGCATTTCCATTGCGGACGTCACGACCGGCGAGTTTTACATGACGCAGACCGAGGGCGACCGCAAGATCTACGACGAGATCATCCGCTGCGCGCCGGCGGAGATCGTATGCAACGACGAATTCATGCTCTCCGGACTGGATCTGAATGACCTGCGGGACCGGCTCGGGGTCATCATCAATCCGCTTGGCGTGCACTATTTTGACGAGGCGGCAGCGAACAAGGTGATCCTCTCGCATTTCCATGTGTCCAGCCTGATCGCGCTGGGCATGGATGACAAGCGGGCGGGCAGCACCGCGGCCGGCGCGCTCCTTCGGTATCTTTACGACACACAGATGAACGCGCTGTCCAATATAACGGGCATCAGCGTCTACACCGTCGGCAAGTACATGCTCCTCGACAGCTCCACGCGAAGAAACCTGGAGCTCACGGAGACCATGCGCGAGAAGAAAAAGCGCGGCTCCCTTCTGTGGGTCCTGGACCGGACCGGTACCGCAATGGGGGCCAGAAAGCTCCATCAGATGATCGAGCAGCCGCTCGTGGACCGGGAGATGATCGAGTACAGGCTGGACGCCATCGAGCAGCTGTGCCAAAACACCGTGGACCGCGACGAAATGCGCGAATACCTGCAGCCCGTCTACGACCTCGAGCGACTCATGACCAGAGTCAGCTACGGAAGCGCCAACCCCAGAGACCTGATCGCGCTGCGCAGCTCTCTTGGCATGTTCGCGCCGATCCGTCAGGTCCTCGCGGAATTTGACAAGGGCCTCTTAAAGGATCTGCGGGACGATATGGACGACTTCGACGACCTGGTAAAGCTCCTTTCTGATTCCATTGAGGACGAGCCGCCCATCCAGGTCAAGGAAGGCGGGATCATCCGCGCGGGGTTCGACGCCGATATTGACAAGCTCCGCGAAGCCAAGACCCAGGGCCGGCAGTGGCTGATGGATCTGGAGTCGCAGGACCAGCAGCGTACCGGCATCAAGAACCTGCGGATCAAGTACAACAAAGTATTCGGCTATTATTTTGAAGTCACCAATTCCTTCAAGAACATGGTGCCGGACGACTATCAGAGAAAGCAGACGCTGGTCGGCTCTGAGCGCTACACGTCCGAGAAGCTGCGAACCCTCGAGGATATGATCCTCAACGCTGACGACAAGCTCAATACGCTGGAATACGACCGCTTTTGCGAGATCCGCGACACGGTCGGCGGGCAGATCGTGCGCATCCAGAAAGCCGCGAGAGCGCTGGCGATGCTGGACGTTCTGTGCTCCCTGTCCCTGACGGCGGAGAGAAACCGCTATGTGCGCCCCCAGATCAACAGTAAGGGCGTCATCCGCATCAAGGACGGCCGCCATCCGGTCGTCGAGAAGATGCTCTCCGGTGACTTTATCTCCAACGACACGACGCTCGACAGTAAGAAGAACGCGATCGCGATCATCACCGGGCCCAACATGGCCGGTAAGTCCACCTACATGCGCCAGGTGGCCCTGATCTGCCTGATGGCCCAGATCGGAAGCTTTGTGCCGGCTGCCTCCGCGGATCTGTGCGTCGTCGACAGGATCTTTACCCGCGTCGGCGCCTCCGACGACCTGGGGAGCGGACAGAGTACCTTTATGGTCGAGATGAACGAAGTGGCCAACATCCTTCGCAACGCGACCAGGGACTCCCTGCTGATCCTGGACGAGATCGGAAGAGGAACGTCCACCTACGATGGCCTCTCGATCGCCTGGTCCGTCATCGAGCACATCAGCAACAAGAAATACCTCGGTGCCAAAACACTCTTTGCCACCCACTATCACGAACTCACGGAGCTCGAGGGCAAGATCGACAATATCAGCAACTACTGCGTCGCTGTTAAGGAAAAGGGCGATGACATCGTCTTTCTTAGAAAGATCATCAAGGGCGGCGCCGACAAGAGCTACGGTATCCAGGTTGCCAAGCTGGCGGGACTCCCCGACCTTGTCATCGACAGGGCCAAGGAGCTTCTCTCGCAGCTGACAGACAGCGATATCACCGAAAAGATCCAGAATATTGAGGCCAAAGCCGGGCAGAGCGCCGGAAAGCCCGCCAAGATCCGCCATTACGACGAGGTGGATCTAGGCCAGATGACCCTATTTGATACCGTGAGCGACGAGGACGTTCTGCGGGAACTCAAAGAGATCGATATCTCCAACCTGACGCCGCTCGATGCGCTCAACACCCTGTATCGGCTGCAGACCGAGCTCAAGAACCGCTGGCAGGGATAAAAAGGCAGGGATAAGAAACCGCTTGGATCAAAAAAAGAGGATAATTGTGGAAATTCATTTACTCAGCGAAGATACGATCAATAAAATAGCGGCCGGAGAAGTGGTGGAGCGCCCTGTCAACGTGGTCAAGGAACTCATTGAAAACGCCATTGACGCCGGTGCGACCGCCATCACCTGCGAGATCCGCGAGGGCGGCAAGAAGATGATCCGCGTCACCGACAACGGCTGCGGCATTGAGAAAAGCCAGATCTCCAAGGCATTCGAGCGCCATGCGACCAGTAAGATCCAGGACGACAGCGACCTGACGCGGCTCGTCAGCCTTGGCTTTCGAGGGGAAGCGCTCTCGAGTATCGCAGCGGTCTCGCAGGTCGAGATGATCACCAAGACCAGGGATTCCCTGACCGGCATCCGCGCGACCAACCAGGTCCTCACGGGGTTTTCGGAGAATGCGCCCGTCAAGCTCGACCTCGAGGAGATCGGCGCACCGGACGGAACCAGCGTTGTGGCGCGAAACCTCTTTTATAACGTGCCTGTCCGCTTAAAGTTTCTCAAACAGCCGCAGACAGAAGCCGGCTATATCACCGACCTCATTGAGCGCCAGGCGCTGTCCCATCCGGGCATCTCGTTCCATTACCGCGTCGACGGCAAGGAAAAGCTCCACACGACCGGAAACGGCGATCTCAGAGAGCTTCTCTACCGCATTTACGGGCGGGAGATCAGCAAAAAGGTCCTGCCCCTCACGGCGCAGGAGGGCGCCTACAAGCTGGAAGGCTTTGTCGGGCGTCCTGACATCAGCCGAACGACCCGCAATTTCGAGGTCTTTTTCGTAAACGGAAGAATGCTGCGGAGCAATATTTTGTCCAAGGCGCTGGAAGCCGGTTACCGGACCGACCTCATGCAGCACCGCTTTCCCTTTGCCGTTCTGCACCTCACCCTTCCGCCCGCGGAAGCGGACGTAAACGTCCATCCCACCAAAATGGAAGTGCGCTTTTCCGAGTCTGAAGCCGTCTACCACTTTATCGACGAGAGTGTGCACCGCGTCCTGTCGGGCGCCGAGCTCATCCCCGCTGAAATCCTGGAGACCCGGGCGGAGGAGAACAAGCGGCGCAAGGCGGAGAAGGAAGAAGCCGAGCAGCGGCTGCAGAACGAAGCCCACCCGGAGCCCTTTGAGAGAGTCCGCATGATTCGCGAGACGATGGCACCTTACAGCCAGCAGCCCCAGGGCGCGCCGCGACCCGAAGCCGCCGGTGCCGGTATTCATTTTATGGAGCCCGCTGCGACAGTGCCGCATCCCACCGGTCCCTCCCGGATCGCCTTCGAGGACTTTCTCTTCGAAGATAAGCGGATTCAGGCAGAGCCGCGCGCAGATGAGAAGGCGGACACGGCGGCTCCTGCTGCCCCCGTCCAGGGCACGTTCAAGCAGGCCAGCCTGTTTGAGAACACGTACTTTTCCGAAGATGACACGCCCAAGATCCTGATCCCGGAGAACAAGCCGCGCTTTCGGATTATCGGACAGGTCTTCGAGACCTACTGGCTGATCCAGTATGAGGGCAAGCTCCTTGTGATCGATCAGCACGCCGCCCACGAAAAGGTCAACTATGAGAGACTGATGCGGCGACTGAACAGCAATGATCCCTCTACGTCCGGCTCCCAGATGCTGGTGCCGCCCTCTGTAATCACTCTGACAGGGCGTGAAGAAGGCGCGCTGCACACCCACGAGCAGGTTTTTGCCTCCATGGGCTACGAGATTGAACCCCTTGGCGGCAGCAGTTACGCGATCCGCGCGATCCCCATGGAGCTGTACGGAAACGATCCCACCGAGCTTCTGCGGGAGACGCTGGAGGAGATTGTGGAAGAGAAGATGACCGGGACGCCCCAGGCCATCCTCTCCAAGGTCGCGTCCATGTCCTGTAAGGCCGCGGTCAAGGGCAACTCGCTTCTGAGCTTCAAAGAGGCCGAAGTCCTGATCGACGAGCTTCTGAAACTGGACAATCCCTATCACTGCCCGCACGGAAGACCCACTATGATCATCTTCTCCCAGGCCGATATGGACAAGAAATTCAAGCGGATCGTAACCTGAAAAGGAGCTTATGAATGACAGATAAGGCAGACAAGGCCCCCCACAGTCAAATTCCATTACTGATCATCGCAGGTCCCACCGCCTCCGGCAAAAGCGCGTCTGCTGTCGAACTCGCCCACCGCATGAACGGCGAAGTGATCTCCGCCGACTCCATGCAGGTCTATCGGGGCATGGACATCGGCAGCGCCAAGGTCACGCCGGAAGAGATGCAGGGCGTACCGCATCACCTGATCGACTGCGTGGACCCCTGGGAGACCTGGAATGTGGTCCGCTTCCAGGAGGAGGCCCGCAAGACTGTCCATGCGGTGGCAAAATCCGGAAAATTGCCCATCGTGTGCGGCGGAACCGGCTTTTATATCCAGGCGCTTCTCTATGACGTCGATTTTACCCAGATGGAAGAGAACACGCCGCTGCGGGAGCGGCTCGCGGCGATCGCAGATGCGCAGGGACCGGAAGTGGTGCACCAGATGCTCAAGGAGCGGGACCCCGCCTCCGCCGCTGCTATTCATCCCAACAATATTAAGCGCGTCATCCGGGCGCTGGAGTTCATTGAGGAGAGCGGACAGTCCATTGCGGCGCACAACACCGAGCAGCGGGAGAAAACGTCCGCCTATCGCTCTGTGTTCCTGGTCCTCACCATGGACCGCAAGAAACTCTACGACCGGATCGACCGCAGAGTCGACCGGATGATGGAGGCCGGCCTTCTTGCGGAAGTCGCCCGCCTTCGCGACGCGGGCATTCCAAGAGACAGCACCGCCATGCAGGGCATCGGCTACAAACAGATTTACGGCTATCTGGAAGGCGACTATGACCTCGCGGAAGCCGTCAGGCTCACCAAGCGAGATTCGCGCCGCTTTGCCAAAAGACAGCTCACCTGGTTTCGCCGTGAAAAGGACGTGATCTGGGTGGATCTCGATCAGTTCGACAGCACAAAAGCCCTGTGGGACCATATGCAGGCAATCGCGGAAGAAAGACTTACACTGCCGGGTACGTGTCCCGGATCTATATTTTGACTTACAAAGGAGACTGAATATTTATGCAATCCATTTACAGCCAGTTCGGCATCTCCGAGCAGGTTCTCAGGTATGCCGAGCCTGTTCTCACATCCCTGAAAGAGCGCTTTCAGGAGATCGACGAGACAGCCGAATACAACCAGCTCAGGATCATCAAGGCCATGCAGGACGCCCATATCGGCGAAGCGAATTTAAAGGGCACGACCGGGTACGGATACGACGATATCGGTAGAGACGGGCTCGAGAGAGTGTACGCGTCCTACTTTCATACCGAGGACGCACTGGTGCGCCCGCAGATCACATGCGGCACCCATGCGCTGGCCCTGGCCCTCATGAGCAATCTGCGCCCCGGACAGGTCCTTCTTTCCGCTGCCGGCGCTCCCTACGATACGCTGCAGGAAGTGATCGGAATCCGTCCCTCCAGGGGATCCCTTGCCGAGTACGGCATCGGCTACAAGCAGGTGGACCTCTTGCCCGACAGCACAGTTGACTTTGACGGCATCCGTAAGGCGCTTGAAGATCCCGCAATCCATCTGGTGACGATCCAGCGTTCCAAGGGCTATCAGGACCGCCGCACACTGAGCGTCGCCCAGATTGGGGAGGCCATCTCCGCGATCAAGAGCCAGCGTCCGGACGTGATCTGCATGGTCGACAACTGCTACGGCGAATTTGTAGAGCGGCAGGAGCCCTCCGACGTCGGCGCAGATATGATCGTCGGCTCCCTGATCAAGAATCCGGGCGGCGGACTTGCGCCGATCGGCGGCTATATCGCCGGTACCCACGAGTGTGTCGAGAACGCGGCCGTACGGCTGACGTCCCCCGGCCTTGGCAAAGAAGTCGGCGCCACGCTGGATGTGCTTCCTTCCTTCTATCAGGGCTTCTTCATGGGACCGACCGTGACAGCGTCCGCCCTCAAGGGCGCGATCCTGGCTGCGAATCTCTATGAGCCCCTGGGATTCTACGTGCTTCCGGACAGCAAGGAGAGCCGCCACGACATCATTCAGGCCATCACATTTGGTACGCCGGAAGGCGTCATTGCGTTCTGTCAGGGCATCCAGGCCGCCTCGCCGGTGGACAGCTATGTGACGGCAGAGCCCTCCGATATGCCCGGCTATGACAGCCAGGTCATCATGGCGGCGGGCGCCTTTGTCTCGGGCTCTTCGATCGAGCTGAGCGCGGACGGCCCGATCAAGCCGCCCTACAACGTATACTTCCAGGGCGGTCTCACATGGCCCCACGCCAAGCTTGGGATTCTCAAGACCCTGCAGAATCTCACTGAGCGCGGCCTGTGTAAGCTCCCGTAACGGACTTTGGGCGCCTGCGCGTTCCGCTTACGATGCGCGATTTGCTGCACATGGCAGACGAACACGTAAGCAGCCGCGAACAGTGCGCGGCAATCCGCCGCAGGCGTATGCATTTGCACCTTCTGACATGCCCGGAGAGGCTTTGGGAGGTAGAATGAGTAATTATAGCGAGCAGCCCTATGAGCGGTTTCTGATGTACGGCGCCGGGAGTCTCACCAATGCGGAGCTCCTGGCCATCGTCCTAAGGACCGGCACCAAGGGCGTTTCCGCTGTGGAACTGGGAAAGCGCGTTCTGGATCTGCATGATCCGGACACAAACGCCCTTTCGTATCTGTCGCATCTGACGATGGAGGAGCTGCGCTCTATCCCCGGGATCGGCGAAGTCAAGGCCGTAAAGCTTCTGTGTCTTTCCGAAATTGCCCGCCGGATCGTCAGAGAAAAAGTCCACAAGGCGCGCCGGTTTGACTGCGCCCAGGACATCGCCGAATACTATATGGAAGAGATGCGGCACCTGCAGACAGAAGCAACCGTCGTTCTTCATCTGGACAGCAAAATGGCTTTTCTGGGCGAAGATACGCTGACTATCGGCACGGTGAACGGCTCCCTCCTTTCTCCGCGAGAGATTTATATCAAAGCGCTGGAGAGAAAAGCCGTCCAAATCGTCCTGATCCATAACCACCCAAGCGGGGATCCGAGCCCCAGCGGCGAGGATATTTCCGTCACACAACAGATCCTGAAGGCCGGAGAGATCCTGGGGATCCGGCTGTGTGATCATATTATTATCGGAGACCTGTGTTACTGCAGTCTCCGTGAAATGGGAGTATTTGAATATGAAACTGCCATCCCTTAAGAGCCGTCCCGTGATCCTGGCAATTCTTTCTGTCGCGGCGGCTTTTATCCTGATCTGCCGTCTGTTTTCCCTGCAGATCATCCACGGCGCCCAGTACACAGAGTCCTTTGAGGAGAGTGTGACAAGGCGCGTATCCATGCCAGCGCGCAGAGGCCGGATCCTGGACCGGAACGGCACAGTGCTCGCGGACACCGAAGTGACGAGCAGCGTCACCATTGTCGACAATACCGGCAACACCCGTGAAGAGAATGACCGCCTCAATGCGATCATTGCCAAAACACTGCAGATCCTCGACGATCATGGCGACCATCCCA
Organism: uncultured Lachnospiraceae bacterium; assembly: GCA_900319245.1. Lineage (GTDB taxonomy): Bacteria > Bacillota > Clostridia > Lachnospirales > Lachnospiraceae > CAG-791. Next base: position 16,461 of record ONNQ01000013.1, on the reverse strand, counting down.
GCGATGATTTTGGCATCCGCTGGAACGGCTCTGCCTATGAATTCACCCTGGACGGCACCGAACAGCGCCGGTTTCTGGCGGACATGTACGGATATGCGGACCCGGATACCATGACGGCCGCGGAAGAGGGCAGCAGCGCAGAGGACATCGTCCTGATGCTGGCGGACCGATACCGCATCGAAAAGGATATGTCCTCGTCCTCACAGAGCCAGCGCCTTCTGCATACCGCCGCAATCCGCTATCAGCTGTCGTTAAACGCTTTCCAGAAATATGTACCGACCACCATTGCCAAAAACGTGAGCCGGGACACGGTAAGCGCTATTCTGGATGCTGATGAACTCGATGGCGTGACCATCGCCAACAGTTACGAGCGCGTCTACAACGAGAGTCCCTATTTCTCCGGGATCACCGGCTATATTGGACAGATCACCTCCGAAGAACTTGAAGAACACGGGGATGCGTATGCGTCAGGCGACACCATCGGCAAAGTTGGCATCGAAGCCAGCATGGAAGAGACGCTTCGGGGCGAGAGCGGATACCGGGAGATCAGCGTCGACAACATGGGCCGCGAGAAAGCGGAGCTCTCATTCCAGAGGGCCGCAGATGGAAGTGACGTCTATCTGACCATCGACAGCACGCTGCAGAAAAACGCCTACAGAATCCTGGAAAAGAATATCCGCGACCTCATTCTCTCCAAAATGACCGACGCCATTTCCTCGTTTACCATCACGGAGGACACCGACGGATCCCAGATCCGGATCCCCGCTGCCGACGTCTACGCCGCCCTTCTTTCTTATGTCATTGACAGGGATTACTTTTATCATGACGACGCGTCCGAGGCGGAGCAGGAGATGCGGGAGATCCTGGATACCTATCTGGATGACGTGAAGACACAGATCCGCGAGGACCTGGAATCCGGTGAGACGGCCTATCAGGATCTTTCTCAGGAATACAAGGATTATGCCACCTACATCATAAGAGCACTCTATGACCGCGGCGCGCTCGATTCCGAAAAGGTCGACAGCGATGATGAGATCTACCAGGCCTGGACCTCCTCCGGCAGCTGTTCCATGCGCGCGTTTCTCTATCACGCGGCCGAGGAGGGCTGGATCGATACAGAAGAAGTCGGATCCGGTTCCGATGACGCGGAGCAGGTCTACAGCGCGCTCATCGAGTACTGTCTGGACGAGCCCTGCGAGGACTACAGCTTTGGCGACATAATATGCAAATATGCCTGCGAAGCCGGGGAAGCCAGCGGCGAACTTGTTTGTCAGATCCTGTTCGATCAGGGCCTGTTTGACCCTTCCGAGTCGGAGAGAAGCAATATCGAAAACAGACGTTACAGAGCCGCCTATGACTATGTGCGAAGACTGATCGCAAATGGCATGCTCACGCCCGGCCAGCTTCATTTGTATCCCTTCAGCGGCTCCATAGTCATCACAGATCCTTCCGACGGCAGTGTGCTGGCCATGGTCAGCTATCCCGGCTACGACTGCAACCAGCTGCAGGACAGCGATTACATGAGCCGGATCGTGCGCGATCCTTCCCGTCCCATGCTCAATCACGCGACGCAGCAAAGAACCGCTCCGGGGTCCACTTTTAAGATGGTAACCGCGCTGGCCGGTATCTCAGAAGGCGTGATCGACACGCAGGAGACGGTAGACTGTTACGACCGCTTTGACAAGATCGATCCCGCGCCGGCCTGCTGGATCTATCCGGACGGGCACGGATGGCAAAATATGCAGAACGCGATCGCCAATTCCTGCAACACCTATTTCTATGAGATCGGCTACAGACTGGGCCAGCCGGGAAGAGCCGGGGGAAATGAGGATTTTGACAACGAATACGGCGTGGACAAGCTGGCTGAGTACGCTGCCATGTACGGGCTCGACAGAGCGTCCGGCGTCGAGATCGAAGAGGCGGAACCTTCTGTCGCCACAAGGGACGTTGTGCGCGCCGCGATCGGCCAGTCCAACAATGGGTATACGACCGCCTCGCTGGCGCGATATATAGCAGCCGTCGCAAATGAAGGAACGGTCTATGACCTGACTTTGCTGGACCATACCGCTGACAACAACGGAACTGTACTGGAGACCTATGCGCCCAAAAAGGCAGGGCAGATCCAGGCTGATGACGCCTACTGGGAGAGTATCCGGGAGGGCATGCAGCGGGTATGCCGTTCCTTCTCCGGGTTCTCCTCCCTGAAAAGAACCCTTGCAGACGGATCCACCCAGTATCTGGATGCAGCAGGAAAGACCGGTACGGCGCAGCAGTCCTTTACGATGCCCAACCACGCGCTGTTTCTTGGCTACGCGCCGGTGGAAGAGCCGGAGATCGCGATCGCGGTCCGGATCCCAAACGGCTACAGTTCCAAATACGCGGCGCTGGTCGCGTCCCAGATCATGCAGTACTATTTTGACGAGAGTACTTTGTCCTCGATCCTGACGACCGAAACCATTCCCAATTATGAGAATGGGGATTAGGGACCCGGTCGCTCAAAATGGATAGAAACGGTGAATAAACCTATGAAAACAACCTCTAAAAGCCTGGTGCTTGCCAAACTCCATAGACTGTTCGGTCTTGATCCGGTCCTTTTGATCTCTGTGATCGCGCTCAATCTGGCCGGTCTTCTGAGTATCAGCAGTATCACCGATGTTTCCGGCAACAGCACGCTGTTTTTCAAGCAGGCAGCGGGCAGTGCCATCGGCATTCTGATCATGCTGTTTCTCAGCGTACAGGACAGGTGGCTCACCCCCAGATACTATAAACTCTACTATTTGATCGTCCTTCTTTCGCTCGCCGCCGTCCTTTTCTGGGGCAGCAGCGGGGGCGGCGCAAAGCGCTGGATCAGCATCGGAGGCGTCACTTTTCAGCCCTCTGAGCTGGCAAAAATCCTGTTGATTTTATTTTATTCAGAGTTCATAATTAATTATGCGGGCAAATATAAGAGGCCGCAGCTTTTTATTCTGAGTACTTTTTTGATCCTTCCGCCGCTCTTCATGATCCTCAAAGAGCCGGATCTTTCAACAAGTATCATGCTCTTTTTCATATTCTGTGTGATCTTATTGATCGCAGGACTTGACAGAAGAGTCGTCTTAGGGATAACAGCTGCCGCTATCCCGTCTGTTTTACTGTTACTATATTTGACTGTAAATGGAAAACTGACTTTTTTGGGCGACTATCAGCGCGATCGTATCCTGGCGTGGCTTCATCCGGAGGATTATGCGGCGTCCACTGCCTACCAGACCATGAATTCCATGACAGCGATCGGCTCGGGACAGCTGTTCGGAAAGGGCCTTAGCGCAAGCGGCGCGGGAACCCTTTTGGGGACAGGATTTATCTCGGAATCCCAGACTGACTTTATCTTTGCAGTGATCGGAGAGCAATTTGGCTTTATCGGCTGTTTTATTATGATCGCATTGATCACAGTCGTCACTGTCCGCTGCTACCAGATCGCGGAAAAGAGCAGCAGCCTTTCGGATACGATCATCGCGTCCGGCATGGCTGCCTGGATCGGACTTCAGAGTTACCTGAATATCGGCGTTACGACAGGGCTCCTGCCCAATACCGGAATCCCGCTTCCATTTGTCAGTTACGGGCTGACGAGTCTCATCTGCCTCTATGCAGGCCTTGGACTTGTTCAGAATGTCTACATGAGAAGCCAATTGCACCGCACAAGTCAACGACTGCATCATTAAATGGAGAAATCGATGAGGATTGCTTTAATCGCACACGACGCCAAGAAGAAATTAATGCAGAATTTTTGCATCGCTTACCGCGGAATCCTGAGCCGTCATCAGCTTTACGCAACGAGCACGACGGGCAGGCTGATCGAAGAGGTCACCAATCTCAATATCCACAAGCATCTGGCCGGCCATCTTGGCGGCATGCAGCAGATCGGCGCGCAGATCGAACAAAATGAGATCGATTTGCTGATCTTTTTGCGTGATCCGCTCAATCCCAAGCGGCATGAGCCCGACGTAAACAATGTGGTGAAGCTCTGTGACATGCACAATATTCCTTTGGCCACCAACCTTGCCACCGCAGAGCTCTTAATCAAATCTTTGGATAGAGGAGATCTTGAGTGGCGTGAAATGTACAAGTAAGACTATATACAAAAACAGATATAAAAAACTATGGATATTCGGCGCGATCCTCGGCTGTGCGCTTTTCCTGTCCGGATGCGGACGTGTGATCCATAACGACTATGAGAGCATGCGGACGTCCGACAGCGTCAATCCCATGGTCACTTCGCAGACCTCCTCGTTCCGCGAGAAGTCTTTTGCCGCCGACCTCTGCCTTCCGGAAGACACAAAGGCAGAAAACAAGAGATTGGCGATTGAAACAGCAGGGCTGTTTGATCTTACAAGTAAAAAGACCCTGTACGGCGCCGGCCTCAATCAGCGGGTCTACCCGGCCAGTACGACCAAGCTCATGACCGCACTGGTCGCCCTCAAGAACGGGGACCCGGGGCAGCGGATCCGCATCTCTGAGAGAGCCGCCAATCCCGGTGCCGACGCGCAGCGCCTTGTCCTGGAGCCCGGCGACTCCATGTCGCTCGAGCAGGCAATCAATTACCTGCTTGTTTTCTCCGCCAATGACGTCGCTATCGCGATTGCCGAGAATATTGGCGGCAGCTACGACGGTTTTGTGGATCTGATGAACCAGGAGGCGAAGGCAATCGGTGCGACCGGCACCCACTTTACCAATCCGCACGGCCTGCACGACGAAAACCATTACACGACGCCGTACGACCTGTATCTGATCCTGAACGAGGCTGTCAAGTACGATCTGATCCGCAAGATCATTCCCCAGTCCGATTACAACACCATGTTTACGGGCGTAAACGGGGATTCCAAGAGCATCGCAGTCAAGGCGACCGACGCCTATCTGACCGGTGATGTGGATGCGCCGGAGGGCATCACAGTCCTCGGCGGAAAGACCGGCACGACCGATCCGGCCGGCCATTGTCTCATTATTTTGTCGCAAAATGCCAAGGGAAATGACTTTATATCCGTAGTGATGAAGACAGATTCCCTCGAAGAGCTGTACGACGACATGAACAGCCTGCTGGAGCAAATACCGAATTAGCGGTTGTATTTTAAAAGTGAATAATCTATAATGAAACCATCAATTCCCTGTTTTTATTGGAAAACAGGGAATTCCCATCATAACATACAGGAGGGTAAGTCCATTGGTTCAATTAATCATCGGCAACAAAGGTAAGGGTAAAACTAAGTACCTTCTGGAGAAAGTAAACTCCGAAGTGAAGGATATTCTGGGCAATATCTGCTATCTGGATAAGAGTTCCAAGCATATGTTCGAACTCAACAATAAGGTGCGCCTGATCAATGTTTCCGATTTCAACATTGAGAATACGGATCAGTTTATTGGTTTTATCAGCGGCATTATCTCTCAGGATCATGACCTTGAGCAGATGTATTTTGACAGCTTCCTCAAGGTAGCTCATCTCGAAGGCAAGGATCTTGTAGAGCCTATCAAGAAGATTCAGAAAATTTCTGATAAGTTTGGAGTAAACTTCTACCTCAGCGTCTCTATAGACGAGGCGGATGTTCCTGAAGAACTGAAGGAACTGATCGCAGTTGCGCTTTAATCAATAAGATTACCGACAGGGCCTTGGGAATCCTATATTTCCAAGGCTCTATGTTTTTCTTACGAGGATATCAATTTGACAGAACGAAATTCTTCTTCACGGATCTTATCATACAGACGCCCATTCAGACTGAACGTAGGCCTGATCATGTTTCTGGTCATCCTGTTATACGTTCTGATCAGTTTTTTGAGCTATATCACTTCCCACAAAACGGAAGTGTACGAAGTGCGTTCAGGCTCTCTTTCTGACAACATGGTCTATCAGGGCATCGCGATCCGAAGAGAAACCGTTGTGAACAGCGACTACACGGGCACGATCAATTACTATAACAAAGAAGGAGAGCGGATCCAGACCGGAGGGCTTGCGTTTTCCGTTGATGAATCCGGAAAGATCACGGATTATCTGCAGCAGGACGATCCATCGTTTTTCTCCGCCGAGGATATCAGCCTCTTTCGGGACGAGGCGATCTCGTTTTCGCGAAAGTTCTCACACAAGAATTTTGCCAACGTCTATGACTTTAAGAGCAGCGCGGTAAGCTCCGCGCAGAAGATTTCCAACCGAAAAGTGCTCAGTGAGATCCCCGACCTCAGCAGCACATCGATCCATCCCTGTTATGCGTCATCCACCGGAGAGATCATTTACGCGGTCGACAACTGCGAACAGATCACCTTCGAGAATCTCACGGTCGAGGATTTTAACCGGACCGGCTACAAGAAGAACCAGCTGACCAATGGGAGCCGGATTACCGCGGGCGATCCCGCCTACAAACTGATCACGGATGAGAACTGGTCTGTCGCGGTCCATGTCGCCAGCGCAGACGAGGCGCAGGCCCTTGTCGATCTGGGCTATATCCAGGTCCGTTTTCTGGAAAACCAGCTTGTTGCCTGGGCTTCCGTCTCCTCCAGAAGCGATGAGGAGGGCAACTATTTTGTCAACCTCCAGTTCACCAACTCCATGTCCGCCTTCTGTACGGACCGCTATCTGGACGTAGAACTGATCGCTTCCCAGCGTTCCGGCCTCAAGGTCCCCAACAGTTCCATCACAAAGGGCAGCTTTTTCATTGTCCCTAAGGAATACGTATTTGAAGGCGTCGGCGGACAGAAGGGCGTCCTGCTCGAGATCTACACAGAGAAGAATGAGAAGAGCATTCAGTTCGTTCCGGCCGTTCCCTACAGTGAAAATGAAGACAGCTACTATCTGGACGACAGCGTCCTGAGAGCGGGAGAGATCATCGACAGGCCCAACTCCTCGGAGCAGTTCACACTTGAAGAGCAGGCGGAGCTGATCGGCGTCTACTACATCAACAAGGGATATCCGGACTTTCGACAGATCAACATTCTGTACCAGAATGAGGAATACGCCATCGTCGAGCCCAACTCCCTGTACGGATTGCAGGAATATGACTATATTGTTCTGTTTGCAAATTCCATCAAAATGAACAATTATATTCAGTAATATGTGTCAAAACAGTGCTGCCTCCGGGCAGGCGCTGACTGGCAGAAAGGACATAAAGCTTTGATCAAAGAGAATCTGGACCGCATCGAAGAGCGGATCGCTAAGGCCTGCGCGCGGGCCGGCCGATCCAGAGATTCGGTCACGCTGATCTGCGTGACCAAGACCAAACCGCTCGAAATGCTGCAGGAGGCCTATGACGCCGGACAGCGGCATTTTGGTGAAAACAAAGTGCAGGAGATCTGCCGCAAGAGACCGGATCTCCCGCAGGATATCCAGTGGCATATGATCGGTCATCTGCAGCGCAACAAGGTGCGCCAACTGATCGGAAATACGGTGATGATCCACAGCGTCGACAGCCTTCGCCTGGCCCAGACCATCAGCGAGGAGGCCCAGAAGGCCGGCGTTGTGATGCCAATTCTGATCGAAGTCAATGTCGCCGACGAAGACAGCAAGTTTGGTGTGGCCTATGACGGCGCTGAAAGCCTCATAAAGGCCGTTTCAGTGCTCAAAGGTATACATGTTGAAGGTCTGATGACAATCGCGCCTTATACGGACAATCCGGAGACCAACCGCCGGTATTTTGCCATGCTCCGAGAATTAGCTGTTGACATCAGTCAAAAATGCATTGATAATGTCTCTATGAATGTTCTTTCCATGGGTATGACGGGCGATTTTGAGGTCGCGATCGAGGAAGGCGCAACGATCGTTCGCGTCGGTACCGGCATATTCGGAGAGAGGATTTATACCTGATTCCCGCCGTCTACAGACCCGCGGTGCATCCGGATCTGAATCTTAATAAAGGAGTTTAACTGATATGAGTGTTATGGATAAGCTGTTCAACGCCATGAAATTCAATGACGATGACGATTACGATGAAGATGAGGAATACGAGGACGAGGATTATTACGGAGATGACGAGAAACCCGCTGCACAGCCGGAGACCAGATCGTCCCGTCCCGCTTCGACAGCCGCTTCCGTAAGCGACAATCTCGAGGAGGAGGATCAGCCCGCTGCAACGCCCAAGCCCAGGAAGAGATTTGGCGCAGCAGATCGCAGCGAATCTGCTTCTGTATCCCGCCAGGTCAAGAAGCAGTATTCGGAAGCCGGCATGGAAGTATGCGTATTCAAGCCCACATCCGTCAACGATGCGAGAGACGTGACCGATACACTTCTGGCCAACAGCACAGTCGTCCTGAATCTGGAAGGTCTCGATGTTGAGATCGCACAGCGGATCATCGACTTTACGTCCGGTTCCTGCTACGCAATTCACGGCAATGTCATGAAGATTTCCCATTATATCTTTGTGATCACACCCGCAAATGTAGATGTATCCGGCGATATTTCCACACATGCCAGTATTGACCGCAGTAATACCAATACCTTGAGCATGCCTTACGGCGGACGAAATTAATCCGATCCCGCCAATCACAAAGAATACTAAAAGCGCACCGGACAATGTTTGGTGCGTTTTTTATTGCGAGGGTTCCACCAGGCGATCCACGTTCTTTCAAGAGCAGTGATTCGCCTGGATTTAAAAGCTAATCGCAATGATTGACCGAGTCAGTTTATTGACTAATATAGACAACACATTGTATCATGCAATCATACAACAGCGCATCACGAAGGAGGTTCCCATGCGTATTACAATCCAACAAGCGATAAAAGCTGCCGTCTTATTTTGTATCCTCGTCGCAGCCGATCTGTTCACGAAGGCATTGGCTGTACAGGCACTGCAGGATGGCAGACATGTGGAACTGATCCATGGCGTACTGGAGTTTTACTATATCCAGAACCGAGGCGCCGCGTTTGGCATCTTTCAGAATGGCACCGTGATCCTCAGTTTTATTTCTTTGATCGCTTTAATCGCCCTGATCGTGCTCTATGTTCGCATGCCGAGCAGCCGGAAATACCTCCCCCTGCGGATCGTGCTTATATGCATCGCAGCGGGTGCGGCCGGCAACTTGATCGACAGAGTCCTTCTTCACTATGTTAGGGATTTTATTTATTTTAGCCTGATCGATTTTCCCGTATTTAATGTCGCGGACATCTATGTGACGTGTTCCGTGTTTGTCCTCGCCTATCTGATCCTTTTCCATTACAAGGAAGAGGACCTCGACTTTTTGGGCCATTAAAAAGATAGGCCATAAAAAAATAGGACATAAAAAGATAAGACATAGAAAGATAGGACATAGAAAGATAGGACATTGAAAGGAGTCCCTATGGAACAGACCAACGAGTTTATTGTGCCGGAAGAACTGGACGACGAGCGATTTGACGCTGTGATCGCTTCTTTATCGGAGGGACATTCCAGAAGCTATCTCAAGTCCCTGATCAAGGACGGGAGCGTTCTTCTAAACGGCAAAGAGGCCAAGCCAAGCGCCAAGGTGCATGAGAACGATGTGATCCGGCTCAGTCTCCCTGAAAAGATGATCCCCGATATTCTTCCCGAAGATATCCCGTTAGATATTTTGTACGAGGACGAGGATGTGCTCGTCGTCAATAAGCCCAAGGGCATGGTTGTGCATCCCGCTCCCGGACATTATACAGGCACGCTTGTCAACGCGATCATGTATCATTGCGGTGACAGCCTGTCCGGCATCAACGGCATTATGAGGCCTGGTATCGTGCATAGAATCGATAGAGATACGACGGGCAGCATCATTATCTGCAAGAACGATATGGCCCACCAGAGTATCGCTGCGCAGCTGCAGGAGCACTCGATCGTCAGGCGCTATTACTGTATTGTCTATGACAATATCGCTGAGGATACATTTACGGTCGACCTTCCGATTGGAAGAGACCCCAAGGAGCGCAAGCGGATGGCCGTTCGCCCTGATGGCAAGAGGGCCGTCACCCATTGTAAGGTACTCAAGCGATTTGGCCAGTTTACATATCTGGAATGCAGGCTCGAGACAGGACGCACGCACCAAATCCGCGTCCACCTGTCACACAGCCACCACCCGCTGCTGGGAGATGAGGTATACGGCGGAAAGCGCAAATCCCCGTTTAAAACGCAGGGACAGTGTCTGCATGCAGGAATTCTGGGATTTATCCACCCCCGCACCGGCGAATACATCGAAACAAGCGCCCCTTTGCCGCCGTATTTTGAAGAGATCCTTGGCAAATTAGACAATATCAGTGAATAATCAGCAAGATTATTATTAAATTTGCATAATTATTCTCATGCGTGTATAATATAGTTATATGGAGCAAAGTATTCATTGCTTTCAAGGAGGTAGGATATGAAGACCATCATCACGATTGGAAGACAATATGGTTCCGGCGGAAGAGAAGTGGGACAAAAGCTCGCTGCCCACTATGGAATCAATTTTTACGATTCCGAACTCTTGTCCAAGGTGGCGAAGGACAGCGGTTTCTGTAAGGAGATCGTGCAGCAGCAGGACGAACGCCCTACCAGCTCTTTTCTCTACAACCTGGTAATGGACACGTACACCTTCGGATCCAGCAGCTCCGGCTTTTCCAATATGCCGATCAGTCAGAAGGTTTTCCTCGCCCAGTTCGATACGATTAAGAAGATTGCCAAGGAGGAAGGTTCCTGCGTCATCATTGGACGCTGTGCTGACTGCGCCCTGCAGGATTTTCCCAACGTCATTAACCTGTTCCTGCACGCCGATGAATCATTCCGCATGGCGCGTGCCGCGACTTATCCGGATGTCCCGGACGAAGAGAAAGCCAACCCGGACAAGCTCAGAGAGTTCATCCTGAGAAAGGACAAGCAGAGACAGAGCTATTACAACTATTATTCCATGAAGAAATGGGGCAGAGCGGACACCTACAACATGTCGCTGGACACAGGACTTCTCGGAATCGATGGTACTGTAAAACTCCTCATCCAGCTGATTGAGGACTTCGAGAACAAAAAATGAGCATCACATACATTTTATAAAGCGTTTTTTAGCAGCTCATATTGTAATAAAAGGCAGACCTCTTACAGGGAGGCTGCCTTTTTTAGCATTTTTTATGAAGTACACTGTAAACCCATATATTTATGTCCGTCTCTTGTGTATAATAGAATCATCTTAACGGTGTTCAATACAACTATATGTCGTATTGAAATCTACGAAAGGATTGCACAATGAACAAGAAAATGAAGGCAGCCCTTGCCGGACTGGCATTTGTAGCTGGATGTGAGATTGGAATCGCCATTCAACTCGTGAAAATGATCCACAAATTTACGATTAAGGAGGAAGCGTCGAACGTGGATGCAGAGTTCCCCGAGGAAGCGCTGATCGATGAAGCGCTGCCGGATGAATCCACTGAGCAAGCAGAACCTGTATCGGAAGACATAACCACAGAGGAGGCAGCGCCTGTAGCGGAAGACACAACCACAGAGCAGACAGCGCCTGTAGCGGAAGACACAACCACTGAGCAGGCGGCGACCGTATTGGAAGATGCAACCACAGAAGGAGGAAAGGAGATCTGATCATGTTCTTTAGAATCATTGCCGATTCAAGCTGTGATATTATCAAAATAGAGAATCAGTCAGATAACATTTACTTTAACACCGTGCCGTTTGTAATCACTGTAGACGGCACCGATTATGTGGACAACGAAGCACTCAACGTGCGCGATCTTGTGACGGCTATGGCTGCCAGTTCCAAAAGCCATACATCATGTCCCTCGCCGCACGACTGGATGGCAGAATTTGGTGAAGAGGGCGACGTCTTCGCAGTGACGATCTCGTCGAACCTCTCAGGGAGTTACAACAGCGCCTGCGCAGCGAAACAGATGGTCTTGGAGAATAATCCGGACCGCAATATTGAGATCCTGGATTCGAGAGGAACCGGCCCCAGTCTCAATATGATCATCGATAGGCTGAACGCACTGATCGGCCAGGGACTTTCCTTTGCAGAGGTGAAATCCGAGATTCACAAATATATGGAAGACCACAAGCTGATTTTTGCCCTTTCTTCTTATCACAACCTTGTGAACAACGGAAGAATGCCCAAGATCGCCGGCATCGTGCTGGGACATCTTGGTCTGTGGGGCGTCGGGATCGCCAGCGATGAGGGAACCATCAAAATGAAAAAGATTGCCAAGGGAGGCAAGAGAACGCTTCAGGTGATCATGCATGATCTCAAGGATCGCGTTGCTGACAAAGGTGTCGTTGTGATTTCCCATTGTGAGAACGAACTGTTTGCGCATAACCTCAAGGAAGCCGTGATTTCACAATATCCTGATTACCAAGTCAAAATCATGCCGACCCGCGGTCTGTGCAGCTATTATGCGGAGAAAGGCGGCATTATCGTGGGCTTTTAAGGGATCTTGAAGCCTATTGGAGAGTAGTGAATTCTTGATGAATTACGCCGCTAAATATGGATTTAACGTCGTAACTATGCTATAATGGACCATGTGCACGGGCAAAACAATGCCTGCCGCCACATGGTCCATTTTCATGGTCACCACTCTTTGGACGTCTGATCGTCCAGCTGATCATAATCATTTTTATTATTCATTCATTTATAAAGGAGTCACTCATTTATGGAAGCATATCGCGACGAAAAAAATATACGCGTACTGGAGAAAATCAATGATCTCACGGTAGATCTTCCCATGTTCGTTCGACGCTTTGCCAACGAATATCTGGTCACCAAGAACAAGGCCCCTCGTACTGTCCTCGGCTACGTGGGTGACATTAAGGTCTTCATGGAATTTCTTGAAAAGACAAAGGGAATCCCGGTCATGCAGGTTTCCATCGAGACGCTTGGATCTCTTACCGCCGATGATATTTCTGATTATATGATGTACCTGATGCGCTACAACCGCACCGATCCAAATAACAACAAGACCATCAAGGAAACCAATCAGGCACCTGCCAGGGCCAGAAAGCTTTCTTCACTTCGCGCTTTATACCGCTATTTGATCGCGCACAATCATTTAGAGAAAAATGTGGCAGAGCTGGTGGATATGCCCAAGATCCAGGAAAAGTCCATCACCTATTTGGAAAAGGAGGAAGTTCGGGATGTGCTGCAAGGCGCAGAGACCGGCGATTCACTGACCAAGACGCAGTTCACCTTTGCCAAGGGCTCCCAGATGCGCGACGTAGCCATTCTCACTCTCCTGCTCAACACCGGAATCCGTGTCAGCGAAATGGTCGGCATCGATTTGCAGGACATTGATTGGAATGAAAAGCGGATCAAAATATTCCGCAAGGGACGCAAAGAACAATATGTCTATTTCAACGCGCCGGTCGAGGAAGCCCTGCAGGATTATATAGACTATGAGCGCAAGACCTCATCCGAGGACCTGAACGCGCTCTTTATATCCAGAAAAGGCCAGCGCATATCTGTGCGCGCCGTGGAGCGCCTGGTCAAAAAATATACGGCGTCCGTCGTTCCCATGAAACGAATAACGCCGCATAAGCTCAGAAGCACATTTGCCACCAATCTCTACGAAGAGACGGGCGATATTTACGTCACCTCAGAGGCCCTTGGACACTCCAGCCTTGAGACCGTCAAGAAGTATACAAACCTTCACGATGAGCGGCGCAGACGGGCTGCTGAGGCCATTGAGAAGGCATATTACAGGGGCACTGACACGCAGGAATAAGCGGTATTTTGACCCATCCAAAGCGCAATGTTATCTAGAATGAGCGGTATTTTGACCCGGTACAGCGCCTTGTTCGCGCATATGCCTGCGCGCCAGGTCAATAACAGGCAATATTGCTGTCTGTCCGTGATTCCGTGCCGCCCACAAGAATTCCATTATCAAGACGCACTATGATCTGCCCACGCCCAAAGGAGTTTGTGTACAGGTCGGTGCGCAGATCATGCCCCTTCCGGATCAGCGCCCTGGCGATATTGTCGTCAAAACAGCTCTCCACCGTAACTGTTCCGTCTCGCATCCATTGCCAGCGAGGCGCGTCCAGAGCCTGCTGGGGATCCATGTGGAAGTCGATCATGTTCATGACAACCTGCACATGGCCCTGGGGCTGCATGTAGCCGCCCATGACGCCGAAAGGTCCGACAGGCCTGTTGTCCTTCATCAGAAAGCCCGGGATGATCGTGTGGTAGGTGCGCTTGCCGGGCATCAGGCAATTGATGTGGTTCGGATCCAGAGAGAAATCCGCGCCTCTGTTCTGCAGTGCGATGCCGGTTCCGTCAACCACGATCCCAGATCCGAATCCCATATAGTTGGATTGAATGTAGGACACCATATTGCCTTTCCTGTCGGCACAGCACAGGTATACGGTTCCGCTTCTGGGTGGCACCCTATGTGTCCACACACGCGCTTCATCCGTCATCTCTGCAGCTCTTCTGGCGCCATATTCGGGCGTCAGAAGTGTATGATAATCGATGATCATCCTTGCGGGATCCGTCACAAAATGGAAAGAATCCGAGAACGCCATCTTCATGGCCTCAATCTGCCTGTGATAGGTCTCGGCACTGTCTTTTATTGTAAATGCAAATTCTTTCAAAATATTGAGCGCCATCAGAGCGGTAATCCCCTGCCCGTTGGGCGGGATCTCGCACACATCGTACCCTCTGTAATTGACGCTGATCGGATTCACCCAAAGTGCTTTGTGGGCCGCCAGATCTTCATAGCGCAGGTAACCGCCGAATTTACGGCTTTCCGCATCTATCTTTCTCGCAAGCTCTCCGGTATAAAAGGCCGCCGCATTTGTCTCACCGATCAGCGAAAGGCTCTTTGCGTGGTCAGGTAGATACACCCTTTCTCCGGCTTTATACGGTCTTTCAAGCGGCGCAAAGGTCTTGAACCATGCGTCAAAGCATGCGCCTTCTAATTTCCTTTTATAGGCCTCGTAGGCCCTTTTCCAGCTCTGTGCGATATTGGGCGAAAGGGGAAATCCCTCTTGGGCGCACTGTACCGCCGGTGCAACAACCTGCGATAAAGAAAGCTTTCCAAACCTCCTGTTGATCTCTGCCCAGGCAGCAGGTGCACCCGGAACCGTCACTGGCGTCCATCCATGAATCGGCATTCTGCCATTGACATCCTTTCCCTCGTCTTTGATCCTGTCGATCGAAGCGAGCATGGGCGCCCGTCCACTGGAATTGAGGCCGTACAGCTTCTGA
Source organism: uncultured Lachnospiraceae bacterium (assembly GCA_900319245.1). Classification (GTDB taxonomy): domain Bacteria; phylum Bacillota; class Clostridia; order Lachnospirales; family Lachnospiraceae; genus CAG-791. The sequence continues at coordinate 1,338 of ONNQ01000013.1, read as the reverse complement.
TTTTCCTCTGACCAGATCAGTGCAAAGGCATCAGATCCAAGACCGTTTGACGTCGGCTCCACAACGGTCAGCGTTGTCGCGGCTGCCACTGCCGCATCCATGGCATTGCCGCCCCTTTGCAGCACCGAGAGCCCAGCTGAGGCCGCTAGTGGATTGGAGCAGTTCACCATGCCGTTGGCAGCATAGATCGGATATCGTCTCGAACTATAGGTTTGATTGAGGGGATCAAAGTCCAGGTTCATCTTTTTCACCCTTTCTTGGTTTGTTACGCTTCAAAGAACGTAATAATCGTATGAATCGCCAAATCCATCGTCTTGGGATCCGTAAATCTGTGGTCCGCATTCTGTACTGGCACGAACTCGATCACATTGTCATCCGCAAATTTAGCAGAATCCTCAAAAGGAATCACTTCATCCTTGGTGCCGTGCAGAATGATCATATCATCCGCATAGTCAAGGTATTCATATTGGGTAATGTCAGCTGCCTCCAGATCTTCCAGAAACTGTTTGCCGATTTTGATCTTGCGGTCAAAACCCACCAGCGCCGGTTTGCCCTTCATGATTTTCTCATGATCGTCCTTGGTCATAATACGGTTGTTGATCGATTCATACATCTTGATCGCAGGGCATCGAAATGCCACTTTACGAAATGGATTCCCATGTTCCGCTATATACTTTAAGAACAAATAGCCACCAAAGCTGGTTGCATATCCATAAAGTTCGTCTGTATCAAACCATTTTTTCACATATTCGAGTACCATGGTCAGATACAGATCACATTCGCTAAGGAGGAGATTCTTACGGGCATCGTCACCGTGACAGGGCCAATTAAAGACAACAACTCCCATGTCCTTGTGTTTGGATATGATCTTGGCGGCGAACTTTTCGGCCGCCTTATTGTCCTTATGCCCTCCAAATCCGTGCCCGAATATTACAGCCCGCTTTACAGCATTGACGCTGCTGCAGTACAATTTGCACCGCACACTATATCCGGATTCATTGATGTCAAATAGCTTTTCCATATCAGCTCACACTTTCTTTTGATAATTCATTATAACAATAATTCGTTACAAAGCTGAAGTATATTCGTTATTTTGCAGGCAGAACAATCCATTTGTATACGTTCCGGCAATTCCTAAATACATATAACCAAGAAAAAGTCCTGAGCATTACACTCAGGACTTCTGTAATCAAGTAAACTCAGTACCTTCAAAACTGAACACCGAAGAGCTTTTGCTCTTTCCAAGAACGTAAGGATAAGCTTCCGACCTATTAGTACGTGTCAGCTGAATGCGTTGCCGCACTTACACCTCACGCCTATCTACCTTGTACTCTTCAA
>ONNQ01000027.1 GCA_900319245.1 uncultured Lachnospiraceae bacterium | reverse complement strand
TGCCGTTTGTGTATGTGACAGTTTCTGTGTCATAACACGTTCTAAGCACATCAATCGCCGCTTGTCTGCTTATGCAATCCTCGCACGGTTCTTGTTTTACTGCTTCTTCCCTTGTCATGCTTTCCTCCTACTTATCCACTTCATTCGTCAGTCTCATCCATTCACTCAAAGATAATGTTTTACAATCTCAGCCATCTTCTCCCGTGTCAGATCGTATGTCTCTATGTCGATCATGTCCTTCCAGTTCTTCCATGTATTAGTTCACCTACTTGGCTATGGCCGCTATAGCCCACGTTGTTCCTGCACTCAGGACACTTCTCGTATGGTTCTTCAAGCCATGTGTCAAACAAAACACATTTAGGCTTGTGCCTATCTGGTGGTCTTTTTCTTCCGTGTGTCTGTACCAAAAATTTATGGTATTTACAGAGCGTTTGCCCTTCCATAAATGTACCATCTGAGTACAAACAGGAGTTAGGATGGTTTGAAACTTCATGTTCAACCCAGATTTTCATGTTTTGCTCCTTCTACCAAGTCATACAGATAGCACTCCTGCTCTGTCAGCTTGTCAGGAGTTTCAAAACATCCCCAAGCTACATGATGAATCTCTGGCACTACTATTGCGAATTCAAAGTTGTGAATCTTTGTGATATGGATTCTGTCAGGAAACGTGCCGATTGATACAGGACGTGAAATAGAATAATATCTGTTCATCTGCTGATCTCCTTTTCATTACTTTCATCCTTCTCCTCCATCAGAAGATCAGCAGGATCGAGATCGTATTCCCACATGAAATCTTTCAACCAGTCCTTCAGCCAGTCCCCACCGTGCGCTTTGTTTGTGTCCGGCAGCATGTCTGACAGGCCTTCCAACATGGCATTGACAATGGACCAATCAAAATCCGATTGTTCCGGTTGAAGCAGTTTGAGTAGCTTCTTCTTGCTGTCCCAGCTGATGAACTTACCCTGACACTCGATCACACAAAGAGCCATGCGCAATCCATCCGCGCATCCGCGCATGTAATCATTCCTTAGAGCAGGTGGCGTGTATTCAAGCAATTTCTTTTCAATCGCATGGTGCAGCTTGTCGTAATCAATGAATCTCATGCCGCGTCCCCCATCAGTCGTATGTGATACCCAACTCTTCAAGCGTGTATGCTTCATTGAGACTCATGTATTTATACATTGTTCCTGATTTGAATACAGGGAACATTGTTCCTGATTTGAGTACAGGGAATTCCGCAGTATCACCATCAGGGTCTTTCATAAGCACTTTTATGTATTCCATGCCTTCCCACATTTCGTTGCAGCGCTGTTTTTTAACCAATTTGATTCTGCTTGCAAACGGCTTGAACACTGCTTTCAGATATTCCCGCTCAGCGTCATCGAGAATTGGTTCCCGGAAGCGAACAGGTTCACCATCCGCCATTACGTTTTTGAAAAGATGGTTAAATACTGGAATCGGTAAGTAATCATCAATACCGTCAAATCTTTCGCTAATTCTTAAATTGCCACCGCGAGTCCTGAAGATGTATTTATATTTCGGTGGCAGCGCGTTCAGAATTGTTCTCTCGGTTTCTGTAAACATGGTTTCCTCCTTTCACAGCCTATTCAGCGGGCAGTCAACGCAATACTGATTTACCCGTTCCACGAATGTCTCATCGTCTACGTCTATGAACCCGGCAGTATATTTGCAGTAATGGTCGCAGATCTCCGTCTTCACATCCTCGATAATCTCATGCACCGGTTTCGTCTCTTCCATCTCTTCATACCTCCTCATCTTCGTCGACATAGCTTCCCGCGTTTCGTGCCTCCTCCATCCTCCGAAAAAATTCCAGGTATGCCTCTCTGGGCGAACCCGCTTTAACGAAATACAGCTGATCTGTCATTCCGTCCCGGATGATATATAGCCTGTTCTCCGCGTAGTAGTAGCTGTACCATTGTTCGCCCTTCCCCATGTCGGGGAAGTTGTGCCATCTGCCACCTCTGCCCATAAAGACGTATTCGTAAAACCAATTCAATGTCTCATCGAATCCCATCTCTCATCCTCCTAGCTCTCCTCAAGGTTTACCGCTTCCCGACTCAGCTCCTGGACCAGAGCGAATACAATGTCCGATACCACCGGATACTGTCTGCCCTGCTTGACAATCCGATCAGCTTCCAGGATCAGCACGTCCCATTCGTCACGCTGCATCTTCGCTGTCCGGATGCGATGCCGCCATTTGTTATAAAATTCGTTGACCGTCACCCGGATGAATGCTTTGAACTGTTCTTCCGGGATCGGCTCGTTTAAAGTTCTCTCACCTGTACCCATATCCCTGTCGCACCCGTGTCGTAATACTTTTCCGTGACCTCTGAGGCGACCTGAGCATCATCGTGCCAGAAGTGCGCCCGGGTCATGCAGTCCTTAAGCATCTTGATCAGGTTGTCCGTGTCTGGTTTAGTCGTCTTGTACTCGGTCGTCTTTCCTGGCCAGATCCATTTAGTCACCAGCTGAAGCGGACCATTCATCGGCTGCTCCGGAGCGTGCAGCGCTACCAGATCGAGAAGCTGCTGTCTCGCGGCCTTCAGCTCAGCCGGCTCATAGAACACCGGCTTACCACGAACAACTGTTACTTTGTGCTCCTGCTGCGTAATTGTCGGCGGATTTTTCATCGGCATAAAAAACTCGATTTTCATTTTCGATTTTCCCTCCTCGGATTCTCGCGCGTATGACGCTGACTGTGTGTCAGGCCCCGATACCGGGCATGGGGGCGTAAGCATCGCCCCATGTCCCGGCTAGGGTGGCACACACGTCAGTGGGTGGCCGGTATCCGGACACATATATACCGTTAGGTATATTTGTCCGGACTTTTGTCCGGATACCCGGACAAAACAGAAAGTTCGTTGTCCGGACTTTTGTCCGGACTGTGATGCTTGTAGTCCGGACAAAACAGAAAGTTCGTTGTCCGGACTTTTGTCCGGATACCCGGACAAAACACTCCGGACAAAAAATTACTCGTTGTCCGGATTGATTCTGATGACTTTTGCAGGCTCTTTTGGTGTGCCATCGACGTATTTATAGCCCTCTTTTTGGAGCGTTTTTGCACGTCCTGGATACCGTTTTGAACCTTTAAAATCATGCCTGATTCGGTCTTTACTCTTTCCCGTAACCTCTGCCAGCTCATCTATCGTGATGGAATCCGTGCCTTCTGGCATCAATTCTTTAAGCGCATCAAGATACATGTTGAGCGTTTCTTTGCCTTTTTCCTGCTGCTGTTTCGCGAATACCTGCTTGCGTTTTATCCATGGATCACCATCATCAGGCTGGATATCCTTCAAAACCTCATAGGAATCTGGTCTGTGAATCGGATAATCGAACCACAAATTAAGCGGCGGGAAGGACGCAAATTCACGAAGCGTGCCCTCGATCCGCCATGCAGTGCAGTGTTCTTCACGGGCAATTTCAGTGGAAACATATTCCGCCATTTTGCTCGATTGATCGAAATCAAGTTTGCTTCCGGCGTACTCCTGCATTGCTGTAGGAGACAGCCGGTCGTCCTGCCCGACGTCGTTCTGCCAGTCATTGACGAACTCATTGAGGGCTTTTTCTGTGCCTCTGATGATGGCTTTTCCCCGCAGCATCTCGCGGATATTGTCGGTTACTTCCAGCTCTGTAAGGTCCAGCAGTGCGTCAGGATCGCGGGCAAATACACCCGATCCGGATGCCCTGTCCATCGACTTTTTGCCGCCTTGTGCGCCTTTGCTGTGGTGATGGCAATAAACAACCGCAGCGTGCAGCTCCGTACAAATCTTGTCGAACTGGTTGCAGAAATTCGCCATCTGGTCCGCACTGTTCTCATCGCCAGTTATGACTTTATAGATCGGGTCGATGATGATAACGTCGTAGTTCTTCTTTTCAGAGCGCCTGATCAGCTTCGGAGCGAGTTTGTCCATAGGTACAGATTTGCCTCGCAGGTTCCAGATATCAATGTTTCTGAGGTTCTTTGCGGGGATCCCGAGCGCTTTGTAGACGTCCTGGAAACGGTGCAGGCAGCTTGCGCGGTCCAGCTCAAGATTGACGTACAGGACCTTGCCCTGAGCGCATTTGAAGCCCAGCCAGCGCGTTCCTTCAGCCACTGCTATGGTCAGCTCGATCAGGGCGAATGACTTACCTGCTTTGGACGGTCCGGCAAGCAGCATCTTGTGTCCCTTGCGCAGGACGCCATCGATCAGACAGTCCGCCAGCGGAGGAATGTTGTTCCACACGTCTGACAGTTCTTCCGGGTTCGGAAGATCGTCATTTACTGCATCTATCCACTCCGCCCATTCATCCCAGGATTTCTTTCCCAGGTTGGTTCCCATCAGAAACTGTTTATGTCCCTTCCGCATGATGCCAGGCATACGAGACAGTCTCGACGGGTTTTTGTTCTGCGTGTCGACCTGAAGGCCGTTTTTTGCGCAGACTTTGTATAGATACTCGACACGTTTTCGGTATTCCGAATAATCACCGGCCTGAATCTTTACGATCGCATGGACCGATTTGCCTCCGGAATACACAAGCGCCGCAACCGGAAGCTCAAGCTCCCGGATTATCGCGTTCTGACGTGCTGGTGGAATCTTATCGGACTCGACCAGCGCATACCTGAAGTCTGTGACATTTTCATTCTTGATGCCTTCCCCATCTAGCGGGTTGAACCGGATCCATGCTCCCGCTTCCGGGTTATAGTCGCCCAGCGCAGCACCGATGTCGTTGTACTTCTTCAGCTCCGCGATCAGCTGTCCCGCTGTCCGGTCCCACAGACCACGCTGAGGCGACAGGCGTCCGTCTTCGCCGTGATATACGGTCGTGACATAGCCCACGTTCTCGGACGAATTGAACAGCGTTTCAAGATATGTGATCAGCTCCTGAATAGGATTCCAGTTCTTCGGCTCGACAATCTCCTTATCTTCCAGCCATCCGGAATCGATGATCTTGTCGCCGTCATCACTGATGGTACTGTCCCAATTCAGGGCGTAATCGCGGCCTTTTAACGGACTGAATCCGCCACGCTTTGCCAGCTCCACGATAGTGCCACCGGTGACAGGCGCTCCGCCGTTCTCGTTGCGGAATGTGCCCCATTTCCGGAAGCATTCGCCCGGCTTATATCGGCTGTCAGCCTTTGACCAGGAATCCCAGTCAGACGCCATGTAGCCTTCCTGCTTCAGCGCCATTCCGACTAAACACCATTCCTGATAGCTTAGCTGTGCCGGATCGATATACTCTAGTAGATCTTTCAGGTCATACATTTGCTTTCCCTTCGAACGTTTCCGGGTTGATATCAAACGGGACGCGCCATCCATTTGCCGCGATCCGATCTATCAGTTTTCTCGCCGTGTCAAATTCCCATGTGCCAACATGCTTGAATCCGCGGCCTTCAAGGAACCTGATCTGTTTCGGGGTTGTGAGTCCCGCCAGCTGGCGCTTTTCGATGCGGTCTAACAGGAGTGCTGCCTTGCCTGCATTCTCGATCTCATCTGGGCAGATGCCGCGCTTTTCCAGCTGCTGAATCTGCTTATCTGATGGAGGAGCCATCTGCCAGCCGAATGCCGGAGTATACCCTGCAAGGTCTTCCGCCTGGATTGACATCTCATATTGCAGCGGATCAACAAGCTTCTTTTTCCGTCTGCGCATTTCAGCCAGCTTCTTTGCAAGGGCATCCTCTCTCTGCTGGATGACATCCTCGGCTGCCATCTTCTCAGCCTCTTCCAGATCGATAGCGACACCCGCTTTATCTTCCAGATTCTTCGTCAGCTGCTGCGCCACATCGTTGTCTTCACATATCAAGCTTGCAGGGTGGCACAGTTCGTGTTTGTCAGTCAGCCATAGAAAGTCGATCAGCAGGAGGTCCTTTTTCCCCGGCGAAAGACGGGTCCCACGGCCTACCATCTGACAAAAAAGACCTCGTACTTTTGTCGGACGGAGGACGATAACGCAGTCCACCGATGGACAATCCCAGCCTTCGGTAAGCAGCATGGAATTGCACAGAACGTCATATTCTCCCGCGTCAAATGCTTTCAGGATTTCCGACCTGTCTTCCGATCCGCCGTTTACTTCTGCAGCGCGGAAGCCATGAGCGGTCAAAACTTCCACAAACTTCTGAGAGGTCTTGATCAGCGGAAGGAAAACGACCGTTTTCCTATCCTTGCAGTAGGTTTCCATCTCAGTCGCGATCTGTTCAAGATACGGATCAAGCGCGGTTCCGATTTCGCCTGCTGCGAAGTCTCCGGACTGTATGCCGACCTGACTGATATCCAGTTTCAGCGGGATTGTGAGTGCTTTGATCGGGCAGAGATAACCTTCCTTGATTGCTCGCGGAAGAGTATATTCATACGCCAGATTGTCAAAATACTCTCCAAGATTGCGCATATCGCCACGATCAGGAGTCGCCGTGACGCCAAGTACATGCGCATCCTTAAAATGTTGCAGTACCGTTTGATAGCCAGGAGAAATTGCATGATGCGCCTCATCAATGATGATTGTTCCGAAAAAATCCGCGGGAAACCGTGAAAGGCGAGTTTCGCGCTGAAGCGACTGCACGGAACCGACTGTGATTCTGAACCAGCTGTCCATACAGGTTTCTTCCGCTTTTTCAACACTGCATTTTAGCCCGGTTGTTTTGTATATCTTGTCAGCCGCTTGTTCCAGCAGCTCTCCGCGATGCGCAAGGATCAGTACATGATTTCCCTGCTTCACCATGTCCTCTGCGATTTTCGCGAAAATGACCGTCTTTCCCGTCCCTGTAGGTAGAACAACCAGAGTGCGTTTTGTTCCTTCGGACCATTTGTCCTCGACTGATTTACGCGCCTCTTCCTGATAGGGGCGCAGTGTCACCGCGCCCATGGCTTAAAACTTTCCCGGAACAAAAGACTTCTGCTCTTTCGGGAGGAATTTCTTTACCCGGTTGTTTTCTCCTTTTGATCCGTCGTTCTTTGTATAGTGATTGATCTCAAGCTCAAGTGTTCCGGTTGATCCAGGGACTGTATTCCAGTTCATGACCAGCGGTTCACCCTTCTTTTTCTGGCCGATTGAAGCGAAGAATTGTGACAGTTTCCACTCCATCTTGGAATGGAGCTTCAGGCTTTCAAACACTTTCCCTTCTGTACCGTCGATTGGGTTTGTCACCCTCAGCGTTAAATTTGCCTGTGGGCAGGCTGACAGCTTTTCGGAACCCTCAAAGCGTCCGCGCTCGATGGATTCAACAGTGAAGTTGTATGTTCCTTCCGGCAGGATGACATACTCATCATCTTTTACAATCGTGCTCCCCCAATCCAGTGCGCCGTCATTGTTCTGTGCTAAATCTCCCATGATTTTTATCTCCTCTCTTAGTCTTTAAAAGGTACTTCGTCTTTGTTTTTTAAGCTTTCTACAAGCTCTCTCACCTTCGGCCAGAACGCTACAAACCACCCCGTTAAGAAGTTCGGATCCATGTCCTGAAGCAGGGTATCCCGCGGGTAATAACCCTTGCTGTACGCCGCATCCTGGAGATTCCATTCGCTGATGTGGTCCTTTTCCATCAGGTCTTTCAGCGCTTTCGGGATCCTGTTCGGGTCCGACAGGTACGGTGATACGACGGCAGGTGAGATGGGTTCCGGAGGTTTCTCTTCCGGAGCTTTTTGCGGCTCAGGAAGGGCAGAAACACCAGGATCAGGTACTTCTTTTGTTGCAGGCTTTTCAGCCGGGATTGTCTCAACCTTCTCCCCGCTTGCGATGTGCTGGTAATCCTTCAGATCGATCTGCTTGCCTTCGTCAATCTTGTAGGTTGCAGCTTGCGTTTCACTTTCATTGGCTTGCGTTTCACTTACAATCCCTTCGATAATCGGCTTTAAATACTCGTCGTATCCCATCGGGATTTCTTCCGGAAGCCCGGAGCGGTTCTTCGCGTCCCAGCAGGCATGGTGCTGCGTGTACATGACACGGCGGCTCCCCTGCGCTTTGTTCTTGCCTTTTATCGCTCCCTTGTTGTCGACATTGATAACAACGGTCTTAAAATTGCAAAACAGCATTATGTCCGACCACTCTTTCACCAATGGTGCAGACTGTTTTGTAAGCTTCAGCTCCCAGCGGTCGTATGCGCCAAGTTCGTCCGGCTGTTCAAATTTCCGCATGACTGCATGTGCGGTGAGAACAACATTGATCCCGATGTCAATCAGGTCAGATACCTTGTTCAGGAAGCGTCCGAATTCTTCTTTGACGTAGGTGTAGCCCTTGCCATATCCGAAGTCCTCGATTCCGTTGACCTTCCTGCTTTCGCATATATATCGGATGCAGAGCTGCTCAGCCCAGTCAGCTGTATCGATGACCAGCGTTTTGCAGCAATCTGGATGCGTTTTGACATAATCGATCTCTTCAAATAGCATTGTCCAGCTGGAAGGCGCGGGAAGCCGCGCCACATCCATCATGTTCGTGCTGCCCTCAGTATCGATAAATACCGGATCGGGAAATTTAGAAGCCAGTGTTGATTTCCCGATCCCTTCCGGGCCGTAGATGACGACTTTTGTCGCCTTGTGGATAACGCCTCGTGTTATCTCCATTAAAATTCTCCTTCCTTCCACGCTGATGACGGCGCTTTCGCGGTTTTCAACGCGGTTGATTCACTATATCCATCGGTAATGATGATGCTGCATTCATCACCGTTGCTCACCCTGGTGGCAATGCATTGCAGGTTCTCTTTTTCCAGCCATTCACCGAACTCGGCAAGCGTGTTTCTGTCCATCTGTTCCAGCTTGTCGAGCAGAACAAAGCCGCATTCTGGATTCAGTTCCCGCACGATTGCAGTCGCAACCTTCAGCTGATCTGATCCGCTCATGCAATCCCATGGATGACCGTTGTACAGCAGTTTCCCATCCTCAACAGTCAGCCCCGGAAGCGGAAGCTTTGCTCCATCAAAAAGCTGCTTTTTCTGCTTACGGACTTTGTCGAGCTGAGCCGTAAGGTTGTTGTACTGATCAGCGTACTGTTTCGCATCTTCTTCGGCTTTGTCTTTGTCGAGATTCGCCCGGACTTTCCGATTCGTCTCGTCGATCTGTGCGATGTTTTCTTCAAGCTCCGCAGTTGACTCGTCCTGAAGCTGAGCGACCGTCTTTTCGGCAGTCTGTTCATCTTCAACGCAGGCTACGTACTGTGCTTGAATGGCTTCCAGCTTTTTATGAAGGTCTGCGATCTGCATTTCAAGCCTGCGTTTTTCCGCTTTTATGTGTTCCAGATTGTCACGTTTTCGCTGATTTTCGCCGTTTCTGGCTAGAATCTCCTGCTGCTGCCTGATCAGTTCCGATGCCGATACTGGCGCCTGCGGAACGTCTGGATAATATGTCTGTTCTTCCGCATATTTCTTTTTCTGGTCCGCAATTCTTCCGATTGCCGTTCGTTCCTGATAAATTTCCTCTTCTTGTTTTTTCAGTGCGGTAAGCTTATCCTTTACTCCGATGATATTCAGCAGGGTATTAGCTTTTTCGCTGTCACTGGCCTGCATGAATTTCGGAAGATCGAGTGCCAGCTTAGAGATAAAGCTGTCGAGAATCAGCTGTCCGGCACGGCCTCCGGTCGGGTCAGTCACTTTCAGATCAGAATTCTTGCCCTTTCGCTCTACAACAAGGCCGTTGCTGAGAACCACATGTAGATACGGATCAGATACAGACCCTTCCCTATGTGGCTGCGATGGACGGAAGGAATTACCTCCGAGCGCCCAGGCAATCGCATCCAATACAGAAGTTTTGCCCTGGTTATTGTTTCCGCCGATGATCGTCAGCCCAGTCGCTGAAGGCGTCACCTGTACGGCTTTTACCCGTTTAAGGTTCTCGATCTCAAGTTCATTGATTTTCACTGCCATCCTGTGTTCCTCCTTTATCTTTCAGCAGCATTTCATCGACTGCGCGTCTGTAAAATGTCTTGCTGATTTCGAATCCATAGAAATTTCTTCCCAGTTCCTGACACGCTCTAGCTGTTGTTCCGGAACCGAAGCACGGATCAATCACAACGTCTCCCGGGTCAGTGAATATCTGCACAAGCTGTTTTATGAGTGAAACAGGCTTCTGCGCCGGATGAATCTTCGGAATATCTTTCGGATCCCGTTCCCATTTAAACCAGTTAAATATCATGTGCCCGGTTCCGCGGATGTTTTTCCCGTTCTCGTCCACCTTCAGCCCGTTTCTGAACTTCGGTAGCCTGTCACGATAGAACAGCAGCGCATATTCAGTCGCTCCGACAACCCGCATATTCGCCTTCAGAACTTGCGGACTGTAATTCTTCACGAACACAAGCGGGATGTAGTGGATAAATCCATGTTTTGCAGCTGCATTGATGAGTGTGTGAAACTGCTCAAAGGAGCAAAACACAATCATGCATGGGCTGTCTGATGATCTTCCTCTTGTGCATGGCCTCGTGTCGTCCTTCTTCATCAGTTGCGAACAAAAATGGAAGTATTCGTATAGGTTGAAGTTGAAATCCGATGTGAACGCAGCTTTTCCAGCAAACTTTGATTCGCCGTTTTTGTTATCTCCGCCCTTGTACCACATCGGGTTAGAGCCGTAGAAGTTTGTCCCGACGTTGTACGGAACATCCGCGATGATGAGCTGTGCCTTGTGGATCGGGTAGCCTTTCCAGTTCTGCATGGAGTCGTTGTATAATTCGCATTTCAATCGTCTCTGCATCTCATGCGCCCACCTTCGTGTCTGCCCATCTGGAAAGCCTGTACCGGTCGCTGATTGTCGTCGCCGTGTAGTAATGCTTTTGGCGGATCAACGATGACAGTGCCCGGCAGTTCATCATGTAAAACGCGATCGCGATGATCGCAGTCACGCCCATGCCAGGCTGACTTTCCGGCTTTACCAGTGCTAGGAATCCCGCCGCGATGCCGGCAGATGCGGCCTTAATGATTACCTTTCTTTTCATGATGTTCCCCTCCTGTGATTTGGATCGCGAGCTGGCATTCACCATCTCGCCAGTTACGGTTTAAGCAATGCCTCCGCGCAGCCGCATAGCTCATATGCTCCTTGCGGATGACATCACCATTCCGGATTGTGATTATTGCTACTCGACACATTTCCCGCGCTCTTTCATCGCTGCGCAATGCTTTGCCCCTGCGAACCAATACGCTTCTATACTTTCCCTTAGCTGATCAGCGCCCAGCTTATCTATGGCCAGTCCAGGCACAGCATCGCTACGGCGCTGCGAGACTTCTCTTCGCAAATCATCGCCTAGACTTTTCCAGTCTTTGCCTTGCCATTGCTCGGTATTGCATCACAATGCATAGCTTGTGCAGTTCTTTGTCTGGCGTTACTTTGCTATTGCTATGCCACACATCTCGGCGCTTCTGCCTCACTCATCTTTGCTACCTTGGCTCTTGCGAATCCACATAATGCATTGCTTGTGCGTTTCTTCGCCAGGCTTTGCTTTGGCGTTACATAACAATGCATCTCTATTCATCTCTATTCTTTTGCTTTTGCCAAACAATGCCCCGCAGAGCTATTGCCGCGTAACATATCTCGTCGCTTTTCCAGCTGCGTAGCCTGTCAGCGCTTTGCTATCGCTTCGCCGATCGATGCGTCGCGTTGCTTCTGCTTCTCTCCGCAAAACCTTTCTCTGCTTTTCCTTCTCCTTGCAATCCTAAACACTACCTTGCCTGCGCATTTCCACTCTTTTCTTTTGGACCGCAATGCAGCACTGTTCTTCTGCGATGCCTATGATCGCTGTGCGTCGCCCAAACAGCACATTGCTTAGCTTTGCTTTTTCAGCGCTGAACTCGACGCAACTATTCTCTTCTCTTGTTTTTCAATGCTGAACGAAACCAATGCTGAACGAAACTATTCCTTCTCGAAGCAATTCCCATCTATTCTGATGCATACATATCAGGGCCTTTCCTTGCTGCTGCTGCGCTGTTACTCTTCCGGGTCCACATAGTCCCAGATGAAGGATCCCTTTCGACTGTTCCGCCAGCCTCCGATTCCGTTGTCGTAACCGTAGTCCAGCCATTCCTCGATCATCCCGCGGCTTCCTTCTCCCAGCAGGGATACGATGTCGAACTCCACCCACGCTCCCGGAGCAATTGACTCCGAATCGCTGATTGCCACTCTGTCACCCTGCGGGGTCGATGCTCGCAGTGGCCGCTGGCAGTCACCGATCGGCTTGGTCGTGTGGATCACGATCTCGCGGACCGTCTTATCTTCAACCGTTCCGTTTACGATCGCGTCCTTGCTCTTCCGAACGTCACTGTAGACCTGGATTAGCGTATCGATCTTGCCCTTGTAAGCTGTGAACTTCTTCGCGGTCGTCTCGCTCTCCGGAATCTGTCGGCAGGCCCCGCAGGCGGATTTGAAAAACCCCCTGATCTGGTAGTCGAACAGGATCGGATCGCCGTTGTCGTTCCGCGGGAAGAACGTCTTCCCCTTCGTGATTTCTTCTTCAGCGTTCAGATTCTTGATGTCCTCAAGTTCTTGATTCACCAGGGCATCACGCTGTTCATCGGTCAGGCCTTCTCTGATGTACTTCTGGCTGGCCTTCTGCTTCTTCTTGATCTTTCCGGCGACGTAGGTACCGTGGATATCCTCATTCCCAGAAGCTGTCCCCAGAAGCTCGTTCATGAAGGTCAGCCGGACGTGCATCACAAGCGCGTCCTTCCTCAGCCTCTCGCCCCTGGTCCTTCTTTTATTCAGTTCTGCTGCTGTTGCCATTTGTGTTTCCCTCCTGTGTTGTGTGTACTCTAGTGTTTCAGGCGACCGGCCTTGCTTCCGCTTCCTGCTTCAGCGCCCACATGCCCTGCTCGGCCTGTTTTCTTTTGGAAAGCTGATCAAGACATGCCTGAGTGAATCGCTGCCGGTATCCTTCAGTGAATGTCACGACGACATTGATCTCTTGCTCTTTTCGCTTCATGCTTCCGGCCCTCCTGGTACTACTTTAAAGTTAGCGTTTCGGGTATAAAAATATCATCGAGTTTACATTCATAAAGCCTGCAAAGATGCATTAATTGAATTGCGGTCGGGTACGTTACTCCTTTTTCCCATTTTATAAGAGTGGAAACCGCAATATGCATGGATTTTGACACATCTGACTGCCTGAGTCCTGCATTTATTCTGGCAGCCTTTAAGGTCATGCTCATTTCTCTACCTCCTTTCCGGCTTTCGCTCTGCAAGAAATATACTACCTTTAAAGTAGTGCTGTCAATATATAAGTTAGCAATTTGTGAATTATTTCTATTGTGGAAACTAACTTTAGATATTATTATGTTCTTAATATATAGGAGGATAATTATGGCAGACGAGGAATTGAGACGACAATTTTCTAAGCGATTAACTTATTACCTGTCCCTTAATGGATACAATCAAGCAGATATGGCTAGAAGGATGGGTGTATCGACAGCAACAGCCGCAAAGTGGTGCACTGGCCAATCAATCCCACGAATCGACAAAATCCAATCTCTGTGTAATTGGTTGGGAATTGAGAAATCACAACTCCTTGATGCTCCGGTCGACATGAATTCAACGATATCGAATTTGCCGTCAAGGGCGAATAAAGAAAACTATTATATCAATCGAGAAGCACGTGAGTTAGCAGAATTTCTTCACAAAAGTCCAGAGTACAAGGTTTTATTCGATGCTTCAAGGAAGGTAAAAAAGGAAGATATTGAATTTGTAAAACAGCTCATTGACAGAATGAGCAGCAAGGATGGAGAGAATGATTGATGAAATCAGCATAATATTAAGGGATCTTCCCACTACCATTCGCGCATTCACTGTCGCCAAAGATGGATATTTCACAATTGTTATCAACACCAAATTTTCAAATGAAATGCAACAAGAAAGTTATCTTCACGAACTTCGGCATATTCAATCCGGCGATTATGATAAACGTTGTAGCGCCGATTTAATAGAGATGTATGCTCACGCAATATGAAAAGGAAAGCAAATGGTTTATAAAGGAGGGATACACTATGAAAAAACATGCAATCGTAACAATGACTCTGGCGATCGCATTAGCAATGCCAGCGATCGCGTCTGCAGGTCCGATGTCAGATTTTGCAGCGGAATCTTCAGAAAAAGAGTATACCTTCCGGGGTATCCCGTGGGGTTCTTCATTAGAACAGGTAAAAAATTCTGATTTTCTATTACAGTATTCAGACTATGTTTATGATTCTGCGAACAATGATATTGCTGTTCAAGATGTAAAGGTTGCCGGGAAGACGGCTGGTGTAATTCTCTATTTCGGATACAAAGGGTTATATTCCGCAGGGTATGTATTCGATAAAGAAGAGGGCGGAATATCTGACGATTATCAGACCTTCTTGGATGTTGAGAAGTCACTCAAGAAAAAATATGGAGACCCAGACGAAAAAAAAGACGATTTTGCTTCGGATGTCATAAAAAACACGCCATCAATGTATGCTCTTTCAATTTCTATGGGAAAAGCTGTTTTTCTTAGAAAATGGATAGGAGAGGACACAGAGTTATGGCTTGCGACATCTGGCTCTAATGGAACGATTACAAACATACTTATCTATCAGTCAAATACTCTTTCTCCGGAAGAAACAGAAATTGACGATGGATTATAACGTATGCTTTGTGCTTATTATCACAGATTTCGTAGTTAAAATGCAAATTCAGGAATAATATCGTTTAGGAATTGTATTATAAAAGCCGCCCGGTGTTGCAGCACCAGACGGCAATGGTCATTGTACCCCGCCGCATTATACGGGCAATCTCTGACCTTTTTCATTATATCACAGGAGGTGATTCTGTGCGCTTCTTCTGCTATGGACGTAAATCTGTATTCTCTGACAAATCCGATTCTGTTGATAATCAGCTACGCATGTGTCTGGATTACTGCGAGTCGAAGTTCCATGGCAAAATTGACAGTTGGGAGTGTTTCTCAGATGAGGATTTTACCGGGGCCAATACTGATCGGCCCCAGCTGCAGCTTATGTTTTCCAGAATTCGTGAAAACGCTGCCGATGCCCTGGTTGTTTACCAGCTGGACAGGCTATCAAGGAATGTCCGCGATTTCTCTAACATGTATGCAATGCTAGAAGAACATGGAGTCATGTTCATTTCGATCAAGGAGACAATTGATACAACAACGCCAATTGGCCGGGCGATGATGTTTGTTACTGCCGTTTTTGCTCAGATGGAAAGAGAAACAATTGCGGAGCGCGTCTCGGACAACATGCTCGGGCTTGCGCGAAAAGGATATTGGACCGGCGGGAATCCCCCTGTGGGATATGTCCGTAAAAGCATTGTTGAACACGGGAGGAAGCATGTAACCATCATTCCCGATCCTGACGGCGTTGACTATGTCAATCGTATATTTGACACATTTCTTTCATCTAATCGAAGCCTACAGGGCATGGAAACACAATTCAAAAATTCTGGCATCAAAACTCTGTCGGGTAAATTTTTCTCGTCAACGCAGCTCTACAAGATTCTTACCATGCCATTCTGTGTGGAAGCTACTCCGGAAGTATACGACTACTATGCCAACAAAGGATGCATTATGGATCCAGATTCCCCGCGTGAAAAATGGGATGGTTCTGTGGGCGTTATGGTTTACGGTCGGACGACTGGCAAAAACAAGAAGCATCAGCTTCAGCCTCCAGAAAAATGGACCGTTTGCTTGGGGCATCATGAGCCATTCATGAAGGCCGATAAGTGGCTGCTTGTACAGTCCCGTTTTTCCGAGCACAAATGCATAAAGGATGCTAAATGGCCGGTCCCACTGATGAAGGGCGTATTACGTTGTAAATGCGGGTCATTGATGTCGGTATCAAGAAAGAAACGAGTCGATGGTTCATGCTCTTCTTGGTACTACTGCCGCAAAAGGATGCGTCAGGGGGTCAGCTATTGCGATATGGGCCAGACGGCGTGTGACAAGCTCGACAGCCGATTGATCAGCATCTTTCGGGACATTGCAGCCGATCCGCGGCTGATAAATCAATATCTGAAGAAAACCGAGGATAAACCGCTTCGCGATCCGAAAGCGATTCTCTCTTCAATTACATCCTGCGACAGTAAAATCGGGCGGTTAACTGCATCTCTTGCTCTGGCTGAATCATCTTCTATATCAAAATACATCATTGCGGAGATAAAGCGTCTCGATTCAGAGAAAAGCAGATTGCAAAAAGAACTTACGGATATAGAACACGAATCAAAGCGCAAAATGACACGCGAAAAAGATTCTCTTAAAGCTATTGCGGAAATAACCAGGTTAATATCAGGGCTAGATGGATTTAACGACAAAGAACGCAACGAGATCGTTCGCTCTGTAGTGAAGACTTGTACATGGGACGGCGTGAATCTTTTTATTACGCTTTAAACCTCACTTTTTTGTTATGCGTCCAAGCCCATGCATTATAAAAAAGTGATGTAATCAAATAGCGCGTATATTTCACAATAGCGCTACATGTCTATACTATCAGATATTACGTGTATTTGGTTCTATTCATTGCATACATTCGCATTATTAACTGAATTGTCGCACATATACGCATGTTGTCAAAAATACCCCCTCAATTTTCAGCCCATTTTAGCGCCTCGGACCGTGAATGAAATGGTCAAAAAAATCGTAAAAACTAGGTGGGTTGTGGGCTCCCCGGGACCGCATTCCGCGGTTTCCGTTAGCAGTACCTAACGGACGGCAACCCATTGCCATGCTCTTACATTGTGTGCGTTTGCACGTATACCCGGAAGGGGTATCTGACCGCTGCCAGGGGTATCTGCAGGCGCTTCAGGGGCGGCCCGCGGGATCGTCGGCCCGCTGCCGGGGCCGTAGCTGCCGCATCGACGCGCCGCGTCGCATCGGATCGGCGCCGACACGATGCCAGGCTGGCGCCTGCAGGATGCGTCTGGCATCCGCGGACCTGCTGCCACTGCCAGAGCTGCCGCGGATCCGCGACACGATGCCGCGCCGCACTGCAGCTGCCGCCTGCTGTAAATGGATGCGATGCCGGATACCTGCCGCCTGCCGCATCGCGCCGCGCATCCCATCTAATAGACAGATCTGGCGGGCCTACACGCATCCCGCTGCAGGATCCAGCACGCAACGCATCCGGATCCGCGCCGCCTGCAGGACGTGCCGGAGAATAAGGGGGACTATAGGGGGATAATTGTTATAGCTAGATAATATCTACCACTACATAAAACAGGGGCCGGAAACATAGGCCCGCAACCGATCCGAAAAAAAAAAATCAAAAAAAAATTAAAAAAGGGGTTGACACGAATCGTACACCGGTGTACTATACAGCCAGAACGAAACAGGAAACAAACGGAACCCGAAAGGGTACCGAAAAGGAAGGAGAAAAACATGAAAACATAATTGTTTCCACCTGGGAAATGGAAGTGATCGGCGAAAAGGTTGTGAAACAGGTTGATAGAGAACTGACAACCTGCTAATGATTTGAGGTTGAGGAGGACTAACTATGAGTAGATACTTTACTGACTGTAAAACAGCTGAAGAACTGAAAAAGGCATATCGGGAAGCGGCCGGAAAGCTGCATCCTGATAACAACCCGGACCGGGATACAACCCGGGAATTTCAGGACATGCAGCAGGAATTTACCACTGCGTGGGAACGTCTGAAAGACGTTCACCAGAATGCCGAAGGAGCCTTCTACACGAAGGCCGCGACGGGGACGGCGGAATCGTTTATGGACATGATTAACGCCCTTCTTCGGATGGGTGTTGATGTGGAAGTTTGTGGATCCTGGATATGGGTTTCCGGCGACACTCGGCCCGTTAAAGGTGCCCTGAAGGGCATGGGCTTCAGATTTTCCGGCAATAAGCAGTGCTGGTACTGGCATGAAGGGCCGTTCCGCAAGCGCGGGAAACACATTTGCAGCATGGATGAAATACGGGATATGTACGGTTCGGAAAAATACGCGGCTGAGCAGGAACGCCGCGAAAACATTTCAGCCTGAATCCGCCTGATGAGGGGCATGTTGGTGACTGCCCGAAACGCCCGAAAGGGCGTCGCGGAAAACCGCAACGCCGGGAAATCATTCCGGCAGCAAAATACATAATCCTAACAGTTGCTGACCTACCGGCACGACGGGGAGAAAGGACAAAATCATGAAGCTTAATGAAATCATGGATAAACTCGACGGATTAACGAATGTCGAAGTAATTGTTGATGTTTGCGGGCAGATTGCAGACAAGTGCACCGATCCTGCCAATATTGAACTGTACAAAGATTGCGATGTCCTGCAGATCGGGACAACAGCGGACGGCATTCTTGTTGTAACGGTATCAGATACATACGACGACAATTAACGCTACAGGGCAACGCCGTCGAATCATTCCGCCTGACGAGTGCCGGACTGTGACCGGCCGAAACAATCCCTTCGGGGATTGTCGCGGAAAACTAACGCCGCAAAATCATTTTAGAAAGGGAGTGGGACTATGGACAATTATTTTATTGAGAACCTGGAAACAGGTAAGCTTGAATTGCATTTTGAAAAATCCACTTATACTGCTCTATCTGATGAACAAAAGAGCGCTATAAAAGGTGCGTTTCTTTGGGGGCGCCATTCAGGCTGCTGGATATCACGCCGCAAGCGTCCGAATCTGTATTATCCGCGGGAAATCGCTAAGTCAATCGGGCTGGAAGACGCCGGGAAAACGGGCGAAAAGATGAGCTTCGCGGAGCAGATGCAGCAGAAGGCAGAACGCGCGGACCGTCGCGCGGATCGCTACGAAGGATATGCAGACAATGCCGCTGCACGCGGTGAAACCCTGCAAAAACCCATTCGTGATATGCACGGGGATATTGCATTTTTCACGCAGCCGAACATTAACACAAACGCCGGCAGATCATTTACAAATCGCCGTAATAAAATGTTCGCGGCCTTTGATAAGGGATTCGAAGAATTCCGGAAGTCTGCATACTGGAAGGACCGCGCTGCAGCCGCCAGAACAACGGCGGGACAGGCAGAACTAAAAGACAGGGCATTCGTATCGCGCCGGATCGCAGAACGTGAACGTGATATCAGGGCGCTAAAGCGTGGGATTGAATCGAATGAGAAAATGCTGCAGGAAATGAACGCCGGGAAAACATTTTCGAATTATGCAGGAGAACCATATACGGCTGAAAAAATCCAGGAATGGCTTAATGATCAACTTGATCTGATGGAAGACAAGCTAGACGAGCTGGGATTCTATCAGGGATGCCTTGAGGATCTGGGCGGGACGCAATTCTCGAAGGCCAACATCAAACCCGGATACACTGTAAAAGTTCAGCGATTCGGCACTGCGGTTGTTGTGTCGGCCGGTCCGAAGAATATCACTGCCAAGCTGTCAACTGGTAGTGTTCTCAAATTCGCATACGCCGAGATTCTTCAGATCGTCAGCGACGCAGTGAAAGAAACTCCGCAGCATCCTTTTAATATCGGAGATACGTTCAACTGTCATCGATGGAACCCGGAAAACAGCAGCTATGAGAATGCAACATACACGATCATAAAATCATCCGCCAGCACAGTTACCATGCAGCACGGTTCCGAAAAGCCATTCATCAGAAAACCACATCAACTCCCCTGGGCGAATGCCAATGAATGGGCTATCAAGGTTACAGATGGCTTTGATGGAATCTGGCGCAAGCGATCAGCATGAACATTATACGCGGGGCGTCAGCAACGCCCCGGAATCATTTTAAATGGGGGGATAAAGCAATGTCACGATATATTATTACGCATGGGAAGAAAACAGAATCGAAGAAGATCGTCAGCATGTATACATATTCTGCAGAACTGGCGGAGTCGCCTGAACAGGCAGCTGCACAATACGCAGAAAAGCATCCGGATGAGGTTGTGCATTACGCGCGCGAGGCGACGGCATACGACCGGGACATGCTAGGCCTGGGATATCTCACAGACGATGAATGTGCGGCCCAAATGATCGCGCTTCAGGACATGTATGCACATGACAAGACAGAGCTTTCAGCCGTTGAGAAGCGCCTTATGGAATATACCCCCGAGGAGTTTTCTGCTCATGCGGCTTATCAGAAATCCCGGCAGTTTGAGTCACAAAACGCAGACGGTGTATTTATCGGTGATATTTACTATACTGAATGGGGCTACGATCAGACCAACGTTGACTTTTATCAGGTAGTACAGCTTAAGGGCAAGCACACCGCCGTACTCCGCCAGCTGGAAGCCAAACGCGGCTTGTCAGGAACAAGCTACAACGGTCTGACGCGCCCGATCCGCGACGCATTCAAAACTAATACTAAACCGATCACCGTCCGGACAAAATACGAAAATCACGAGCTGACTATGCGTATTGAGAGAAATTACCTCAGACTCGCAGAATTTGGCAAGCTGTACAGTTATTCGGTTGGGGCGTAAGCCCCTTCCGTGCTATGATGTATGCACAGGAGGGAACAACCATGAACGAGAGAAAACATCACCAGATAGAAAGACAAAACTCATGGCGAAAGCAAAATACAACTAGGCGTGAGATTCAATTTAATAATGTTAATGATCAAGATATCCTAAAGTGGCTTGATTCAAAAGGACGCGATGCCGCTGGATATATCAGAAAGCTTATCCGGGACGACATAAAGCGAAGCCAGGAATAACGCCGCCGAATCATTTTGATTTGCGACGCCGCAGGATCATTTTAAGCACAGGATGGCAATTCCATGAGTAAGAAAAAATATAGATGCGTTCCATTGGATCTGATGCGCAAAGTGGAAGGCGAATACCCTGAAGCTTGGGAGCAGATGGCGTATTTCCATTCACTCCGCGGGAGCGATCCTGATATGCAGTGGCCGGAATGGTGCTATGCGCCTATGGCCGCCGCATCAGCACAAGACAGCCGACGAAATGGAGAATATGGATGCGGAAGATGTGATTGCGCTGAAGTATTTAATTAATCCTTTTTTCGATAGGACCGCATCTGTTGAAACGAATCAGCGCGAATTCGTTCAGCGTTTTAATGCAATTCGCAGAGCAGAAAAAGCCGTCAAGGGTTAATCCCCTGACGGCTTTTTATTATCGTTCGATGATCACTGCATCGAATCCGGAGTCCTTCAGGATCTGCACCCGCTGTTCAGCGTTCGCTTTCTCGCTGAACGATCCGCAGTAGATATGCATCCCGTCTGACTCCTTCTCCGTGAAGGTTGCAAGGCCAGTCTTCTTTTTGATCGCCGCCTGCAGCCGTTCCATGTATTTCTGCGTGCGGAAGATCCCTACACGCACACGATACACTTTCGCAGGCGCTGCCGGCTTTGCGGTCTGCTTCTCGTCCCGGATCGCGGCCTTGAAGGACAGCCATTCCGCTTCTGATCCGCTCGGCGCGTTCCAGCCGATGACGCCAGGACATAGCTTGCCGTTTACATCATAATGCCGGATCACGTGATCAGCTGGAATGTTATACAAATGCATCAGGTATTTTGTCAGCTTGATGCACGCTTGGAGCGTCGCGTCTGTGATGTACCATGCGGGATCATTCGGCCTGCTCGGCGCTTTCCCTGTTTTGCTCTTCACGCACATCTCTATCGATACGCTGTTTGAATTTTTACATTTTCGATAGAATGAACCACCATACTGCGTTTGCCTATCGCCGCCGACTGCCCAGCTATACCGGGCTAACGGATTGACATTGTACTGCCAGATATCGCCATTGTGGCCGCAGTAAAAATCCGCAGACGAATCGTCTGCGATCTTCTGGTTGTAATAGTCAATGTTGTCCTTCGCATCGCCCAATGCTCCAACATAATGGATGCAGATATATTCGATTTTTCCGATTCTCTGGCTGGTATTATGTGTGCGAAGCCCAAGCGGGTTTTTATGAATTTCCAGTTCTGTCACATTGCCCCCCTTCCTCAGTGCTGCCGGCACCTGATCAGTCGGCGCGACGGTCGTCAAATCGTCATACTGCGTCAGATTGTGCTCCCGAACGATCCGCATCACAGATGTCGGATACGTTTTCCCTGTTGCATATCCGCGGGTGGCAACCGCGCGGATCAGCGTTTCAGGATCCTTCAATGCCAGCACTTCTTTGCCGTACTTCGGTGCTTCGCCTGCGCCAGCATTTGAGGCGTAAGTCAGGAAGAGCAGGAAGTCCGCGAATGACTGCTCAATGCTGTCAAACTTCCGGAACTGATCATTAATCCGCACAATCCTGTTGCCGTACTGCTCCGGGGTGTTCTTCGTGATCGACTTGCCCGGCCACACGGACAAGCCGACATCCACCCACGATTTGTTCAGCAGCTCGCTCTTTTGCCCGACCATGTTATTTACGGCGATCAGTGGATAGCAGTCCGCTGCCATCCCGTAGCCGTTCTCCAGGCACGACTGTGCGATCAGCACGGATGGGAGATAGCCGTAGCGCTTGCACACGCGCCGTGCCGGATTAATGATCTGCTGCAGATATTCACTCTGGTTCTTACATGGATTCATCTCATGCGCCTTCCTTCGATTCTGGCGTTCCAACCGCGATTGACTTCAGCAGGGACAGGATGCCGGCCAGCCCCGCAGTGCTTGCCACCACGCGCCAGTCAACTGCTCCGATGGTCGCCGTGCTTCCGATCGCCGCGATTGCGGATGCAGCAGCCGTCTGCACAGCCGTCCAAATTGCCCTCACAACATATGATTTAACCTTGCTCATCATCAATCCTCCTTGTTTTCATCGGCAAATTGTTCACTTCGTGGATCATCTTCTCGGCGGTGCCGTTTCCGCCAAGCGCCTTGTATGGCTTGTACAAATATTTGTACAGGTTCTCATACTCATCTTTGGTGACATATCCGCGTCCGATGATGTCAGACGCCAGCGCTACGATGCGATCATGCCCAAGTCCCATCACCATCTGTGATTGAGCGCTATTTTTGGCGTTCTTCGCGTCCTTCTTTTTGTCGTGCCGCTTCTTTTTGTCGTGCCGCTGCAGCAAATACGTGATCAGCCCCGTCACCCCAGAGGATGACAGGGCTGTAATGACTGCGATAACGATGTCGTTGCTCATTCGGTGACCTCCTCCCATCCCTGCGGGTACGCCTCAGGCGACGAAACCGGCATCAAATCAATCTTCATGTTCTCTCTCCTTTCTGTGTGGCACTGTCGCCCTCCGTCGGAAAAAGTATCGAATATGTCATAGGCAAATCGCTTCCGCATCAGCACACCAGTCGTCAAAGTGTGCTCGTATATGGTCTTCCATCCCTGCGAAAGGCGTCACGCCCCTTACGACCAGTACGACAACATCATAATTTGTCTGTCCTTCCGCCGTTTTCGGCAGCACACCCGGCCGCAGATATATGTCAACGTTCCCGTCCTCGTTCTCGTGGATGGAGTAAAAACGCATCCCGGATGGCGGCATATTATTTGTGTTCATGTTGTCACTCCTTTGCAGGACGAAGTGATCCTGAATCCAGCGGAGCATATTGTGGCCGTTGCACTGCTTGCACATTCCAATGTAGCAAACGACACTCTCGATTGCCTTTTCATAGCTGACCGCGCCGACGGCGTAGCCCGCCATGATATGCTTTAAGCTGCGCTTGATATGCTTCGTTGTCTTTTTCCTCATGCGGATGCCGTGCGGTGTGAGTATATATCCGACAAACTCAACTGGTGCAGTTGCTTTCTGAATCCGGCTTTTCGGGCTGATATCAAGATGCAGTTCGTTCCTCAAAAATTCCGATATCAGGGCGAATATCCGCTTTGCATTCTCCTTTCCCTTCACATAGGTGCAGAAATCATCCATGTAACGGACATAGAAATGCAGGTGCAGGACGTGCTTGCAAAACTGATCCAGACGGTCAAGAAACAGGTTTGCCGTCTCCTGGCTTGTCAGGTTGCCTATCGGCATACCGACTTCAAACAGCCGCTCGGAGCGCGGGCAGTCGTCCGGTTTCAGCCCCGGAGGCAGTCCAAACGGCACGTTAGGATTGTTTATGATCGTCCCGATAAGCCATGAAAACCAGATATCGTCCGATACCTCGCCATAACTTTCTTCTATCTTCCCGTGATCCACACGGTAAAAGTATTTTGATATATCGCCTTTGATGATATACCAGTCGTCCGCATCCGGTTTCCTGCTGATAAGCTGTTGCCAGTTGTGTAGGCACCGTGCTGCTTTCAGCGTCCCCTTATCTCTCCGGCAACCGTAACTGTGGTTGATGTACCTCTTGTCGAGATATGGGTTAATCTGTCTGTAGATTGCCCACTGTACAACCCTGTCGCGAAATCCAAGCGCCATGACAAGGCGGGGTTTCGGATACCGCACATAAAACTCCCGGTATGGTCCTACCGCGTATGTCATGTCCAGAAGTTCGCGCTGCAATTTATGCAGGTTGTCGCCAAGATTAAAGGTAAATTCCAATACCTCATTGCGGTATCGCTTCGCCTTTGCCGCGTCGCGATACGCGCCCATGAGATTTTCAAAGTCACAGATGCGGTCTTTCAGATTGTGCAGTCCTTCCAAAATGTTACCCCGCTCTGTGAAAAATGCTGCGCGTGGCGTTTCCGCTCAGCGTAGATTGTATATGTGCGGATGGTGTTTTTATCCCCTCCCGTAAATAACTGCTGACAATCATAGCCTTACGCCCTTCCGGGCGCTTCGCAGCGATTCCCGCCCTGCCTTTTCTGCGCCGGGTTGGTTCCGGGGCAAAACGAGATTTTTGTTTAGGCGGTTCCCCGCCAAGGTAAACGCACCCCTCCCATCAGAAGGACGCTTGCTGATTCGTAATCTCGCAAATCTTTAGATGTATGCTGGGAGCGAGGGCGACAGCCATAGTTCGTGTTCTCATTGCCGCGCGGGTTGTTGGAGTTAACATACCCGAGCCCCGTGTTCGAGGTGTCGTTGTAGTTACCGCCACGACGCGGGAAGCGCTAATGAGCGCCCCAACCAGGCCGCCCAAATCACGGCACGTTCCCTTTAGTGCTATTCTTCCGGCCCGATACGCTCTTGATCCAGCCGCCTATCAGTTTCCCGATTTCTTCCATCATGCCGGACCATACACCGTAACTGTGGTCGGTGAGCAGCCGTCTTTCGTTGCCGCCCCGGTCGTGAAAAACTGTCTTGTTCGCCTGCCGCAGATACACGTCAAGGATAGCCTTGCTCGTGTCCAAATCAGCAAGCGTCGATTTATTCATGTACCGCAGGCGGGCTTTCGTCGCCAGCCGGAGCATTGTATAGATTTCCCGCATGATTTCCTCGCCAAGCGTGTACTTGTGGAACGGCGGCCATCTTTGAATAATCGGGCGTGCATAATCCAGCATGTCTTCGATCTTCTGGCAGCATGGCCCCGGATTTCCTGCGTCATACGGAAACTCCGACATAGCTTTTCCTTCTTTCAAGTGTTGCCCAATAAGGCGGCGCTACCGCGCCGCCTGTCAGGGATTCAGAATCCAGGTATCAGGGTTTCAGTCCAGGGAGCGAGGGCGACAGCCATAGATCGTGTACTCATCGCCGCGCGGGTAGCCGGAGTATACACACCCGAGCCCCGCGTTCGAGGTGCCGCCGTAGTAACCGCCACGACGCGGGAAGCGCTCGTCCTTCGTCATCTGCTGGTAATAATAACCTTCGGTTTTGTCGTCGGAACCGGTCGGGAAAAGGCCGAGTTCCTTCACGATGGACGGAATGAACGGAAGATGGGCCGCATTGTACGCCAAATCCCTGAAATTCGTCCCGCGATACTCGTTATCAAATTCCGGCTCCACGGTATCTAACGTCAATTTTCCGTTCTGCCATGTCCAGTGCAGCGTCCCCGCAGTTCCCGGCGCGACTAAGGTATAGCCGTCGTTGCTCTTGTTCGGAAGGATCGCTTTCCACGCCACAGAAGATGCGGACAGGTCCGCGTCAGGATCGGCGGCGTTGTTGTTTTCAAGAATCTGCATTTCGCAGTTGACGTACCGAAGCCCGTACTGCTGCTCCATACTTGATCCGATGATGTCCGCAAGGTTCGACGGGTCCTTTCCCAGATACCAGTCAAGTGGCCCGGTCCCGTTCAGTGTCCGGTATCCGGTCTGCCACGTCGAGTCAATGGCGTTGTCCTGAGATATACCGCCGATCAGTTTTCCTCTCTGCCAGTACGTCGGCGCGATATCTGGCTTCAGCTCTGCTGCCGTTGTGTGCGCAATCAGGCACTTATAGATATAGCCCTCATAGGCTCTTTCCGTACCGACAGTCAATGCCTCGCCGACTTTCCACGCTGTACCGTCTTTGTGGCTCTGCCCCCAGAAGGTATTGCCCTTCGGAACCCAGCCGTTTTTCTGTGCCAGCAGCTTAATAAAGCCGTAGTCGGCAACCGTCATTCCGGTTATGCCAGCCCCGGCTTTCTTCATGCGTGATAAACACTGATCCGCGCCAAGCGATCGTGCAGGCATGATGTTCGGCAGACTCACAAGCGCGTCATTTGATACACCGTTTTCGCCCGCCTTATATTTGCCGAGCAGAATATAATCCCGCTCAACACCATTGATAATAAATGCCGGGTGCGTATGCTCCGGCAGCCCCGGCACAAGGTCAGAGCTTTTCATTTTCGGGAACTTCACAAAGATACCGGCAACATTCTTTTTGCGGACGGTCTTGCCCGTAACAGGATCCTTTTCCTCAATGTAAAGCTCCTTGACAACATTGCCGTACTTCTTTGCGAGGAATTCCAGCGGGGAATTATTCATTTGCCGTACCTCCGTTTATCAGCGCGACAAGTTCCCGGTACTGCTCCGTTGTGATCCGGTCAGCCGCAAGGAACGCATCGAGCTTGTCCATCACACTATCCTTGTTATATCCTCCGCGTGTGATAATACGTTTCATCAAGTTATAGGCCATATCGTACCTCCTTATTTATTTGACATTTCGTTCATGGTCATTTCGAAGAGCATGTCAGCAAACATTTCGTCATGCTCTGCGACGATCGCCGCGCTCTCTTTCCGCTGTGCTGCCGCCGCTTTCGCGCCTGCAAGCTCTGCTTCCGCCGCTTCCTTCCTCTTTTTCTCCCACTCGTCCGGGTCAAAATCCGGCGCGCCTGCCGCGATTTCTTCCGTCAGGTTTTCTTCATTCTTCGGCATCCTCTACCTCCTCTACCTCCTTACGAACTTAAAGTCGCGACCTTCGCTTCCAGTGCCGCAATACGGTCTTCTTTGTCGCGCAATTCCGCCTGCGTGATGGTCATAAGCATATCGTACGCTATGCTTAAATGCTGCAAGGCTTCGTCCATGGCTCCAAAATTGGTTGCGCTCTGGGCTGTACCCTGCTGGATGATCTTGCCCGGCGCTGGCGCGAAAGTCTTGCTCCCGTCGCTGTTACTGATTTCTTTATACGTCCTCGGACGCTCCACAACATGATCTAACCAACCAACGCGCTTGTTGTAAGACATCGTTCTTCACCTCCTTAAAGTGCGTCATATTTTCCGGTTCCTGTCGTATTTGGCACGACCTGGAATAAGCTCAATCGGCATACATACTTGATTCCCTCTGTTGCTGCTGCCCGCGTAATACTCACCGGGCGGCTTGCGATTCGGATACCGTTTCTGTCATACAACTCAATGCCCGTCACTGTAATGTTGCCGCTTACAGTGTGGTCAATGGTAAATGTGACTTCTACGCGCCCATCAGAGAGGATTTCTGCCGACTGAATATCTGCCTGATACCATGAGCTACCTACCTTGTACCGCGCATAGGAAACGTCGTCTTTCACGCGCTTTCGCTCCTTTGCAAGATAGGCGCTGTCATAGGTCAGTATGTCCGCCATATTCCCACTTCCTCCTTTCAAAATTCATCCTGCCCGCACAGTTTGTAGGCGATGGTCATATATGTGTCTTCCGCCTGCGCGGACTGGATGTTGTTGTCACTGGTGATTCCGAGTATGTTTTCCTGCGGAACTGTGCCGGTTATCGGATAGGCAATTTTGTACGGCGCAGCATCGCCGGATGCCGCCGCGTGTGCGCTGTCGACCACTCCGAACGTCGCTTCCTGCGGGTGTGTTCCTGCTGCCATTTCCTCCGTCGTCATGGGGTAGTCGTACTTATGCCCGGCAGCTTCCGCCCCGGCTCCTACCTGCCCTTCGCTGATTGCACCGAGCGTATTGATTTCCGGTCGCGTTCCCGTCATTGGATACGGGAATTTATGTTCTTCTGCGCGGCTGTCGACGCCCATTTTTGCACTATTGTCAATTACCCCTACGATATTTTCCTGCGGCCATCTTCCGGCGTAATATGACGGTCCCGTGAGCGGGTAAGCGAACTTTGCAGCGACCTCCCCTTCTGCCATAATGCCGATATATGACCGGCATCCGATGGCAAGCGCGTCCAGGACTGATCGGACATTTTTTGCCTTGTCAATCGCCCTTCTTGCCCAGGCTTCATTTGCTGGGTTCCATTCGCCATCCACAATTACACGAAAATGGTACGGCTCCCCGTTGTAAATCCAGTTTTCTTCCACCTCGACACTGTCGAAATAGCTGCCGATGTAGTTGTAGATGGCTTTCGGTGTGCCGTATAGCCGATAATACGGGATGGCGTTTATAATCCATCGCCGCTTTGTCTCCACGTCCGCGTTATAGTCATAAAGACAATTCGTTTCCCAGGCTAATTCATCAAGCCTCCATTCTGGCATGTCTTCGACTTCGGTGAACTGATCGACGCTTTGCGATATTGTAGTATTCAGGTATTGCATTGCCGCTTCAATGGCTTTTGCTATGGCGTAGCCGTTCTTATCGTCTAGGATAAATTGCGGCACCCAGTCTTTCACTTCAAAGGTAAACAACGCGCCACCTCCTTACAAAGCGGCGGCGGTCAGGGTGATAGTTCCCTTGCACCTCGCGTTATTCGCAATCTCTGTATATGTGACTGCGCCGCCGTTCCCGAACATGCTTCCGCTAATGAAAGAGACGCGGGTACACCCGGACTGATAGAGCATCGCCATAAGCCGATCCGGGTTAAATGCCCGCCCTATGGTGTTATCCTGCCATGCCTGGTACTCCGTCACCGCATTTCCAATCGCCGTGATCGTGCCACTTGAATTGTCGCATTCATACTGCACGTTCAGCACATACGGGATATCAGTTGCTTCGTATACCGTCACCTTGTCTGTGAGCGGCCGCACGTCTTCCGCAGAGAGCGCCGCAAGAACTGCCGCCATGATCGCGGCTTTACCCTTTTCTCCCGCAAATATCAGGTAGATTCCGACATTGCCGCCTCCCATATTCAGCGCTTTTGCGTCCGCGATCTCACTGCTGACGGCTTCCGCTGCCGATTCGTACTGCTGATAAGGTCCAGTAGACACGGACGCAAGACCATGTTCCCGGATTCTGTCGCGGTACGTCTCGTCGTCCTCTTCTTCGTTTCCTCCGGAAGCATCTGTCGCAGTGATAATGCTGCTTATGTATTTTTCGTAATCGCTTTTTGAAAGTGATAATGCAGTTCCCGCAGTTAAACCATTTCCTATGATGCCATCCTCTGTGCATTCCACCTCAATTGTTGCAGTCAGCTGATTCCCAGTCAGTGCAACATCCTCTTTCGTCTGGTAGAAGACTTGCCCGTCAGCTGTCATCGTGGAACCTTCAGGAAGAGTGAATCCCTCATTGGCCGTAATCGTAACTTGAGCTGTTGCCGGGCTGGCTGTGATCCGCTCACAGTCTCTTCGTTCTCCGATAAGATCAAGATACGGGCCGACTGCATACCGCAATGTCTGCATCCTTAAAGCGTTGTCTACGCCGGCAAAGACCTGAACAATGTCAGCCTGAACGCTTCTGAGGAGCATGTCCTTTTCATCGCCCGGATAGAGAATATCTCCGCCCGCTTCGACATAATTCAGCATCATGTCTTCCCATATCGCATCCGGATCGTATGTCAAGTAATGGATTTCTGTATTATCCATACATCAAACCTCCTCCGCGTCTTCGTCGATGTCTATATCAATAATGACTTTGATATACAGACCTCCTCCGTCTGGCAAAATCGTAGCTTCAGCATCCACAACCTCAACATCTGGCTCCCACATCATGACACGATCTAATTCAGGGATCAGTCGTGTTCTGAGTTCATTCATCGGAAGATCGTATACTCTGCTGTCAAGTCCTCGCAGTCTGTCATATGGAACCTCGCCCGTA
This sequence comes from uncultured Lachnospiraceae bacterium, assembly GCA_900319245.1. Taxonomy (GTDB): domain Bacteria; phylum Bacillota; class Clostridia; order Lachnospirales; family Lachnospiraceae; genus CAG-791. The sequence goes on along the minus strand of ONNQ01000027.1, from coordinate 23,055 downwards.
TGACACATGAGAAGGTTTTTCGCATTCTGAAGCGTGCGTTTTACAATATTGTCCTCTTGAAAGTCTATAGGATCCGCAATGTTATCGATCTGATATTGTGCCATAAGCAATCACTTCCTATTCCTTTCGAGAGCCGCAGCTTTCGCTGAGTAATAACGTGCCTGACGCGCGCATCTTGCGGATTGGCCTACCATTTTCTTGATATAACTGGCGGCATTTGTTTTCTTTCCGAATTTGCTACTGACCGCTTTTGAGACTCCCGCAATAGTGCTTGCGACGTTTCTTCCGCCGGATGAGCGTCCTCCCGATCCTCTGCCTCCATAGCCGCCGCGAGGCGAGGACCTTCTAACAGATGACTTTTTGCTCTTCCCTTTTTTCTTTTTTCCGCCTGACGAACCACCGCCACCACTACTGCGCTTGAATGTGAGTGAAACGTCGGCTTTCCGCCATCCGGCATTAGGCGCAATATCAACGTTTTTCACAGTCGCATCAACCAGCATCAATTGGCAAGGCAAAAGTTTCTTTCCGCAAATATAAAAATAGTCCGACTTCCCTACGTCAGCTTCTCCGATAAATGCCATTGCTTCACTTTTTACATCGCATCCGACAAACGCATTCATCGGAATCGTAAGCGTCACCTCTGTCGGATTTGCATTTTTCCTGGAAGCGTTCCCGGTGTCATTATCGCTTTTAGTCTCAAGTGCCGAAGAACTTTTGATTTGGAGACTAGTAAAGCTGTATATCTTGTCAGATGACACTGTAAATATATGGCCTCCCCATTGGCCCTGAGCATTCCCAGAAGCACCGCTTAACGAGGATGCTCTTTTCTTTTTGACTGATTTCTTTTTCTTCTTCAAGCGAGCTGATAAAGCGGCCCGTGTCTGCGTCCCGACAACGCCATCAACACGAATACCGCAGGCTTTTTGAAACTTCCGAACAGCAGCATCTACTGCCGCTCCAAAGCTCCCGTTTATCGCGCCAGAATAGTAACCAAGCTTCTTTAGATTTTTCTGAAGCGTTTTAACATCGCTCCCGCTGCTTCCCCTTTTTAATGTTCGTGCCATGCCTTACTCCTTCCATGGAGCTTCGTCCGGAGCGACTGCCTCTTCAGGATCATCTTCTGTCTCATCCTCGTCCGGAATATCCACGACAGGCAGTTCAAGCAGCTCTCCGCCAACAAACATAGGCACAGTACAGAACAGCGGATTGGCTGCCATAAGCTCGCATGCATACTTCTCATCGCCGTATACTTCAAGCGCGACAGAATCAAATGTTTCACCGGCAGCGCACTGGTACTGTGTTTCGCTTAATGTCATGCGTACACCTCCACTTCATCCCGCATCTTGCGATGTGCATACCACTTGTCAAGCCGCTCCTTGTCAGCGATCAGCGCCTGCTCTACGCCTGTAGCGTCATTCGCATGGATAACCGGACTGTATACAAGAGTCGTAGCGGTATTGGAAGGATTCGCATTGAATCCGCCATAACGCGCCAGCAGATCGCTCCATGTGAAGCCCGATGCCTGCCTGGCCGCATTCAGCAGGTCTGCTGTCCGCTCAGAATGTTCCTCTGGGATCGCCCACTCAGGACCGGCTTCGCCGAAGATTGACGCCGTTGTTGCACGGCCGCCATTCGCAAACAGCCGTTGTCCGACAATGTTGACTCTAATCGTTGTTCCGTTATACGAATTGATTATTCGCTCAAGATCCGACGCATTACCTGTTACCCTTTCAATAAGCGTCTTCCCGTCTTCGGACTTAACGCTCATCTGTAGATCTGTTGCGTCGCCATCAACATACTCCATCAGATTCTGGCCATCTTCACCATCGATTGTCGCTGAAAGCTTTTGCACATCACCATCAACGTCAACCTTTACACCCTGCTGCTGCAGCTGTTCAACAGCGCTTCCGCTGTCTGTCTTTGGCATAATGTTGACCGGAATAGCGGGCTGCTGTTCGATTATGCTCGTATCAATCTGCGGGTTCAGCTGCACAGTCGTTCCGTCTACCTGCGATTGGATATCCGCCGCAATATTCGCGGTATCGATCGTTGGTGCAACATACGACACATTGGGATTGATTGTAGGAAGCGGATTCGCCCAGTCAAAGCTCAAATCGTATTGCGGTTGAGTCGCATTCTGACTGTTTGTATTATCCCCGCTCTCATTTTGATGATACGTGCTATAGGTTGACTCCCAGTCCGATTTTCCGGAAAGGAAACCGTTACCAGTATCCGCGATCAGGTATCTGTCGGCACCAGTTAAATGCGTATCTTTTCCGATTAAGTTCTTATATGTTTTCCCTGTGTTGACAAAGTTGTCATTCAGCTGCTGCATGGTATATAAAGTCATCAGCCTGCTGGCTTTCTCAGTATCCCCTGCTTCCTGTAAAGCCTTTATCGAACTTTGAATGGAATCATAGCCACCAAGGTTTTTGATTTCATCTGCCATGTACTCACTGATCTGGGTCCGGACATTGTTATGCCCTAAATCAGCTTCCCCGGCATTTGCATTCGTCCCATAAGCGGATTTGTACTGTTTATAAGCTGCATCTGTACTGAGTTCCCCGCTCATAACCTTTTGAGCAAGAGACTCCAGACCCTTGTATGCGTCTCCCAGTTCACTTCCTCTTATGGCGGTATTGTAAAGATTCATCAGGCCGGTGTCGTAACCGGAAAGCTTTACTGCTCTGTCTTTCTCGTATTGCCTCCGAATTTCTTCTTTTTGACGTTCAGTCTCTGCTGGCGAAACTCCCTGTTTTTCATTGTTGTATTCAAGCTGGGCGATCTGCGTATAATACTCATCATCGAGCTGGTCTGCAGCTTTGCTTCTCTGACCAGCAATTTCATCCGCGCCTTTTTGGACACTGTCAAGCCCTAAATTCTGGTACTTATTAAGTGTTTTTAACAGGTTGATCTGGCTCTGCTTTTCTGCTGCTCTTTGCGCACATTCAGCCACAACCCGGTTGTAGTCATCCATATAGCTCTGGATTTTTTCCAGCTCTTCCTGATTGACTTTGCCATCTTCGAATGCGCTTGACATCGCATCGCGCAGATTTTGACTCGCCGTTTCGACTGCTGCGACTGAATCCTCGTAGGACTTCCCGAAAGTTTTAGCTATCTCCTGGTATGTGGGATTCCCTACTGCTTGTTCATCACCGCCAAATAAATATGAAAAATAGCTCAGTGACTCGGCCGTACTATTCTGCACGCCAGTCATAACATCGGTGTACATCTCGGTTCCGAGAGACATAAGCTGCTTTTTATCTTCCGGAGTGAGCGTTGCTCCCGTAATGACAAACGTCGTAAGCTTACTTTTAAATGTCTGGCTGGCCTGCTCATATGCCGTAACGCTGTCATTAACCGCCTGCTTAAACTGGTTGACCGGATCCATAGCAGAATCAAACTGCTGCGTAACCTCAGAAGCAAAACTGCTGATGGAAGACGTATCAAGCTCCATGTTGCCGAACTTGCTTTCGAAATCAGTCTCACTCAGTTTACTTAACGCTGCGGCTGCCGCAAGGGCTACTGTTGCACCTGCGCCGATTGCACCCGTAGGAGTGAACAGCATTCCGATCATGCGCGCTGCACCGCCAGCCGCGAGGAGTGCCGGGCCTGAAGCTGCGACAACTTCAAGTCCGCTTACAAGCGCTCCGAATTTCCCGTCGTCCATCTCGGAAACTTTATCGACAATCCCGCCGACGCCTTCCATGACTTCTTCAAGCTGAGGCGCGAGCTGTTTTCCGACAAGCTGCTTCAAGCGCTCCATCTTACTCTTGAACGTCTCAATCTTGCCATTGAGCGTGTTCATCATGGTCTTAGCGGCATATTCGCCATATCCGCTTGCAGCGCCTTTCTTCATCTTGTCGTAGAGTCCTTCGTAATTTTCCGAAGCGCTCCGGATAAGAGTCAGGGCTTCAGTGACCGTTCTTGTTGGGAATATGGACGACAGGATCCGCAGCGCGTCTTTGTTCTTGTCTATATTGTCAAAACCGCCTGCGATATTGCCAAGAGCAAGGTACAACTCGCGGTAAACATCCAGGATGCTTTTTAGATTCCCTTGCTCGTCATATGCGCTGAATCCGGCCTGTTCAAGTCTTGCATTCGCAGCGGCAAGCGCCTGATCGTTCATCAGTTCAGCCGCTTCATCACTTGTTGCTCCCAGCTCACCCATGGCTTTGGTGGCCTTCTTTGTCGGCGCAACAATACGAAGAATTGAGTTTCTGATCAGTGTACCTGCAGCTTCCCCGGTCTGTCCGGCATTAGCAGTAACGGCGATCAGCGTCATCAGCTCTTCCGGATCCGACGCAAATCGCATCGTACTGCCCATCTTCAGCATGGCATCGCCGAATTCCTCGACCGTACTGGCACTGCTGTTCGCAGCATATGTCCACAAGTCTATGAAATTCTTAAGGTTGTCGCCATCTTTATCGAATTCAATACCGAACGCATTCGCGGATTTAACAATGTAGTCAACTGCATCAGAGAGGTCAATGCTGCCAGCCTGAGCAAGCTCCATGGCGGCTGGAATACCTGTCATGATCTGGTTAAAATCCCAGCCCGCGTGTGCCGCATTGGATATAGCATCAGCAACGTCATCTGTATGGAATATCGTTGTCGCCGCCCATTCCGTTGCGGAGGCGTCAAGATTTTTCATAACACCAGACAGCTCTGATGTATTGCGCCCGTAGGTCGTGGACAAAGCGACCTCGGCATCTTTCATACTCTTCTCGTAATTCCGATAGACCTCAACTGATTCTTTGCCGAAATCGATCAGCTTGTCGCTCATGGAGCTTGCAAGGGATCCGAGCTCCGTCAGCGTAGCACCAACCTTCGAAAAGCCATTACCAAGCTCGGCATTTATTAGAATTGTTGTTTGAAGAGTCTGTGCCATAGCCACTCCTTACATGCCGCAGATAATACGACCTGTCCCGTCATTGAAAATGAAGTAATACACCCTGTCGCCTGCCTTGTAGCTCTCTGTACCGACAGGCTTAATCGGGCGGGTGATAATACCGTTTCGGTCCAGGGATGAGATAATGTACCCGTCCTGCTGCACCTGAGACACCTCGCCGCGTTCTACAATTCCGCCGAATATCTCCATTTCAGTTACCTGCATCGTCTGAGCGTTGTCTTTGTCGTTTCATTCACCAGATCGTGTTCTACATCGTCGACAAGCCACGCGCCATCTGCGTCTGTTCCGCCCGAAAAATCGACTCTCGACAATGCCGTAAGACCTGGATTATAGTCGTTATTCATTTTGATACATTCGCACTGCCTGTTTAATGACAGTAGCTTTCCTCGCGCCCATCTACCGGCCTGAATACTGTTCATGACTGGCAGGCTGTTTATCGTGAGGCTCGCATGAGTCAACGGAACTGAAGCATCTTCAGCTGTCGCTGAAGCATACGGCGTACGGACAGTCAGACTGCGATATGCTGATCCATTCCGGATATACTGGAATCCCTTCTGCTTCGCCGTAATCGCCGCCTGCTGATTTGAAACACGGTTTTGCGCATATTCAATACCGATGGCTGCATACTTCCCGTTTACGCACTTTAGCGTCGCTCCCTCCAACTCAAGAAGTCGCTGAAGGAATGCCGCACAGCTTTCGTTATCCTGCTCGATATACGGGATATTCGTCTCTCCGTCTATTCCGTAAAGGCCATAATTCATACCGGAGACATTCGCGCATATGCGCATAATCTCCTCGATCGTCTTATCTGAATAGCTGCGATACTCTTTCTTTCTGGCAGTACACGGAAGGGATGCTGCAACGATCTGGTACTTGCCGTCCGATGGGATCACTCGATTCACATACATCACACCACTGTCATACCCTTTATGTGATACCGATATCCGGTCGTCCTCTTCTGGCTTCCAGCGATACCAGCTGGCAGCATTTTTAAACTCAATCTCCAGGCTGTCACTCCGGCCAACGGTATCATGAACAATGCACGAAGTAATTTCCGCTGAATCAGTAATATCTGTCCCCTGGTAAAATACCTGCATATGTCATTCCTCCCGTTTTTCAAGCACTCTTCCGATCGTGTTGTACAGGAGATGGAACTGTCGCACCGTCATATTTAGAAAGTCGGGTATCGAAGTATGTGTAATCATTCCAGCGGTCACGACTTTTTCGAGATACGAAGTTGCCCCGCCCGCGCCGAGGCTGAGAAAAAAAACGTTGCAAGCTGAATAGCAACCACCGCATCAGTCATCCCGATTCGCTCAATAATATCAGTCGTATCAACGCGGGGTGTTTGCTTCGATGCAGCCCTTGCAAAGAGCGCCAGCGCCTGTCTGTCTGTGATGCGAAAAACCTGCTGCGCATTGGAATCAGAATCCATAGCCGCGGCATATTCCATGCCAGTCAATACAGTGAAGTCATACGTAAGCTCCGTTATTTCTTCATCGCCTGCTTTTATCGCAGTTTCAAGCGTGAGCTTTCCTTTGCCCTCTTGGATTGCTTCATTCGCAATCTTCTGCTTAGCGTTACGTTCTTCGAGCTGCTTTTTCAGGGCTTCCATATACTCTTCAGCGCGTTTCTTGCGCTCCTCCGGAGTAATGTTCTCTGCTGCAGCGTTTGTCTTTTTCTCATCCATGTGTTTTCTCCCTTCCTGTCAAAAATGCGGAGGTGGCTTTTGCCCCTCCGCTCATGATCATTTCAGCAGGTTCTGCACATTATCCGTATAGGACTTTCCGTTGTACTTGATGACACCTGCAGTCGAGTCGATAATCGTCACGACATTTCCATCAATCTCCTCCTCGTAACGGAGCAGAGAATAATGTTCGGTGGAACCATACGGAGAACCGGTTTCGATATCGCCCTTCTCTGTCTGTACATGCGCTCCTACAAGACGGTATTTCACGCTCTCATAGCCTACAACGCCCTGGGTGGTATCGTACTTCTGTCGCGCAACCCTAAATTCCTGCGTGTGTTTCTCCGGTGCGGAAAGCAGGTTACAGTTCACGCCGTTGTTGTGTGTGATAGTGTATTCTGACGCCTCGAAGTGCGTCATGTCCGGCATATCAATATCCATCACAACACCTGCAACGTTCGTGATCTGGACTGTCTTGTGCTTAATTGTCGGAAGACCTACTTTCGTGACATCCTCGATAACGGTGTTCGAATCGAGGAGCCGGTGGTCGACCACGTTGCAATATACTTTTTTAGGCATCTGTTACCTCCTTATGCTGTCTCGTAATACGTCTTGAACCCGTCATCAGTCCATGTGACAACTGCCGTCAGGGATTTCGCAAGCGGCGTTGTCGTCACACTGAAGGCAAATTTCCAATCGCCGATGATATCGCTATTCGTATCTTCACTCGCATTCAGCACAACATTGCCATACGTAAGCGCGCCGATCGAGATCAGCGCATCAAGCCTGGTCTGCTCCTCGGAAACGATCTGCTTGATATCGTTTGGTGAAAGCGGCTGGTCTACATACAACACTCTTCTTTTCTGAAAATCGTTGCTGATGTAATAGAGCATCATCAGGTTCGTTGCGGCCACATTGATCTGCGTCGCATTGTCCGGCGTGTAATCTGCAGAGCTTGCGCCCCAGATCGCCCAGCGTCCGCCGACATATGCTGCGGAAGTGATTCCGTATTTGTTCAGCTTCTCGTTGATGATGTGATCATCAACGACACGGCCAACAGAATCTTCTCCGAAGTACAGATTCGAAATCAGTCCGCAATCGGTATTACTCTCGGTGTAATACGGGATGCCATCATGCGCAATAAGCAGGCGCAGGAAGTTCGCCGCAGCCAGGCTGGAAAGATGATATTTGTTCCCATCTGCACCACTGACAAGCGGGTAATAAACCCGCTCATTCTCCTTGTTGTATCCGTTTGCGGCCTTGAAGGTTGCAGCCGTATCAAGTGTAACGGCTGTCCCCTTACTATCCACAATCGGAAGATCCGCGAGAACAAACGCATCCCAGTGGCTGTTGATCTTAGAACTGTTCTGGCACATTGCCGCATGTACAGCCGGATGAGACGAGAAGCCGGGAGCAACGATAAAGGACGGGATATATCCGGTCTTTTGCTCGACATTTCTGATCGCGTACATGCCGGTATTCAGACCAAGGTTATCAGTTGTCCCGATAACATCCTCATCTGTTACAGCAGACGGATCAGCCGTATTGTAAGTGATTGTCAAAGCAGAAGTACCAAGAGCGCCGGGAGTTGCCTCCCGGATTGTGACGGTATTTTTGCTGAAATTGGTGGATACGGTATAATCTGTCTTCGTAACGCTTGCAGCCTTAACCGTGATCGTATCGGTAATGATTTTGTCAGCGTCAGCAAGGACAACTGCCCCATTTTCGGGCGTCTTAGTGACACTTGTCACATCAGAAGCTTTGTGCTTTGCTGGATCAAAAACATTGATAAATATTGCCGGCCCAACTCCCATTTTGTTGAAGAAAACGTGGATCAGCTCGCAAAGCGTATAGCTTCCCCAGTCATCGGAATAGCCAAAAAGCTTCATTGCCTCTGCTTCATTGTTGACAATGACCGGCATGTTGACATTTTTTGACCCGCCCGCAACCATATGCACAGGCGCGGTCCCTACACAAACAATGGCACTCTGGCTCTTCTCGACTACGCGAGTGCCGACGACATTGATCTCGCCGTATGTGCCGTGTTTGAATTCTGCCATAATCTAATCCTCCTTATTGCAGAAATGAATCGACAGATGGAGCTCTTCCACGATCGGCATAACCGTTGAATGTGACGCTCACAAAGCCATAGAATAATGGCCGTCTGTCCACAACATAGTTTTGATCCGAATACAAACTTGTTATGACAGTTTCTTTGTCAACCATAAGATCAGTATTCGGGATTTCCTCGTCTCTCAGAAGAGCTTCCTTGCAATCGTCCATCCAGTCGAGCAGGGTGAACAAGCCCTCTTCCGTACCTTCTTTGATGAGCGACATATCCAACTGTTCGCCGTTTTCTCCCGCACTGTCAATAAATCCGGGGAGCCGGACGCCAGGCTCATAGACAATAAACAAAATATCTACCGAAAGATGCGAACCCATAAGAGACGGACGATGCACGTTGTTGTAACGGTCAAATCGTTTCTCTTCCATGTATTCCGCATATGCAGGCCTTGGCATAACGATGATCCCAGGCGCTACGCTTATCGAATCATCGGTATAGAATCCCGTCGCGTCTTTTCTGGAAGGTGCCCACGCGAGATAGCATTGGGGCTTCTGCTGTCTGATAACAGTAATATTGCCGTCTGGCGCTGGGGCTTTCATCATCCGACCATTACACAGGTTTTTCTCAATCCATGCTTTCAGGCCTTTCAGTCTTTCAACAGTCCTCATATCAGAACTCCCTCGCGTCTCTCGCAATCAGCCAGATATCAAGAAGGCCCATGTTGTTCAATACTTCAAGAACAAGCATGGGCTTTTTATCAAATACAATCTGTGTATTTGGCTCTGGCTCTTTCCCACCAGGGAAACCTTTTAATGGAGTATGGATCAATTTCTGTCTGGAGTTGTTATCCCATGAAATATCGTTGACGTTGTTATTCTTACGTTTCAACGATTCTTCCTCATCAACCACACAAACAATCTTCTGTCCATTCCAAAAATGGGTGGTCGCGAAGTGATCCTCCCGCATGAATGTGCGGGATATGTCATTTTCGATTCGATCTTTCAGGGACATCCAATCACCTCTTCTGAGTCTTGTCCGCCTTCGGGCTTGGCTCGCTATGCGGCACAGCCTTGCCCTGTTCGATCATCCGAATCGCATAGCTCTCGTTATACGTACGGATTTCACCGCTAGCTACTAGCTTTACAGTAAGCATTTTCAACCCTCCTTCCCTTTATTCTGACGCCTTGACTTCTTCGCCGCTGTTGGAAGCTCGATCTCGATTTCCTGATCATCTGTATCGGGCATTTCATTAACCGCATCAGTCTCTTTGCCGGAATCATCCGGGACTTCTATCACTGCGCCAGTTGAGAGCAGCCAGTCAAGCTGCTCTTTCGGAAGCTTGCCGGGGATGAATTCTCCCCGGACAATAAGCTTTCCTTCAACGCTGAGATAATGAGCAGCAACATACTGCATACTGCCACCTCCCTTATCAGACAACCTTCGCCACGCACCATCCACCAACGTTCTTCGGAACAATTGTCGGGCAGCTGGTCAGGCGGTTCTTGATCGCATTGCTTGCGATGGAGCCATAGCGGAGCGGAACCTCTTTCTTGATGTAGGTTATGTGCTGCGCGTTGGAGCCTTCAGACTCTACCTGCGTAACCGGACCGTGATAGATATTCAGGATATTGTCGCTTCCTGCAATCAGAGTGCCGTCCGGGATCACCTTCTTCACTTTCTGATCATCGTCAATGAAAGTTCCAGAAAGGCTGTACATCTCCACACCATCGGAGTTGTACCCAATGAACCGGAGCCCGCTTCCGCGATACTTGGTGTTGATCTTCCCCATGTCAACATTGCGAAGATCGTACTGCTTGATGAAGTCAGAATTCTTAAACATGGCACTGGCCACATCCGGAGACATGACGATCTTTGAGACCTCGCCCATTCCGTCATACACAAGATCAAAAATCTTATGCATATCACCGTCGATATCGGCTCCTGTCTCGTTCCACTTCTTTGCCGGAGTGAAGTTGTTTTCGAAGCCATAGTCCGCGATCTTGGACTCCTTGATTCCTCTGCCTTCATTCGTGTACTCAAACACGGAAAGCTTTCCGGTAAGAAGGACCTGTCTCGCCATCCACTCACGCCTTCTCTGGATAGCTTTGCGCATCTCCATGAGGTCGGCTGCAAGCATCTTCTTCTCCCGCTGCTGCGGGGTCATTCCGCCGATGATCCTCTCCCCAAAGGATCTGTTCTTGAGGTTGGAATCCTCAATGATTCTCTCCGGAGCGATGCAGCAGAAACCGATCTCTCTGGTCTCGAATCCGTCTCTGTCCATCAGAACACCACCTGCACCAGGATGAACCATCGGCGCCATTCTGCGGCTGCCCTTACGGTAATCGTAGATAGCCTTATCATCCTCGACAGTCCCGGCGTCATGGCCGAAAAAGTCATATAATACGCTATATTCAGGCGGCATCAGCTCAATTGCTGCAAGCTGTGCTCTTGTAGAATAGATATCCATATGCTTTGCTCTCCTTTCACTTATCAGGTGCCAGATACTGTGTTCTGGAAGGTATCGGCAGACTCCTTTTTCGAGAACACAATGTTCTGTCCGCGAAGAACTGCCTTCAGTTCGTCAGTAAGCACCGCGCCATTCGCAAGCTTCACAGCTCCGTCAATGAAGATGCCTGCGCGGTATGCCGCCGCATCTTCTGCAACTGCCGTCACGCCTGATCCCGGAGCTGCGCCGGTGTCAACAGTCTCCTTCAGCACAACAAGCTGGGTGTCAGCTTTGACATTCGCTGCCGCTGCCGGAGAATAAAGCCCGGTCGTCTCGCGGAAGAGAACGGTTCCAGCCGTTACAACACCATTCCCCGGCTTGCACGGAACAGTGATCAGATCCGCCCCCTGTGGATCAGCCAGGAGATTTGCATAAGTCTGCTGTCCGATAGTCCCATACAGTTCACTCATTTTCTGCTCCTCTCTCAAAACATTCCTTCAGAATCGTCCGCATACTCTTTCGTGTATACGGCCATCTCTTTCGCGAAGTCATCAATTTCCTGCTCAGGTGCCTTATCTTCCGGTGCTCCGCCTGTTACATCTGCCGCCGGTGCGGTCTCATCTTTTCTCTGATCGAGAAATTCAGAGCCCTTTTCCTTCATGGCTTTCACAAGCTGTTTCTGGAAGTCAGCCGCAGAGGTTCCGTCAGCCTTCGCCTTTTCCGCCATCTCCTCATAGCCGGGGAGCGTCAGGGCATCGATATCTGACAGGCGATCACGCTCTGCTGTGATTGCTGCCTGCTGAATACTCGCAAGCAGTGCCGGATTTGCATCCTTGAGCTGTTCAACCGTTGTGTTTTCGTTGAGTTCCATTTTTGTGTCCTCCTCCTTTGGTGGATTTTCAGTCGGTTCTCCGGCATTCGAAGCCCCGTTACTGACATCAATTATTGTTGTCCCGATATCTTCCGGGACATGCGCGTAAATGGATTTCATCAGCTGCATATCATTGTCTGATACACACGCAACAGCCTTCTTGTCGCTTGACAGAAGCTTGTCGCAAAAGCCATTGTCTACTGCTTCTTTGGCAGTGAACCAGGTTTCAGCATCCATCCAGCTCTTAATCTGTTCTTCTGCCTTTCCGGTTTTCGCCGCGTACATCGCATGAAACTGCTGCTCCATCTTGCGCAAGTGCTCTGCATCATGTTCTAACTGTGCAGCATTCCCCCATGTAAACAATGACGGATTATGAATCATGAATTCGCTGCCGTCTGCGATAGTCACAGTTGCATCTGGAATTGTCGCGAACAGAGTAGCTGCGCTTGCGCACAAGCCCTCGATCAGAACGCTGACATTATCGAATTTAGAGTTTATAACCATGCTTCGCATAGCAACCGCTCCATACACTTCACCGCCGGGCGAATTGATATGGATACATATGTTCTTTGCTCCGTCCTGCTTTGCCTGCTTAAGAGCCTTATCAAAATTGTCGCTGCACGACTCCCGATCGTCGTCGCGATACCATTTTTCGCTGGATATCGTGCTGTAGATATTTACGTCTGCGGTCTCGCCGTCAACTGCGAGATCGTACATCAGACGATACCGCTCACTCATTCCTCTTCCCTCCCCATCTGCTGCGTCTCCTTGATTTCCTTCTTGCGCTGCTTGATGTTCTCGTCCCAGTTGTTGCCGTTGTACTCGCTGGCTTCCTGTTCCTGAGTTGTAATGTTGTTAGCGATGCGCCTTTCGGCCGCATTCGCCTCCTTCAGCGGATCAACGTGCCCCATACTTGCACCCATCCAAAGGCACCCGCACCATGCCTGCCTGATTGCCGGATCATCAAAAAATCCGGGCGCGTTGATACGTCCGGATGCGACGGCTTCGGAAAGCCATTGCTCATATATGGGCTGGTTAAAATTTGCATTAAACTTCGTGCGGTAAACTCTTACCGTTCGCCAGAAATCCAGAAGGGCCGCCCTGGCAGCCGTGTAGTTGCTCTCATACTTCTTTGTGAGCACTTCCTTCGGAATCCCCATGCTGGAAGCAAGGATCGTGATGGATGTATTCACAAATGACTCAAACTGCGTGTTGCTTCGAAGCGGATTGACTGTCTCGATCTTCTTGCCTTTCGGCAGGTTGTAAACCGCTCCGGGTGCCAATTCAAGGTGAATATCATCATCCGTCACCTTGTCTTCTTCGTCTACAGCATCCTCAAGCCCGAATTTTCCGTCATCACTGTCGCTGACAATAAACGCTGTCAACATGGACGAGACGACATTTGCTGCAAGCTCGGAATTCATATACCGTGTAAATTGCTTAACGCCTTCGATCTCTGCTGAAACAAACGGTATACCGCGGCGCTGCTCCGGCCGCTCAAATGTCATAACGTGCAGGATATTGGGATATCCTGTGTCCTTCCCGAATGCATCGATCGGTGTCCAGATCAACTCGCTATTATTAGCTCGTGCCAACGGGCTTCTGCTGGCGATGTAATAGCGGATGACTTCGCCTTCTTTGTCAATCTCCACACCGTCAATGATGCGTCCCCCGGAATCTGTTTCGCGGCTCTCACTATCCCCGGAAGTCTCCGGAGTGCTGATCCGGTCAGCTTCCAGGAGCCGGATCGTTGTTTGATACGGCGTTCTCTTGTTCTCTTTCATCCCGAACAATGCGAACACATCGCCGGACATCAGCATCGACAAAAAAGCCAAGCTCTGAAGTCCGTAGAAGTTCTGCTGCCGTTCCGCATCACACATCGTGTTTTCCGCCCACAGGCGGAATTCCCGCAGGATTGTTCTCTCGGTTTCTTCCCGGGCATCATCGCTCATGCCAAGGAATTCACCATCGAGCTTTGGTTTAGGCTGGATCCCCCAACCTACAACCGACGTTGTAAGCGTCTGAGGTCCGCTTCTGGCAAGTCCTCCGCCTGCATACAAATCCCTTGCCCTTTGTCTGAGCGTTGAGGAATACAGGTCAATATTGTCTTCGGAGTCGCCCCCGTCTATCACCCACCCGATCAGGCTTGAAAGAATCTGGCTTGCGCCATGGCTACCATAGCTCATCTTCGGTGTTTTTGATCTGTCTGGGACGGCTTCCGGAAGCTCCTTTGACATCCTGCGGATGTAAGCATCTGTTCCTCTCCTCGGAGAAAGCAGATACAACATCCGTTCTCTAATTGTTGGTTCTCTGCTCATTCAGCTTTCTCCTTTAAAGATCACGCGGGACGATCCGCGCTACACGCTTCGTCCGAACACTGCCGGACAGTGATTCAACAACATTTGAAAAAAATTCAATCTGCTTCATCAGGTCATCAAGATCAAGCGCCGTGTATTCGCGTGTGCCGATCTTGTAGCTCTTCGCCTGCCCGGTTATCAGCTCCATATGAGCTTCTTTGACAAGCCCAAGCATTTTCTGTGCTTCAGCAAGCGTATACGCGACTCTTACTGCCATATCCCATTCCTCCGTTTAAATCCTGATTCCCTGGCTTATCACATAGCGCTGTTTCCGCTTCTTATCGGCTTCCTGTGTAATAATCTTTTCTTCTTCGCCCTTCAGCGCTCGTTCAATCCGGTTGAAAGGCCAGTGGAAATATCGGTATGCAGCCCTGGCATAGTTTCTGCAGTCGAGCGGTTCATTCCGCTCGTAGAACTTCTCCCATGTAACAACACTCTGGCCGTTTCTCCGCTTAATAATCATCCGCTCAGAGATAAGGCCCTTGAAATATTCGCGGTCATATCCAGCTCTGTAGTCAATTGGGAAATGCATGTATGACGGACCAGGCTCCTTCACGCCTGCTTCGTACATGATCCCGCCTTTGCCGTCATCAACACCGATCATGAATTTGACCGCATCACCTGACCGCTTCATCGGGTGGCAATACTCTTTTCCTTCGCCGGGTTCGCCCTTGATTGCCCATACACGCTTTGTCTGCCGCCTTGCGCATTCCCGGTAAACATCCTGAGTGAAATGTCCGCCGGAGTCTACAAACGTTGCAAGGATTTTCATCTGCATCCCGTTTTTAAGCTGCCACTCGCGATCAAGGAGCTGATCAATTTCCTCCCAGACGCCCGGAGCATCGGCTCTGCCCGGGATAATCCCCCGGCTGATGCCCCAGCTCTGACCTTCTCTGTCCCATCCGACAACCTCATACTCAAGACGATTATCCTGTGTATCAACTCCCATGGTAAGGACAAGAACGCCTGTCGGGACCTCTGCATCGTAATGTTCTCTGCGCTTATACAGCTCATATTCGAGGCCGTTTTTGATATGCACTTCCCACGTCGTGCCGAGAACAGTGTTGTAAAAAACCTTCAGCTTGTCCGGGTCCTTCTTCGCTTTCAAGAATTTCCAGACAATGTCTTTCCATGAGGACCACGGGGACATAAAAGCATTCAGCCGAAACGACCGAATTCCGTTATCAAGCGCTCCGGGATTGTTGCTCACCCATTTTGCGGGGAGCCGTTTTGCTTCGTGCTCTGGAATCACTCGCTTGCACACTGGGCATTCCCAACCAACACTTAATACCTTGTAATCTTCTTCGCCTTGTTCGTTCTTAACTGTCTCCTTCTCGAACTTAATATTCTCGAACTTGATAAAGCTGAACTTATGGCAATGCGGGCATTCTGTGCGCCATTCTTCCTGCGTGCCATTCATGTAATCCGCCTCAATTTTCGAATGCCCTTTGATTGTCGGTGTGGAAGTTTTGACTATTTTTCGATTGTGCCGGAATGTCTCAGTTCTTCGCTCTGCCAACTCCTGCGGGTCACCTTCAGTTCCTGCGGATGGCGGGAAGCGGTCTGTCTCGTCCATGAAGATATATCGCACGGGCTTACTTGAAAGGTCTGCCGGGCTGTTCGCTCCGATAATAGCAAGGGATCCGCCGGGAAAAGTCTTCATGGTAATTGTGTTTGTGGTGTCTCTTGACCGTTGTTTATATACCTTCCTTCTGAGTCTTGGACAGGCATCAATCATCGGCTGAATACGCCGTTTGGAATAATCATCTGCTACGTTGTCCGTTGGTTGAATATACAGCATCGGGCCAGGGTCATTGTCAATTGCGCATCCCATCATGTTCAGCTCAATCTCAGATTTACCAACCTGAGCAGACGCCATAATGACAATCTGCCAGATTCCCGGCTGAGTAAAGCTGTCCATGATCTCACGTTGATAGGGCGCTCTGTCTGTTCTCCACCGTCCAGGTTCAGCACTGGATTCTGACACAAGCACTCTGTTCTTATCAGCCCATTCAGATACTGTTTGTTTGGCTGACGGCTTGAACATTGAGTATGTATACCGTTCCAGCTCGGATATTGCATTCATTTGTCTTCATCTGTCTCCTCATCCTGTTGTGCTGCTGCGCCTTCCGGAAGTGGTGTCTCTGATAATGCTTCCAGGACTGTCCGGATTTCCCTGTCGATAATGTCGGCAATTACGTCTGTGTTGTCCATCATGGTCAGCATTGGTGCAAGCTTACTTGGAAGATGAATAAGATTCTGCATGACGGTGTTTGCAATCTCTCCCCAAAGCCGCTTAACTTCGCCCACATCAACAAGCTGACCTTTCAGCTTCTCGACTTCGATCTCTGTTTTCTCGGCCTTTGCTTTTTCATGCCGGGCCTTGATCGTGTCAATGTCTGCATCATCACTGGCCTCACGCGATATGTTGTACGCAACCCATTTCTGCACAAAAATAGCGAGGTCGTATTTCCCTTCCTCGCTTTTCACAAACAGCTTTCTGCCTTCCGGTAGATCTCTGTCGATGTTATACAGTTGTCTGTATGAATAGCCTGCAACTGTCGCAAGCTCCTTTTTTGTCATCGGGTATCCCATAATCACACATTTCCGAGAAGCTGGTTAAACTCATGCTCTAATCGCTGATACATGTAATCCTTGATGTCCTTCTGCACATCAGCCTCGCTTCGGTTCGTCGGCATCTGCGGAAGCGCAATGGATACCATCTTCTCGATTGGAAGACGCTTTTTTGAACGTCTCGTCCATGTAAGTGGCATGATACTCGAGCCGAGATTTCGGAACGGTGCATTGCCCCCTGTATGCCCGACACGTTGCGGCAGTGTGCTTACGCCAGACTTTACGATTTTGGCCTTGACGCGATATTTCCGTTTTAAGCTCTTCCAGCCATGCGCTCCCCCGCTGGCAGAAACTCCTTTTCCGCCAATGTCGCGCCGTCTGCCAACAACAGGAATCGAACAACTCAAATCCGAAACAGTTCCCTTCTTAACCGCCGCATTGATTTCTCCCGGCTTAACGTAGTATTTTTTCGGCAGATCCTGTCTCAGAATCATCCTGACATGTCCAGGTACACGTTTGTATACACGACGCATGGCGCGGTGTACTTGCTCATCGCTCAAATTTCTTCGTAGCGCTTCCGCTTTTTTCATCACATCTGTCGCGTCGATATAAAGATATATTGGACCTTTGTCCGCCATGAGCTACGCCTCCTTCGTCAGCATGGCGGGGCGCTTGCCCCGCCGGGTGAATTTGTATAGCGGCCTGCACTCTTCCGCTTGGCAGCACTGCCGCCACACAAAAAGGGAATGCCACATAGCATTCTCTTCTGCTTATCGCTTATGCCTCTTTTGCAAACCCGGGCTTATCTTTCAATGCCTCCTGAAGAACTCCGGATACATTCAGGTTTGCTTCATCTGCCGCTTAAGCCATTCCGGAAGTGTTATATTCCGTCTCATCATCTGCATGTCAAGCTTCCTGCGGTATGCATTAAAGTCAATATCAACAAGTGTCAGGATTCCTCCTCCAACATCAGCAAACGTTCCGGAAGCTATATCGATATCTTCCAGCGCCGAAGACTTCGGAATTTCCTGCTTTTTGTCCTGCAATGTGACACCTGCCAAGCCTATTGCGTTCCTCGCCATATAAATAGCATCCACTACGCTTTTGCCTTCTGTGAGTATTCCCAGATCAGGAACCTCGACAAGCACAATGTCTTTATCACGTGTAAGTATTGTCGGATATGCTGCTTTCATGTTCTTTTCCCCCATCCTGTTGTTTGTGTGAAAAGAGATTTGGTATCATTTTTGTCTTCCCATCCTTGCTGTAGATATCGTGATCCGTCCCAATGGTAAGTAAGTAACTAACAAGCGGCAGGCTTTGAGGCCATCCCTCATACAGGATCGCTCAAATCGCTCAAAGTCTACCGCTAACACAGGATGGGAAAATGGTCAATCGCTTTCGTCCTTGACCAACTTTCACGCTACTATCATAGCACGAACCTCGTTATCATTTGTTATCATCTTTTCGAGATGTTTGATGCCCGAATCATATATCCGGACTGTCTGCGGCAACGAGTAGTTGATCATCGCTGCTACGTTTCGCATCGCTGGGCGCTTCACGGAAAGAAAATAGCTGTCAAGGACCTGCCGTTCGCGACTGTCCTCTAGCATCCAGATCAGCTTCTGCGCGTTCCGCCGTTTTACCGCGAGTGTTTCCATCTTGTTCTCAAGCGATGTGACATAGTCTGCGATTTCCGTCATGCGGTCAGTTGTGTCTTTCGGCGATACTTGTACTTTGTCCGTGTCGTACCGCATCGCGCCTGGGAGCAAGGACATCCGCATTTCATAAATGCGCTCGTTCAGTTCCTCGATTTCTTTCTGTTCGTCCCGGACTGAATACAAGTATTGCTTAACAGTCATAGCGTCCTCCACATTTCTTTGCTACTCGGCAGCCGCTGGCCGCAATGCCGGCAAAATACGTCTGTCAGCAGGATGTCTGCGCCGCATACCGGACACTTGAATGTCCGCCGCCCCGGATACTCGCGCTGTTTCTCGACAGCGTTCACTGCGTCCATGATTGCGGTCTTCCGGATGACCGACGATTCTTCTCCGGCCATCTGCAGCAATGTTGTTATCACGTCCATCGGCATCACCTCCCTCTAGCTGTTTCTAATCACGATCCACAAGGTCACGATCATTCCGAGACCGTAGCCAAGGATAAATATCAAGAATGACACGTCTCTGCCTCCTCTTTGTTTTATCTGTATGTTACGATCAGGAAAGCCAGCCGGGCCCCGAGGACAGTCGAGGCGTCCCAGTAGTCGACATTGCCGTTGTCGTTGACAAAGCAGAAATACGTCGAGGACGTTTTGTCTTTGTTCTGGAGCCATCCCCAATCATACTCACCGCATCTTGAAGCTAATCGGTTGCGTCTATCCCGCATGAGCGGCCACTGCTCATGACCGTCCGGCTCGCACCATTCCGGCAGCTTATCGCCGAAAATTTCGCCAGCAAAAGGGATCCGGATCAGGTCGCCGTTGTCGAACGGAACCATGTAGTAGCGGATGCCTTTGAAGATGTCGAGGATCTTCTTGCTTCTGAGCGTCTCCCTGAGATCGCTCTCCGCGTAACCGCCCCGGTTCGTGCCCTTAGCGTTCATTGCGTAGGGTTTACCGAGATACTGATCCATCAAAAACAGTGCGCCCTTTGACGTAATCTCCTGACACGTTGCCGTGTAGTGGTCAATGTTGATCTTGTCGCCGATCAAAAAGTTCGTTGGTTCTTCGATAGTTGTCAGTCGTTGAATTCTCATACTTAGGCCCTCCCTGTACTTCCTATTCCGCCTCTGTTTTTATTTCCCAGTTTCTCAACCTCCTCGAACTCAATCGCAGGCTGGTGTTCAATAATCCTGAACTGGCAGATCCTCTCATTTTTTGGAATGACCGTATCTCTCATGGCATAGGCAAGAAACTGCCATACATCCTCATCTCCGCAGAACGTCTCATCAATTACGCCAACGCTGTTGACCAGAATGACTCCATACTTCCTGAACGTACTGCTTCTTGGCACGCACAGAGCCTCATATCCTTTCGGCAGTTCCATTGACACACCCAATGAGAACATTTTGAACTGGCCTTTTTTCATTTCCACATCTTCAGTCGCTCTAAGGTCGATCCAGTCTCCCTGGCTGATCTTCTCTACCCGGTCAATATCGGCATGATACCGGATTCTGATTTTTACCGCTTCATTCTCCGCTGAAATCAATGTTCTTTCCCCCATTCCAGATGCTCCCGCCATTCCTCTGCGGTCGCATTGCTTTTACACAAAATGTATTCCTCGGGTATGCGCAGCGGGCATTCTGAGCAATGCACGTATCCTACCTCATCCCGTGCGCTATATTCCTTGCAAATTTCCTTTTCCTCTTTGGTTAGTTTCATCCTGCCACCTCACAGATTTTCCTCGTTCTATATCTTCCGGGACTTTCATCTGTTTGAGGCAGATATAGGCACACGCTGTATGACCATCTGCGCGATCTTGTCACCCGCTCGAAAAATATAATCTTGTTTCCCCAGGTTATAGAGCTTCATAACAATGTTTCCCGTGTGGTCTGCGTCTATCACGCACCCCAGTCTGCCAATATGGCGTTTCACATTCAGGCCTGACTTGGATTCCAGCTTTCCTACAACAAAAGCCCCTTCTGAGCTCGCAATATGTATTCCTGTGTCGATTGTCGTCCATCCTCCCGCCGGGATTCTTACAGGAATAGGAGTCCACAAATCGTATACGGCATCGTCTTCAAGTCCTCTTTCTGTATAACTTTCATCCTCATCCATCGTCGTGCCGCATTCCCGGTATATATGTACTACTGGCTTTACATCCTCTCCCAGTTCCTTCTCAATCGCTGCCCGAATCTTGCCCTTTTCAGCCGCTGAGAAAAACGCACTCTCTGCAATCTTGTTCATGAACAAGTCCGCTCGGATGTACTTGCTTTCCTTCATTCTGCCCATGGCCTCTCTTTCCCCCTATCGCTTGTATCTAACCGTTTTCCCATCCTGCATCTCGATGTCTATCAAGTCTGGGTACTGAGATCCCTGAGATGCTTCATAACGTGTAAGGGTCGGGTCCTTTCCACTCTTGTACGGGTGGAATTTCATTGACTTTGTCAATTTCTTTGGCTTGATGTGCGCTGCTTCGCAGTTCTCAGCTTCTTTCTTGCTGGCGTATCTTGTTTGGCAGATTTCGCAAATATAAAGCGTTGCCTCTTTCATTCGTCTATCCTCTCAATCTTCGGTATGTATCATCATCCCTACGGCTTTTTCTGCTAACTGCATTACGATTCCTCTTTCTCGAAATCTCGGTATCGACCACTGACTTCATTCTCTGCGTAGTAGAGGTTATAATCATTCTGCTCGATGTACCACCACAACTTCTTGTGGCCCATGCGAAGATAGTCCTCAAGGTAGTGCTGTTCAGTGTATTTATCATCAACCAACTGCCGGAAGCTCAATTCGTCAATTTCAGAGCTATTCTTCACGAACAGGGCAATGTCCATAATGTCAGCAATGGTGTAGTCCGCAGTTACTACAAATACTGCCCGAGTAATTTCGTCACCAATCCGGCGAATGTGCGAAAGCTGGTCGATACTATTTGCATGATATACAACCCGGAAGCAGTCATAGAACGGAAAAGAAGTCTCGTCAGTCATGTAACTGGTATGCATTTCCACAGGGACAGAACATATGCTGCCATTGATGTGGCACTTACGAACAATACCGAATAACTTTCGATACCAGTCAACGTGTTTCTCATACTCATAGAGTGGGTCTCCGCCTCCGGAGATAGAAATAATGTTGCATCTAGTCTCTTTCAAGGCTTTCTCGAGACTGTCCAACCCGGCGAGTGTTGTTCTTGGAATATGAAGATTATTCTTCTTCACGATGCAGTAGGGGCATTTGTAATGACACCCAAAGTTCGTAATAATACTTATGTAATTCATTACAGCGACTCCTTTAGTGTGACCTTGACCTTTTGCGATTCCCGAATTTTATCCTTCATCTTCCGCCCCTTTCCGTTTGTTCGCTGGATCTTGACAAGCACCGTTGGACTTGCAAGTATCATTCACGCGGTCGTAGTCCTCACAATCTATATATGGGTTCCCAAGATGACAACGCTTGCAGTCCTGAACTCCATATTCTTTACATAATTCACACGTATCCGTCTTTAGTATTCTCAATCCATAGGGTATAACGGTCATAAATCACACCTTATCCTCTCGTCCATCTTTGCGCCGCAATGCGGACAGTAGTTAGATGCATACATGCTAATGACATTGCATTTCGTACACATCAATGCTCTAGGTCTGCCACCCATTATTCCATCAAAGATATGTTCTCTCCATTCCCCTGTATTGCGTTCCGCATCTTCATACGGTTTCAGTCTATTTATATGCATATCTGATATGTACCACCACGGAGCATCAACACATTTATAAAACGCAAATCCATCTTCTAACATTGACGGCACATCTTCAATTTCAATGATGTATTTAGCCATCCTGTTCACCTCTCATATCTGCGCCACAATGACAATACGGATAATTCTTTGCAACATTGTTTTTGCCATCAGTGATATTGGCAAGAAGCCTCCCGCACACAGAACACTTGTATGTGTGATTGCTTGATGTTATTTCAATCCAATGCCCCTTAATCCGTTCAGGCTGTGCGGATGGCAATTCTCGCAGGTCTTTTCTCAACTGTAGAATTTCCGTTGTCTGTTCAATAGGTATAGAATCAAACCTCTTGTCAAGCGCATCTATCGCCGCCTGACGGCTGATTAAATCATCCATCTATCTTCAACCATTCCTCTCTGTACTTTTCCTTCAGTTTGAAGCAGTCATCCCTGTCGAATCCGGGGCATTCGTTGCACCAATCCCCCGATTGTCCTATATATGCACCGTCATATTCGCATAAGCCACAAACCGAATCGTCCACCTCTCTCTCCCTAATATGCGCAAAGATTTCTTCAACTTCATTAACAAGAGCGGTCAATTTATATCTGACCTTCCGTCTGTCGATTAAATCGCACGCGTGCGTTTTCGTGCGTTTATCGTGCGTTTCCGGCTGTGCGGACGGCAACGAATTTAATAAATCTAACGCTTGATCGTAGTCAATGTATTCATTGCCGTTTGTGTATGTGACAGTTTCT
>ONNQ01000018.1 GCA_900319245.1 uncultured Lachnospiraceae bacterium | reverse complement strand
CATTATACCAAAAAGGGAGGTCAATGCTCTTTTTATTTGAATCTCCCATAAAATCAAGGCTTATGAACTAAAAACAGGTAGTGAACTTGACACTACCTTTCAGAAAGAGGAGGAAAGCAAATGAATGTGACCTACGAAAAGAAAGATGCGATGACCTTTATCGGTTACCATACCGAAATCCGCCCGGAGGAGGGCTATCAAAAGTGTCCGGAATTCTGGGACAAGGAATACGCAGCCAAATATGCGAGACTTTGGCAGACGATGAAGCCGGAGAATGCCATGGAAAAAGCAATCCTTGAAAATGGAATCGGAATGTTTGCAATCTGTACAGATTCTGAAAATGCATTTACGTACTGGATCGCCGGCCTGTACAAGGGTGGAGAAGTTCCGGAAGGACTGGAGTTATATTCTTTCCCGGCAAGTGAGTGGGCTGTTTTTACAACCAGAGGGCCTATGCCTGATTCTCTTCAGACGCTGAATACGGCAGTTTGGCAGGAGTGGTTCCCGAATGAAGGGCAGAAGTACCATGCAAATGGAAACGCAACACTGGAGGTGTATTCTGCCGGGAATCCGCAGTCGCCGGATTACGAATGCGGTATTTGGGTGCCGATCGGCGGTAGAAGTGATGAATATGATGATGCGAATGAATATGAGGCAGCGGAGATCATCACAACAATGATGGTGACCGGAATCCTGTGACGCAGAAGGGGAGAAAATGGTTATTGAAACAAAGCGTTTGATAATTACTACTGCATCTCAAGTTGAGATGATCCGTTTTATTGAAGCGCAGACAGATGAGATTCTAATAAAAGCTTATAGAGAAATGCTACAGGGATGCCTTGATCACCCGGATCACTGGGAATGGTACGCAATTTGGTTCATAAAGACGAAATACGGCTCTCATATTGGCGATTTGAGCTTCAAGGGCTTAAATGAAGATGGATCAGTTGAAATAGGTTATGGGATTTCGGAAATAAACCAGGGAAACGGCTATGCAACTGAAGCCGTTAATGCAGTTGTAACATGGGCTTTGAAGCAACCGAGGGTCTTACGTGTGGAGGCAGAGACAGAACCTGATAACAGGGCGTCACAAAGGGTTCTGGAAAAATGCGGCTTTATCTTATCGGGGATTATTGGCGAAGAAGGGCCTCGTTTTTACAAAACTTGTTGACATATTCCGGTTCACTCACCTATACGGCTAAAGGGAGGCGGATCATGAAGAGATCATTGATTCACTGGCTGGGCCTGACAGGTATTGCTGCACTGCTTTCCTACGCGGCGGCAGTGATCTTCGCACCGTTTGCCTATCCGGGCTATAACTGGATGGCGCAAGCTGTCAGCGATCTGTCAGCAGAAACTGCACCATCGAGACAACTATGGAACCAGCTTACAGCGCCTTATAACATTTGCAGCGTAATATGTGCGACCTGCGTTGCCCTTTTTGTATTGCAAAATCAGGTTTCATCCCGACTGTTTCGGGTCGGCATCTACCTCTTTACAGCGATGAATTGGGTCTCTGCTGTGGGTTATCGAATGTTCCCTCTCGCTGATGGCGGTAAGGACATCGCTTCCTTCCAGGAGGTCATGCACATCGTTGTCACGGTGGCAGTGGTGCTTTTGTCCATCGCTTCATTGATAATTCTGATTGTCGCCGGATGCAGGAACAAACGGACCAGGGGAATCGCCGTATGGGCTGCCGTGGCGTTCGGGATGATGCTGGTCGGCTCTATTGGAACAGGCGTCGCTCCACCGGAGTATTTCGGCATCGTTGAGCGCTTCAGTGTCTTTGCTGCAGTGGGGTTTAATGCTGTACTGGGATGGCATTTGTTCAATGGATTTCGGAACATTACGGAGTAAATCATTTGAGCGCATCGAATACATATCAACCTTTCATGTCCGGTGAGAGGCTGATTATTATATCCGTCTTTCCGCGCTGGGATTTAGTGCCATGCAGCTGCTGGTGATTGATGGCGATGACAGCCGTATTCACGAGACTGCAGCACTGCGCATGGTCGATACGGCTATGGAGAATGGCATCTTTGGCGGATTTTTCTGAAAAGCTTGGATAAGGGGAGCCCCTTTTCTCATGAATTCAGACAAGACGAATACATAAATGACAGAAAGCAATGTGAAAGGAGTTCAGAGAAAATGAAGAATCTTGGCTTTGGCATGATGAGACTGCCGGTTTTATCCGGCCCTACTGATTTTGATTACGAGCAGTTGAACCGGATGGTGGATGCATTTCTTGCTGCCGGGTATACCTATTTTGACACCAGCTTTGTTTATCATAACGGAAAGAGTGAGGAGGCCACCCGGAAGGCACTGGTAGAGCGGCATCCGAGAAACAGCTTTACTGTGGCGACCAAGTTCCCGACGTTCATGATGATTCCGGAAGACAAGATTGAGGAAACCTTCCGGAGCCAGCTGAACAATCTGGGCGTAGATTACATCGATTATTATTTGCTCCATAACATTCAGACCGTTTACTATGACGGTTATGACGGTAAGGGCGGCATTGTAAAGACGACGCATCTCTTTGATCATGCAAAAAAGTGGAAGGAAGACGGGAAGATCCGGCATTTGGGTATCTCGTTCCATTCCTCCGCAAAACTGCTGGACCGCGTCTTAACCGAGCATCCGGAGATCGAATTCGTTCAGATTGCGCTCAATCCCATTGACTGGGACAGCGAACTGGTTCAGGCCGGCCCCTGCTATGATGTAATCCGTAAGCATGGCAGGAAGGTCATCATCATGGAAGCAGTGAAGGGCGGCGGTCTTGCATAGTTGCCGGAGGAAGCGGAAGCTGTTCTGAAGGCCGTTCATCCGGACTGGAGTATCGCATCATGGTCTGTACGGTTCTGCCTCGAGAAGGAAGACGTGATCACGGTCCTCTCAGGCATGAGCACGCTGGAGCAGGTGCTCGATAACACAAAGACGAGCGATGAGGCACAGCCGCTGAATGATGCAGAAAAGGAAGCGCTCGCAGAGGCTATGAGAATCTATCGCGAAAGTGCTCCCATCAGGCAAAGCGAGATTGATAAGTACAAAGGACTTGTATACCACGGTGTTCCGGTAAGCGCGATCCTGCAGGCTTACAGCATCTGCCAGATCCAGCCGGATCCCGGCTTCTCGGATGATAACAACTATCTGAAGAATGCCATTGCGGAAGTCGAGCATGTGGATTTCCACAATGGGCTGGAAAAGCAGACTGTCATTGCACCGGACGGGACTGATATCACGGAAATCGTGGAGAAGGCCGTTACATGGCTGACAGAGCACAGCTTTTAATCTTACTATGATAATCGCATAAAGTTAAAAATGGGCTTCTGAAGCTCCGCTGTGAATACTGCGGAACCTCGGAAGCCCATTTTTTATAGCGCAGTTCCCTTGGTCGGGATTGTAAATTGGCTCATATCATTGCCCTCCAGCTCAAGGAGAGCTTTCTTTCGCAGGATTCCTCCGCCATATCCGGTCAGGTTCCCGTTCGCTCCGACCACCCGGTGGCACGGAACGATGATGCAGATCGGATTATGTCCGACCGCACCGCCAACCGCCTGTGCGGACATCCTTTCGAGCCCGCGCTCTTTTGCCAGTTTGTCGGCAATCCAACCGTATGTAACTGTCTTCCCATAAGGAATCCCGCACATGATCTCTCCGACACGATTGCGGAAATCGGAGCCTACCAGATGGATTCGAGGGAAAAAGCCCGGATCGCGGCCTGAGAAATAAATATCCAGCCATTCTTTCGTCTGGTCAAAATAGTCCGTTTCGCGCCGGCTGGCTCCTTTTTTCAGACCAAGCCCAATATATCTGCCGCCTTCCGTAAACCAAAGACCAGTTAATCCCTGTTCATCACCGGCAAGCAGGATGTTTCCCAAAGGGGATTCATAATTATTTGTGTAAATCATTTTGCTCCTCTCGTGTTTTTTCTATGAATATAATATCCTATTCTTGATGAAGAAAGCGACTATTGCACCAGGAATTAGAGGGAGTAGAGATAATGATAACAGAAATACTCAAAAACAGATTCTTTCAGAATATGACGCGACATCCTGATATAGAATGGGAATTCGTCGAAGCTCGTTTGAGTGAGGATAAAGAAGCTCTTGAGGCACTCAGGCTGATGGAGGAAAGTGGAGGCGAGCCAGATACGATCGGTATTGATGAAAAGAGTGGGAAGCTTATTTTCTGTGATTGTTCGAGCGAGTCTCCTGCAGGGCGCAGAAGCCTGTGCTACGACGATGAAGCTTTACAAAAACGCAAAAAGAACCCTCCGAAAGGCAGTGCCATTCATCAAGCTCAGGAGATGGGTGTATCCTTATTGACTGAAGAGCTTTACAGGCGATTGCAGGATCTTGGTCCATTTGACCTCAAAACGTCAAGCTGGATAGCTACTCCGGATGATATTCGCAGCAAGGGAGGAGCCCTGTTCTGCGAGCGCCGATATGACGCTGTGTTTACGTTTCACAATGGTGCAGATTCATACTATTCTGTGCGCGGATGGAGAGGCTATATCACTTTGTGACAAACTGACATCGGGATAACTTGACGCAGTCAACTGATTGTGCTAGCATTAAAGTTAAATATAACTAACATCAAATACATGTAAAAGACAGCGCCTGTCTCTTTATTGGGACAGGCGATGCGTTTGTTATAGGGTTAGTTAACACTAATACCTGAATGTTAGCTGAAAGGAGGTCTTATTCATGGATGAGAACAGGAAATCACAATCCCCCATCGCCTGGGTGCTGGGGCAGACGGGAGATCACGGCGGACAGTATGTTTTGAGCGTGATCCTCGCTGTCATCGGCGTGGCCTTTTCTGTCGCCCCCTATTTCGTGGTAGTGGGGATCGTGCAGGGGCTTATGGACGGGCAGCAGGATTTTGCCTTTTACCTGGGAAAGTGCCTCATCATGGCGGCTTTGTGGCTGGGGAGGGTCTTGTTCCACGCCCTTTCCACTGCGACGAGCCACAGAGCGACTTTTGCCGTGTTAGGTGAGATCCGCAAGAGGTGTACGGAAAAGCTGGTCCGTATGCCGTTAGGCACTGTCCTGACACAGAGCAGTGGAGCCCTGAAGAACACTTTGGTCGAGCGGATCGACAGCATCGAGACGACGCTGGCGCATATCGTACCGGAATTTACGGCGAACCTTCTGGTGCCGGTGGTCATTGAGATCTACATCTTTACCATCGACTGGAGAATGGGCCTGGCGAGCCTTGTCACCGTTCCGATCGGCATGTTCTGCTATGTGCTCATGATGGTCGGCAGCGGGGATTTTTACCAGCACACGATCACGGCGACCAAAGCGCTCAATGACACGGCTGTGGAGTATATCAACGGCATTCAGGTGATCAAGGTCTTCGGCAAGACAAAATCCAGCTATGACCGCTTTGTCCATGACGCCTATGAGGCGGCGCACAGTTTCATCGACTGGATGCGGGCCAGCATCCTGCCTATGACCTTCGCCATGGTCGTGATGCCGGCTACTTTGGTATCGGTCCTTCCGATCGGCGGACTCCTGGTGAAGAACGGGAGCCTGTCTCCTCAGGATTTTGTCATGATCATCATATTGTCCGTCGGACTGATCACGCCGCTTGTGACCATGATGAGCTACTCGGACGATCTGCGGACAATGGGCACGATCTTCGGAGAGGTGAGAGCAATCCTGGATGCGCCGGAGATGGTAAGGCCGGAGGAGGGAAATGCGCCGGAGAAAAATGATCTGGAGTTAAAAAATGTGCATTTCTCCTATCATACAGACACCGATAAAGAGGTGCTGCACGGCGTTTCCATGAATATTCCGGAAGGAAGCTTTGTGGCTCTGGTCGGCCCGAGCGGCAGCGGCAAGAGCACGATCGCGCGCCTGATTGCATCTTTATGGGATGTGACGGGCGGCAGTATCTCGATTGGAGGAACAGATATCCGTGATATTCCGCAGGAAGCCTATGCCGATAAGATCGCCTTTGTCTCGCAGGACAACTACCTCTTCAACATGACGGTGAGAGAAAACATCCGCCTCGGCAGACCTTCCGCGACAGACGCAGAGGTGGAAGAGGCGGCCAAAATGAGCGGCTGCCATGACTTTATCATGAGTCTTGAAAATGGCTATGACACCATGGTCGGCAGTTCCGGCGGCCATCTTTCCGGCGGCGAGCGGCAGCGCATCTCCATCGCGAGAGCCATGCTGAAGGCGGCACCGGTCGTGATCCTGGATGAGGCTACCGCTTATACAGATCCGGAAAATGAAGCAGTCATTCAGCGATCTGTCTCGAAACTCACGGAAGGAAAGACCCTGATCGTTATCGCACACCGTCTCAGTACGATCGTTGATGCTGACAGGATCTATGTGGTGAAGGACGGGCAGATTCATGAGGAAGGGACCCATGAGGAGCTGCTCGCACATCATGAACTGTATAAGAAGATGTGGAACGCGCATATGGAGGTGAAGGACAATGGTTAAGATCATCAGCCGCTTTTTTGCATTCTGCGGGGAGGAGAACCGCAAGAGATTCCATCAGTCCATTCTTCTTGGCGTGCTGCAGGCAATGTTCGAAGCCCTTAAGATCCCGGCCATAGCCTGTATGGTGCGCGCGCTGCTTCGCGGAATCGTGACTACGCAGGATATCCTTCTTGCGTTTGGGATCATGCTTTTCTCCATTATCGGTTCGAGCCTGGTCAAGGCCAAAAGCATGATGCTGCAGACCGAAGGCGGCTATGACACCTGCGCAAGAAAACGCGTAGAGATCGCCGAGCATATGCGGTATCTGCCGATGGGATATTTCAATGAGAAGTCACTGGGGCAGATCACTTCGGTCACCACAAATGTGATGGAGAACCTGGAAAATGTCGCGACGCGCGTGATCATGATGGTCTGCGAAGGCCTGCTCACGACTTCTCTGATCATCGTGATGCTGCTGTTTTTTGACTGGCGGATCGCACTGGTGCTGCTATGCGGGTTTGCGCTGTTCCTATTCGCAAACCGTTTTCTGCAGCAGGCAGCCGGTACGCTGGCCGGGCAAAAGATAGATTCCGACGAGCGCGTGGTAGAGAAGGTGCTGGAATACCTGCAGGGAATGGCAGAAGTCAAAGCGTATCATCTGACCGGCACAAAGAGCAGGGAACTGAACGACGCTATCTCTGCCAATGTCAAAGTGAATACGGATATGGAGATGACGCTGATCCCCCGCATGAGCGCCCAGAATCTGATCGCTAAGCTGACAGGTGTTTGTATGGTGGCGCTGTCCTGCTTCTTCTACTGCAAAGGGACCATGGATGCCCTGACAGCAATCGTCATGGTAATTTCCGCGTTTATTGTCTATGCCAGCCTCGAGACAGCAGGCAACTATTCCGCACTGCTCAGAGTGGTGGATATGAGCGTGACGAGAGCGCAGGAGATCCTGGATACGCCGCAGATGGATATCACCGGGGAAATGATCACGCCTGAGAACAGGAATCTTGCCGCGGAAGATGTGGAATTCTCCTATGAGAAGAAGAAAGTTATCGATGGGATTTCGGTTCAGATTCCTGAGAAGACTACGACAGCTATTGTCGGCCCCTCGGGAGGCGGTAAGACGACGCTGGTCAATCTTTTGGCAAGGTTCTGGGATGTGGATGCCGGAACGGTGACGCTCGGTGGAAGAGATGTAAAGGACTATGATATGGATTCACTGATGGAGAACTATTCATTTGTGTTCCAGAATGTCTATCTGTTCCACGATACCATCGCGAACAACATTCGTTTCGGGCAGCCGGATGCGCCAATGGAGAAGGTAATAGAAGCGGCGAAGAAGGCTTGCTGTCACGAGTTTATAGAGGCACTGCCGGATGGGTACGACACAGTCATCGGGGAAGGCGGAGCCAGCCTTTCCGGAGGAGAAAAACAGCGGATTTCCATCGCAAGGGCAATGATGAAGGACGCCCCGGTCATTTTCCTGGATGAAGCCACCGCCAATGTGGATCCGGAGAATGAGAACGACCTGATGAAGGCGATCCAGGCGCTGACGGAAGAAAAGACGGTCATTATGATCGCGCACAGGCTCAAAACAGTGGAGCATGCAGATCAGATCCTCGTTATTGATCACGGGAAAGTCGTGCAGCAGGGAACGCACGAGAATCTGATGAAGGAAGAAGGCATTTACAGGAACTTTATCAGTGAGCGCCGCGAGGCAGCAAGCTGGAAAGTAAAGAGACAGTGAGAGGAAAATGCATGAGAGTCAGAGGAATGGCCCCTCTGACTCTTTTTTTGTGTATAATTATAGTATGCCGCGTCAACAACACGAAAGGAGAGCGAAATGATCCTGAATGAAGAACTGCTCGCCGTACAGAGAGGGGAGCAGGGGGAAGCGATGCGCAAAGTGCTTAACACGCTCGTCATGTACGGGGAAGCATTTGGCGCCAAGCGGATGGTCAAGATCACCGGGAAGATGGGACATGCGGTGATCGGAACGGGCAGTATGACTTGGAAACCGGTCTTCGATCTCATGGAGGCGTTGATCGAGGGCGGCGCACTGCCCAGACAGAGTTTTACCACGGATCCCCGAGGCGTGGAGCCGCATGTGCCGATGAGCCTTGCCGACCGGGCTATGTTCAAGGTGATCTTTTCCGGCCAGAAGCGCATGGAAAAGGAATGGGAGCGCATGGGCATCAAGGACCAGAATGCCTATACATGCACGGCCTATATGGACGAAGTCGGCAATATCCCGGAATATGGCGATATCCTTGGCTGGGCGGAGTCATCTGCGGTTTCTTATGTGAACTCCGTGATCGGCGCACGGTGCAATCGCAATTCTGGCATTCTGGAGCTGATGTCCAATATTCTTGGCTATGTGCCGGAATTCGGACTCCTCACAGACGAGGGCAGAAAGGCAGACTGGATCATCGAGGTACGGTGTCAAAACAGACCTGAGCCGCAGCTCCTCGGCAGCGCGATCGGTTTCAAGTGCGTCGAGGATGTTCCTTTTATCCGCGGTCTGGACAAGTGGCTGGGCACCGATCTTACGCAGACTGTCAGAGACTATCTGAAGGATATGGGAGCGGCAGCGGCTTCCAACGGATCCGTCGGTCTGTACCATGTTGAAAACATTACGCCGGAGGCAGTCTTGTCTTCCTTGCCGGGAGGAGGCAATTCCCTCATCAAAGAGAACGCGAAAGTGTTCGTGATTGACGACGAGGAGATTGCCCGCGTCAAGGCGAGCTACCCCAATCCGTGGGAGGAACGAAAGGATCCGTCCGGCGCACCAGAACTTGCATTTGCGGGATGCCCCCATTTTTCCTGTGAGCAGCTGTGTGACTGGACAGACAGACTGACAGAAGGGCTCAAGAAGCACGGTAATCAGAAGGTCACCATGAATACCATCTTCTGTGCCGCGCCGGATGTTCGTGAGGCGTTTGAAAAGAATTACCCCGAAAAAGCCCTCAAGCTCAAGTATATTGGCGTGACAGTATCCGGACTATGTCCCCTGTCCTACACATCCAATCCGTTGACGGACAATATCCGGATCATCACTGCTTCCAATAAACTTCGCTATTACAGTAAAGCCCGGTTCTTCAGCGAGGAGGAACTGGTCGATATTATCACCGGCGGATGGAAAGAGGAAGGGAGGAAATGACGATGATCAAAAGGTACAAAGGCCGCGTCGTTGTGCCCGGGGATGTGATGGCGGAAGCATTGGTCACGCATACCGGGTTCAATACACTTGCAAACCTCAAGACGGCTGGTTCCTTCCTGAATCCGAAGGGCGTCCTGCAGGATATGAATAACCCTGAGCTCTATGGGAAGAAAATCCCCGGAAAGATCCTGTGCCTTCCCGAGACAATCGGATCCACCACCGGCGGAATGGTGTTGTACTGTGCTTCTGTAATGGGGGTTGGCCCCGCCTGCATGCTCTTTAGCAAAAAGGCGGATACGCTGGCAGTGGCCGGTGCAGTGCTCACAGCTAACTGGTCCAAACATCCCATCGTATTGGTTGATGACCTCGGTGAGGAGTTCCTTTCAGAAATCAAGGAAGGGCAGAGGATCCATGTCAAAGAGGACGGAACAGTCCTTGTGGAATGCGACGTTATATTCGAGGCGGCACCGTAATCGGCTGCGATGCGAAAGAGAGGATAGAGAGAGGATAGAGAAGAGGATAGAGAGGAGATCCGCATGAGTACCGAAGTGGCTGTAAAAAAGGAATATCAGGCGCTCCTGACCCCATGGAAAATTGGAAATTGTGAGATCAAGAACCGCTTTGTCGTGACGTCAATGGGCGGCACGGATCTGTTCGGCTGGATGGAGCGGAATCATTTTGATAAAGCAGGGGCCAAATTCATATTGGAAGCAGCAAAAGGAGGCGCTGGATTGGTGCTTCCCGGCTGCCAGCCGGTCTATAACCCCATGTTCGGGCAGTGGCTGCATACCAATAAGAAAATGTACAGGGATCTGGCAAAGTGGATGCCCGAATTTCACAAGACCGGCGCCAAGCTGTTCGTACAGCTGACGGCGGGATTTGGGAGAAGCTTTACGATCTCTGAGATGATGGAACAGCTCTATGCAAACAAGGCGCTGCGAAAGGCGTCCAAGCCCGTGATGGATCTGGATATGATCACAGCGAGCGCTTCGCCTGCCCCCAACCGGTGGTCGGACAAGGTTCCCTCGAGAGCGCTGACGGTAGAGGAAATACATAAATTTGTGGACTCTTTTGCCGAGTGTTCCAGACTTCTCAAGGAAGCAGGAGTCGATGGCGTTGAGATCCACGCGGTGCACGAGGGCTACCTGCTCGACCAGTTCACCCTCAAATATGTGAATCACCGCACAGATGAATACGGTGGATCGCTCGAGAACCGCTATCGTTTCCCTGTAGAGATCGTGCAGGCGATCAAGAAGGTGTGCGGAGACGATTTCCCTGTCTCTCTGCGCTACAGCGTCGTCTCCAAGACAAAGGGCTTCCGCCGCGGTGCTTTGCCGGGTGAGAAGTTCGAGGAAGCCGGGCGTGACATGAAGGAGTCGGAGATCGCGGCAAAATATCTGCAGGACGCAGGGTACGATATGCTGAACTGCGACAACGGGACCTATGACGCCTGGTATTGGGCACATCCCCCTGTATACATGCCCGAAAACTGTAACCTGGAAGACGTAGAGCACATCCGGAAATTCGTGGACATTCCTGTAGTCTGTGCCGGCAGGATGGACCCTGTGACAGCCGCTAAAGCAGTCTCAAGAGGAGGAATCGACGGAGCAGGCTTTGCCAGACAGTTCCTTGCAGACCCGGAGTGGGTGAACAAGCTGCTGGATGGAAGAGAAGATGAGATACGCCCCTGCATCCTGTGCCACAACGGGTGCTTCAACATGGCGCACTACAAGGGCGTGCCCAACGACCAGGATCTGTTCGACTCCCTTCACCTTGCGCGCTGCGCAGTGAATGCGGAGATGATGCAGTGGAACAAGCACTATATTCAGAAGACCAAGAAGCCGCAGACCGTCGTGATCGTCGGCGGTGGAATCGGCGGCATGGAGGCGGCCAGGGTCCTTGCCCTCAGAGGCCACAATCCTGTGATCTATGAGAGGTCCGATCGCCTGGGAGGCGCTTTTATCGCAGCCGCTGCAGAGTCCTATAAGGGCAAACTGCGCGATCTGCTCACATGGTATCGCAGGCAAATGGAAGAGCTTGACGTGGAGATCCACTATAACTACGAAGTGCGCACAGTGCAGGAATTCGGCAATCAGCCGGTGATCGTGGCGACCGGGGCGGTGCCGCGAGTGCTGAAAAATGTGCCCGGTCACGAGAAGATGATCGAGGCATGTGAATTCCTCCTGAGTGAGCCCGGCGCCGTAGAAGCAGCCGGGATGGAGTTTGAAGCGGCGCCGGTCGGTGCATCCAAGGTGGGCAAGACTGTAGCGGTGATCGGCGGCGGTCTCACGGGCTGCGAGATTGCCTATGAGCTGCAGCTGCAGGGAAAAACGCCGGTGATCATCGAGATGATGGACGATCTGATCAAGCAGAAGGGCGTTTGCCTGGCCAATAGCTCCTATTTGCGGGAGTATTTTGCCTGGAAGAAAGTGCCGGTCTATTTGGAGACGCGCCTCACAGAGGTGAAGGATGGAGCGGTGGTCTGCATGGACAAAGAAGGAAAAAACTTTGAGATTCCCTGCGACAATGTGATCTCCTGTGCAGGATACCTGCCTGCGCCGCTGTCAGCGGCCGGCAAGAAAAATGTGCAGTTCATCGGCGACTGCCGCAGCGTCGGAAACCTCCGGTCTGTCATCTGGGGCGCCTACGAGGCGGCGATGAAAGTATAAATGAGGGGGCAATTATGTTCAAAAATCTAACCAAAAAGGAACGCGCGTGGGTACTCTATGACGTCGGCAATTCAGCCTTTACAATGCTGGCGTGTTCCCTGATTCCGATCTTCTTTAAGGCACTTGCAATTGGAGATGCGCCGGGGCAGATCACAGGTGACAGAGCAACCGCGTATTATTCCATCGCAATCTCTGTCGTTACAGTGGTGGTGGCTATTCTGGGTCCTATTTGCGGTGCCATAGCGGATCACAAGGATCGCAAAAAGATTTTCTTCCAGACATGTGTGGCACTGGGAGTGATCGGTTGTATTCTGAATGGATTTGCATCCTCCTGGGTGATTTTCATCATCTTGTTCGTACTGACAAAGATTTTTATTCTATGTCGCTGACTTTCTATGACTCCATGCTCAACGACATCACGTCCGAAGACCGCATGGATGAGGTTTCCTCCTACGGCTATGCATGGGGCTATATCGGATCCTGCATTCCCTTCATTGTTGCGATGGTGGCTTACATTCTGGGCGGCGGACTCAGCGAGAACTTGATGATATTCTCGCCAAAAGTCGCAAGGATTATAGGCTTTGCAGTGACAGGCTGCTGGTGGCTCCTTGTCACGCTGCCGCTCCTCAAGGAGTACAAGCAGATCAACTATGTGGAAGCGGAGAGGGGCGAAATAGGAGATGTTTTCCGCAAGATTTTTGGCACGCTCAAGAAGATCGCTACTCATGACAAGAAGGTTCTGTTCTTCCTGATTGCTTTCTTCCTCTACATTGACGGCGTCGGTACCATTATCGACAACTGTATCAACATCGGCACGGACCTGGGACTTCCCACGGTCGGTCAGGTCGTGTTCCTTCTGGCGACGCAGGTCGTGGCCTTCGGAGGATCGCTCGTTTTTGCCAGGCTCTCCAGGAAATACAGAACGGCGCCGCTGATTCTTGTGTGTATCGTTGGCTACTTCTGCGTATGCCTCTATGCGTTGACGCTTCATACGCTGCTTGATTTTGGCATCCTGGCGTTTGGCGTAGGCTGCTTCCAGGGATCGATCCAGTCGCTGTCCAGAAGCTACTTCTCCAAGATCATTCCTGCGGAGAACTCGGGCGAGTATTTTGGCATCTACGACATCTTTGCCAAAGGCGCATCCTTCCTGGGATCGGCCGTCATCGCTGCTGTCAAGCTGGCGGGCGGAACCATCAATATTGCGGTGGCGTCCCTTGCAGTATTCTTTGCGCTGGGCTTCATCTTCCTGCGCATGTCGGATAAGCAGCCGATGGGAAAATGAGTTGCGGGGATTGGACATTGTCCCGAGGACTTATATCATAGCTGGATAATACTAAAACCGGGCTCTTTGTGAGCCCGGTTTTGTGCGTTGGGGGGGGGTGATAGTGTGGTTAATATGTCCTGGGATGTGGTTAACACGTTCACTAGTGTTTAGTTACAAATCTCTTGTGGACTTCCTGATTATTGTGCCTTCAACTGCATCTCATTTTTCTGGTTTTCCTAGAATGAGATGCGACTTTTTGTAGTGGGCAGATAATCTGCCAAAAAATCAAATATAGGATGCAAGTGCTGCATCTCCATTTCAGAAATCTTTGTATTCCTCTGCTTTTCACGACGAATATGCCACTGAATCAGGAGATATGCATCAAAAATCCGTGAATCATCAAGTTGATGATGCACACCAATCACTCGATTTGCATCCTAAAATCTAGGTTTTAAGATTTCCTCTGCCCACTTTGAAAACATGCATCATCGAGTCGGATCATCTTCTGTATGAGATGCACAGAATCATCACCATATGCTGGGAAATGCATCTCTAGACAAGAATTCTTTCAAAGTAAGATGCATCGTGGTCCAGGAGTGAGTCAAGGGGACAGGTGACTCACACAATGAGTCAGAGGGACAGGTCCACTGACGCAGATTCACCCTTCATACAGCTTCCTTGCCTTGGCCGGATAGTTGGTGATGACCGCATGGACACCATAGTCCCGGCAGGCCAGAAGATCTTTCTCCGAGTTGACGGTCCAGACATTGACATCCAGGCTGTTCTTGCGACAGTCCTCCATGTAGTTTGGGTACTGGAGGTTATAGAAAGCGGGGTGGAGAGCATCCGCGCCTAGACGGAGTCCATAACCAGGCATATCGATGGGACCATCGCCGTAGAGAAGGCCCACCTTGGCGGAAGAATCCAGTTCCTTGATCCGGCACACTGTGTAGTGGTTGAAAGAGGAGTAGATCACGCGGTTCTGCCAGCCTTTGCGCCTGACGAGTTCCAGGATCTTTTCCTCAATCCGGTCATAGAAGATGATGCCGGTCTTGAGCTCGATATTGATGGTCAGCCCGGTGGGATCCAGCAGGTCCAGAACCTCCTCCATCGTGGGGATCTTAGTTCCCTCGTAGGCGGCGTTCCCATTACTGAAATCCAGCCGGCGCAGTTCGTCGAAGGTGTAGTCCTTGAGCCAGCCCTTGCCGGTACTTGTGCGGTCGATGGTCTCGTCGTGGCAGACGACGATCACGCCGTCTTTGGTCATCTGGATGTCCAGTTCGACGCCGTCGGCGCCCATGTCGGCGGCCATCTGAAAGGCTGGCAGCGTGTTCTCAGGGGCGTACCCGCTTGCGCCCCGGTGTCCCCAGATCAGGGGATGTTTAGATGTATTCATGATCATGCCTCTCCAAGTTCTAGAAAATCAGTGTATACCAATACTTTACTTCTTTTTGGGAATGCGTCAAGTCAGGAGAGAATCGCGGGATTATTCTGTAAGGAAGTTGGACCAATTACGTTTACTTACAATGACAGACAAAAGTACACGCCTTCCGCAGGCAGAAGGAAGTAGAAGAGTCAAAAACTTGTTCTCTTTACACAAATGATTTATGCATGCTACACTGTGCGTGGCGCTGAGAACAGCAACATTAAAGGAGGTTTTAAAATGAGTTTGATCATTAGTATTATCGTAGGCGGAATCGCAGGCTGGCTGGCCGGACAGATCATGGGAAGCAGATTCTCTATGCTGGGTAATATCATCATCGGCGTAGTTGGCGGATTTGTCGGCAGCACTGTTTTGCGACTCGTCGGAATCTACAGCTACGGCACGATCGGAAATATCATTGTCGCGGTGATCGGAGCGTGCATCTGCATTGCCGTCATGAGAATGATCAAATAATGCGGCCGGGAATGCAGGTGTTTTGGCATACGGCAGACCGGAACAATTGTAAAAAAGGCAAGTTGTAATGGGCCATGTGGACGATTCCACATGGCTCGATTTACTTTTTGCGGTGGCTGGTACATAATAGAAATAGTGTTTTATAACGAATTACAGCAGGTCCGCCGCAGGCGGCACAGTAGGGGAGTACGCATGAAATACCAGATCAACCAGAACAACTATCATACATTCTCCATTTATGAGATCAACAAGCTTCCTGCCAGAAGCTATTTCATCCCTTATCCGGATAGAGCAAAGGCAGACGGCGTGGCGCCCAAGGAGAAGCGCTACGCTTCAGAAAAGGTCGTATGCCTGAACGGAGAGTGGGACTTCAAATTCTATAAAAGACCGGCAGAAGTGCCCATGATGCTGGACACAGAAAAGGTGAACTTCGACAAGATCGATGTGCCGGCCTGCTGGCAGTTCCGCGGCTATGACAAGCCCTTCTATATCAACATCCGCTACCAGTTTCCTTTCAAGCCGCCGGTGATCCCGACGCTTGAGAAGGTCGGCAGAGTGTTCTCCTGGATCGGCGTCGACCAGAAGATCTCCCTGCGCTACAAGGATCCGGGTGAGGAGTACAATTTCGTCGGCATCTACCGCAGAGACCTCGAGATCGAGGACCCGGAAAAGAATTACGTCATTTCCTTCCTGGGCGTGGCCAGCTGCATGGATCTGTATGTAAACGGCGAATTTGTCGGCTACTCCGAGGGCGCCCACAACACGGCGGAATTCGATCTGACCGGCAAGCTCACAGAGGGCACCAACGAGATGGTGGTCGTTGTACATCGCTGGTGCAACGGCACCTACCTCGAGGATCAGGATATGTTCCGCAACAACGGTATTTTCCGCGACGTGCTGCTGCGGATCAGCGAGCCGACCGACATCTGCGAGATCGATGCGCAGACTTCCAAGATCGGCGGCAAGTATGCCCTCGCGCTTTGTGCCAAAACACTGACCCCCACCAAGGTCACCTTCACGCTGGAGGGACACGGTCTTCACCTTACAGAGACAGCGGACGTGACGGACGGTTTTGCCAAAGTGGCCTTCGAGGACCTCGACGTGACCGAGTGGAACGCAGAAGATCCCACGCTCTACAATATCTACTATGAGACCGAGAGCTGCTGCGTCAAGGAGAAGATCGGCTTTAAGACGGTGGAGATCATCGGCGACCGCTTCCTTGTGAACGGCAGAATGATCAAGTTCCACGGCGTAAACCATCACGATACCAGCTGTACCAATGGCTACACAATGACGCCCGATGAGATCGAGCGCGACGTCAGGATCTG
Organism: uncultured Lachnospiraceae bacterium; assembly: GCA_900319245.1. Classification (GTDB taxonomy): domain Bacteria; phylum Bacillota; class Clostridia; order Lachnospirales; family Lachnospiraceae; genus CAG-791. The sequence continues at coordinate 43,907 of ONNQ01000018.1, read as the reverse complement.
CAAAGAATTCAATATCGATATGATCCGCACTTCCCACTATCCTCCGGATCCGCTCCTTCTGGAGCTGGCCGATGAAATGGGACTCTACATCGTGGATGAGAATGACCTGGAGACCCACGGCACATTCGCGCACCAGATCAGCGGCACCTACAATACGATCAGCAATGACCCCAAATGGGAATCCCACTATATGGACCGCATCACGCGTCTCTATCAGAGGGACAAGATCCACGGCAATACATCTATTGTGATGTGGAGCCTTGGCAATGAGGCAGGCGGCTATCACAATACGGACGCTATGTACAACTACTTAAAGCTTCAGTCCAATCTGCCTGTTCACTACGAGAGCGCTATTCACTGCAAGCGTATTGCCTATGATGTGGGCAGTGAGATGTATCCCTCTGTGCAGATGGTCCACGACGTGGGCGAACACTGCCGCAAGCAGAAGGAACTCAACGACAGACCTTATTTCATGTGCGAGTATGCGCATGCTATGGGCGTAGGACCCGGCAACACGGAGGCCTATTGGGAGGAGATCTACAAATACAACAACCTGATCGGTGGATGCGTATGGGAGATGGTCGATCACGCGGTCCTTCATGAGGACGGAAGCTATACCTACGGCGGCGACCACGGCGAGTGGGCCCATGACGGAAACTTCTGTGTAGACGGTCTGTTTTATCCCGACCGCACGCCTTCCGCCGGCGCCAAGATCATTCGCTTTATCTACAGACCGATCCGGGTGCGCCATATTTCCGGCAGCAGTTTTGAACTCTTTAATACGACCGCGTTCTCTTCCGGAGACCGCTACCAGCTGACCTTTACATGGAATGATGGCACGATCAACGTGATCGACGCGGACGCCGCGCCTTTGGAGAAGACCATTGTCGCAGTGCCTGAGCCCGCAGCGGTGGACGGAAATCTGTCCGTGATCGTAACGGCACTGGACAAGAAGACAGGCAGAATTGTCTCTGAGGAGCAGATTGTGATCCGACAGAATGTGCCGTCCGCAGAGGGCGACATGCCCCTGCCGGAGACCTGCAGCTTCCGGAACGGCCACTTTGCACTGACCCTTCCGGACGGACAGGTCATGAGGAGCAATTCCGAGTACACGCTGCTTTACAGAGCACCTACAGACAACGACACGGACCTGCAGTTCCACAATATGATGGAGCCTTTCATGGACCAGGTCGAGACAGTGATCTCCAGCAGTCCCATCCTGAACGGCTACCGGGTCGAGACCGAGCTGACCAACAAAAAGGGCCGCTATACTGTGATCGACAGCTACGAGGGCACGGAAGAGGGCATTCTTGTGACCAGCACGCTCCACTGCGTAAAGGGCGACAAGATTATCCCCCGATTTGGCAAAACATTCCGCCTCGAGGACGTTTTTGACCTCGTTGAATACACCGGCAGAACCGGTGAAAGCTACTGCGATATGAAGGACCAGTTCCCGATCCGCACAGTGAAGTGCACTGTGAAGGATATGACAGAGCCCAACATCCGCCCGCAGGAGAGCGGCAATCGCTGCGACTGCACCGAGGCAAGTGTGAGCGACGGCAAAGTCAAGGTCACCTTTAAGGCGGTGGACAAGCCGTTCGAACTCGGCATCAAGCCGTATTCCGACTGGGCGCTCTGCAGGATGAAGCACCGCGAGGATGAGAAGCGCACCGGTACTTATGTGACCATCCAGGCCTTCCAGCAGGGTATCGGCACAGGCGCGTGCGGACCGGGCGTCATGCCGGAGTACCAGTACAGCGCCAAGAACGACTACACGCTTCGATTCCTGATCTGCGTCGAATAAGCATCGAATTAGCATCGAATAAGAAGACTGCTTTACTTGACAACGCCTGCAAAAATGCCTAAAATAGCGGTTGTTACGGTTTATAAGGGAAGCTGTGACAGGCGGACGCTGAACATGTGTCAGTAGCGTGCAGTGCAGTGCTCTTACAGAGAACCCGTCCACAGGCTGGAAGACGGGAGAGCGGCGGCAATGTGAATTTCAGCATGGGAGTCCCCTGTGAAAAACGTGGAATGCATGCCTTCAGCAAACGGTGTGAAGAGGTGCTTCCAGCGTGATAAGCGGGTGCCGCTGCGGCAGCAAAAAGCAGTCATCAATGAGAGCAGGCGATGGATACGCCTGAACGTGGGTGGTACCGCGGGAATACGTCTTTTCTCGTCCCATATCCGATTCCGAAAGGGAGACGGATATGGGACGTTTTTTCGTGAAGGCATAAGGCGCCTCACGCAATGAAATCCGAACAATAAAACATGTTATTAAAAGGAGATGTCATGAACAGGTTTGAAGAGATCCGGGCCAAGTTCCTGGAAGAAGCCAAAGACCGCACAGACTCCCGCAGCATCTATGAGCTTCGCAAGAAGTATCTGGATCGCAAGGTGGGCGAAGTCAATGCGCTGATGAAAGAGATGCGCAGCATTCCCAAGGAAGAGAAGGCCGATTTTGGTAAGAACGTAAACCTTCTCAAGGACTGGGTGCTGGACAACCTCAGCAAGATGGAAGAGAAGGCCAGGGAAGCGGAGCTGCAGCACCGCTATGAGAAAGAGAAGATCGATGTCACGATCCCTGCCAAAATACAGCCTCGCGGCAACCTTCATCCCATCACACAGATGAAGAACCAGATGGTCAATATTTTTGCCGGAATGGGCTTTGAGATCTATGAGGGCACAGAGATCGAGAACGATTACTACAACTTCACGGCTCTGAACACTCCCATGGACCATCCCGCTAGAGACATGCAGGATACCTTCTACCTGTCTCCTGAATATCTGCTCAGAACGCAGACATCCGCAGGCCAGATCCACGTCATGGAAGCCAAGAAGCCTCCGATCAAGATCCTGTCTCCCGGTAAAGTATTCCGTTCTGACGATGATGCGACACATTCTCCTATGTTCAGCCAGATGGAAGGCCTTGTCGTTGACAAGGGCATCACACTCTGCGACCTGCAGGGCATGCTGGACGAGTTCGTGCAGCAGGTTTACGGAGAGGGCACCCGCACAAGACTTCGCCCCTCCTTCTTCCCCTTCACAGAGCCCAGCGTAGAAGTTGACTGCAGCTGCTTCGCATGCGGCGGCAAGGGATGCAAGCTTTGCAAGGGCACCGGCTGGATCGAGATCCTCGGCGCAGGCGTTGTCAACAACAAGGTTCTGGAGAACTGCGGCATTGACCCCAACGAGTACAGCGGATTCGCATTCGGTATCGGTATCGAGCGCGCCGCCATGCTCAAGTACGGCATCAACAACATCAAGCTCCTGTTCGAGTCCGACCTTCGCGTCCTCGAGCAGATCAACGATGCCTGACGCAGGGGAAAGGAGGAAATAGAGTATGATCGCACCACTTAGTTGGTTAAAAGAATATGTAGATATCGACTGCACCCCTCAGGAGCTGCAGGAAAAGCTCTTCTCCTGCGGATTTGAAGTAGAGGAGCTCAATGAAGTCGGCAAGGACATTTCCAAGGTCGTTGTCGGTCTGGTGGAAACTTGCGAAGCCATTCCGGATACCCACCTTCACGTCTGCACGGTCAACTGCGGTGAGCACGGCACATTCCAGATCTGCTGCGGCGCCGATAACGTTGAGGCAGGCAAGAAGTTCCCTACAGCGCTGGTCGGCGCAACTGTATACGGCACAAACCGTGAGCGCACCGCCATCGAGGGCGTTATGACCATCAAAAAGGGCAAGCTCCGCGGCTATGAGTCCCACGGAATGCTCTGCTCCGGCATGGAGCTGGGCGTCAGCGAGGATATGTACCCCGGCGCAGGCTATAACGGACTGCTCGTTCTTCCCGATGACGCGGAAGTCGGCGCAGACGTAAAGCCCATCATCGGCCTGGATGACTGGCTCTTCGACATCGCAATCACCGCGAACCGTCCCGACTGCCAGAGCATCTTTGGCATCGCCCGTGAGGTCGCTGCCGTTCTGGAGAAGCCCCTCAGAACACCTGCACTCGACTACACCGAGACCGATGTCAAGCTTGACAATTTCAATATCACGGTAGACGCACCCGAGCTGTGCCCTCGCTACATCGGCCACTACGTCTACGATGTCAAAATAGGACCTTCCCCCGCATGGATGCGCCGCCGCCTCGCGCTGGTTGGCATGAACGCCATCTCCAATATGGTTGATATTACCAACTATATTTTGACAGAACTGGGTCAGCCCATGCATGCTTTTGACTACGCATATCTGCGCGGCAACGGCATCAACGTGCGCACCGCCAAGGATGGCGAGAAGATCGTCACGCTGGACGAGCAGGAGCAGACACTGACAAGCTCCAACCTTGTGATCTGCGACGGCGAGCGCCCGATCGCGCTGGCAGGCGTTATGGGTGGCCTCAATTCCGAGATTCTGGACACGACCGAAGCGGTTATGTTCGAGTCCGCGAAGTTCGCCCGCGACAACATCCGCCGCACCGCTAGAAGCGTCGGCAAGCGCACCGATGCGAGCGCCCGCTATGAGAAGGGCGTCGATGAGTACGCTACCGTGATGGCTATGAAGCGCGCGCTGCACCTGGTGGAAGAGCTGGGCTGCGGCAAGGTTTCCTCCACACACTTTGACGTCAATACAGGCAACAGCGTGGAGCCTCGTGAGATGTCTGTTGAGATCGACCGCATCAGCGGCGTGCTCGGCATCACCGTTCCGGATGAGGACATTGTCCGCATCATGAACAACCTGGATATGAAGCCGGAAATCTCTGAGAAAGACGGCAAGCGCATGCTGACCCTGCAGGTTCCCGCATACCGCGATGATATGGAGGGTTATCAGGATGTGGCTGAGGAAGTCATCCGCATGTACGGCTATGACAACCTGATTCCCACATTCCTTAAAAGCGCAGAAGTCACGACTGGCGGCTGGAATCCTGTTCAGCGCCGTGAGATGCGCGTGAAGGAAGCGCTGTGCGGCATCGGCGCGTACGAGTGCATGCACTATTCCTTCTTCTCACCTTCCGACCTGGATCTTCTGCGTTATCCCGAGGACGCACAGGAGCGCAAGGCCATCCGCATCATGAACCCGATCAGCGAAGAGCTGTCCCTGATGCGTACAACCCTGACCGCTTCCATGATCCACGCAGTGGTCCGCAACCAGAAGAACGGCCGTCTCGACGGAAGACTCTTTGAGATCGCCAAAGTATTCGTTCCCAAGGCACTGCCTCTGACCGAGTATCCCGATGAGAGAGATCACCTGGTCGTCGCATTCTGGGGCAAGGATGAAGACTTCTTCAGCGTAAAGGGCGCCGCAGAGACCGTCGCCAATACACTGCATGTAAACTTCAGCTATGAAGCTTCCACACGCAGCTTCACACATCCCTACCAGACCGCTAACGTGATCTGCGAGGGACAGACCGTCGGCTACATTGGCAAGCTTGCCTATGATATCGCGGAGAGCGAGAGCATGCGCACAGACCTGTACCTGATGGAACTGGATCTGGCGGCACTGTATCCTCTGTGCGGTAATACACCCGCATTCGAGCCCCTGCCCAAGTTCCTGGATGTCTCCCGTGACCTGGCTCTGGTCATGGACAAGAACATCACATGCGCACAGGTCGAGGAGCAGATCCGCGCAGCGTGCAAGTATGTGACAGACATCAAGCTGTTCGACATCTACGAGGGCATGCCGATCCCGCCCACCATGAAGAGTATGGCCTTCACCATCACCTTCAGACAGGGCGAAGAGGAGTTCTCCGCAGAGGATCTCGACAGATTCGTCGCCAAGATCCTCAAGAAGCTGGATACAGTGCTTGGTATTACACTGAGAACGTGATTTGTGACGGGGCTTGCTCATGCAGCACGCAGAAGCTGATTTGTAAATGATAAAGGCGGTCGCCTCAGGGATTGTCTGCTACTTGACTGTAGCGGGACATCCTTGGGCGGCCGCCTTTTTGCGGTTATAGTACCACAAATTCTCAGAATCTCTTCTTCATCCACTCCGTAATATCGTCAAACACTTGCTTCCGTCCGGCCTCCACTTCCTGCAGAAGACTGTGGCGAAGGCCCGGATAGACGACGGACGTGACATCTTTGCATCCAACCTTTTTAAGGAGCGCCGCCTGTATGTCGCCATACTTGCCGTTGGCAGCGGTCACATCCTCAGAGCCTGTCATGAAAAGGATGGGCGTATCGATGAGCGCAGGCTGTGTGTTCTCCAGCGTCTCACGCACAGCATAGTCTGCCTGCAGAATGATAAAATCGTGGAAAAAGCGGTTGCTGTAGGCAGGGCTGGTATAAGGGAGCGACGCAATCCAATCCCATTTCTTTTGGTCTGTCGTGATGAAGGAGAAAGAACTCTTCTCGTCAGCAAACGGCGCATTCAAGGGAATGAATACTTCGCGGTAGATCATCAGATTTTCTGCATCAGGTCCATCCCTGCGAATGCATGCGTCAACCTCGTCAAGAAGCTTGTCCCTGCGCTCTTTAGGAAAGTTGGAATGGGAGGGACCGGTGTACATGACGCCGTCCCACGTTGCCATCTTTTCGTAGATTGCCATTTGTGAGACTGTCGTGCCGAGACTGTGGCCAAACAGGATCACAGGAAGCCCTGGATGTGTCGATCGAATCATCTCACAGAGCTGGGCGCCATCCAGCGCATAATTACGGAAAAGGTTTCCGGCGCCATATTCGGAAGTGGACCTTCCGTGTCCGCGGAACTCATGCAAAGCGACCGTATAGCCGGCCTTGTTCATGACAGACGCAAACTCCTCATAGTAGTCCGCCATCTCCGCGAGACCAGTCATAACCTGGATACAAGCGCGAGGGGCTTCCGCTTCCCATATGGTGTACCAGATTTTCTGATTGTCATAGGATACAAATTCCATAGCGATTCCTCCTGTTGCAGTGCGTTATGGACTGCAAACCATATTATGGACCAGAAAGCGAAGATTGTGCAAGAGAAAGAAAAGTGTTTCAGTGGGAAGAATAATTCTTTATAATGATAGAAGTCAAAAAACTGTCAAACACGACACATACAAACGAGGACATTCAATGGGACAAAATAAAGTGACAACCGTATACCTGGTCAGACACGGCACAACTGCATGGAATCAGGCGTTGCGCTATCAGGGGAGAGCAGATAATCCGCTAGACGAGATCGGAGAGCGGCAAGGCGCATGCCTTGAGAACTATTTTAGGGACATTCATATCGATCTGGGCGTCACGAGCCCGCTGCAGCGTGCGCGCAAGACACTGCTGTATTGCCTGGCTTCCCAGGACCACGAAGTGCCCGTCCTGATCGAGCCCGATGTGACAGAGATCGATTTTGGCGTGATCGACGGCTGGACCAAAGAGGAGATCAAGGCGGGATACCCTGAATTCTACCGGATGTATATTCTGAACGAGGACAGGGGCCACGCGCAAGTACCCGGCGGCGAGACCATGATCCAGGTTTACGAACGAGTGAGCAAATCCATCCTCCGAATTGCTGCAGAGCACCCGGGTCAAAACATCGTCATCGCCTCCCATGGAACCGCAATCCAGACCTTCCTCAACTTCGCATCCGGAATCCCCGCCGACCAGGCAAAGCGTTTCCTGCTCTACAATGTCTGTGTCAGCTGCGTGGAGATCGACGAGAATGGTAAAACGACAGTGAAGTACATCGGCGACAAGCACCACGTGCCGGAGGAGCTGCAGTTCTCCTACGGGTCGGTGCCCAAGAGCTGAAATTAGGATTAAGACTCCACAGGAATTATGAAACAAGACAAGGCCTCCGGACCGTAATGGTTCGGAGGCTTTTGTAATTGTCTTTGCTGTGCGGTTTCGCGCACTGCTCTTTGCAGAAGGGTTTTTTACTTACCACTCCTCATCCTCGGGCTCTTCTACAGGCGTTGCCTCTGCTTCGGTAGCAGTGGTAGAGGAATCCTCCGGTGCTTCTTTGATGGTGTGGTGGTCATCGGGATAGTAGTCGATTCCGTTGATCGAGAAATCGTCTGTGTCGTCGCGGATGATGAAGACCATTGTGCGGCCTTGGTTGACCGTGACTTCCTCGCCGTTGTCATCGTAGTAAACGGTGGGCTCATAGTCGTCCTTCTTCTCCCAGGTGACGTGGATCATCTTGCCGTTTGTGATGTAGAAACCATCGTCGATGCCTTCTCTGGGCTCCTCAATGCGGAACCAGAGGTATGCGCTGTCCTCAGTGACGTGTGTCCATGCGCAGCGCTGGATGAAGATATTGGTGAAGGCCATCTGCTCGCCGGTTGCACCGTCGCACTGATCGTTGCCGTACAGTGTTTTGTAATAGAGATGGTCATCTTCGTTATAATAAAGCGCGGAGCGTGTGACAGGGTAGGAGCCGGCCATATCGATGTCGTGCGCGTCTACAGCATCGGGATACTGCTCGAGAGTGTTGATTTCGCCGTCCTTGGCAAAGGTGAAGTGCTTCTCGTGATAGTAGCCTTCACGATGCTCTCTCTCAAATCCCGCCTCATCGATCGCGTCGTTGACGTTCTCAGAATCGGTATATGCGGTGTGCTCGATCGCGATGCCGTCGCGGGGAATGCGATAATATGCGCCGTAATCGGAACCCATGACGCCGCCGACGCCGTTAATATTGTCGACATCTTCGCGTGTGAGGATTTCGCCGGTGTAGTCAACGGGACCGCCGAAGTGAAGGATGATGGGATCCCACTCAAGTGCCTCGTAGACAAAATAGGAGCGGATACTGCGGATATTGCCGATCCTGTCAAGTCCCTGCCAATCCTGCATGATACCCATCTGACGGCTCATGTCACCTTCTTCCATGATCTCATAGAAGACGTCGACTCTGTCCAGACCGTACTGAGGCTGTGCCTGCTGGTTGATCGGGTACATAACAGCAAGAGGACGCTGTTTGAGAAGCTCCTCATCCATGACTTTGCCAGTGAGAGGGCTGCGCGGAGGCTCCGGTTCGGGCTCGGGCTCCGGTTCCGGCATCGGGGCCGGTTTGGAGATCGCTTCCGCAGCAGTTTCAATTACGGTAGTGTCTGTTGCAGCAGCCTGTGTAGTGGCTGATATGGTTTCGCTTGTTGCTTGCTGTGTCTGTGCGCCGGAAGAGGAACCGCCACAAGCTGTAATTGCTGTGGAGAGTACCAGTGCGGCTGTCAGAACACAAAGACTTCTTGTACGCATAAGAGTCCTCCTGATCCTGTTCTTTCCGTATTTTGGTAACTAGTGAAATAGTATAATGACATTTTAGTCCATAATGCAAAATATTGCAATAGTTACGTAATAAGTCTGTAATAAACAGAAGGCGACTGAACATCTGCGTCTTTCACCTTACGTAGATGAGATTATGCATAAATGGAGCAATGCCGCACATTTGATAGACCCTTCCATGGTATAATAATAGCTGATATATCATTGCTATTTTGACGGCGGAACGTGCGCTGTATGCGCCTTTATAAGCTGTCAGACCAAGGATGAAATGCAAAGGAAAGGAGGACTGTCAAATGTCATATGAGAAGCTCTTCAGACCCGGAAAGATCGGGAATCTGGAGATCAAGAACCGCATTGTCATGCCCGCCATGGGATGTTCGCTGGCGGAGTCCACAGGCGAAGCCGGCGCCCGCATGATCAAGTATTATGCAGACCGCGCGAGGGGTGGAGCAGGCCTGATCATCACGGAGATCACACGTGTCGACGACGAGACCGGCGTCGGAACGCCCAACCAGCTGAGCGTGACCAATACCCACATGATCGCGCAGCTGTCCCGCCTTGTGGAGGCGGTACACGCCTATGACACGAAGCTGTTCGTACAGCTGCACCATCCGGGCAACCAGACGCCCAGCCGCCTGATCGGCGGAAAGCAGCCGGTTTCGGCATCGGATGTTACTTGCAAAGTGATCGGCGAGCAGCCCCGCGCACTGACGACAGAAGAAGTCGAGGCGATGGTCAAGAAATTCGTCACCGGCGCAGTCATTGCCCAGAAAGCCGGCGTCGACGGCGTTGAGATCCATGCGGCGCACGGATATCTGGTCAGCCAGTTCCTTTCTCCTCATACCAATAAGCGCACGGACAAGTACGGCGGCAGCTTCGAGGGAAGGATGCGCTTTGTCACAGAGATCATTATGGGTATCAAGGCCTACTGCGGCCCCAAGTTCCCGATCAGCGTCCGCATGAACGGCAGCGACTATCTGCCTGATGGCATTACAGAAGAAGACGGCATTGCACAGGCTAAGTATCTGGAGGCTCTGGGCATCAGCTGCATCAACGTAAGCTGCGGCACCTATGACTCCGGTGCGACCATTATTGAGCCCAACTATTTCCAGGAGGGCTGGAAGATCAATCTGGCCTCCAACATCCGCAAAGCGGTCAAGATTCCGGTCATCGCAGTCTGCAACGTCAAGCACCCCGCGTTTGCGGAACTCATGCTCGAAGAAGGCGACGTGGACTTTGTCGGAATTGCGCGCGGACACCTGGCGGATCCCAACTGGGGACGCAAGGCGAGAGCGGGCCAGGATGTCATGATCCGCAAGTGCATCGGCTGCATGGAGTGCTTCCGCATTCTCAACGATGGACTGCCGCTTGGATGTACACTCAACCCGGTTCTTGGCCGTGAGTTTGAATACGGCGATGAGAAACTGGTAAGAAACGGCGAAGGACGCCCGGTTGCTGTCATCGGCGGCGGACCGGCCGGCATGGAAGCGGCGCTGACGCTTGCAAAACGCGGATTTAACGCAATTCTGTTCGAGGCAACGGAGAAACTCGGCGGCACCGTGAATCTTGCGGCTGTGCCTCCGAATAAGCAGATGCTGAATGAGTTTGTTGAGACCATGCAGGCGCAGCTTGTGGAAGAAGGCGTGGATATCCGCCTTGGCGTGAACGCGGATCTGGAGACAGTCAAGGCGACAGGCGCGGAAGCCGTCTTCATGGCAACCGGCGGAAAGCCCATCCTGCCTGACATTCCCGGCATCGGAAACGCAGTCACAGCAGAAGATGTTCTCAGTGGTGCGGCGCCGGTTGAGAACCAGACGCTGGTCGTGATCGGCGGCGGTGTCACAGGCCTTGAGACCGCTGAGTATCTGGTGCCTCGCAATAAGGTGACTGTTGTGGAGATGATGGACAAGATCGGCGGCAATCTCTATCCCAGTGTCGTCATGCATCTGGCCACTGAAATCGTCAAGAACGGCGGTACGATTGCTAAGGGCTGCAAGCTGACAGCCATCGAGGAAGGACAGGTCCGCGTCACAGAAGTGGCGACCGGCGAAGAAAAGTGCCTGCCTGCGGATACAGTCGTCCTGGCTATGGGCGTTCGCTCCAACAGACCCGAGATCGATGCGTTCCGTGCGGAGTACGGCGACAAGCTCATTCTGGTTGGTGACACCTCGAAGCCCGGTCAGATTTATGATGCACTGCACAGCGGTCATGACAGAGCGTTTGTGTATGACACCTGAGAGGTAAGATCGCTTATTAGCATCGCATGAGCTTTTGCGAAGCATTGGTCCAAACTTGGACCAATGCATTTTCGAATAGCAAAATAACTAAAATGGGTATGATCAGTTGTCCTATAATAATAGTTGGCATATTTGCCGGATGCATTATTTAGACATGTGGGGAAACTGATCACAATGAAAACAACTGAAAAACGGACCAACAAAAGTAGAAGCGCATTCCTGCATTTTCTGGCACTTGCTGTAGTCATACCTGTATTGGCGTGCAGTTTGAAACTGACCGCAGATGCCGGAAGCAGCAAGATGATCATTACAGCGATCGACCTTGGAGCAAAGAATACCGGCGACGCGACAATGATCACTGACCAGAACGGGAAGGCGCTTCTTGTTGACAGCGGCGATAACCATAACAGGGCCATATTCTCGTGGCTCGACCGCAACGGATACAAAAAGAAAAAGTTCGACACGCTGGTCACGCACTGGCATGACGACCATGCCGGAAACACGGCAGAGATCATACGCAAGTATAATGTTGGGACGGTGTATATTCCTCCGCTTGATTATGTCAAGAAGCATAATACCAATTATTATAAATATGAGCGTACCTACGTATCCAAAACGCTGGCGGCTGCAAAGGCAAGAGGCACAAAAGTCGTCTATCTCAAAAAGGGGAAGACTTTTAAAGTGGGCAGCGTCTCTGCCAAAGTACTGTATATTTGCGGGAGCCCTGAGAGTGAGAGCTCCTATGATATCATGTATTATAATAATAATTCCGCAGCGATCATGTTTGAGGGAGGCGGCGCTAAGCTGCTTATGAGCGGCGACTTTATGACGGCAGGGGAAAGACGGCTTGCCAATTCCGGCCAGGATATAAAGGCAGATCTATTCCAGCTCAATCATCATGGTTATGAAGGGTCAAACAACCAGTTTTTCCTCGATAAAGTTGATCCAGCATTTGCCTGGTTTTCAAACTATAACTCTTCTCCTACCAGGTACAGTTCCGGATCGATCAATGGAAGTGTGACCAGAATTGGAAAAATGGCCAATACTTTCAGCACCAGGTATAATGGCAATATTAAGTTTACCTGTTCCGGAGGAAAGATCACGGTCGGCGCCGGTAGAAATACAGTTAAGATGTATGAAAAGCTGACCAATATTAAGACCGGAAAGTCAGTTAAGAAAACATACGTGTTTAACAAGGCGTGCGGAGTACACCTGGACAAGACGATTTTTGACACCAGTAAGGTGTACAATCAGCAGCTTAACGCCAAAGGCGCGATCTTCTCAGGAAAATCTGTTAAGAAAGACGGCAAATACTATCTACAGTCCGGCAGCATGAAAGCGTACCATACCCTGGCTAAATGCAAAGGAAAGTGGTATCTCTACGGCAGTAAGGGCGCCCGGCTGAGCGGCCTTCGGAAATTCAACGGCAAACAGTATTATTTTACGCCGGAAAGAGCGACCGGCTTCAAGATGATCAATGGGGCAAAATACTACTTTATTGACAAAAAGTACAAGTATTACAAGGAAGCGAATGAAGGAGCAATGGCCGTAGGCTTCAAGATCATCAATAACAAGATGTATTATTTTGCCGACCCCAAGCTCAATACGTATAAGGCGAAAGACAGGGGCAAAATGCAGATGGGATTCAAGAGGATCGATGGAGCCATTTACTATTTTGCCGCAAAGTCAATGGTAGGGTATAAGGCAGCTGATATAGGCGTAATGCAGCATGGATGGAGGACGATCAGCGGAAACAGATACTTCCTCAGATCCAGTGGTAAGGCGGCGATCGGCTGGTTTACGATCAGTGGTAAGACGTACTATTTTGACCAGAAAGGAAGGCTGCAGACAGGTGTTATAAAACTGGAGGACAAGATCTACCATCTCGACAAGGATGGCAGACTGGTCCATGGATGGCACAAGATCATTCGAAATAATGATGACAACAGTGTCATGGATATGCTCCAGAGGAGCGACTGCCTGGATGAGAACGGTGAAGAGACGACGGCGTGGACAGACGTGGAAGCGGATATCAGCTATGCGGATGAAAACGGCGTAGTTCTGACAGGTGAGCAGACCATCGATGGCGTTTACTATCGATTTGATGAGGAAGGAATTCTCATTCCCGAAGAGGCGCCTGCCGGAACAGGTGCCACGGATGACCTCCCCGACAATGAGTTCGCACCGGAAGTGGAACCCACCGATGGAACAGAGCCGGGCAATGGAACAGAGCCGGGCAGTGGAACGGAGCCGGGTGATGGAACGGAGCCAGGAAATGGAACAGAGTCGGGGGATGGTCAAGTGAACGGGGACGGGACCGGTTCAGGCGCGGGAAGCGCTGCGGATGGAGAAAAGACAGGTGCAGGCGAAAACGCCCTCGAAGGTTCGTCGACCGGCGAGAATATAACGACAGGCGGGGAGAATACGGATCCGGTTGCGCCTCCTATAGACTCCGTAGATCCTCCCGAGGATCCCGGAAGCAGTAATGGAGAAAACGGAAGCGGCGCTGAACCTTTTTCCGAAACAGAAAATGTCCCGGGCGATTCCGGTTCCGGGCAGGCTGCAGAACCGGCCGATGATGCCGGTTGAAGCGGCAGATGAATGTTGAAGTCGCAGCCACGTGTTGAGGCTGCACAAAGAGGTGTGATGAAGAAGATTGAGACAATAACAATTTATGGACTTGGCGCGCTGGGAATGCTGTTTGGTTCGCGCCTGCAGAAAGCGTATGGCGAGGACCGCGTGAAGTTTGTGATGGACAGCGAGCGCTATGCCCGCCACAAGAACGATCGATATACGATCAACGATGAACCGTTTGCATTTTCTATGCAGGACATTGCAGAGGTAAAGGCGCCCGCCGATCTGGTGATCGTCGCGGTGAAAGGTCCTGCGCTGCCCGCCGTGGTCCCGATGATACAGCCCTCGGTGGGAAAGGATACGGTCATCATTTCCCTCATGAACGGAATTTCCAGTGAAGATATGCTGGCAGAGCGCTATGATCGGCGGCAGATTCTGGACTGCATTTCTATTGGAATGGACGCCATGCGGGATGGCACCGACCTTCACTACACGAAAATGGGCAAAATACAGATCGGTTCTAGAAATGGCGACCAGAAAGAGCAGGTGGAGGCCGTTGCGACAGCGCTGCGGGAGGCAGACGTGCCTTACGAGGTGATGGAAGACATCCGCACTGCCATGTGGCACAAATACCTGATCAATGTCGGCGTGAATCAGTCCTGCACAGCCTATGAGACCGATTATGGCCATATCACTTCACCGGGGCCGATCCGCGACGAGATGAAAGAAGCTATGCGCGAGGTGATCCGTGTGGCAGCGGCAGAAGGCGTCACACTCTCCGAGAAGGACATTGACGAGGCAATCGCGCTGGAGAAGACCTTGAAGCCGGAGGGATATCCTTCCATGCGGCAGGATGCGATCGCCGGAAGAACCACCGAAGTGGATCTCTTTGCGGGCACAGTGATTGCACTGGGGAAAAAGCACGGCATACCGACGCCGGTCAATGAAAAGTACAGGCGGATGATTCTTTGTGATTGACAGGCATTAATTACCACTGTAATAGTGGTAACCGATACACGAAAAGAGTGGTATATATAGTAAGTGCCGTTACGCAAGGCTCACGACATCTGCAAAAGGGAATGAAGTCTCCATTATCTGGAATAGAAACCACATGTCTGATTAAGCGAGGTCACAAAGAACTTATCACGTCTAAAATCCTCCTTAATGCGTGTGAAGACAGAGAAGATTTGCTTTTACCGGATGAAACCGGCGAGGAGAACATTCTGCAGCAGTATTGAAACGGAGTCTGCGCAGCGGCATTCTGTGTTTTGGCAAGATGAAGGCTGTGCGCAGTGGTATATAATGCGTCAGGACTGGATCATCAATAAGTCTTAAAACTTTATGACTTTTGTGTAATTTCTCTTCAGTTTTTGCGTGGATAATAGTATCATGCGTGGTATATTAATATATCAACCACGAAAACGAACAGATCCCTGCTAAAGAGGCTGGCGAATTATTCATCTGTGCCAGATCGGAAAGGAAAGCAGGTGCATCGGTTTCCATTTCCACTAAGGAGGAAGAGATATGAAAAAGAACACAAAGGATTTACTGAAGATGGGTATCGTTATTCCCGCACTAGTGCTGTCCCTGGCAGCATGTGGCGCATCCGGAACGACTTCTGCGCCGGCCTCCGAGGCTGGCGAGGCGGCGACAGCGGAAACGGTTGTGACCACCGAAGAGGCAGCAGTAACAGAGACCGCAGAGCCTGTCACTTATGAAAACGAAGGCATGAAGATGACGATTCCCGGAGAGTTCGCTGACAAGGTCATTGTCACCATTCCCGAGTCCAAGGAGGACGGCGTTCTCTTTACCGTCAGCGAGAAAGCATCTGTGGATGCGGCGGTAGCAATGGGTGAGAGCGCAGAGGACGGCTACGGCTGGCTGTTTGCGATCGGCAAGCTCGGCGAAGAGGAAGTCAACAGAATGCTCTGCAACGATATGTCCGGTCAGATCGTATTCGCACAGAATGCGGACGGTGAGTACTACATCTACTATCATCCTACAGATGTCCGTTACAACCGTGAGACACCCGAGCAGATGGAAGCTGATCAAGAAGACTGGTCCGCAGCGTGCGCATGGGCTGATTCTATGAGAGATGCGTTTATCGCGGAGAATGAAGGCCTGACAGCGAAGTCTTTTGACAACAGCACACCTGCCATCTATATTGCCCGCGCAGCCCTTGAGGAAGGTGCGAACTTCGAGATCAGCACAACTGAGTTTGGCCCTATGGCACCGAACGGCGTCGACGGCGTTCCGTATTTTGAGAAACTGGTGCAGAATGCCAAGTATGAGTATGTCGACATGGAAGAAGGCCCCGACGGCGAGTATGTTGTTCTCTCTTTCCCTGATGACAACGTTCGCTTCGACTTCTTTAAGGCCGATGGCAGCAAGAACCTGATCCGTCAGGTGACAACCACCGATGGCGAGGAGTATTCCTACTATTTCCAGGCGACGCTGGCGGATGAATCCGTACAGGCTGCAGATGTTATGCAGGAGTGGTACAACGCACTCGTAGAGGCCAACAAGTAATTTACAAGTCGCTTGTCCGACGAGTATGATCCGGTGTTACAGCACAATAGGATTCTATAATAGTCTTTCATAAAAGAGGACCGGTACAGTTTGTACCGGTCCTCTTATTATATATGTTTTCACTTACCGCAGAAGGCATCCGGACAGGATTGCAGTGACGTTTATAAGTGAATGATGTTCTTCCAGCCCCTCAGATCGATGGGGGAGAAGCGCTTTTTGAGAGCCTTGACCATTCGATTGTGTCCTGCGTCTTCGATGAGAACGTCGCACTCGCCGGGGTCGCCGCCGAATGTGACGGTCTGCGGTGCACCGACATATTTCTGCAGGTGTGCAAGCATTGCGGCGCGGGTCGCGTCGGCGGCGTAGATGCGCATCAGTTTCTCACCCTCTTCGCAATCGAAGGTGTCGAAGTTGACCCGGATGCGGGAAGCCCAGGGCTGTTCCATGAGGGAAGCGTGAAGTCTATCGATGTTCTCCTCCTTGTCAATGACCAAAAGATAGATGACGTTGTGGGTGATCTCCGCATTGGTCCTCACATAATTTCGATAGGGAGAGATCCGCTTTTTCCTGTAGAGCCTAGCCATGGAAGTATAGGAGCTGACGGAAGGAGCGTGTTCCTCCTGGATGTGCTGCTGTACGGTATCGTGATGCGCGTCTTTGACTTCCTCCAGAATGAGCTCCTTGTAATCCTTAAAGTAGATGACCAGGAGATGATCCTGGACGGTATTGACAAAGAAAGGAATGCAATGTTCATGAAGATAATCGGAGACAAGCGTGACCAGTTCTGGATCCATCTTTATGGTCCGGACATACTTCATTGTGTGGAGATCGTAGAGTACAGCGCCGTCCATCGCAATGATCGGAAGCTTCAGGTTGATATCTGACAGGATCTCTCTGACGGTGGCCGGGGTCTGCCTGGTCGATACCGTATACTTCATGCCTTTATCAAGAAATCGGTTCAGCTCTACTTTGGTATAGCGTGAGAGCTTCCGGTCTTCGTGGAAGAGGACGGAATCGATTCCTGAGACAAACAGGGTCGACCGGTCGTAGACTCTGGGAAAATGCAGGGAATTGATCACGATCGCAACGCCTACGCCGATAATGGTCTCCAGCGTTCTGTAGTACACATGGATATAGGGATTGGAGTCTTCAATGTGGTACATGGCAATACCGAGGAAGACCACGGTGGAAAAGAGCGCATACTGCGGAATCCCCAGAAGGACGGTGGAGTAAATGACAAGACCGGAGAAGATCCCGAGGAGCAGGTAGAAGACTACTGTGGTCCGAAAGCTTCCGCCGACCGGCAGCAGCTCCGCAAAAAGGATCACAGATCCCCAGAAAGCGCCGATCAGTGTTCCGATGATGCGGTCTCTGCCTTCGCTGATCATGTTGGAGGAGTAGGGCTGCACACACTGGAGCGCCGCAATGATTGAATAGAATGGCTCTCCGTGCATGCCCCTGACGACATAGACCAGCATACAGAGCCAGACCGCGATCACGGAGCGGACAATTCGCTGTCCGGGGGGAACGATCTGTGCCGGATATCTGTTAAAACGTGAAGTTCTGTTCATAGATAAGTGGACCTCCGTCATGTATCGAAAAACGGTCGAGCTGTGAAGCTCGGCCGTTCTTATGGAGCAGCAGATGTCACTGCAGAGCCAAAACCCTGCATAACAGGGGTGTGTAAACGGGCTCCCGCAGTAAGCGCAGCGGACGGTCACCCTTCGGTTGTCGGCGGTGTAGTCTGGATGGTGGTCGGGGCGGCCGTCTCAGCGGGCGGAACATCCGAAGCGGGTGTGAAATCCGTGTGGAATGTCTCGGCAGGATCGGCGGGCTTATAAGCGGGTTCTGCAGAAGCAGGGTCGTTTTGTGCCGGCGGGATTTCCTGATAGTCCCCGTGCATGACAGCCTGCGCAATCTCCTCGGCCTCTTTCCGGGCCTTCTTCTCACGCCTTCCTGCAAGCAGGATGCAGATCCATGTGACGATCAGACTGAAGAGGCAGGACGCACCGCTTACCAGAAGGACCCAATGGGAGAAACCGATGAACAGATTTGTGACCAACGTGATGCCGCCCATCACACAGAAGGAGCCGGCCATACAGATGATGGCGAGCAAGAGACTGAGAACCCATACGGAATAGTTCAGGATCTTGACCTGTACCGAACCCTGCAGGGTCAAAATACTGAGGATCAGGGCCAGAAGCCCCGCAATGATATCAAAGTTTGCGGTCAGTTCATTCATCCGCAGGAAGCCAACGCCGGCCAGAAGGATCATCAGAATGCCCAGCGTGAAGCCGTAGCGGTCGATCCGCTTATAGTTTCCGGATACGAAAAATGAGATGATCGAAACAACGCCCACCAGGATCATGCCACCGCAGAGGAACTGGCAAATGGTAAGGAGCTGCATAGACTTGTTGAACAGAAGCAGATAGCCCAGCGCAATAGCGACTGCTGAAAGCAGGATCTGCGAGATTACATTACTCTTATCAGTTGTAGTTTTCACAGTATTACTCCCCTTTTTTTGTGCAGTGCACAGTTTTTTATATGACTAGTTTACCATGGCTTCGGTCTAATGGAGACCATTATTTGCACAGAAAATGCAGGGAAATCAGAAGTTTCAGCCATATATGAAGAAACAAAGAGAACACTGTATTTTGCCAATGGATGTTTATGTGGTAGAATAATTAGAAACCTTCTATGCAAGGTAATAATCGGAATCTGAAAGAAAGTACGCGGATTCCGGAAAGGACGGTAATTGGTATGTCTTTCGCTGTATATGTCGACGGCAGCGCGAATCTGCCCGGCAATATGCTCGATGGAATTTCTCTTCTTCCGTGTGAGTATACTGTTGACGGTAAACCACAAGTATATACAGGAGATGTCGATCATTTTGATGGGCGCGCCTATTATGACGGCCTGCGAAATGGCCGGAAGATCAGCACGAGTCTTCTCAACACACAGGTATTCATAACAGCGTTTACGCCTGTTCTGGAGAGCGGGCAGGATATTATTTATGTTTCGATGAGTTCTGGGATCAGTGGAACCTATAACGCGGCGTACGCGGCGTCTGTGGAGCTGATGGAGAGTTATCCGGAGAGATTTGTCCATATAGTGGATTCCCACGGATGCGGGT
The DNA here is from genome assembly GCA_900319245.1 of uncultured Lachnospiraceae bacterium. Taxonomy (GTDB): domain Bacteria; phylum Bacillota; class Clostridia; order Lachnospirales; family Lachnospiraceae; genus CAG-791. The sequence continues at coordinate 24,296 of ONNQ01000018.1, read as the reverse complement.
TCGGAAACGGATTACTGGCCCTCAAGGCGGCGGAACTGAGCCGGCAGGGCGTGGACGTCCGTGAGGCGGCTGCGATCGTGGATGCGGAAGTACCGCACACATGTCAGTATTTTACCGTGGATGACTTGAACTTCTTAAAGCGCACGGGACGCGTCAGCGGCGCAACAGCCATGATCGGCACAGTGCTCAATATTAAGCCGATCCTGTTCGGTGACAGCACCGGTCATATCGTGGCGTGCACCAAAGTGCGCGGCCGCAGGAAATCGATTGAGATGCTGGCCGAGAAGTACAAAGAGAAGAAGCTGGACGGACCGGAGCAGAAGATCTGTATTTCCCACGGAGACTGTCTCGAGGACGCGGAGATGCTGGCCGGACTTGTAAAGCAGATCACACCCGGAATCCCGATCACGATCTGTCAGCACGAGCCGTTCTCCGGTGCGCATGTCGGGCCCGGCATGCTGGGCCTCTTCTTTAGAGGCGTGGAACGATAACCTGTAATACCTGTAACATGGAGTGCATAAGCACGATCGAAACGTTGATTTAGTATGTGGAGGTACCCATGAAACGAAGACTGGCAGTACTTTTGGCCCTGACCCTTGCAGTATCGCCGCTGTATGCAGTACCTGTGAGAGCAGCGGAAGCCGCTGAGACCGGAATGACGGTCGAAACGGAGGCGGCCGCAGAGACGGAACCCGGCACCGAGCTGGTATCTTCGGAGGAGGTAGAGGCGGCGGAACCCGGCGCGGAACAGTTGCCCTCGGAGGAGACAGAGGCAGCGGAAACAGGCGCAACGCTGAATCCGGAGACGTCGGCAGAGATAGAGCCGGTGACGCCTTCGGAGGTGGAAACGACTGAAGAAGTGGACGCGGCAGCCAAGGACGCCAAGATGAGCGGCGTCGTGACGGATACGGATGCGAACGGGAATGTGCTTCATCATTATATCGACGGAGAGATGGTGAAAGGCGCCTGGGCGACCATCACGATCGGCGGAAAGGCATACAAGTTCTACTTTGATAATAATGGAAATCCGCTTGTCGGCATGAAGAATGCAGCCGGGCAGGTTTACTATTTTGCCGACAATAATTACCCGTCCAGCCCTAGAGGCGCCATGCTGACTGGGCTTCGCAAGATCAATGGGTACAAATACTATTTTGCCTCCAACGGCGTGCGCAAGACGGGCTTTCAGGTGATCGGCGGCAAAAAATACTATTTTGCCAATTCAGGGCTTCCCGGCGCCAGGTGGGCGACCATGCAGACCGGCGTCAAATGCATCTACGGCAAGTATTATTCCTTTAACGGTTATGGCGTTATGCGGACCGGCTGGTTCAAAAACTACAATAATCTGATGTGCTATTACACCAAATATGGATACGCCGGCAAAGAGGGCTGGCGCAAGCACGACGGCAAGTGGTTCTATATCCGGGCGAACGGCATTGCGAGAATCGGCTGGGCCAAGATCGGGTCTGATTACTACTACCTGGACAAGACGAAGGGCGGCAGAAGGCTCTATGGTCCTTCTCCGGTCGGCTCCAAGCGCTACTTCTTTGACAGTGAGGGACGCCGCGCGACGACAAGAGGGTGGAAGACGTACAAGGGCAATTACTACTATAGCTATTCAGACGGCACGATGGCAGTCAATACCACTGTCAACGGATTTGCAGTGGATAAGTATGGCAAAGCATCGTTGGATTCCATGGACTGGAAGGCGCAGAATTATTCCAGCAGCACCAATTATCTGATCCTGGTCAACAGAAGCCTGCACAAGGTCTCCATCTACAGACGATCGGAGGGCATGTGGTCGCCGATCAAAAAATGGTATTGCGGCGACGGCAAATCCTCGACGCCGACGATTGAAGGAAGCTTCACAGTTGGCATTAAGATGCTGTATTTTGACTCCGGATCGGCCAGATGCTGGTATGCGACGCAGTTCAGCGGCAATTACCTGTTCCACTCCGTGCTCTATTACCAGAACTCCTGGCCTTCTACTGTCATGGATGGAAGAGTGGGTGAAGGCGTCTCCCACGGATGCGTGAGACTGCAGGTTGACAATGCAGAGTGGATCTATGACAACATCCCCAGAGGGACCAAGGTCATCGTATATCACTGATCCTCTGGACCTGATTAACAACAGCGCGTGAAAGACCGCGCGTTACATAGAATCGCACAAAAAATTCCCCGGAGAAATCTCCGGGGAATTTATCATGCTATGCAATTGTCTGCAGAAAATGTATTCCGATCTGCCGGTATATTAGCAGTACTGGATGAATCTGTGGTCAACCCAGCCCTTCTTGCCGCCGTAGGAAGCCCAGATGTAGTTGCCGCTCTTCTTGCCGGTGTAAACGCTGAATACGGTTCCTCTGTAGATACGAGCGATCTCGTTCTCATACTTGTAGGAAGGATGGTTGCGAAGTGCAAGATAGTTCTTCTTTACTGCGCACTTAACGGATTTCCAGCGACCGCCAGCCTCTCCGACACCACCGTCTACCTCGTTGAGTTCCTCTTCTGTGAGGGGAGTCATCTCCAGTTCAAAATCCATGTTCATTTCTTCCATTGTGGTTCTCCTTTCATTGAGAGTATTGAGGTCCTTTCATCGCTCCTCAATTACTTATTATAAACGATTGCGAACGTTTGTAGCATATAATAATAAAAATGTTTCTGGTTGTCAGATTCTCTCTGTGTATCTCTTGGCGATGTATGCGTAGCAGGTGCCGCCTCTGGGATCGTAGATGAGGAGTCTGTACCATGCGCCGTCCGCTGTGATGCCATCGACCTTCAGTCTGTGACCTTTTTCATAGACCTTGGCGATCTTTCCACCGGGGGTATATCTGCAGTTCAGAGAAGATGATGTCACTCTGACCCAGATGGGGGTGATTGCTTTTACCTTGACGGCTGCCTGTGCAGTGCCGCCGCTGACTTCTTCCAGCACTTCTTCGTTCAATTTGTTCTCTGTGAATTCGCTCATTTTTTTATTCCTCTTTATGTGTGATTGTTTTGTTTTTGTTTGGTTTTTGTTATCTGTATGTATATACGCAGAGGGCATTTGAATCCACGAAGAATTTAAACTTTTTTATAAAAAACATTTACATCCACAAAAAGGTCATGAAGCCCGGGACCTGCTTCTCCCAGTCCGCTTCACAGTGGCCGCCGCCAACCTGGAAAAACACTTGGGTGAGTGCGCCTTTGCTGCTCAGAAGGTCCTGTGCGTCGTAGTTGATCTGGGAGAGGAGGCGGGCGAAGTCAGTGTTTTGACCACTTTCCTTCTCGCCCCAGGAGAAGTAGACGCGCGTGTCGGGGTTGATCCGGCAGTGGTCGATCTCGTCAAAAAGGCGGTCGCGCACGATAAAGAGCGTCGAGGAGACGCAGGCTGCCTTGGAGAAGGTGCTGTTATAGGCAGTCACTGCAAAGAGCGACATGAGGCCGCCCATGGAAGAGCCTCCGATTCCGGTGGCTTCACGGAAGGCGTATGTGCGGTACTTGCCGTCGATGTAGGGCTTGAGGGTACCGACGATCCAGTCCATGGTCTCGCGGCCCTCGCCATGCAGGTGCTTGCCCATCAGAGCGGCGTCGTAGGGGCAGTACTCGTCCAGACGGTGATCCCCCGCATGCGAGCACTCGAGGCCGACGACGATCATGGGCTTAGACCACTTGTCAAGGAACTCCTTGAGGCCCCAGGATTTGCCGTAGGTGGCGTCGGAATCATTGAACAGATTGTGGCCGTCGAAGAAGTACATGACGGGATAGCGGTCCGTCGATGTATTGTAGTTGTCCGGCAGATAGATGTGTACGGTGCGATCCTCGCCGGCGGGATCGTAATATAAAGTCTCTTTGATGATCATTACTGTTTTCGTCCTTTTATCGTCAATATGTATAGCGTGATCACAGGGTCGCCCTGCGGTCGCCTTTTCTAGTTTAACACATAGGGCGACCCTGTGGTCATTTTCAGCAAAGCTTACAAACACCTGATTCTTTACATGGCACATTTGCAGAGTAGGAACTATGTTATAATGGATATACTTCTATAGAGCGGAAAAGGTAAACTTATTTTAGTTTCTAAGTCTCAAATAAGGTTCATTGTGTATATATAAATCATCAACAGGAGATAACAGGAACAATCACATGCAACCGGAACGTGATTCACCTTTATATTTCAGAAAGGAAAGGTACACAATGAAGAAGAAAGAACTCTTGAAAACAGCGGCAGCAGTAGCAGCGGCTTTTACGATTTCGGCAACAGTTGGATTTGGGCTGATGAGTAATGCCTTCGGGACCGGCGACAAGACATACGCCGCAGAGAGCACTGTAGAGACGCAGGCGGAGGAAGAGACCGCGACAACATCGGATACCGGTACGGCATCCGGCAGTCTCAACATGGTGACAGGCGGGGCAATCGACACGACCGACCTCTTTACAGACCGGGATCTGGAGCAGACTGCGGACCTGAGTGAGGCGACAACCTACACAGTCAGCGATGGCCAGACGATCAACATCACGTCGGAAGGCGTCTATGTGATCACCGGCACCGCTTCGAATGCTTCGATTATCGTGGAAGCCGGCGATGAGGACAAAGTACAGCTGGTCCTCGATGGCGTCACAATGACCAATGACAGTACGCCCTGCATCTATGTAAAGAGTGCAGATAAGGTATTCGTCACGACAACGGATTCTGAGAACACGCTCTCTGTGACCGGCACATTCACAGCGGACGGCGACACGAATACAGATGCCGTCATCTTCAGTAAGGATGATCTCGTGCTGAACGGCGTCGGTGTTTTGAACATCCAGTCTTCAGACAATGGCGTGACTTGTAAGGACGATCTGAAGATCACTGGCGGGACGATCAACATCGTTTGCCAGTCGGACGGCCTGGAAGCGAACGATTCCATCCGGATTGCAGACGGCGAAATCAGTATTTCGACCAACAAGGATGGTATCCATGCGGAAAATGACGATGACGACACGGTTGGATACTTCTACATGTGCGGCGGCACGCTGAAGGTCAAGGCCGGCGATGACGCAGTCCATGCTACGACGATCATCCAGATCGACGGCGGCGCGATCGACCTGAGCGCGCACGAAGGCCTCGAGGCCACCTGGATCCAGATCAACGACGGAACGATCAATATTGCAGCCAGTGATGACGCCATCAACGCCGGCTACAAATCTGCCAAAATATCGCCCACAGCCGAGTTTAACGGCGGCTATGTCACCATCGTCATGGGTTCCGGCGATACAGACGCTGTGGACTCCAACGGAAATCTGATCATCACGGGCGGCACGCTTGATATCACGGCGCAGAGCCCCTTCGACTACGACGGCGTCTGCCAGAAGACAGGCGGCACGCTGATCGTCAACGGAACCGAAACCGACACCATCTCCAACCAGATGATGGGCGGCGGAATGGGCGGCCGTAAGGGCCGGTGATCATAGGGTCACCCTGTGAGTTTTCAAACACATTGCGAAAATTATGAATACAAAATCATTCCCGAGAATTCAATCATTGCGGCATCTGCTGCACAGCCGCCCGGATCTGTCCCTGCAGGAGGATCCGACGGTGGACCGGCTGGTGAAGTTTTTAACCTCAAATACGAGCCTGGAAGTCGTTCGCAAGGACGGTTGGTTGTATGCGGTCAAGTACGGTACCACCGATGCGCCGCCCATAGCCCTGCGCGCGGACATGGACGCGCTGCCGATCGATGAGCGCCTAGATCTGCCTTACAGATCACAGACGCCAGGCGTCTCCCACAAGTGCGGGCACGATGGCCATTGTGCTGCGCTTTGCGGCGCCGCCATCGAACTGAGCAGTCTCAGGGTTCCCCGCACGACTTATCTCATATTTCAGCCGGCGGAGGAGATTGGTCTTGGCGCAAAGCACTGTGCAAAGCTGATTGAGGAGAAGGGAATTGAAGAAATCTATGCCTTCCACAACCTGAGCGGTTATCCGGAAGGACAGATTGTCTACCGGAAAGGGCTGACGCAGCCTGCCTCGGAGGGGCTCATGATCAAACTGCACGGTCGCCACTCCCACGCAAGCGCGCCTGAGGAGGGCCTCAATCCGGCATCCGCCGTTGCCAAAATAGCGCTCTATTCGCAGAATCTATTGCAGGAAATGCAGGGAGAACTCGCAAGGAAAGCCCTCGAAGATGGCAGTGACGGGGTGGAGATGATTCTTTGCACAATTGTGGGAATGAAGGTCGGGACGGGAGATTTTGGCATATCTGCCGGAGTGGGAGAGATTCGCCTGACACTCAGAGCGGAAGATGAGTCGGTAATGAAGCGCATGGAAGAGCGCTTGCTCCGTTACGCGCAGTCACTGGCTGAGAAAGAAGGACTGCGCTTTGAATGTGCGATATCGGATTACTTCCCAGAGACCAGAAATCATGATTCGGCACTGCAGAAAGTATATAAATGCGCTCAAAACCGCGGTTTTGAGACCTGCGAGATGCAGGATCTGTGGAGAGCATCCGAGGACTTTGGCTACTACCTCAAAAAGTGCGAAGGCGCCATGTTCTACATTGGAAATGGAGAAAGCTACCCGGCCCTGCACACAGCGGAATATGACTTCAACGATCGGATTCTTGATACGGCGGTGGATATGTTTGTCAGCCTGGCGGCGTCAGAGCTGTGATCACGGGTACCCTTGTGCTTCAAAAGACCAAAATATAGGCCCTTCAGGCGACTTCCGCATATGGTTGCGGAGCCCTGCAGGGCCTTTCTCTTTGCTTGTCTTGCAGATCATTCCAGGTATCGATTGCGGAGCGCTTCAAGGTGCTCCTTGCCAAGTCCGAATTCCTGTTCAAAATACTCTTCGTAGCTGCTATATCGATGTTCGATCGCATCGAGCGCCGCCTCGGCCAGTCTGGGGAGCACACCGTACTGGATCACCATCAGTTCATATCGCTCTTCGTCTTCCCCATCCATAGCTTCATAATTCTCCCGCAGCGCAGCCAGCTGCGCCGCCCGGCAGCGGTTGGTCTCCAGATAGTCTCGCAGGGCGACCTCTCTGTCGCATCCGAGCGCGAGAAGGATCAGCATAGCCCCTACGCCTGTCCGGTCTTTGCCGGAGGTGCAGTGGAAGAGCATGGGGACATCCTCTTTAACCATAGATTCAAACAGCGCCTGGAAAGCCGGATTGTTGAAGGGCATGCGGGCGTAATACGACGCCAGGGAATCAATGATGGACAGGTCGTTCAGGAAAGCGAATTCCTGTTCTACCCGCTTCATTCCCTCAGGTGAAAAGTCAATTTCGTCGCCATTTTCGTAGCGCATGGCGCTGATCTGACGATATTTTGCCCCATCCGGCACATAATCCGGACTGACCTTGCACTCGCCGGTGCTCCGAAAATCGAGTACCAGCTTGAGGCCCATCGCATCGAGCAGAGCGCGGTCTTCCTCACTCTGCAGATCGTGCAGCGTACCGCCGCGATAGAAGACCCCATATTTCACATGGCGTCCGTCGGCAGCGGGATAGCCGCCCAATTCGCGGAAATTCGTGCCGCCCTGAAATTCTATGATTCTCGGAGTAAACATACCCGTATCCACCTTTTCTTAACACTTATAATTGAGAACTCACAGGGTCACCTTGTGAGTTCGGCGCAACGGCTGCCTACGCCATGCTCTGGCGGAACTCATAAATCGTGCGGATGGCATCCTCGTACCGTTCCTGCGGGACGCCGATCAGCAGGTTCAGCTTGCCGGCGCCCTGATTGATGGTACTGATTTCGATCCCGTGCTCCGTGAGCTTTTGCAGAACGCGCACATTGGCGTCGCTGGATTCGGTCGCCTTCTCGCCCGTCACTGCGATCAGCGACAGGTTGTCGCGAAGGCCGATGAAATCGGGATTGAGTGTCCTGCGGATTTCCTCGAACAGGTCGTCCTTGCAGCTCTCGAGCAGATCACTCCGGATGACCAGCGTGATGGAGTCGATGCCTGTCAGGCAGTATTCGAAAGGCAAAGACCGTTCTTTGAGAATGTCGAGCATCAGCGCACTGAATCCTGAGCCGTCGCTGACCATGACCTTCTCAATCTGGATGACAGACATGCCCTTGCGGCCGGAGACGCCGGTCACGGGATTCTTGGACACGCCGTGCGGAAGATGCCGCATGATCATGGTGCCCGCGTCATCAGGACGGTTCGTGTTGCGGATGTTGATCGGAATCTCCATCTCGGAGGCGGAGAGGACCGCATCGGAGTGCAGGACAGAAGCGCCCATATAGGAGAGCGTCCGCAGCTCACGGTAACTCATATAGGAAACCGTAGCAGGGTTCTCCACAATTCTGGGATCCGCCGCATAAAGGCCTGAGACGTCCGTCCAGTTCTCGTACAGGTCCGCGCCGACTGCGCATGCGGCAAGACTTCCCGTGATATCGGATCCACCCCGCTCGAAGGTGTGGATGACGCCGATCATGTCCGCCCCATAGAAGCCGGCGATTACCGCGCGCTGCAGAGGAAGCAGGGACGCGCGCATAGTCCGGCTGGTCATCGCCATATCCAATTGTCCATTTTCGTCAAAACATACACACCACGCAGGGTCGACGAAGGTAAAGCCGAGATATTTGGCCATGATTTTGGCAGTTAAATATTCGCCCCGGCTGGCGGTGTAATCTCTCTGCGGATCGGTGCGCAGCGAATAGGCCAGATGCTCGATCTCGTCGTCGATCGGAAAATGGATTTCGAGACCTGTGAGGATTTCCTGAAACCGCGCCTTGATGCGCGTAAGCTCCTCTTGAAAGGACTCGCCGGCCGCCGCTTTCACATAGGCGTCCAGAAGAAGATCCGTCACTTTGCGGTCCTCGGGATAGCGCTTTCCGGGCGCCGATACAACGATAAACCGTCTCTGGGGATTATCGGCTACGATCTCTTTGATCTTACGAAACTGGGCGGCGTCCGCAACAGACGTGCCCCCGAATTTGGCAACGACTAAATGCTCACTCATGTTAGGTCCCTTCCCGACAACACTGATTCTTACTATGTGGTCATACCTAGATAATATATGAAAAAGGCAATCTTTGGAACAATTTCATTGTGGACGGATGGAAGAAATCAGGTCATGAAACGCATAATAAAAAACCGTGTCCACCTGCAAACAAATCTTGTGAAGAAACGGTGAAATGCTTCTACACAGGGGCGTTCAGCCTTGTAAATAAACGATGAAAAGCATATAATTCTTAAATGTGCGCGGATTCTCAAAATACTGTGTAAAAGCATATCGGAAAAGCATTAAACAGGAAGCGCAACAGAGACTGCAATCTGGGAAATCCACGGAACCCCACGGAACCCATAAGGTTGAGTAAGGATCAAGGAGGAACGAAACGGTTATGGCTGAGAAGAAGAACAGCAAGTACGAAGGCATGAGCGCCAGCAAGGCGAAGCGCGAGCGCATCAAGGACGAGCGCGCCAAGGCGAAGCGGGACGAAATAAAGGGAATCGCGATCGCGGTAGCTGTCGTTGTAGCAATCGTTGCATTTTTTGGCGCATTTTATGCAAGACAGTGGTACAAAGAGCAGAACAGGACAGTCGCGTCCACCGATTACAGCGCAATGCTCAATGAGGATGGTACGATCGAAGGCATCAATGTGACGGATTATGTCAAAACATTCGATATCGACGGCGTTACACTCAAGAAGGCAGATCTGGAGTTCACAGATGAGGAAGTAGAAGAGGACATTCAGGCTCAGCTTGAGAACTTCAAGGAGCTGAATACGGACAAGACGCTGGAAGTTAAGAGCGGCGATGATGTCAGCATCGACTATGTGGGCACCATGGACGGCGTCGAGTTTGACGGCGGAAGCGCAGAGGACTACAAACTGACAATTGGCTCCGGCAGCTTTATCGACGATTTTGAGGATCAGCTGATCGGCACCCACCCCGGCGACCAGGTGACCGTTGACGTCACATTCCCGGACCCTTACGAGAACAATCCCGATTATGCAGGCAAGGACGCTTCGTTTGCAGTTACCGTGAAGGGAATCTATGAGCTGGGCGAGTTCAACGATGCGTTTGTCCAGAAGAATCTCTCTGACCATGCACAGACTGTCGATGAGTACAAGCAGTACCTCAAGGATACCAATTACGAGTCCAATCTTACGAACGCGATCAGCGAGTACATTACGAACAATATTTCGGCAGACAAGTATCCCAAGGATTATGTCAAACACCTCAAATCCCTGCAGATGACCATCGACGAGGAAGAGTACAATTACATGGCGCAGATGTACGCCGCGTATGGCATGAGCTTTGACTATTCCAGCGTGATGCAGTACAAAGGGGCCGCCAACGCCGATGAGTACGAGACGATCCTGCAGGAGGCCGCTGAGAAGGCATGCCTCAATAACATGGCGTACCAGGATCTGGCCGCCAAGGCTGGTATTACGGTCTCTGATGAGGATTTCGAGACCTTCAAGACCGAGAACGAGATCACAGATGAAATGCTTGAGCAGTATGGCAAGGCGTATTTGATCCAGCATTACATCATTCCTGAAAAGGTTCAGGAGTATGTCAAGGAGCACGTGACGATCGAATAAGCCGCATAGATGCCAAAAGCGTGAACGGCCTGCCAAGGCCTGCCGGCACAATGACGGCATCATAAAGAGATAAATGAGAATGAAAAACGGGCTGTTGTAATGACAAATGCATGTCGTTACAACAGCCCGTTTATGTTGCGGGATCAAGCGTCGTTGAAGGAGTCCGGATGTTCTGCATGGGCATTGCCTTCGGGAGGCGTTCCCAGATAGGTAAAGCCCATCATCGTGATGTCGTCAAACTGCTCGGCGCCGCCGACAAACTTAGCGATGTCTTCATAAACCGCGTTGAGCGTGTCTTTCTCGGTGGCCTCCTTTAGGGTGTTGAGCTTGTCGACAATGCGCTGTGTTCCGTAGGCCTCATTGCGCTTATTAATGGCCTCCGGCGCCCCGTCTGTATAAACGAATAGGCGGTCGCCCTTGTGAAGCTTGAGCGAATAGGCATCCACCGGCGCATTTTCCATGGCCGCGAGAACCAGTGTGTGCTTGTCTTTGAAGAGCTCAAATTGACCGCCGGCGCGATAGAGGATCGGATACTCATGCCCGGCATTGGAGCATTGCATGTCGCCGGTGAGAACATCGATGATGCCGATCCAGACGGAGACGAACATCTCCGCATCGTTGCCCTCGCACAAAAAGTCATTGACTTGTGCCATGATCTGGTCCGTCGAGATGCCTGTGCGGGCAGCGTTGCCGATGGCGGCCTTGGCACGCATCATGAACATGGCAGCGGGCACGCCCTTGCCGGAGACGTCGGCAATGACCATGGCCAGCCTGTCCGCATCGACAAAAAAGAAATCGTAGAAATCGCCGCCGACCTGTCTGGCGGGTTTCATCAGTGCATAGATCTCAAAATCGTCTAGCGGGAACTTGAACACGTGCGGCAGCACGGACTCCTGAATGAGCGCGGCCATCTGCAGCTCCTGCTTCATACGGCGCTCGGATTCGTCGATATAGCCCTTCAGTGTCGTCACGGTCTGATTGATATCATCGGAGAGGTGCACGAACTCGACCGAATTATGGACGGTGACCTTCTCGTCCAGGTCGCCCTCGATGATCTTGAGGAGCGAGTGATTGACGGATTTCAGGTTTTTGACAACGAGCGAGTTGACCACTTCCGTGATCAGAAGGTAGAGCACCGTAAACAGAAGGATATCCGAAAGCAGCGTCTCATAGGAACGGTTGACCTGCTCCTGGACGATTGCGTCGTAGCGCCAGCCGATCATCAGGTACAGGTCATCGTCCAACTGCCTGGTGATGCATAAAAGATCCATCCCGCCATAGTAGTGCATCGTGGTGCGGAAGACGCCGCGATCCATGTGCTCCTGGCAGATGGCAAAATCTTCGTCGGGCAGGCGGCTGACATCGGGATCCTCGCGGTAGAGACTGGAGACGATATCCTGATTTCCATTGTAAAGAAGATACAGGGCGTCGTCGTTCATGGCCATGGCGACATAGGGCAGTACCTCGTTCGCCCTGCCGGGCTCATCGGCCATGTCGTTGTAAAGCTGCTGACAGTCGGTGGCGAGCTTCTTTAAGTAACTCTCCGCCTCCTGGCGGGAGGTGTGTATGAAGAAGTTGATGTCCATCAGGTGATTGAGGGTGAAGAGGACCAGAATGACGATCAGCATACGCCTTCGGAAACGCGTGGCGATCGGGGTCTTTTCAATATCTGTAAATGGAACAGATTCCGGAGAGTCGCCGGACATGCGGCTGATGACAAACGAGCAGGCCATGAGTCCGATCGCGGTGAAGATGATCATGGGAACGGAACAGCTTCGCACGATGAGGATGGCCATGTGCATGTGAGAGCGGTGCGTAATGAGGACCGCATACATGTGGAAAACCTCCATGACAGCACCGACGAAGAAAGACGACATCATGGGGGGAATCTTTTGCTCATTGAACAGCTTGGTTTTCAGTATGGCGGAAAAAAAGCCGGCCAGACAGGTAGAGAGGCTGCAGGCTATAGTCGTGAAGGAGCCGATGCCCCAATAGGTGCCTGCAATGTAGCGCTCCAGACCACCGATGACGCCGGCGATGATGCCGGATACGGGGTCAAAAAACAGGCCCGCCGCAAGGGGCCCGATGTCCCTGACATTCAGAACCATGCTCTTATAGTTGACGCCCAGATGCGTTGACGCTATGGAAGAGAGGCCAAACAGGACGCCGACGGCAATCCGGTCGAGAGCTGTGTGTTCTCGCTTGGACCAAATTCGCCAGACCAAAGCGGTGACGCATATATAGAGAGCTGTCGAAACAGTCATTTTCACGAGCATTATTTCCATGTCTGTATTCGCTTTCCTTTGTATGGATCGGATGATGCGCCTGTCGGCGCAGAGGTGCGTGATCACTTACCACTATTATACAGGATAAGAGGGGGCGATTCACGGTTTATTTGGCGCGATCGCAGGCGGTGCAATTACAGGGGGGGACCCTTATCCTGCGATGATTGAAGATAGGCGCAATCATATTGCAGTTTATTATTATTCAAATAATGGTCAAAAAAATGTAAAAAGCCGCAAAGATATGCATATGATGGTCCAAAAAATGACCAACCAGACAAATCCTGATGATTATTTACACACATCGAGGCAATAAAGTTATACAATCAATCCCGTATAGGGACATAAAGCCGAAAGGATACGCTTGTGGATAGGTTAGAGAAGAGAACGAAAAAAGCATTCATTGGGAAGGTCATTGACCTGGCTGGAGGTCACTTCAAGGAAGACGAGCTCAATCTGCTTTATGATGTGGTGAAATACAGGGAGCAATACAGCGGCCTGGCCAAATCATACATGATCAATGAAAAAGGGAAGAGCCCCGACGGGAAGTATATACGAATTACTTCGGTCACATATACATTTCTTGGGGATGAAAATCATGCATTTGTGAGAGAAGAATGCAATTACGTTGGTATTGACGGACAGACGGGCAGCTGGAAACGTGACTATCGGACAGCCAGAGAGATGTTAGGCGTTATCGGAAAAATATTTCGTTGAAAGAAGGACTGCAGAGATTCCCCAGCTCTGCAGTCCTTCTATTTGCGGCGTGCGCGATCACAGGGTGAGTCGGTTGTGGTTTGTTGGGCGCGCAAAGTTCGACTCTGTCAGCAGGGGAACATCTTGGAATTACGACAACTTGGAGGCGTATCCGTGCATTGATTTTACAGCGTTGATTTACTAAAATCGGAGATAGAAGCGAACATCATTTACGAGGGGGATGACGATGACACTAGCTGGATTCTACTTCAGACAGTTTAGCATGATACAGTACATAGACTTCGCGTTTCGACTGTTGCTCGCCTTTTTCATTGGCGGAACGATTGGCCTTGAGCGAAGCAACCATTTCAAGGAAGCCGGCATCCGCACCCATATCCTGGTCTGTGTCACGGCAGCTTTGATCATGCTCATATCCAAATATGGGTTTGCAGATCTGAGTGGTACGGAGATGATGGAAACGTTCGGAACCAAAGGCGCGGATTCCGCCCGGGTTGCCGCACAGGCAGTGAGCGGTATTTCATTCCTATGTGCAGGCGTCATCATTAAAGTGGGCAGCAATATAAAAGGGTTGACGACCGCCGCAGGCATCTGGATGACAGCCGGGATTGGCCTTGCGATCGGCGCAGGTATGTATTTCGTTGTGGCGGTCACGGTTGTGCTCTTGTGGATCGTACAATATGCGCTTTACAAGATGCCTTTTGGCGCAGATTCTTATGACAGCTATCATGTCGTTTTAAAGGTCCGGAACGCACAGGATTTTGACGCAGAGCTGCAAACAAAGTTGAAAGAATTAGAAGTTCAGATCACCGATAGTAATATTACCTGGACAAGAGATGGCGGAACGGAATATGATTTTATTCTTCGCCGGGCAGAGTCAATCGACTATAACGAACTCAAGCAATTTGTTGCGGAGCACGAAGAAATCATATCGTACAGCTATTGCCCGATTAACAGAAGCCATGTGATTTGAAGGGACATACTAAGAGCCGGCTTGCAGTCTTGAAATGCTGCAAGCCGGCTCATTTTGTTTCATCAAACCGATTCCGTAAACGTAAACTTCATCGGCCCTATTTGCACATCCAGACGGTTGCCGGTTTCCTCTTTGGAAAATCGCGCGGCGTCGTCCATAATCGTCATCGCGGCCAGGAAGCTCATCGCCCCGAAGACGGGGATGAGGAATAGGATGAGCGATTGCAAGCTGCAGGGACTCATCTGCTCCCAGCTGTTGGCGGTGATCTTCGATTTCAGGAAGTACCACTTGGCTACGATACACACATACAAAATCACACTCAGTACCACTTGGAACATTGCCAGGTAGGTCAATATCTCTCTCAAGGTCCCTCCTTCCATAACTAAACAGTAACGGCAACAGGTCACCCACGTGATGGCACCACGCACAGCACGTGGCATGAGATGGATTATAAATATACTATATTTTGGCAAAGATGAAAAGCGGTTTTTGAGATAATGCGACTAGGTTCCCTGACTCATTCCCTGACTCATTTCAGCTTCCCAGCGATGGCCTCCAGTGACGAGGTGTCGAGCACAAGGATGTTGGCCGAGAAGATCACCTTGACCAGCCACACTAGGAAGAAAAAGACGAGGATCGGGATCACGCACGCCGTCACGATCATCACGGCGAGCGATTCGAGGAGGTTGTCCAGAAAATCGGTGATGTGATCAATCGTCTCCGTTGTGACAGTCGTAAACTCGCTGAACAGTCCGCTGTCCGCGTCGCCCTCGATTTCGAGGTCGTTGTACTGCTCGATGGTGTCGTTGACCTTCTCGGCCTGGGTCTGGTATACCATGTCCGAGAGCTTTACGCTGGCCGGCACGATGGTGAAGATGATGATCGCGATGAGCGATATTTTGGCCGCGGTGCGAATGAGGTTCTTACGACCCGCGACGATCGCAACGCACACGATCACGCAGGCGAGCGGGATCAGCGCCATGAAGGAGATGTAGCCCGACAAGCTTATCAGGAACTTCTCCAGGTACAGGGCGCTGAGGATGAGCAGGAAGTATTTGGCCAGCTCAGCCAGCTGATCCGCCAGGGGCGTGCACATGTCGCCCGGCAGCAGCGAAAGTGTAGCCGAAGTCGCCGCGGCGCCGCCCGAGAGCGTCATGACCGACGCGATTTTTTCTTCCGTTTGCTCGATGGTATGCTTGTGGTTGGCCGGATCAGCTGCGGCGGGCGCTATTTTGGTAAAGGAAATAATCGCCACAAGCAGCACAAGCGCGACCAGCATGATTTTCTTATAGTTCAAAATACCACCTCCCCATCATTGAAAGGTAACCGTGTACGAAGCGGTGCCGGGCAGGCTCCCGATAAACTCGCGCACAAGGCTGCGGGCCTGCTCGTCCGAGCGAGTGAGAATGCCGCCGGCCAGTGCCTTTTTCTTGGCCGCGTCCTCGAACTCGACCAGCGACACGTTGTAATCCTCCAGTTTGAGCGGGTTCCACAGGGAATCCTTCTCCGAGTAGACCTTGAAGGTGTCCTTGTCGATCGTGACTGCCTGAATTTCGGAAGCGGGCATCTTGACCGTAATTGTCTTCGTTTCATTGTTCGTCTCAATTTGAATCCCGGCAAAATCGACGCCGGCCAGGACCGCGCCATCGTAGCTATAGGTAAATCCTGACGAGGAAGGGAAGACGAACATGATCTTCTTGTCCTTGGAATAGGTCTCGACCTGGGTGAAGTAGTATTCCTGCGTGATCAGAACGCCCATGTTGGCGAGCCCGTCCTGGATCGTCTTGGTGTTGACCGTGATCACAGCCCGATCTTTTTTCTCCTTCTCCTTGATGGTCGTGACGGTCTGCGCGGCTTCCTCCTTCTCCGCCTTCCTGCGAATACTGTAGTCCAAACACAGCACCACTGCGACCACCAATGCAATGACCGTCACAGCAATATAAATCTGATTGCGATGCTTCTTTACATAGTCCATTGGGCCTCCTTTTGGCGTGAATCACAAGCCAGGGGCTGATGATTCATCATCTGGTTGTTGCGGCGGTCCAGCTTTCTGTGCTTGCGACAGGACTCATCAGCACACGGCCGGTGCCGCGATAGACGTTGACCAGTCCCTCGCCGCTCACAGCGGAACCGACGATTGATCTTGTAGACATTTCGACGGTGAACTGCAGGTTGGAAGACCAGCAGACCGCCATGGACCCATCGATGCGCAGCTCGTCGTTATTGAGCTCAATTTCGATCAGTTCCTCTTCCGGCACGTTGCTCTCAAGCGCTGCAATGCCATGTCCCGCAAGGCTGAGGTTGAACAGTCCTTCGTTGCCGAGCGCTGCGGAAGAAAGGCTGCGGCGGGAAACAAGGTTTTGACGCACTGTGCCATCGCACGCATAGAACATACCGTCCTCAACGGTGATCCCGGCGCCCCACTTCTCCACATCGACCAAAATGATGTGCTTGTATGTGGGCTCGAGAACAAGAATACCGCTGCCCTTGTACTCGGGTTTGACGGCGGATTCCTTAGTGACGGCGCCGCGCAGTGCTTTGCCAAAGAAATCGCCGACGCCCTTGACGCCGCTCGTCGCTACGACATTGCCGGACATCCACTGCATTGCGCCGGCCTGGATCACCGCCGTGTTGGATCCGTTCATATCAATGACCAGCTGTCTGCGATGAACGCCCATCTTGGAGCCAAAATATTCCGCCTCTGCATTGAAGAAATTGACGCTGAGATCCTTGTCATATTCCAGAACGCTGAAGTTCCCCATCTTCTTAGTGAAATGTCTGTTTGCATTCTCAAGATTGTTAATACGCATTATGTCCTCCTTTGAGTCTCTTAATCAAGAGTTCTGGCAAAAATTGTATGCCAACCTATAAGACGCAATACGCTGCGCCGTATTACATGCGACATGGCATGAGTTACATGAGTCAGGGGATCTGCGTCAGGAGACCTGGTCGCATTGACTCAGTTTGAGTAGGAATACAGGTCCAGTGTCTCACTTGCGCCACAAGAACTGCAGTTGTGCCAGTAAACTTGTTTTCGTAAGCTTTAATTAGTGGGATCGTGTTAGTGGGGGCGTACCCCTATGTGCACCGATGGGGTACGACCCCATTACTTTTGGGTTGCTGAATTTCATATGAGATGAGAGAATAAAAAAGATGTGTTGAATTGAAATTGAAAGTGTGTTTGGTTATGAACTTAAAAACCATCCGGCAAGCGTTTTATAAATCGGTGCCCGTCATGGCAGGATATGTTGTACTGGGAACTGGATTTGGAATATTGATGAGAAATGCAGGATATGGCGTCCTGTGGACAGCGGCAATGAGCGCGTTTATTTATGCAGGCTCCATGCAATATGTGGGCGTCAGTCTTTTGACAGGCGGGGCGTCCGTGCTGACGACGGCGCTGACAACGATCATGGTCAACGCGCGGCACCTGTTCTACAGCATTTCAATGATCGATACGTACAAAGATGCGGGGCAATTCAAACCCTATATGATCTTCGCACTCACAGACGAGACCTATTCACTTCTATGCGATGGGACGACGCCGGATGGGACAGAACCGAATCTCTACCGGTTCTTCGTGTCTCTATTCAATCAGTGCTACTGGGTGTCGGGCAGCGTCCTCGGAAGCCTCCTTGGCACAGTGCTGCCATTCCCCACAACGGGCATCGAGTTCTCCATGACGGCGCTGTTCGTCGCGGCGTTCACAGAGCAGTGGCTGACAACGAAGGACCACGTCCCGGCGCTCACAGGGCTTCTCAGCACGCTCTTGTGCCTGCTCGTATTCGGGCGGGAGCGATTCCTGATCCCCGCCATGCTGCTCATCACACTCATTCTGACGATCCTGCGTAGAAGAGAGGAGGGCCTTGTATGAACGCAAATACCCATGCTGTGATCCTCATTGCGACGATGTCGATCATGACGATCCTGCTTCGATTTCTGCCTTTCCTTGTATTTCGGAAGAATACGCCAAAATACATAGCCTATCTGGGTAAAGTACTCCCGCCCGCAATCATCGGAATGCTGGTAATCTACTGCCTGAAAGATATTACGCCTTTTGCGCAGCCTTTCGGGATTTCAGAGCTGCTGGCCGTCGTATGCGTCGTGGCCGTACAGGCGTGGAGACGGAATTCACTCATCAGTATCCTGACCGGAACAGTGTTCTATATGGTACTTGTGCGCTGAGAGTCACAGGGGACAGGTCCACTGACTCACCCCAGCTCCAGTCGAATCTGATCGTCAATCCACGATTTCTGTGGGACATCGTGGATCCTGTCCCCGTCCATGTAGTTGCCGATGAGAAACGGTGAATCCGGATCGTGGAGCCGACTATGGGCCAAAACCCTGTCCGGCTCCGCATTTGCATAGCAATATTTGCACAGATGCCTGCAGGTATTATAGGCGCCGATATCGCATGCAAGGTAGCAGGCGCATTCTGCCCTGGCGCCTCTCTTTTTTGGCACATGTAGATGCCGGCCGATGGCCTTCTCATAGTCGCTGATCCGCATGCAGCCGCCACAGTCGGCGCCGAAGGCGGCAAGTTCGTCACCCTCCGCGCACGGCTTCACAGTCATCCCGTGTGCGGAAGCAATTTGAATGATCTCCTTGCCGAGCGCCAGGCGCTGCGCCTTGGTGACCTCCCTGGCCTCAGGAAAGTTGCGCCGAACCTTGGGATAGAGGTCGATGAAGCTGATCACGACCGTTTGCGTATAGCCGTCGAGGGCCGATGCAATCTGATCAAAAGCGTGAATCTGGTACTCCATCGTATACCGATCAGACAGTAAGATCGGATCATACCGCCAGCCGATCGAATGCGTGCCGACCATGTCGGAAAGCTTCCGGAAGTCCTCCAGCAAGCGGTGCTTATCGGGAACATTGGGCTCAATGTCCCTTCCGTATGGGGTGATGGAGACATACCAATACTGGCCGTAGTCCCGCAGAAGATCCATGTAGGGAAACATGGGCGCAGGATTCTTAGTACAGAAGCCGATGACGTCCACCACAGAAGGATCGAGGCGGTATCGGCTGACCTGACCCGGGTCAAACGGATTGCGCACGCAGACGATTCCTTCACGGAGTCTGTTCGCAAACCACTTTGCGTAGAATGCCGGTATGTCTGTTCTTTGACCGGTGTTGATGATCATAGTGCCCCTCTTGCATTTCTTGCCAAAATACACACGCATTACTTCGCAATGATTATAACACGGAAACGTCCGTTCGAAAAGACTATAGTTGGCGGATCAAAGGGTCGGATCAAAGGGCGGCGGCCGGCGACCCTGTGATCGCAACAGTCTCAAAAATAGGATTTGGCTTTTGTGAAAAAAGTATTAGAATATAGGTAGGTCATTATCACTTATCAAAAAAAGGAGAGAAATTATGGCATTAGTAACAACAACAGAAATGTTCAAAAAGGCATATGACGGCGGATATGCCATCGGCGCATTCAACGTGAACAACATGGAAATCGTCCAGGGTATCACAGAAGCAGCTGGTGAACTGAACAGCCCTGTCATCCTGCAGGTTTCCAAAGGCGCTCGTGCTTATGCAAATCATACCTATCTGGTAAAGCTGGTAGAAGCAGCCGTTATCGAGAATCCTGATATCCCGATCGCCCTTCACCTTGACCACGGCGACAGCTTTGAGCTTTGCAAGAGCTGCATCGACGGTGGATTTACTTCTGTCATGATCGATGCTTCCTCCAAATCCTTTGAGGACAACATCGCACTGACAAGACAGGTCGTTGAGTACGCACACGCACACGGCGTTGTCGTTGAGGCTGAGCTCGGAACACTTGAAGGCGTAGAGGATGAAGTCGTTGTAGAGGCTGGAAAAGCAAGCTACACTCGTCCTGAAGAAGTAGAAGAGTTCGTTACCAGAACAGGCTGCGACTCTCTTGCAATCGCAATCGGTACTTCCCACGGCGCATACAAGTTCAGACCTGAGCAGTGCACACGCAATGCGGACGGCATCCTTGTTCCCCCGCCGCTGCGCTTCGACGTTCTGGAAGAAGTTTCCAAGAGACTGCCTGGATTCCCGATCGTTCTCCACGGATCTTCCTCCGTACCGCAGGAATTCGTAAAGATGGTCAACACCTACGGCGGCAACATGCCCGATGCAATCGGCATCCCGGAGAATGAGCTGCGTCACGCTGCAGAACTTTCCGTCTGCAAGATCAACATCGACTCCGATATCCGTCTGGCTATGACAGGCAACATCCGCAAGTATTTTGCCGAGCATCCGGATCACTTCGATCCCAGACAGTATCTCAAACCCGCAAGACAGGCTGTCAAGGATATGGTCGCTCACAAGATCGTGAACGTTCTTGGTTCCAACGGCAAGGCTTGATCGAATTTACACTAACGATTTGTTCCAAAATAATGAGCCGGCAGCAGTTTCAATACTGTTGCCGGCTTGATTATTGAGATGAGTCAGGAGAACAGGTCCCACTGACTCTAAGTCAGGAGAACAGGTCTCACTGAATCATTATTTGAAGTATCTGTCCAGAAGGCCCTTGAAGCCCTGGCCGTGGCGTGCCTCATCGCGAGCCATCTCGTGGATGCTGTCGTGAAGAGCGTCAAGACCCATTTCCTTGCATTTTTTGGCAAAAGCGGTCTTGCCTGCGCAAGCGCCGTTCTCTGCTGCGACGCGCGCCTCGAGGTTCTCCTTGGTGGAAGCGGAGACGACCTCGCCAAGCATCTCTGCATAGCGGGAAGCATGATCTGCCTCTTCGAAAGCAGCCTGGCGATAGAATGCGCCGACCTCAGGATAACC
Source organism: uncultured Lachnospiraceae bacterium (assembly GCA_900319245.1). GTDB lineage: Bacteria > Bacillota > Clostridia > Lachnospirales > Lachnospiraceae > CAG-791. The sequence goes on along the minus strand of ONNQ01000018.1, from coordinate 3,036 downwards.
CTGGCGGATCGCTGCTCTGGACATAGCCAGATACATACCAACTTCGGAACATTCGCCTGCGAACTCAGCGCGAAGGAATTCCTTCATATCATCGCTCAGATCAGAAGCGATACCAATCTTGTGCTCGGAAGCCCATGTCAGTTCAGCTGTCTCGTCGACAGGCTCAAATTTGGATTTGGGCTGCTTGCAAAGAGGACATTTCCAATCTTCGGGAAGATCTGCAAACTTTACGCCTTCCTTCTCCTCGTCATAGATGTGGCCGCATACTGTACATTTGTATTTCATGTTATATACCCCTTTCTATAGGAATTCTTTATTCATGCACTTTATAACATGCACGAAGTAATTATCTGATCTCGCACACTATTAGTCAACACTAATAATCGGGGTATAACCCTGGCGTAGGGGTCTGACCCAGCGGAGCGTGGAGGAATCAGACACCAGCGATGCGTGGAGGGGTCAGACCCAAATGGTAGGTAGTTTCTAGCTTCCTGCATGCTATAATGAAAGAGATGCGTGGACGCGTCACACGATCGATAAGAAAGGAGAACTGCTATGAGTAAGAAGATTTTGCAGCTGATCAGCGCAGACTTTGAGGATCTGGAAGTCTGGTATCCTGTGTACAGATGCAGAGAAGAGGGCTGGCAGGTAGACTTCGCCGCCGAGAAGCCCGGCACCTATTATGGCAAGTACGGCGTACCCTGCGAGGTGACGCTGAGTTTTAAGGACCTCGATCCGGATGCATACGACGGACTTTTGGTCCCCGGCGGGTGGGCGCCCGACAAACTGCGCCGCTTCCCGGAAGTCCTGCACATTGTCAAAAAAATGAATGCGGACCAGAAAGCAATCGGAGAGATTTGCCATGCGGGCTGGGTTTTGATCAGTGCTGACATTCTCCGTGGCAAAAAAGTGACGAGCACGCCCGGCATCAAGGACGATATGAGAAACGCAGGCGGCATATGGGTAGACGAAGAGACGGTTGTGGACGGCAATATCGTTTCGGGCAGAAGACCTCCGGATCTTCCGGCTTACGCGAAGGCTTTTATCAAAGTGGTGAAAGAGAAGGCGTAATGTGCCCTTGGGGATGGGGAGCATGAGATCGTGACAGGACAATCATGACGATCCATGAAAGATGAGGACGACGAGATGATCGTAGCTGTGATCAGACACGCAAAAGTGGATATGAAATGGAAACCCTTTATGACTTCCGCTGAATATGACAAGGGATGCGCTGATTACGACGCAGCGCCCGTCCTGCCGGTGACAGTCAATCTGCCTCCCATTGAGTTTCGGAAGATTTACGTCAGCACGCTTCCAAGAACGACCGCGACCGCAAGGCAGGTGGTCGGAGAAAGGAAGTTCCATGCCACATCGCTGATCAATGAAGTGGCGGAAAGATCGGGGTTTGACAGCGAGCTGAAACTGCCCGTATTAGTCTGGTCAGTAGTAAGTAGGATTCAGTGGTTCGCAAATATGCGGCGTCAGCCCGAAACCCGGACACAGACCAGGCGGCGTGCGGAGAAATTTGCCAGCCATTTGATCCGGCAGAATGAAGACTGTGTCGTCTTTACACACGGCTTCTTCATGGTCACATTTATGCAGGAGATGAAAAAGCGGGGCTTTCGCCTGGACCATGAGCGTCTTTTCTACGCCAATGGCGAAGTGGTGATTTGCAAGAGGATCAGGAGACCGGGATCAGAATGAATCGTAGAAGAAAGCGCACACGGAGGAGAAGGAATCCTTACGAAGTTCCTGCCATCATTGTGGCCTTCGTCTTGTCGATGCTCATACTGGCAATCGTCAACGGAAAGTTGAACGAAGTAGTGGAACAAGCCTTTTTTGCCAAAACAGAGACAACCCCGGAGCAATCCCCTCACAATCCAGCAGAGACGACCCCGGAAATCTCACAAGATGAAGAGGCGGCGCAGCCCGATGCGGCGGAGGATGAATTCACACTCTCGATGGTGCCCGCGTACGCAGGCAATGCATATGTGGACATCCATGATGACGTTCCGTTTTTCCTCGAAGAGGAGTTGGTCGCGGAGTCCTTTCAGGAGTACTGGCCACTGGATGAACTGGGACGATGCACAGGGGCTTACGCGTGCATTGGCCCGGACTCGCTGCCTACGGAAGCCAGAGAAGATATTAGTTCGGTTGTGCCCACAGGATGGCACTCCGTTCAGTACGAGGGCATTGACAGGGACTATCTTTACAACCGCTGTCATTTGATCGGATTCCAGTTGACCGGTCAGTCGGCGAACGAAAAGAACCTGATCACAGGCACGCGGTATATGAATGTGGAAGGCATGCTGCCCTTTGAGAACTCTGTGAGAATGTATGTGGAGGGGACAGGGAATCACGTCCTTTACAGGGTGCGTCCTTATTACCATGGCGACGACCTTGTGGCAGCGGGCGTCCTGATGGAGGCCAAATCCATTGAGGATCCGCTGGTCCAATTCTGCGCCTTCTGCTATAACGTGCAGCCGGGAATCGAGATCGATTATGCCACCGGAGACAGCGCGGTCAAGAAAACGCCGGACAATGAAGACATCCTTCCCATAGAGAGAAGCTTCGAATCCGGAGAAGGAACGACGACCACAAGATCGATCTGGAAAGAGACAGCATCGGAAGAAACGGTCGAGATCACATATGTCCTCAACACCAACACGAAGAAATTCCACAATCCCTATTGCGAGTCTGTGGGAGATATGAAGGACAAGAACAAATTGGAGACGACGCTGAGTAGAGAAGAGATCATCCGTCAGGGATATGCGCCATGTAAGAGGTGTAATCCGTAAATCAGATGTTTGAAGGTTCCCAGCACATATGACGAGCCGGCCGCAGTCTCAAAACTGTGGTCGGCTCGCCCAATTCTACCATCATTTCATAATATCAGCGCAGGAGACTCGTGACTTTAGTCATGAGAGGAATGCGCCCTTTTGTTTGCTTATAAATTGTTTTGATTTTCTCTAATAAATATATTAAAATACTATTAGAGAAAGGAATAACGTATGCAACAGACATTAACAGCAAAAA